>NZ_RQVQ01000041.1 GCF_003865405.1 Paenimyroides tangerinum
TTTTTTAATAAAAAAGATAAATTTAAAAGCTATGAAAATCTTAAAATACATTTTCTTTTTTATTGTTTTGTCCGTAATTGCGCTTACCGTTTTTATTGCAACTCAAAACAGTAATTATACCATTTCAAAAGAGAAAGAAATTAACTTACCCAAATACACTGTTTTTAATTATTTAAACAATTTAAAAAACTATGAACAGTGGCAAGTTTTCAATGAAGAAACTACTCCTTTTACTTTAGATTCTATAAGCAAAGGAAAAGATGCCGAAATTCATTGGAAAAATAGTTCAATAAAAATCACAGATGTTTTCCCGAGTGATAGTTTGATTCTAAATCTTAATCAAGACGATATTGAATCAACTTTAAAATGGAAATTAAAATCAACCAAAAAAGGTACTTTGGTAACTTTAGAAGTTGAAGGAAAAATGGATTTCATAACCAAATTTAAAGCTTTTTTTCAAGGTGGAATCGAAAATATAAACGGACCAATATTTGAAAAAACTTTAAACAGCATCAATCATCATTTAATTGAAGAATATACAAAATTCACTGTAAAAAATGAAGGTATCATTTTAATAAACGAAACCTATTTCATCAAAAAAATGATTAGTTGTACTGCCGAAAATTTGAGTGAACAAATTTTCGAAACTATGAAAAGCATGAAACTTTTTTGTACTGAAAATGATTTGAAAGTCAACGGAAATCCTTTTACTATTTTCGAAAATATCAATTTTAGTTCTGGAGTTGTAAACTACGCTGTTTGCCTTCCAATCACAACAGAAATTTTCACAAATGAAGACAGTGATATTACTGGCGGAAAAACAGAAAGTTTTCACGCTTATAAAACTACTTTAACTGGAGATTATTCACATAGTGATAAAGCTTGGGGAGAAAATAAAAAAGGAATAAATGAAAATAAATTAACCGTTAAAAGCAGTATAAAACCAATTTCTATTTACAAAAAATCTATTTTAGATTC
Organism: Paenimyroides tangerinum; assembly: GCF_003865405.1. Classification (GTDB taxonomy): domain Bacteria; phylum Bacteroidota; class Bacteroidia; order Flavobacteriales; family Flavobacteriaceae; genus Flavobacterium; species Flavobacterium tangerinum. The sequence goes on from NZ_RQVQ01000041.1 coordinate 979, forward strand.
AAATAAACCTTCTGAATGGATCACAGAAATTTTAACTCCTGTAAACGAATCTGTAATTTATATACCTGAAGTTTCAAACGATAGTATTCCTGCAGTTCAATAACAAAAAAGCAACCTTTTTTCAAATGTAAAAGGTTGCTTTTTTTATAAAATAAAACCATACAAAAACGCCAATCATCTGACTGGCGTTTTTTGTTTTTAAGCTTCTTGAGAAACTTCTTCTGAATTCTGAACTGGTAAGTCAGCTTTCATTAAGAATGAAACTACATCCGAGTTAATACTATTCATTGTTAACTTAAATAAGTTGAATGCTTCAAACTTGTAAATCAATAACGGATCTTTTTGTTCGTGAACAGCTAATTGAACTGATTGCTTTAATTCATCCATTTTACGTAAATGTTTTTTCCAAGCTTCGTCAACAATAGCTAAAGTAATGTTCTTTTCGAAATCTGTAATCAATGATTTACCTTCTGTTTGATACGCTTTTTCTAAATTCGTTACAACGTTGATATTCTTAACTCCATCAGTAAAAGGAACAACCATTCTTTCGAATTGATTAGCGTTATTTTCATAAACATTCGTTATTACTTTTAAAGCTTCTACTGCTGTATTTTTACATTTCTCTTCGTATTTTTTAAATACAAATTCATATAACTTATCAGTTAATTCAACATCTGAAGATTTAGCAAACTGATCTGCAGTAAAAGGTGATTGAATTCCAAAATGTTTGATTAAAGCATATTCAAAGTTTTTAAAATCGTTACCTACTTTATTTCCTTCAACTACAAAGTCACAAACATCAAAAATCATATTTGCGATATCAATCTTTAAGCGATCTCCATGTAAAGCATGACGTCTTCTTTTGTAAACAACTTCACGTTGCGCATTCATAACATCATCATATTCTAACAAACGTTTACGAACACCAAAGTTATTCTCTTCTACTCTTTTTTGCGCTCTTTCGATAGATTTAGTCATCCAAGAATGTTGAATTACTTCACCTTCTTTCAATCCCATACTATCCATAATTTTGGCAACTTTTTCAGAACCAAATAAACGCATTAAACTATCTTCTAAAGAAACATAGAATTGAGATGAACCAACGTCTCCTTGACGACCAGCACGACCACGTAACTGACGGTCAACACGACGAGAATCATGACGTTCTGTTCCAATAATTGCTAAACCACCTGCTTTCTTAACTTCGTCTGTCAATTTAATATCGGTTCCACGACCAGCCATATTTGTAGCAATTGTTACAATTCCTGGCTTACCAGCTTCCTCAACAATTTGAGCTTCTTGTTTGTGTAACTTCGCATTTAAAACGTTGTGAGGTACACCACGCATTTTTAACATACGACTTAATAATTCAGAATTTTCAACTGAAGTTGTACCAATTAATACCGGACGACCTGCTTTTGACAATTCAGTAACATCTTCAATAACTGCATTGAATTTCTCACGGATCGAACGGAAAATCAAATCTTCTTTATCATCACGAGAAATAGGTCGATTTGTAGGAATTTCAACAACATCTAATTTATAAATTTCCCATAATTCAGCCGCTTCAGTAATTGCTGTACCAGTCATACCGGCTAACTTACTGTACATTCTGAAGTAATTCTGTAAAGTAACAGTTGCAAACGTTTGAGTTGCAGCTTCAATTTTTACATTTTCTTTAGCTTCAATTGCTTGATGTAAACCATCTGAGTAACGACGACCGTCCATAATACGACCTGTTTGCTCATCAACAATCATAATTTTATTATCAACAATTACATATTCAGAATCTTTTTCGAATAATGAATATGCTTTTAATAATTGTGTCAATGTATGAATACGCTCAGATTTTACTCCAAAATCTTGGAATAATTTTTCTTTACGTTCAGTCATTTCATCAGGAGAAATTTTCATTTTATCGATTGCAGCAATTTCCGAACCGATATCTGGTAAAACAAAGAAATGATCATCCATACCTTGAGAAAGGTACTTGATTCCATTATCTGTTAATTCAACCTGATTGTTTTTTTCATTAATCACAAAATACAAAGCCTCATCAACTTTTGGCATTTCGCGATTATTATCTTGCATAAAATGATTCTCTGTTTTCTGAAGAATTTGCTTAACACCTTCTTCTGATAAGAATTTAATCAATGCTTTATTCTTAGGTAACGCACGATAAGCTCTTAATAAATTAAAACCACCTTTTTTAGTATCACCTGCTTTGATTAATTTTTTAGCTTCTGTAAGGAAAGTATTTGATAACTGACGCTGAACAGCAACTAAATTGTCAACCATTGGTTTTAATTCTAAAAACTCATGACGATCTCCTTGCGGAACTGGACCAGAAATAATTAATGGCGTACGTGCATCATCAACTAAAACTGAATCGACCTCATCGACAATTGCAAAGTTATGTTTACGTTGAACCAATTCTTCTGGCGAATGAACCATATTATCACGTAAATAATCGAAACCAAATTCGTTATTTGTTCCGTAAGTAATATCTGCTTGATAAGCCGCTCTACGTTGTGGAGAGTTAGGTTGGTGATTATCGATACAATCAACAGTTAAACCATGGAATTCAAATAAAGGAGCATTCCAAATACTATCACGTTTAGCTAAATAATCATTTACTGTAACTACATGAACTCCGTTTCCTGTCAATGCGTTTAAGTAAATAGGTAAAGTAGAAACTAACGTTTTACCTTCACCCGTTTGCATTTCCGCAATTTTCCCTTGGTGAATAACTGTTCCACCGATCATTTGCACATCGTAGTGAATCATGTTCCAAGTAAGCATTTTACCTGCAACTTCCCAAGTACTATTCCAAATTGCTTTATCTCCGTCAATAACAACATTTGCTTTTCTATTAGCAAAATCGATATCTTTTTGACTTACAGAAACAACTAATTCAGTATTTGTAGAAAAACGACGGGCCGTTTCTTTAACAACAGCAAAAGCTTCTGGTAAAATAGTTAATAATGTTTTTTCAGATAAATCATAAGCTTCTTTTTCAAGTGTATCAATAGAAGCGTAAAGCGTTTCTCTTTTATCGATGTCAGAAGTTTTTTCTAACTCTTCGCGATAAGAAGCGATTTTCGCATCTTGATCTGCTCTAGCTTGCTTAATTTTATCTTGAAAATAAACTGTTTTAGCACGTAATTCGTCATGTGATAAAGTTTCATATGACAATTGGTACGAGTTAATTTTTTCAACTATTGGTCTAATTGCTTTGACATCTTTTTGAGATTTGTCACCAACAAAGGCCTTTAGGATACTATTTATGATACTCATAAATACAATTTTAATTAATTAAAAATCCGTTATATATAAACAAAAAAGCCTCGCTGTAAAGGAGACTTTTTCTTATATTTCTTTACTAATATTCATCCTCGTTCCAAAGATAATCTTCGTCTGAAGGATAATCAGGCCAAATTTCTTCCATTGATTCATAGATTTCTCCTTCATCTTCAATAGATTGTAAATTTTCAACAACTTCTAAAGGTGCACCAGTTCTGATAGCATAATCAATCAATTCATCTTTAGTTGCTGGCCAAGGGGCATCACTTAAATATGACGCTAATTCTAATGTCCAATACATCTCTACTTTATTTATATTTTAATGCAAAAATAATTTTTTAACTTAGATTTCCAAGTTTTTTTTTGCAATATTAAATGAAATTTAAGAACGACTTAACAAATCGAGTTATTCGGTCTTTTTAGGAATCCATTTCACTTCATCTGCTTTTAAGTCAAAGGACAACTTTCGTGCCAACACAAAAAGATAGTCAGAAAGACGGTTTAGATATTTTAAAACCATTAAATCTGTCGGTTCCATGTCATTTAATTCAGTTGCTAAGCGCTCTGCTCTACGACAAACACATCTAGCAATATGACAATATGACACCGTTGTATGTCCACCAGGCAAAACAAAATGAGTCATAGGCGGTAACTCCGATTCCATTGCGTCAATTTCAGTTTCTAGTTGAGCAACTTCTTCTTCAGAAATTTTAGGAATATTCAAACGTTCTTTACCATTTTTCAAGATTGCTTTCTCTGGATCCGTTGCCAAAATTGCACCAACCGTAAAAAGTTTATCCTGAATATCAATCAAAATTTCTTTATAATGTTGATTGATTTCTTGATCACGAATCAAACCAATGTACGAATTCAATTCATCAACAGTACCGTAACTATCAATTCGTAAATGATATTTTGGAACTCGTGTTCCACCGAACAAAGCAGTAGTTCCTTTGTCACCTGTTTTTGTATAAACTTTCATATTTTTATTTAATTCGATTATCACTTTCGACCACACCATCACGTAAACGTATGATTCGATGCGCATGAGCCGCAATATCTTCTTCGTGAGTTACTAAAATTACTGTATTTCCTTTTGCGTGAATTTCATCAAACAACATCATAATTTCAACAGAAGTTTTACTATCTAAGTTACCTGTTGGTTCATCTGCTAAAATAATAGAAGGATGATTGACCAATGCACGAGCAACAGCTACACGTTGACGCTGACCTCCAGATAACTGATTTGGATGATGATCCATTCGATCTCCTAAACCAACTTGCTCTAACACCTCAGCTGCGCGTTCATTTCTTTCAGATTTAGATTTACCAGCATAGATCATTGGCAAAGCCACATTATCCAGAGCAGTAGTTCTAGGCAAAAGATTAAAAGTTTGAAATACAAAACCAATTTCTTTATTACGAATCTCGGCTAAACTTTTTTCATCCATTTCACTAACATCCTTACCATTCAAAGTGTAATTTCCAGAAGTTGGAGTATCTAAACATCCGAGAATATTCATTAATGTTGATTTTCCTGAACCAGACGGCCCCATCAAAGCGACATATTCTCCTTTTTCAATTTCCAAATCAACTCCTTTTAAAACGTAAACAATTTCGCTTCCTAGAGCAAAATCACGTTTAATATCTGAAATTTTTATAATAAGGTTTTTCATAGCCACTATTTATTTAATAAGTAGTCAAAACTCTTTAATTGTTACAATCTTAAGAAGAAATTTTGTTTTAATTGTTCAGTTCGTTTAGAAATCAAACTTCCTACATAAAAATCAACCAAAACAATTACAGAATCATCGTTTTGTAATTTTCTTTGCAATGCACTTTGGTATTTTTCATTACAAATAAACAACAATTGTTCAGAATTCATTTTACTAATTAACTCATCTAAATCAAATCCTGAATTAGAATTTATAAAAATTAAATCGGCATCTTCAAAAAATTCAGTTTGTATTTGATGAAATTGAACATGTTGATTCTTTAATGCATCACAAACAAAAATCTTATTAGGATTAAAGTAATTTATGGATTTTAGTATCCAATTTAATTGTTTTTTGTCTGATTGATTTTTTACTTCATACAGCCCTTTTGTTAAATAATTATAAACAAAAGGTGAATGCAATCCATGTTGGTTTGATGATTTCAACCAAAATTTTAGATAACTAAACATCTTAGATTTAATTTCCATTAAGTTGTGACAAAGATAAGTATAAGAAGAAACATTAGTGTTTAATTTATTTAAAAAATCGATATGAATTAAAAACGAGATAGTTAGAAACTGAATAAAAAAAAGTTCAACTTTTTTAAGCCATTTACTTGCGAGAGTTTAAAAACGTGAGTATATTTGCACCGTTGAAAAACAAAACAAATGGCCTCGTGGCGCAACTGAATAGCGCACTTGATTACGGCTCAAGAGGTTACTGGTTTGAATCCAGTCGAGGTCACAAAATTTGTTTTAAAGAAAAAAGGCCTCGTGGCGCAACTGAATAGCGCACTTGATTACGGCTCAAGAGGTTACTGGTTTGAATCCAGTCGAGGTCACAACTTTTTTTTCTTTAGACATTTTATTTTTTCAACACGGCCTCGTGGCGCAACTGAATAGCGCACTTGATTACGGCTCAAGAGGTTACTGGTTTGAATCCAGTCGAGGTCACAAAAAAAAAGCAATTCTTTACGAATTGCTTTTTTTATTCTACTAAATTCAATTAATTTAAAATCTACAACACTGATTTGTCAAAATGAAACGGTAAAATATTACCTACCGAATCCGACTCTATAACTTCACCTACTCCACCCATACAAAATAATTTTATTGGAGTTTCTTGTTTAACCTCATATTCAAACATAGATTGACGACAAGAACCACATGGCGGAATCGGACCATTTGTAATTTTCAAATCTGAACATGCTGAAATTGCAATTGCTAAAATTTTTTCGTTCGGAAAATTTGCTCCTGCATAAAAAATAGCAGTTCTCTCAGCACATAATCCAGATGGATAAGCTGCATTTTCTTGATTTGAACCTGTAATAATTCGCCCACTTTCTAATAAAATCGCAGCACCAACTCTAAATTTAGAATACGGAGCATAAGCTTTCTTACGAATTTCAACAGCTTCCAACATTAAATCTTTCTCTTTTCCTTCCAATTCATCAATTGAAGAATATACCTTAAAAGCTACATCTATTTTAATTTCCTTCATAAAAAAAGTATTGAGGCAAAAAAATCCAAACTTGAAATGAGTTTGGATTTTTTATCTTTTAAAACTAAATATTATTTATAATTATTTTTACCAAAATTAAATGTCAAAGAAAATCTCAATGAATTCTCTAACGGATTTTGCGTCGCTCCTGTTGCAAACAAATACGAAACATCAATATTTACAATATTATATCTAAAGCCCGCTCCTAAAGTAGCATATTGACGTGCACCTTTCATCTCACTTTCATGGAAATATCCTAAACGGAAAGCAAACGAATCTTGATACCAATATTCACCTCCTAAAGACCAAGTAAACTCCTTTAATTCCTCACTGAAACCACCTGGCGCATCGCCAAAAGAACTAAACATTCCACCGAACCATCCTTTCTCACGATATTCGTTTCTGTGCCAATTAGTAGGTTCATTTGCATCTTGCTCACCATTTCCATTTGCATCAATATAACTCGGATATTGATGAGAAGGAACCATCAATTTAGTAACTTCTCCGTAAGCAGAAATTTTATTATATTGATCTAAAATAAAATCATAACCAACTCCTAATCTCAAATTTGTTGGTAAGAAATTTTCTGAAAATTGATCATCTGTATATTTGATTTTAGGACCCATATTCTGAATTGCAAAACCAGCTCTTAATCGACCATCAAAACCATTATTTCGCATAACTTCTGATTGATAATATCCTGCAATATCAACTGCAACCGCACTTGCAGCACCAGATTCATTACTTGAAGGAATTTTTAAATTTGAACTAATATAACGTAATGTAACAGCTCCTGAAAAAGTTTCAGATAATTTCAACGAACCTGAAACATCTAAAGCTAACTCATTTGGAGAAACCGTTACAGGAATCGCACCAAAAGACTCCATTAATTCAATATCCCCCATTCCGAAATAACGAAAACTTGCAGCAATAGCACTTCTTTCATTAAGTTTATTAAAATAATTTAATTGAGCTAATGAAATATCGCTTGCAATACTTGCCATATAAGGCGTATAACTAATTGCAAAACCTTGTTGCTTTTCTGAGAAAGCATATTTCGCAGCATTGTGTTGCTGAGAAAAAGCATCTGGACTAGTAGCAACACCCATATCTCCCATACCTGCAGAACGAGCATCTGCGTTAATTAGCAAGAAAGGAACTCCGGTTGTAATTGGAGCCATTCCTTGTGAAAGATATAAATCTGGTAATGTTATTTCTTGTTGGGCATATACTCCTTGTCCTAAAATTGCACAAAAAGATAATATAGATATTTTTCTCATTCGTTCACTATGTTAATTATACAAATATAATACAATCTTACAAAATCACAAGCTTTTCTATTTTCTCTGCTTGTTGTCCGGTGATTGTAGATTTCACTTTAAGCTTATAAATATAAACTCCTTTTCCTATTCGATCACCAAAATCATCTTTTCCGTCCCAAGTAATATCTCGCGATAAGAATCCGTCTGTTGTGATAATCTGGTTTATTGTTTTTACTATTTTTCCTGTTACTGTCAAAATCTGAACCTGAACTTGCAACGGCTCAGCCGGTCTATTGTGTTGGAACCAAAACTCTGTATAATTCACAAATGGATTTGGATAATTCAATACACGATCAATTTCCAAGCTTTCGTTTCCAGCAACAATAAACTCGATATCTCCAACAGCCATGTTGTTATAGACATCAAAAGCTTTGACTGTCAATGTATGTAGTCCTTTTTCTAAATTAGCGAAAGGAAATTTCACAATTCCTTTTCTGAAATTATTTGCCTCAGTTTCGTAATAATCATTCAAAACGAAAGGTTCATTTTCATTTCCATCTAGAATTGCAACGATATCATGACCGATCCCGCTTGCTGTATTCATTCCATTATCATCTTCCAAATTAACTAATAATAAAGGAGACGCATTTGTGATTCCACCAGAAATAAATGACTCATCATTCATATATAACTGTAAAGTTGGCGGATTATTGTCTTGAGCTGCATTTTCATTTACTCCTCCAACTCTAATCACTTTATTATCACCTGTATAATCATCTAAAACAGTTCCATTTTTTAAAGCATAAAAACTCGCTTTACCTTCACCAAGAGGAATTCGAATATCTTTTGGAACAACAAATTCAATTTCAAATTTTCCGTTTTCTACAGAAGCATTTCCTCTAAAAATAGTTTCACCTAAAGTTTTAAAATCCATATACATCGGAACCCCATCGTTTCCTAATGTTCTCCGTTCAATATCCTTATCAAAAATCTGCACTGCTAAATCACCCGTAAAATTAGTTAGTAAATTCCCATTTTCATCTGTTACTTCTCCACCTAATTTAATTAAATCCAAAGCCCTCAAAGCAGGTGCTGTTGAAGAAATTGGCACATTATTTATATGAGTCAACTCAACTTTAGGTTTTGGAATTGCCAATTTAAGAGCAGGATCACCAATGCAAAAAACAACAGCCTTTTCATTTGATGAAAATTGATTTTTAGTCAAACGAAGAGCTTCACCAATCGACGGATAATCATTTGAATGATAACTAAACAAAACTTCAGATAAATCTTTTGTAAATAGGTTAGCATTTGTAACAGTAATTTTACGAGTTGTTGCAATTAAACCTATAGCACCTCCATCTGGTTTTAGAAACAAACGTTCACCCCCAGATAAATCATTCGGATTATCAAAACGTGTATATTCACAAGTAATAATGGCAAAAAGTGGCAACCTATCTCCATTTCTTAAACCATCAATATCATAAGCTTCTAACAAACGTTCTTGCGCTAACCCATACTCAGCGCCATGACCTAGATAATTCACCATTAAAGCACCATTATTTATCGCTTGAATAAAATCAGCTTTTGCTTTTGGATAACGCGCACCTCCAGGAGTTATTTCTTGCACATAGGCATCCGTATAAATTTTATTGATATTGAAAAATGGTTTATAAGTCTCAAGAGCTTCAACCATTTCATTTAAAGTTTTTTGAAGTCGAAAATCATCAGCTACATCTACATCATCAGCTAGTGCAACGTAATTATTTCTCCATCGTCCTGCATTTTCAATTTTGTGATAATTAATCACTTTATCGATTGTTTGATTCGCTTGTTGAGAATTTCCAACTGTCATTCTTCCAACAGCAATATCTAGTCCCGAATAATTTTGACCAATAATATAACCTTCTTCATCATCCATCAAAACATAAAAATCATCAGTAACAAAAGATGTTTGGGTATGAAAATTCCCATTACCCTGCCAAGAAGGATTTAAATAATAAAAAGATGGCACTTTATTCTCACTAGATAATTCATTTACATAATCGTTATTTGTATCACCAAACATGTTCAAATACTTCACTCTTCGATTCGGATCCGGTGCATTCATATAAACATATCGAACAAAATTTCTAATCGCTGAAACATCTTGTTGACCTGAAGAAAATTCTTCATAAATCGTATTAACAGTAACAACTTTAGCATTTAAATTTGAATTCATTTTATGAAACTGAGCCAGACGTTCAGCAGAAGCACGTAAATCAGGTGACGTAATTATTAAATAATCAACATTGCCATCTGCGAAAATAGTCCCCTTTAAATTCTGATTTGCAACCCTTGGATTACTAATCATGATTGGATTGTAATAATTCGCTGGCACAACCGTTTGATATTCTTTAATTTCACCTAATGAAGCTTTAAAAGAAAATGAATTGGATGTATTTGAGGTAACGTTCCTTACATTTTGATGGTCGGAAACATCCCAAACATTAGAAATACCACTTGCATTAGTAAAATTAAAAGCTCCAATTCCGATTTGAGTAGCCGCATCGTCAACTCTAAATCCAAATTGCTTACCATAACCTTCTAAACGTTTTTTATAATCTAAAGCAATATAATCTAAATAACCATTTGCAGAAGGAACTCCACCGTTATTATAATTAACACCAACAACAGCAGTCGTTCCTGTTAAATTAACATCACTTCTTAAAAAACCCTCATTTGCATAAAAATCTGCTGAAACACCACCCAACGAAACCATTCCAGCATTTTGATTGTTTACAGTAAAAGTAAAACTCGATACATTTGGCGAACTAGCAGCTACAACAGAAGTCAACGAAACTGGCTCAGAATTAATAATTCCTGGTAATTCAAACGTGAAATTTTGTTGATTATTCACATTAAAAACTTCACCAAACCATTTACGACTTAAATTTCCAATTGTTACTCTATTTTTTTCATGAAAAACACGATCATCAAAAGAATTATAATTTACTGAGGCATTTCCTGAAGGTTGAGTTACATTAGAAATACGCTTACCTTGATTCCCTCCATAAGTTATATAATAATAAGCATTTTCATCATATATATTAATATGAGATAAATTTACTTCATCCCAACCATAAATTCCTTTTCCATAAAATAGAATATAATCAGAATCATTTAATTGCCCATCTGCTTCTCCTTCAACTTGTATTGCAATTTCTGGAATATCATAATATAAATTATCGCTATTTTTTAACGGAAGTGGTTTTCCACCATGACTATAAATTTTAATGGTTCTTGGATCTACAGAGCTAGGAATTCCCAATTGTGTTAGAAAATTTTTATCTAACCGATAAACACCATTTTGATCAATTTTAAATTTAAACCAATCCCCAGTTGCTAAAACAGAATTAGCAGTTGCAATATCACGTCTTGAAGCGTTTCCATAATTCGGTCGGTTTTGATAAGTGTAATCGAAAGACACAATCTTTTTAAACGAATTGCCAGATTTCACAATAGGATTTAAAACCAATAAAACATTGTTTTGTCCATCTGCTTTTGAATTTTGAACACTGAATTTAATTTCAGAAGAAATTTTATCCTTTGCAATATCTTTATATTTATTTAAATCGATATTTTCATAAACAACATTAGATATTTTAAATGATTTTTCGTCAACTGGCTGATTTTCTTTAATCAATTCAGAATATTGAATTTCTTTAGAAGCCATGTTATAATAATAATTCTCTGTCTGAAATTGAGGAACAATATTCGTAGATTTCGAATTTATATTAAGTTCATTATTCCACTTTAAAGTTGATTTTCCGCTCTGAGCAAAACCCAAAAACGACAAAAAAAGCGAAGTAATTAAAAATATTTTTTTCATATTTTAATGAATATATTAATTCATAAACATTTTTTTGATCAAAAAAGACTTTAAAATAAGCCAAATTGACCACAGTATAACTAACTTATAAAATTAAATATAAATTTCCAATTTTAACCAAAAAGAAGAAATTTAGTTTTTTTTAACACAAAGACAACAATTATAAAAAAAACATTCCTATATTTATCAACTCAAAATATTAATAATACAATAAACAAACGCATTGATTCATCTAATTATTATTTAAAATAATAACTTTTTGTAAATAAATTTAATTTAGATATTGCTAATCAAACGTTAATTATTATATTGCAACGAAATTTATTACCTACTTTTAATGATGAAGATTAATAAACTTATGACATTACAACTGATTGCAGCTATGTTTGCTTCAGTGAGTTTAACTAGTTGTAGCAACAACAGTACCGTAGGAAACTCTTCAGCTACTGGCTGGAAAATTAATGGAAAAAAAGACGGTTTCCAATACAACACAAACTATAATGGTCAACAAACACCATATGGTATGGTTGAGGTTGAAGGTGGAACTTTTACTATGGGAAGACTGCAAGAAGACGTAATGGGAGAATGGAACAATGCTTCTACTCAACAATATGTTCAGTCTTTTTATATGGATGAAACCGAAGTTACTAATATGATGTACACTGAGTACTTATATTGGATTAAACAAGTTTATCCTATTTCTGAGCCTCAATATCGTGGTATTTACCAATCGGCATTACCAGATACATTGGTATGGAGAAATAAATTAGGTTTTACTGAAACTCTTACGAACACGTATTTAAGACATCCTGCTTACGCAGATTACCCTGTTGTTGGTGTTTCTTGGATTCAAGCTAATGATTTTTCTAAATGGAGAACAGATCGTGTAAACGAACTAAATTTAGAAAGAGCTGGATATCTAAAGAAAAATGCTAAAACTAAAGATGCTTTAGGAGAGCAATCATTCTCAACAGATGCTTACTTAAATGCACCTAATAAAGCATACGGAGGAAACGACAGTATTGTTTTTAAAGGCGTAAGAAACAAAGCTAAGGACGGACAAAAGAACGTTTATGCAACTCAATCATTTGGATTATTTACTGCTGAATTCCGTTTACCAACTGAAGCTGAGTGGGAATATGCAGCTGGCGCAAGACGTGATGACAGAGAATACAACAATACTAAAGGTAGAAAAAAATATCCTTGGGGATCTGAAGATACAAGAACTTCTGCAAGAAAAACCAAAGGAGATCATTTAGCTAACTACAAACAAAGTCGTGGAGATTATGGCGGAGTTGCAGGTTGGAAAACTGATCAAGGCGGATACACTTCACCTGTTAAAGCATTCCCACCAAATGATTGGGGATTATATGACATGGCTGGAAACGTTGCTGAATGGGTAGCAGATGTTTATCGTCCGATGATTAACTCTGAAGAAAACGATATCAACTACTTCCGTGGAAATGTTTATACTAAAAATGTTATAGGTCCAGATGGAACAGTTCAAATCGTACAAACAAATATCGTTTACGATACTTTACCAAACGGAAAATTACGTCCAAGAACATTACCTGGTCAAATTGAAAAAACTGTTGTTAGCGAAAGTGATACTTTCTTAAGAACAAACTTCAACAGCGACAATTCCATCGCTTATAAAGATGGTAATTACAATGCTCCAGATAATACTTTTACATATGACGATAATGGAAATGTAATTGGAACTTATGATGCAGTATCAAAAACATCTTTAATTACTGATCAATCTAGAGTTTACAAAGGTGGATCTTGGAAAGACAGAGCTTATTGGTTAGATCCTGCAACTAGAAGATATATGGATCAATTTGTAGCAACTGATTTTATTGGATTCAGAAACGCAATGTCTAAGATTGGCGGAACAAACAAAAAGAATAAACCTCGCGGTTAATATAAATTCAAGAAAAAGCCCTATTTATTTAGGGCTTTTTTTTATTTTTGAAATATGAGAATTGAAGAAATATACCAATGCTTTTTAGAATGTAATAGCGTTTGTACAGATACTAGAAACATTCAAGAAAATACTCTTTTCATAGCTTTGAAAGGAGAGAATTTTGACGCAAACACATTTGTAAAAGAAGCTTTAAACAAAGGAGCTAAATATGTTATTTTAGACAATAAAGAATTTTGTACAGATTCAAACAAAATGCTTCTTGTCGAAGACAGTTTACAAACTTTACAGCTTTTAGCAAATTACCATAGAAAACAACTTGGCTTACCAATTGTAGCTTTGACAGGAAGTAATGGAAAAACCACTTCTAAGGAGTTAATTTATAGCGTACTTTCAAAAAAATACAATACTAAAGCAACAATAGGAAATCTTAACAACCATATAGGAGTTCCGTTAACTTTGCTTTCTTTCGATGAAAATACCGATTTAGGAATTGTAGAAATGGGAGCTAATCATCAAAAAGAAATTGAATTACTTTGTAAAATAGCAGAGCCAGATTTCGGATATATTACCAATTTTGGACGAGCACATCTTGAAGGTTTTGGAGGAATCGAAGGAGTTATATCTGGTAAAAGCGAAATGTATTCTTATTTAGAAAACACGAACAAAATGGCTTTTGTAAATTTAGATGATACCATTCAAGTTGAAAAAACAATGAATTTACCAATTTACAGTTTTTCGTTTGATGACATTGTTGCAGATGTTTGTTTCACAGAGGCGCAAGCACAACCTATGGCTAATCTAAAAATGAATAATACAGTTATACATTCTAATTTAACAGGAACTTACAATTTAACAAATATTGCAATTGCAGCTACAATAGGAAATTACTTCAACGTTTCTGACGAAGAAATCAAAGACGCAATTGAATCCTATTTTCCATCAAACAATCGCTCACAGTGGATTCAAAAAGATTCAAATAAAATCTTACTTGATGCTTATAATGCAAACCCAAGCAGCATGACTGTTGCTATTGAAAACTTCGCTCAACTAAACGATAAAAATAAAATTTTGTTTTTAGGCGATATGTTTGAACTTGGGAATGAAAGCGATTCAGAACATCAAAACATTATTGATTTAGCTCAAAAACTAAATCTAAAAACCTTTTTTATTGGCAAACATTTCTTTAAAAATAAAAATGAAAAGTCATTGTTTTTTGAATCTTACGAATCTCTTTCGGAATACATAACTACAAATCCCATCGTTGAAAAAACAATTTTGATTAAAGGTTCACGAGGTATGGCTTTAGAAAAAATATTAAATCACATTTAATATCAAAAAAATAGTATCTTTAAACTAAAAATAGATACTGTGATACAAAGATTATTTTATTTAGTAATTTTTACAATTATATCTATTGGGTGTTTTTCTCAAGAAAACACCCAAATAGATTCTAATTACATCAAAATTCAAAATGAATTAAAAGAAGTAAGAAATCTTCGAATTAAAGATTCGCTTCGAATTGATATACTTACAAAGGAAATCAAGAATATGCTTAATAGCAATATTGATCTCGAATCTAAAAAAAACACTGTTGATTCAACAGAAATTAAGAAGAAACTTGCTGAAATAGATCGAATAAAAGCAATTACGGATGGCGCGCCAATCGTATTGAATAACGACACACTTTTTAAAATTTATTCACGTGTTGGTCAATACTCAGCATTTGACCGAGCAAGTTCTGCCCAAAAAAAAATTGAAGCTTTATACGACGCGCCCTTTTTCTATAAAGATTCACTAAAAATTGAAAATAATTTCAACACAGAAATCATTACTTATGATGGTAAAATCATCATCGGTGTAAACGAAATAGATGCTCTTTGGGAAAACGCAACACCTACTGAACTAGCTAATAAGTTCAAAACAATTATTGGTGATAAAGTAGAAGATCAAAGAAATCAAAACAGTTTTAAAGTCCAAATGATTCGTGGAGGGGAATTTTTTTTAATTATCCTTGCTGTTATTTTAATAATCAAGTTGATTAACAAATTATTAAACAAACTTAGAGATCGGATAACAAATAATAAAAAACTTCTTGAAAATGGTTTAACCATCAAAAGACATCAGGTCTTTAAACACCAACAATTAATATCTTTTATTTCAAAATTATTTGTTTTAGTTAAAGCATTTGTATTCTTAATAGTTATATTTTCTGCCTTACCTATTGCATTAAAAATTTTCCCACAAACAAGCGCTTGGGCAAATGAGATGCAACAAGTAATATTAGAACCAATTAAATCTTTATTAGATTCGATTGTCGCTTATTTACCAAATTTGGTAAAAATTATTTTCATATTAATATTAGGAAATTACACCTTAAAAATATTTCGATATTTTGCTTTTGAGATCGGAAAAGGAACAATTAAAATTAACGGTTTCTATAAAGAATGGGCAAAACCAACTTATCTAATTTTAAGATTTATAACTTTAGTTTTTTTACTGATTATCATTTTCCCTTATTTACCTGGAGCTGAAACCAAATCTTTTCAGGGAATTTCTGTATTCTTGGGTATTTTAATTTCGATAGGATCTTCGTCAGCAATTTCAAACGCAGTTGCAGGAATTGTAATTACATACATGCGCCCTTTTCAGATAAAAGATTGGATTAAAGTCGGAAATATTACAGGGATTGTTATAGAAAAAAATGCTTTAGTAACTCGTCTAAAAACATTTAATAATGAAGACATAACTATTCCTAATTCAACAATTTTAACAGGAGCTACAGTAAATTATTCATCAATTGGTAAAACAAATGGTTTATGTCTTTCCACTGTTATCAATGTTAGATATATGTATTCTGAAGAATTGATTACAGAAACACTACTTTTAGCTGCCAAAAACACCAAAGGAATAACAGATAAAGTACCTCCTTACGTTTTTCAACTAAGTCTTAATGACAATAATGCAACCTATGAAATAAACGCAATTACATTTCAACCAGAAAATATGTTTCAGATAAAATCTGATTTAATCAAGAGTATTCATAATACATTTAAGGAGAAAAACATTTCACTAAAGTCTGTTCAGTTTATAGATATTATCGAAAACAAAGAGGATTTGAAAGAATCAAATTAATTTAGTAAAATAATAGTAATAAAATTTAGTAACCTTAATTTATTTATCATTTCTAAAAAATAAGTTAAGGTTAGAAAAATCGCATATGAATAGCTAATAAATCAGTAAATTGCAACGAATTAAAATTCAATAATTGTGACGCATAAACAACGAACAAGTTTAATACGTAGAGAAATTTCTGAATCATATGCAAATTTAAAATTACGCTATCCGATTCTAAAAGAACAGAATGCTATTGGCTTTGCAATATTTTTTTTAGCAGCTGGTCTTTCTCTTTTTATGGGGTATTTATGGTACATAAATATTGTCCCTGGGTGGATTTTAATTTTAGTAAATGCTTTTTTATTTGGAATTCTACATGAATTAGAACACGATTTAATTCATTATATGTATTTCAAAGAAAATAAAGTGGTACATAACATTATGCTTTTTGGAGTTTGGATTTTACGTCCGTTAACTTTGAATCCATGGTTTAGAAGAACCTTACATTACCACCATCATCGATTCTCTGGAACTTTGCATGATATTGAAGAACGTGGCGTTACCAATGGAGAAAAATGGAACTTGAAACGTTTACTTTTTACTCCAGATTTAGTTGTAGGAAATTTATTACGCATTTATAGTTTGTTTGGCGACATCAAACGTGAAGTTCAAAACGGAAATTTAAAATACGAAACTGCTCATAAAATTAAATTATACGGTTTTTTAGGATTGATTCCTTTAACGATTATCTCTCACGTAATATTATACATTTTTACGGCAGATTTATTAGTCAACTTTTTAAACGCAAATTTCGCAACGCAAATTTTGTTTCCAGAGTTTTTAACTTCGATATTAGATTATACAAATCCATTGATTTATATCATTTTATTACCGAATTTACTACGTCAATTCTGTTTACATTTTATCACTTCGAATTTACATTATTTTGGAGATGTTGAAAAAGGAAACGTTATTGAACAAACACAAGTTTTAAACGTTTGGTGGACATTTCCGTTTCAGTTATTTTGTTTCTTCTTTGGTTGGACACACGCGATTCATCATTTTGTTGTTAACGAAACATTTTATATTAGACATATTGCTCGTAAAAAAGCACACGAAGTTATGAAAGCGAATGGCATTCGTTTTAACGACTTAGGAACTTTTAAAAGAGCAAATAGATATAACGAAATAAAATCATAAAAATATCCCTCAAGCAAAACGTTTGAGGGATTTTTTTATATGATTTTCTAATTGTAGTTTTTCTTTATCTGAATTACAACTTAACATTGAAAACACAAGAAAGAAATTGCAGAATGATTTCAAAATATAATTCATAAAAAAGCTTTAAGAATTAAATATACAAATAAAATCCATGTACAAAACGTTTTGCAAAAGGGATGGAAGCTTTGTTTGAGCTCTTTTGCAAATTTTCAATTTGTGAAAAGCGAGTGCGTACAGCCCGACCTGTAACGCAGTGGAAGGGATTGCCCCAAAAAAAGAAAAGAGTTTTGAAACCGAAACTTCAAAACTCTTTAAAATATTATTTGAAAATTGGTTTATAGAACACCAACTTCTTTCATACAAGCAACCATGCTTTGGTACGTGCGCTCAATGTTTTCGTCTAAACCAATTGAGATACGAACTAATCCTTCAGACAAGCCCATTTCTTTTTGTTCATCCATTGGAATTTCTGAACTTGTAGATGAACCTGGCGCACTGAATAAGGTTTTGTAGAAACCTAAACTTACCGCTAAATATCCTAAGTTACGTTCTTGCATCAATTCCATTAAAGCATTTGCTTTTTCTAATGAACCAGCATCGATGGTAATCATTCCACCAAATCCGTAATTCTCATTATACATCGATTTAAACAACGAATGACTTGGATGTGATGTTAATCCTGGATAAACCGTTTTAAGTCCTAATTCTTCAAAGCGACCAGCTAAATACAACCCGTTGAATGAATGTTGCTTCATACGAATATGTAATGTACGTAAGTTTTTCATAATACTTGAAGCACGTAAACTATCCATCGTTGCACCTAACAACATACAAGAACCTGAATTTACATCTTTTAAAGCATTAATAAAATCACGAGTTCCACAAATTACACCTCCAACTGTATCACTACTTCCGTTGATATATTTTGTTAAACTATGAATGGTAACATCTGCACCTAACAAACTTGGAGTTACAGAAAGTGGTGAAAATGTGTTATCAACCACAACTTTAATTCCACGTTTGTGAGCGATTTCAGAAATTTTCTTGATATCAGCTACTTCCAATAATGGATTTGAAACCGTTTCTAAATAAATGATTTTTGTATTTTCTGTAATTGCGTTAAGAATCACATCAATTTTTGTGATGTCAACAAAAGTTGTAGAAATACCAAATTGTGGCGTATAGTTTTTCAAGAAAGCATACGTTCCTCCGTAAATAGTTCTACTAGAAACGACATGGTCTCCGTTTTTACAGTATTGCATAATAACGGCTGTAATCGCTCCCATTCCTGAAGCTGTTACATGAGCTGCTTCTGTATTTTCCATTGCCGCTAAAGCATCTGAAAGATATAAATTACTCGGAGATGAATGACGAGAATATAAATAGCATCCATCTGTGTTGCCTTCAAAAGTGTCGAACATAGTCTTTGCTGACAAGAAGGTATAAGTAGATGAATCTGAAATTGAAGGATTTACACCACCGAACTCACCGAAGTATTGTAAATCTTGGATTTTATCTGCAGGATTAAACATAAAAATAGTTTTTTAGATTTGTTATTTAGTGCAAAAAAACTTAAAATTTATGAAATAAGAAAGTTTTTTTTTTGGAATATCAAAAATTTTTCCGTAAAATTTGTATAATTAATAATTTAACCACTTATTAATAAACCAACTTAACTTATTAAATAATCAAAAAAGAAACAGATGAAATTAGATTCAATCGATTACAAGCTTATCGAACTTTTGCAAGAAGATTGCAAACAAACCACTAGAGAACTAGCATTAGTGTTGGGATTATCAACTACAGCGGTATATGAACGCGTGAAAAAACTAGAAAAAACTAATGTGATTTCTAAATATGTAGCAATCATAGACCGTAATCAAGTCAATAGAGGTTTTGTTGTTTTATCAATGATAAAGATAAAAACACATTCAAAAGAAGCAATCATTCAATTTGAGAAAAAAATTAATGATTTACAAGAAGTTTTAGAATGCTATAACATCAGCGGTGACTATGATTACATTCTAAAAATTGGCGTAAAAGACATGGAAGCTTACAGAGAATTCATGTTGTCAAAATTAACGAGTATGGACGAAGTTTTAAGCTCACATAGTTTATTTACTATCGGTGAAATTAAAAACTCAACCCAATACAAATTATTGTAAAAATTAAAAGTGATTGTTTTTCAATCACTTTTTTTTATTTCTTGATACAAAAACTTTATCAAACTATTTTATTGTTGTAATTTTGTGTGATTTAAAATTTTAAACACAACATAAATAAAAATATTATGAGCTCATTTGACGTAGTTGTAATTGGTTCTGGTCCTGGTGGATATGTTGCTGCAATTCGTTGCGCACAATTAGGGATGAAAACTGCTATTATCGAAAAATATTCAACTTTAGGTGGAACATGTTTAAACGTAGGATGTATTCCTTCAAAAGCATTATTAGCTTCATCTCACCATTTCCAAGAAATTCAGCATTTTGCTGACCACGGAATTGAAGTTTCTGGAGAAGTTAAAGTAAACTTAGAGAAAATGATTGCTCGCAAACAAGCAGTTGTAGACCAAACTTCTGGTGGTGTTAAATTTTTAATGGATAAAAATAACATCACTGTTTTTGAAGGATTAGGTTCTTTCGAAAGTGCTACAACAATTAAGGTAACTAAGAACGACGGTTCTTCTGAAACTATCGAAGCAAAAAATACAATTATTGCTACAGGATCAAAACCATCTTCTTTACCTTTTATTTCAATTGATAAAGAAAGAGTCATTACTTCAACTGAAGCTTTAAAATTAAAAGAAGTTCCAAAACATTTAATCATCATTGGTGGTGGAGTTATTGGATTAGAATTAGGACAAGTATATTTACGTTTAGGTTCTCAAGTTTCTGTAGTTGAATTCGCAGACCGCGTTTTACCAACAATGGACGGAGCTGTTTCTAAAGAAATTACTAAAGTTCTTAAAAAGGCTGGAATGAAATTTTACACTTCTCACAAAGTTCAAGGTGTTGAACGCAACGGAGATGTAGTTATCGTTAAAGCTGAAAATGCTAAAGGAGAAATCATCACTTTAGAAGGAGATTACTCATTAGTTTCTGTAGGTCGTCGTCCTTACACAGACGGATTAAACGCAGAAAAAGCTGGAGTTAAATTAACAGAAAGAGGTCAAATTGAAGTAAACGATCATTTACAAACTACAGCTTCAAACATCTACGCAATTGGAGATGTTGTTCGTGGTGCAATGTTAGCTCACAAAGCAGAAGAAGAAGGCGTTTTAGTAGCTGAACAATTAGCAGGTCAAAAACCTCATATCGATTATAACTTAATTCCTGGTGTTGTTTACACTTGGCCAGAAGTTGCTGCAGTTGGAAAAACAGAAGAGCAATTAAAAGCTGAAGGAAAAGAATACAAAGTTGGACAATTCCCATTCAAAGCATTAGGACGTGCTCGTGCATCTGCTGACACAGACGGATTTGTAAAAATCTTAGCAGATAAAGTTACAGATGAAATCTTAGGAATGCACATCGTTGGAGCTCGTGCTGCAGATTTAATTGCTGAAGCTGTTGTAGCAATGGAATTCAGAGCATCTGCAGAAGATATCACTCGTATGTCTCACGCGCACCCAACATTCGCAGAAGCTATCAAAGAAGCCGCTTTAGCTGCAACTGAAAATAGAGCATTACACGTTTAATCTCTTTTAAACATCAAATATAAATGCGTTTTCGTTCAATCGGAAACGCTTTTTTTATTGACTTATTACAATTAAAAAAACACAACAAAAAAACCAATTCTATTAAAAACACTAAATAAAACAGAATGTAATTTTATCATTTTTTTAAACATTTCTAAAAAAAACAAAAAATAAATCAAAACATATAAAAATAAAACCTATCTTTGTGGCTTAATTTAATTATTTGCATAATGCAAGAAGGTACAGTAAAATTTTTTAACGAATCTAAAGGATTCGGATTCATTACTCCAGAAAATGGTGGTTCTGATGTTTTTGTTCACACTACAGGTTTATTAGATAACGTTCGTGAGAATGACGAAGTTGTTTTCGAAGTAGAACGTGGTCAAAAAGGATTAATGGCAGTAAATGTAAAGAGAAAATAATTTTTTTTATATAGTTATTGTAAAACGGATGTCAATATTGATGTCCGTTTTTTTTTGGGCAAATCCTTCCACTGCGTTACAGGTCGGGCTGTCCGCACTCGCTTTTCGCAAATTGAAAATTTGCAAAAGAGCTCAAACAAATCTTCCATCCCTTTTGCGTATTCGTACTAATTTCACAATCCGATATTAATAAAAAACTCCAACAAAGTTTTAAACTTTGTCGGAGTTAACCAATCCTACTACTTTTCAGGTTCAACCACAATAGAAGTTTCAACATTTTTTATCAATTCACGAATAAGATATTCATTCAAATAAAGCCAATCATTCGTTTGTGGAACATCGTAATGTCTATCAAAATTTAGCTTCAACATTTTATAAGCTTGTTTAGCATCTTTTTCATCATAAAAAATTAGCTTCCAATAATTATCAACTTCTTTCCATTCATATAAAAACACACCATTAGCTGCGTGTAAAAACGGAGAACGAATTCCTTTAACATTAATCACTTCTTTTTGCGCCATTTGATTCGCATACATATACGAAGCGATATAATTTAAATTATTCAACAAACGTTCTTTAATTTCATAAACCGATTCTGGTGCAGTTGGTTTAATTCGCCATTTATTTAATTCTGTAGAACGATAATCATAAGCAACATTATCAACAGAAATTTCGGATCTTAGATTTAAATAAAAAGTAGATTTACCGTCAACAATAACTAAGAAGTCACTTTTAAAATCTTTAAAATCGCCGTGCAATTGAATACTTTGCTCTGTAACATCTTTTATTTTTAAATGTATATTTTCGCCTTCATTTGGAGACAATATCAATTCGTCATTTTTAAATTCATAAGTTCCAAACATATATTGATTACCTAATAAAAAAGTATAAGTTCGATTGGGACGAAGTGAAATATAAGAATAAAACGAATAATCATCCTCGGAAACAGCATCCGTAAGATTCAAATCTTTATAATTCGATTGCAATTCAGCATATTTATCTTCACTCATTACATTTACGATATTAAAATCTCCCAGATTTTTAATATCAACTTGTGATTTTTCACCACATCCTAGAAATAGAAATATCATACCAAACATCAGTAAAATATACGTCTTAATAAATTTCATTGTTTTTCTTTCAAAAGTACAAAACAGTTAATTTTTATAAGAAGAATTATCTTTAAAAAAATTGTGTTTTCTCCATAACCAAAATTTTTATTAAAATCAATTCATATAAAAAGAACAACAATGTTAAAAAACAAGAAAAAAACAACTAACATTTGCTTTAACTTATAATTAATTGCATATTTAAGCTTTATAAAACAAAACATAATAAACCTAACTTACTAACTACAAACACAAAAATGACTTACAACGAATTTTATTCAGAAAGTATTTCAAATCCCGAAAATTTTTGGAAAAAACAAGCTCAAAACATCAAATGGTTCAGTGAACCAACAAAAATCTTATCAGATAACGAAAATGGATATCCAGAATGGTTTGCTGATGGAGAATTAAACGCTTGTTATTTATGTCTAGATAAACATATCGAAGATGGTTTTGGAGATGAAATTGCTTTGATTTACGATTCACCAGTTACACAACAAATAAAAAAATTCACTTATAACGAAGTCAAATCTGAAGTTGCAAAACTTGCCGGCGGATTAAAATCTTTAGGTGTAGAAAAAGGCGACACTGTAATTATTTACATGCCAATGATTTCTAAAGCCGTTTTTGCAATGCTTGCTTGTGCAAGAATTGGAGCAATACATTCTGTGGTTTTCGGAGGATTTGCACCAACTGAATTAGCTACTAGAATAGACGATTGCAAACCAAAAGTAATAATCACTGCTTCATCTGGTATAGAAATCGACCGATTATTAGCTTACAAACCATTTGTGGACGAGGCTATCGAATTAGCATCACATAAACCTGAACACGTAATCGTTTTCAACAGAAAATTAGGAGCTCGAATTCCGTTTAAAAAATACGATGTTGATTATGACGCATTGGTTTATGGTTCTGAAGAAGCAGCCTGTGAAATTGTAAAATCGACACATCCATTATACATTCTTTATACTTCAGGAACTACCGGTAAACCAAAAGGAATTGTTAGAGATACTGGCGGCTACGTAACGGTTCTTAAAAACTCAATGAAACAAATTTATGATGTAAATCCTGGTGAAGTCTTTTGGGCAGCATCAGATGTTGGTTGGGTTGTTGGACATAGTTATATCGTTTATGCTCCGCTTTTAAACAGAACTGCTACGATTGTTTTTGAAGGCAAACCAGTACGTACACCAGACGCATCAACATTTTGGCGCGTTATCAACGAACATAAGGTAAATGTTATGTTCACAGCTCCTACCGCAATTAGAGCAATAAAAAAAGAAGACCCGAACGGTGATTTCATCAAACAATACGATTTATCTTCGTTAAGACTTCAATTTCTAGCAGGTGAACGAAGCGACATTGCATCGATAGATTGGTACAAAACTCATATAAACATTCCGGTAATTGACCATTGTTGGCAAACAGAAACCGGCTGGCCAATGCTTGCAAATATGGCAGGAATTGAATTACAACCATACAAACCCGGTTCGGCCGGAAAACCTGTAATCGGCTACAACATAAAAATATTTAATGAATCAGGTGAAGAGCTAGGTCCAAACAAAGAAGGATTTATCGTAGCTAAATTACCATTACCTCCTGGAACGTTATCTGGATTATGGCAAAACGAACAACGCTTCAAAGAATCCTATTTATCTCAATATCCGGGTTATTATTTTACTGGTGATGGCGGTTATCACGACGAAGACGGAAACATTTGGGTTACAGGCCGAGTTGATGATGTAATCAATGTTGCGGGTCATCGTCTTTCTACTTCAGAAATGGAAGAAGTCGTTTCTCAACATCCTGAAGTTGCAGAATGTGCAGTTGTTGGAATTGAAGATACCCTAAAAGGACAGATTCCTGTTGGCTTTGCAATTCTGAAAAACAATTCAGACATCGAGCATTTTCAATTACAACACGAAATCATTCAACTTGTCCGAAACAAAATTGGCGCTGTTGCAGCATTGAAAAATATAATTGTCGTAGATAAATTACCTAAAACGCGTTCAGGTAAAACCTTACGAAAACTTCTTAGAGATATTGTTGATGGAAAAAATTATCAGATTCCTTCAACCATCGAGGACGAAACAAGTATTTCGCATTTAATCGAAGTCTTAGAACAATACAAAATTGGTTCTTTTAAATAAAAAATAAAACATCTTTAAAATACAATATGGGTTTGACTATCAATTTCAGTCAAACCCTTTTTTTATTGTATAAATTTTAAAAGCTTCAATCATTTGGGCAATCCCTTCCACTGCGTTACAGGTCGGGCTGTCCGCACTCGCTTTTCGCAAATTAAAAATTTGCAAAAGAGCTCAAACAAAGCTCCCATCCCTATTGCAAAACGCAGTTGTAAATAAATACCACAGCATAAGTTGAAAATATTATATATATAACTTTTCAACTTTATATATATAATATTTACTTTTTTACTAGATAATATTTCAATTTATTCTAGATAATATTTATTTTTTTACTAGATAAAATCTTAATTTATTCTAGAATAAATTCTCAACTAGAAGCTTCCAGTAAAAAAAAAACCACCGCATAAATCGTCAAAATCCAACTTATACATGTATGATGAGCTAGTATTATGTTATTTTTAGTACATTTATCAATGTAGATCCGCTAGCAGAGCAGACGATGGAGCCGTATTTGTATGTTGGTAACAACCCTATTATGTTTACTGACCCTACTGGTATGAATCATCATGATTATGGAGTAAATAAAGAAACAGGGGAAATTAATCTAATCAGAGAGACAAATGATAAATTCGATAGAATAATGGAAACTGATGAAGATGGTAATATAAAGACATATGGGACAGGCTTTTTAATTCCTAAAGCTAAAAAAGGACAGGAAAAAATAGCAGTTGATAATATTGCAAAAGGGATACTTAAAGATTGTATGAATTTTGAAATAAAAGATATTAATATCAAAGTTAATCGTGAAGGAGAACCTACACTTAAAGAGTTTGATAATTTTATTTCTAAGTTTAGTGACTTTGTAAAAAAAGAAATTGCTGGAGTTAGACTTGGTAATCTTTTAAATAACTCGGAAGTAACTTCGGTACAAACTTTTAGATATTTGTATAATACAAGAGATAAGTCTTCTATACCTGAAAGATGGATGACAGATTATGGATTGAGATTGAAAGGACATTTCCATACTCATCCTTTCAATGATCATGTTCCGTCTACGGAAGATATAGCCTTAAAAAATAGATTTAAAGATGTACCCTTTTTTTATAATTTCTAATGGATATGAAAAAAAATTTTAAAATCTTAGTGATTATTTTTACATTGATATTTAGCTTTATTAATTGCTCAATGTCGAATACTTCTTTCAAAAATCAAAATGAAGAAAAGATTGAAAAAGCGAGGGAGAATGTTGTTTTAGATTTTATTAAAATTTATAAAACCCGATCGCGCGGATTTGCAATCCGTGCCTTAAAACAACAACAGCCCGATCGCGCGGATTTGTAATCCGTGCCTTAAAACCAATTAAACAAAGCGAGCTGACGTAAA
>NZ_RQVQ01000042.1 GCF_003865405.1 Paenimyroides tangerinum
ACAACTATTTCTTTTTTTTACCAACTATTTTTCTTGATTTATTAATCGAACTCAGGTTACTAATAAGATAATCGTTAAATAAAAAAATCCACTCGTTTATTCGAGTGGATTTTGTTTTATAAATAATTCTTTTAATTCTCTAATGGTAAGAAATTAAAGTTTTTAGAATAAAATAACATTTGTTCTGCAAACGTTTTCGGATACGAAACAATGATATCAACAATTTCACCTTTATCATCTGTAATCGGAACTAAAACCGGATTTACAAATCCGCGGTAAGGTGCATTCTTAAACTTCTTGTTACGTTCTAAAACCTCAGCGTGAATTTTTGGATCAACTTTTACTCCATACGTTTCAACCAAAGCTTTTCCTGCTTCATAATCTCCTTCAGATTTGATACGTTGGGTTTCTTTCAATAACTCACCAAATAAGGTTCTTAACTTATCGTAGTCATTGATTTTGAAATAG
Organism: Paenimyroides tangerinum; assembly: GCF_003865405.1. GTDB lineage: Bacteria > Bacteroidota > Bacteroidia > Flavobacteriales > Flavobacteriaceae > Flavobacterium > Flavobacterium tangerinum. Next base: position 469 of record NZ_RQVQ01000042.1, read on the forward strand.
GTTTTACCATCTTTTGTAATTTTCTCAATTACGTTATCTGCTTTTCCTTTTTCAAAAACCCAAGTACTAACCCACTGACGGTTTCTCATATGCGCTTCTTCGATAACTTTCCCTGGTTCAATACGTACCAATTGCGTCATTAAACCATTACGAATATAATCGTTGTAAGCAGCTGTTCCCATTTTTTTCCAATCGTCAACCAAGCCTAAATCTTGAATCTTCGGATCGTATAAATAATACAAAGCCACCAAATCGGCACGACCTTCTTCTAAAGTTGAAGCGTAACTTTTCAAGGTTTCTTTTGGAGAACCAACTCCTTTATTGATTTGTCCAGAAGCGTGTCCAACCACTTCGTGTAAAGCTGTGTGTAATTTATCTGCAATTTCGCTATAACGTTGCGATAATTCAATTTCTGTTTGATCGTAAGCAAATTCTTTCAATTTATCACTTCCGCCTGTTTTATTATAAGCATCGATAATATTTCCTAAAGAAACTGATTTAGAACCGTGTTCTGCACGAATCCAATCTGCATTCGGAAGATTTACACCAATTGGAGTACTTGGAGAAGTATCACCTGCTTCACCAGCAACTACAACTGTTTTGTAAGAAATACCAACTACATTTTTCTTTTTGTGTTCTGGAATCAAAGGTGAATTGTCTTCAAACCATTGTGCGTTTTTAGAAACTACTTCCATTTTTTCAGACATATCAAAATCTTTGATTTGAACCATACTTTCGTACGAACCTTTATGTCCTAATGGATCGTTATAAACTTCAATGAATCCGTTGATGTAATCAATATTTCCTTCGGTTGCATTAAGCCAAGCAATGTTATAAGCATCCCAAGTTTTTAAATCACCCGTTTTGTAGAATTCAATCAATAATTTTAAAGCATCAGCCTGAGCTGGATTTTCTGCAACGGTAACTGCTTTCTCTAACCAAAAAATAACTTGGTCAATCGCAGCTCCATACATTCCTCCACTTTTCCAAACTTTTTCTTCTAACTTACCTGAATTGTTACGAACCAATTTGGTATTTAATCCTGAAGATACCGGACGTAAAGAATCTTCCTGAACATAAGAATTATAGAATTTCTCTACATCAACAGCAGATACATTTTTTCCATAAAAATTAATAGCCGAACCTTGAACCAATCCTTTTGATTCATCAAGGTTTACCTTTTTAGCATCAACATCATTAAACAGAATTTCAACAATAGTTCCGTCTAAATTAGTATCGGTTTGCTTTAATAATTTTTGGAAATAACTTTGAGAAAATCCAGGTTTGATTTTATCATTCGAATAATGATGGTGAATTCCGTTTGAAAACCAAACACGTTTTAAGTAGATTTCGAACTTCTTCCAATCTTCAGCATTTTTATCTCCATCGTAATTTTTATAGATATTCTCTAATGCAGCACGAATTTTTAGATTGTATTTATAATTCTGATCCCAGAAAATATCTCTCCCAGCATATCCAGCTTGAGCTAAATAATAAACTAGTTTTTTCTCTTTTAAAGTTAATTTGTTCCAACTTGGAATATCGTATTTAAGAACTTCGATATCTGCAAATTTATCTCCTTGAAATTCAATTTGAGATAAACTATCTATTAACACCTGATTTTTATCAAGTGCTTCTTTTTTATTACACGATGTGAACATTACCATTGCTAAAGTAAATGCTGCAATTGTATTTAATTTCATCATATTTTCTGTTGTATTTTAAACAAATATAAAGAATATTGTGTTTTAATTTTCACCTTCTAGAATTCGCTTCAAATTATCAGTACTCAAAATATTACGGTTATTGTAATATTGAAGTAAGATTTCGGCCTTAACCAATTCATTATCGTGCGATTGATAAAAATTCACAAATATTGTTTTTTCTTCTTTTAGTTTTATGGTACAAATGTTTCCAACTCCGCTCGAAATTTTAGGTCCAATCCATTTATTTCTTTCATAACGAATAAAAAAGTCATCGTTTATAAAATGAATCGATTCGATATCTTTTAACAAAATGATTTGTTCTGCAATTCGAATTTCATTCTTTCCCAAAATCAAATTCCCTTTAAACTTCCCTCTTTTAAAATCGATTTTATAATGATTTAAAATCAAGGTTACAATTAATGGAACAAATGACAGAATGAATATCAACGTAATAATCCAAAAAACAAAAACATTGATTTCCGTAACAGAATGCATCCAAATAAAAGCAATTGAAGCAATTATTAAGAATAACAAACTGTAAAATTCTAAATAGATTTTTTTACGTTTTGCTGGTTGGAATATTGGAAAATCAGTTAATGGCATAAAAAAAGAAAGCTCTGAATTTCAAAGCTTATTGTTGTGGTAAAATATTTTTTAAGAATTCACTCATTTGATCGAATAAATCTTTTGGATTTGAATATTTGATATGGAAATTTGACAATCCATAAAGAATCGGAGAAATCGCAACGCTTTCGTGTTGTAAATACACAATTGGTTTACGCTTTGCTTTGGCATATCCAACTTCGACTGATGAAGTAACGGTTTGATAAGTTGTTTCAACAATAACAAAATTACTATTATCAATTTCTTTTAAAGCTTTTTGAACCAATTCAATTTCTTGACCTTCTTCAAAAGTAAATTTATCTACAAAAATATATTGCTCAACACTGGCTGTACTTAGCGCCATTCCAAGTGCAATAATTTCTTTACTTAATTTTTTTCTGCTATTGTGATCTACTGAAACGTACGCTTTCATATTTTATTTATAATAATCTTGTAAAGATACATCATTTTGTATGATTTATAAAGAGTTATTTACTCAGTAACCACAGTTTCTCTTTCGCCATCTTCTTGTTTGCCTTCTTTAATCATTTCGTTAACTTCTTTCATTTCATCTTTTTCCAATTGTTCAATTAAATCTTCCTGAATATCGTTTTTTTTATCGATGTAAAACGCACAAAACAAAGGTAAATGATCAGAACCAAAATTATCTTGAGCTTCTAGTTTCTCAACAAAAACATCGGAACTATGAAACATTTGATCAATTGGAAAACGCAAAAACCAATACTTAGCATGAAATGTAGAAATCAATCCGCGACCAATTCTTGGATCAATCATTTCGGAAGTTTTTCTAAATAAAACAGATGATTTTGCCCAAGCTACATTATTGAAATCTCCTACAACAATTGACGAATATTTATTACTCCTAATCTTTTTAGCAACTGCTAGCAATTCACCATCTCTTTCTTTAGAAGTTTCTTCTTCTGTTGGACTCGGTGGTGGCGGATGCACACCAAAGAAAATAAATTCAAATCCATCTTTCGTTTTCATTAAAGCTTCAATACTTGGAATATCGTCAGCTACAAAATAATGAACATTCGATTTGGTGATTTCAATTTTTGAATACAAGTGAATTCCATATGTATTTTCCAATCCAACCTCGACAAAATATGCATAATCTTTCTTGAAAACTTGCATCGCATTTTCCCAATCACCGTTGGATTCCATCGTTAAAATAATATCTGGATTTTGTTTTTGTACGTAATGAATAAACTTTTGATATTCTCTATTAAATTGAAAAACATTAGCAGAAATCAACGTGACCGTTTTTGACGCTTTATTTGTTTTAATATGTTTTTCAACCTTATAAAACGGTGTGTATTTATACAATAACGAAATTTCATAAATCATACAACCAATCAATAATAATTGGGAAACAAAAAACAAATTCGACTTAATAATAAATAAAAATCCAAATAATACTAGCAAAAATTGCAAGATAAAAATCTGAACTTTTGCAAAATCAAAAACTCTAAAAAACCAATGTTGATTTGGTATTAACGGAATAAATGTAGAAACTATTAATAACGCAGCAAATATGTAATAGAAAATTTCCATGTTTTTTGTTTGAAATTAAGAAAATTTTCCAATAAAAACAACAAATCATTTAAAATTAAGCAATTGCATTACACGCTTAAATTCCGCTTGAGGTTCAGCCTTTATTTCTAAAACTTCGTTCGTAACTGGATGATTTAACTTTAACGAAGCGCCATGTAACATCATCGTATTCATTTCAAATTTCTCTAACCAAATTTTATTTTGTTTGTTGCAACCGTGCGGACGATCACCAATAATTGGATTTAAAATATGAGCCAAATGTTTACGTATTTGATGCATTCTTCCGGTAAACGGAAAAGCTTCAACAAAACTATAACGCGACGTTTGGTGTTTACCCGAAGGCAAATCAATTTCGGCTGTTTGCATACGTTTTATCAAAGTTTGTGCTTCTTGCAAAACACCGTTATCTTTATAAAGTGCATAATCAATAAGCATTTCTTCTGGAGCGAACCCACGAACAATAGCAATATATCGTTTTTCGATTTGTTTGGTTGTAAACTGTTCGGTTAAAATGCGATTCACATCTTTATCAAAAGCAAAAAGCAAAACACCAGAAGTTTTCCTATCTAATCGATGTACTGGAAATACCTTCTTCCCTATTTGGTCACGCAACAATTGAATAGCAAATTCAGAAGCATCACGAGCAATCGGCGATTGATGAACTAGCAATCCGTGTGGTTTATTTATAGCAATTATATATTCGTCTTGATAAAGAATTTCTAAAAGGTTCATTTTTATTATATTTATGGAAATTATTCTCCGCCTCAAATTTAGGGTAAAAAGAATAATTCAAATTATTTAAAAACAAAAAAAACGTCTGATTTCTCAGACGTTTTTCCATATAAACGAAATTCGTTCTTTATTATTTGTTAGCTGCAAAACGTGCTGCAACTTCTGCCCAGTTAACAACGTTAAAGAACGCGTTGATGTAATCTGGTCTTCTGTTTTGGTAGTTTAAGTAGTAAGCGTGTTCCCAAACATCCATTCCTAAGATTGGAGTTCCACCACAAGTAACACCTGGCATTAATGGGTTATCTTGGTTTGGTGTAGCACAAACTTCTAATTTACCATCTTTTACACATAACCAAGCCCATCCAGACCCGAATTGTGTAGCTCCAGCTTTAGCAAAAGCATCTTTAAAAGCATCAAAAGAACCAAAAGCAGCATCAATCGCTTCAGCTAATTCTCCTGTTGGTAAACCACCTCCATTAGGGCTCATTACTGTCCAGAATAAATTGTGGTTATAAAATCCACCACCGTTATTTCTTACAGCTCCATTAGACATATCTAAGTTAGCTAAGATTTCTTCGATTGTTTTACCTTCTAACTCAGTTCCAGCGATAGCTGCATTTAAGTTAGTCGTGTAAGCTTGGTGGTGTTTTGTATGATGGATTTCCATTGTACGAGCGTCAATATGAGGCTCTAATGCATCATAAGCATATGGTAAACTTGGTAATTCAAAAGCCATTGTTTAATATTTTTAATGATTAGTATTTATTTTTAATCAAATTTAGTAATATTTGTTGAAATTAAAAAATAAGGCGTAACTTTTATCAGTTAACAAATTCTTAAAACGATAACTACTTTGAACAGAACAGCTTTCTCTATTTACAATGCTTCGGCAGGTTCAGGAAAAACACATACATTGGTAAAAGAATATCTAAAAATTTTAATGTTAGATAAGTCTTACGACGGTTATCGAAAAATTTTAGCCATCACATTTACCAACAAAGCAGTAAACGAAATGAAATCGCGTATCGTTTCGGCTTTGTACGCCTTTTCACTTCCAGAAATCGACAAGAAAAATGCACAAATGCTGCAGCAAATTGCCGAGGAATCTGGTTTGGAATCTTTGGTTATTCGTGAAAAATCGAAAATCATTATCAAAAACATCATCCACAATTATGCTGCTTTTGATATTTCAACCATTGATAAATTCACACATAAAGTCATTCGTTCGTTTGCACACGATTTAGATTTACCAATGTCTTTTGATGTTTCGTTAGATACCGAAGCGCTTTTACAAGAAGCTGTAGATTCAATCATTGCAAAAGCTGGAACCGATGAAACCTTAACTAAATTGTTAATTGAATTTTCGTTAGACAAAACCGATAACGATAAAAGTTGGGATGTTTCACGCGAATTAATGGAAATTGGTCGATTGCTTTTAAACGAAAACAACCGAACGGAATTGGAGTTATTTCACCAAGCAACCATTCCTGATTTTATTGAAATTAGAAAAAAGCTTCAAGCTGAAATCAAAGATTTGAACGAATTAGCAAAATCCTTAGCTAACGAAATTTTTGATGTTATAAATACAAACGGAATTGATATTAAATCGTTTTCCGGACAATATTTCCCGAAACATATTCAATCGATTTTAGATGATAAATTCAGTAATTCATCTAAAAAATACATTGAAACCGAAGATATTAAAATCAATAAAACAGCGAAAGACAAAGAAGTTATCGAAAGTTTGATTCCAGATTTTCTTCAAAGAACAAATAAAATCTATGAAGCTTTCGGAAAGAAATCGTTTTACGAAGCTTTCTTAAAAAATCTTACACCGCTTTCGTTATTGAATTCGATTAGTTTAGAAATTGAGCGCATTCAAAGCGAACAAAACATTCTATCTATTTCACAATTCAATGCGATTATTAATAACGAAATACAAAATCAGCCAGCACCTTTTATTTACGAACGTTTGGGTGAAAAATACCGTCATTTCTTTATTGACGAATTTCAAGATACATCAGAAATGCAATGGAATAATTTAATTCCATTAATTGATAATGCCCTTTCGGGCGAAGATGCTTCGGGCGCTCAAGGTTCGTTAATGATTGTTGGCGACCCAAAACAATCTATTTATAGATGGCGCGGTGGAAAAGCCGAACAATTTATTTCGTTAAGCAAAGAAGAAAATCCGTTTTCGAACCCAGATAAAGAAACCGAATTTCTAGAAACCAACTACCGCAGTTACGAACAAGTAATTACGTTTAATAACGATTTCTTTAAACACGTTGCCAATCAATTTGAACACCCAGATTATAAATATTTATATGAAAACGAAAGTTCACAAAATATAAATTCTAAATTAGATGGATTTGTAGAAATTCAATTTTTAGAAGAATTAGATAAATCTGAAAACGAAGAAGAAACCAAGACTGACCAATATTTAAAAGCTACTTTAAAAACTATTGAAGATGTTTTATCTCAAGGTTTCGAATATCAGGATATTGCCATTTTAACTCGAAAAAGAAAAGACGGTGTTCTATTAGCAAATTTCTTAACAGAAAACAACATTCCTATTTTATCTTCAGAAACCTTATTAATCAATAATGCAACCGAAGTTAAACTGCTTTTAAATATTTTAAAGTACATCAAAAACAATCGTGACAACGAAGCTAAAGCACAAATGCTGTATTTCATTGCTCGTAATAAACAATCGATTTTACCGGTTCACGATTTTATTTCGGAAGGAATGAAACACAGAAATGAAGTAGATTTTCAGAAATGGCTAAACGATTTTGGCATTCCAATGGATTTTGCTTTCGCACGAAAAAACTCATTGTATGTAACCACAGAATACATCATTGACCATTTCATAAAAGAAAAGAAAACACTTTCGTACGTACAATATTTTATGGATTTGGTTTTGGAAAGAACCGTGCGTTTACAAAGTTCTATTTCTGATTTCATTACCTATTGGGAAGATAATTATGAAAAACTGAGTATTCCTTCCCCAGAAAACACCAATGCAGTTAAAATGATGACGATTCACAAATCGAAAGGTTTGGAATTTCCGGTGGTTATTTTTCCGTTTGCCGAAGAAGATTATTCGCGTTCACGAGATAAAATTTGGGTTGAAATTGAAGGTTTTGACGAATTGAACATTCCAAAAGCATTAATAGATTTAAATAAAAATGTTCGTGAATATGGTGTAAAAGCACAAGAAATATTCGATATTAAAAGGCAAGAAGATTTGTTAGACAACATCAACGTGCTTTATGTTGCTTTAACGCGTGCCGAAGAACAATTGTATATCATTTCCAACAAAAAAATAAATGCAAAAGGTGACTTAGCAAATAATATGTCGTCATTGTTTGTTTCGTTTTTACAAAATTTAAATTTATTTTCGGAAGAACAAAATGTGTATCCGTTTGGAAATAAAGTTCGAATATCAGAAAAGAAAACACTTTCACCTGAAGAAATTGAAGCAACCGCTCCAAAGTTAATCGTTGCTGTTACAGACGGAATCGACAAAGAAAACACCATTAAAATTGCGCAACGCGAAGCTTTAATGTGGGATACATCTACACAGAAATCAATTGAATACGGAAATTTAGTTCACGAAATTCTTTCGAAAATTCGATACAAAAAAGACATTGAAGAAGCCATTACAGCAGCTATTTTTGAAGGTTTATTGGTTCTAGACCAAGAAGATAAAGTTCGTTCAAGCATCGAAATGATTTGTAATCACGAAGAATTACAAGATTTCTTCCGCGATGATTTTAAAGTTTTTAACGAACAAAACATCCTTAAAAAAGGAATGCCAAATATAAAACCCGATCGTGTGGTAATTAAAGGCAACGAAGCTTACATTTTAGATTATAAAACCGGAGCTGAACATAAAAAACACGTAGAACAAGTAAAACAATACGAACTTGCTCTGATTGAAATGGGATTAAACGTAACCAAAAAAGCTTTAGTATATATTCAAGAAGATGATTTAAAAATAATACATTTGCAATAACTCAACTTAAAATAAATTATGTACGGATCTATTAAAAATCACTTACAAGCCGAACTTGAATCGATTAAAGATAGTGGACTTTACAAAAAAGAACGCATCATCGTTTCACCTCAAGGTGCAGAAATTAAAATTAGTACTGGAGAAACGGTATTAAACTTTTGTGCCAATAACTATTTAGGACTTTCTTCTCACCCAGAAGTTGTTCAAGCTGCAAAAGACGCTTTAGATACACACGGATTCGGAATGTCATCTGTGCGTTTCATTTGTGGAACACAAGATATTCACAAAGAATTAGAGGCTAAAATTGCATCATTCTACGGAACAGAAGATACGATTTTATACGCTGCTGCATTTGATGCTAATGGTGGCGTTTTTGAACCCTTATTAGGAGCCGAAGATTGTATTATTTCTGACAGTTTGAACCACGCTTCAATTATTGACGGAGTTCGTTTATGTAAAGCCGCTCGTTACCGTTATGAAAATAACGACATGGCAGATTTAGAAAAACAATTACAACAAGCTGTTGCAGACGGACGTCGTTTCAAGTTAATCGTAACTGATGGCGTTTTCTCAATGGACGGATTAGTTGCACCATTAGATAAAATTTGTGATTTAGCAGATAAGTACGATGCAATGGTTATGGTAGATGAATGTCACGCTGCTGGATTTATCGGAGCAACTGGTAAAGGAACTTTAGAATACAAAAACGTAATGGGTCGTGTAGATATTATTACAGGAACATTAGGTAAAGCTTTAGGTGGAGCAATGGGAGGTTACACAACAGCTAAAAAAGAAGTGATTGAAATTTTACGTCAACGTTCTCGTCCATATTTATTTTCAAACTCATTATCTCCAGCAATCGTTGGGGCTTCATTAAAAGTTTTCGAACTATTAGAAAAAGACACTTCCTTACGTGATCAATTAGAATGGAATACCAATTATTTCAAGAAAGGATTGAGAGAAGCAGGAATAGATTTCATTGATGGTGATTCAGCAATTGTTCCTGTTATGTTGTATGATGCGAAATTATCCCAGATAATGGCAGATAAATTATTAGCAGAAGGAATTTATGTTATTGGATTCTTCTTCCCTGTTGTCCCAAAAGATAAAGCACGAATTCGTGTACAATTATCGGCAGCGCACACACAAGAGCATTTAGACAAAGCAATCAACGCTTTTAAAAAAATAGCTTTAGAATTGGGAGTTATTTAACAAAATCAACTAAAACTTAGAGAATCAACTAAAATTAATTAACTTTTTTTTTTGATTTTATATATAAACAATGTACTTTTGTACAGACATTACATTTTGTAAAAAACAATAGTTATGAAACATTTCAACAAATTATTTGTAGCTGCTATCTTATTTGCTGGAGTAACGACTCAAGCACAGAATGCAGACCAACCGTGGGCTGTTACCGTGGGTATGAATGCACTAGATGGAGCTCGTGTTAGTGCTGCATCGAAATTCGAAAATCAAATGGGACAATACTTCGAAACAAAAAACTGGAGTATTTTACCATCAGCATCTGTATTAGGTGTATCTCGCCATGTCTGGAATAATTTCACAGTTGGCGTAACAGGTTCTGTTAATAAAATGACTAAAATGGTTAACCCTATTTATGTTAATACAGGAACTGCAAGTAAACCAAATTGGGTTAATACAGGTCAAAGAGAAAGAGTTGATGTAGATTTAATGTACTATGCAATTGATGCTCACGTTAAATACCGTTTCATCAAGGACAGTTGGTTTGATCCAGCAATCTTCGTTGGAGGAGGTTATGAGTTCTTAGGAAAAGCATCTGCTGGAACAGTAGGTGGTGGTTTATCTTTAGGCTTCTGGTTTACAGAAAACATTGGATTAAACTTATCTTCAACTTACAAATATTCATTTGATGATACAAGAACACCTAATGTTGACGTACCATCACATTTACAACATATTGCTGGTGTAACTTTCCGTTTTGGTGGAAAAGATACAGACGGAGACGGAATCTTAGATAAATACGATGAGTGTCCAGAAATCCCAGGTTTAAAACAATTCAACGGATGTCCTGATACTGATGGTGACGGAATCCCTGACCATTTAGATGATTGTCCAGATGTATTTGGTTTAGCTGAATTCAATGGATGTCCTGACACTGACGGAGACGGAATCCCTGATAATCAAGATGCTTGTCCAGAAATTCCAGGATTACCACAATTCAACGGATGTCCTGACACTGACGGAGACGGTATTCCTGATCCACAAGACGAATGTCCACTAATCCCTGGTCCAGCTGAAAACAACGGTTGCCCTTGGCCAGATAGAGATGGTGACGGTATTCCAGATTATTTAGATAAGTGTCCAGATGTTCCTGGTCTTAAAGAATACGACGGATGTCCAAAACCAAAACCAAAAACAGAAGAAGTAGTTACTGAAAAACTTCAAAACATTTTATTCAACTTAGGTAAATCTACTTTAAGACCTGAATCTGCATCTAAATTAGACGAAGCTGCTAACATCATCAAAAACTCTCCAAAAGAGCACTTTGTGGTTATAGGTATGACTGATAAAACAGGTTCAGAAGCTGTTAACTTAAAATTATCTAAAGAAAGAGCTGCTGCAGTTGTTAAAGCTTTAGAAGCAAGAGGAGTTAATCCAGAAACTTTAAAATCTATCGGAATCGGAAGTCAAGATGCAACAGTTCCTGCTTCTGCTTCTAACGAAGAAAGACAAAAAGACAGAAAAGTAATCGTTAGATCTATTTCTAGCGACGAGTTTAAAGTAATGAAGAAAAATGATCTTCCTGCTTCTAAACCAGCTAAAAAAAGAAAAAAATAATTTCTAAAGAAATTTAATTTTCATACAATAAATCAGAACAGAATTATTTCTGTTCTGATTTTTTTTTGGTTAAATTCGAAAAACATAAAATTTCAATTTGTTTCAATAAATAAGACTGATGGAAACATTCCTAGACAAAATAGCATCAAAAATATTTACAGATTTTCAAGATAACTTTGATAATCTTAGCATTATTTTACCAAATAAGAGAGCACGTGTTTTCTTAATAGAAAAGCTAAAAAATCAAACAGACAAAACCTTCTTTGCTCCAAATATTATAAGCATCGAAGAATTCATTTTTGATATTTCTAAAATCAAATCGATTGATAATATCGAATTACTATTTTGTTTTTATGAAGTCTATAAATCTCTAACACCCAAAGAAAACATTCAAGATTTTGAAACATTTTCAAATTGGGCTAAAATGCTTCTTGCTGATTTTAATGAAATAGATCGATATCTTTTAAACCCAGATCACGTTTTTACATACCTAAAAGATATTGAAGATATCAAACATTGGGCAGTTGATCTAGAAAACAGAACACCTATGATTCAAAAATATTTGAATTTTTGGGAAATGATGCCTATTTATTATTCAAACCTATATGAATATTTAATCAAAGAACAAAAAGGTTATCAAGGATTGATTTATAGAGAAGCAGTTAAAAATTTAAAATCTTACATAAGTGAAATTGGTAATCAAAAAATATACTTTGCTGGTTTTAACGCACTAAATCAAGCTGAAGAAAAAATTTTTCAGGAACTATTAAAAAATGATTGCGCAAAAGTTTTTTGGGACATCGATCAATCCGTTATAAATGATCCGTTTCACGACGCTGGATTATTTGCTAGAAAAATAAAAAATAATTGGGGTTATTATAAAACACATCCATTTGAATGGATAGTTGATGAATTTAATCAAGAAAAAAACATTCAAATCATTAGCACACCAAAATCAGTTGGACAAGCTAAAATCACGGGAAAAATAATTGAAAATATCAGTCAGACTAAAACTGATTTGACCAATGTTGCTATTGTATTAAGTGAAGAAAATTTATTGATTCCGGTTTTATATTCACTTCCTGAAAATGTAAAAAGTTTAAATATCACAATGGGTTACGATAGCAAATCTAATCCCGTTCAAATCTTTATACAGAAATGGTTTAAAATGCACATCAATGCATTGAATCGAAATAAGAAATCATATACTTTTTATCACAAAGATGTTACGGAAGTGCTATCGCATCCATTAATTGAAAACATGATTCATAGTTATAAAGTAGTAGAAAGAATAAATAAAAACAATCTAACTTTCTTTTCAGACGTAAACTTAGCAAACTTACAAGAAAACTCAAATGAATTATTTTCAATCATTACTGAGAAATGGGAAAACAATCCGCTTGAAATTACCAATCAACTATTAAAGATTTTATTACTAATTAAATCAAACTTAAACGAAAAAGAAGACAAACTTTCGTTAACTTTTTTATATGCGATTTATAAAGCAATAAATCAGCTTAAAAACTACGCAATCAAATACGATAGTATTTCTTCGCCAGAACAACTATTCAGCATTTACAAACAAATCATAGAGTTTGCAGAAGTTTCTTTTGAAGGAGAACCTTTATCAGGATTACAAATAATGGGTGTTTTAGAAAGTCGAGTTTTGGATTTCGAAACCGTGATTATTACATCATTAAACGAAGGCAAATTTCCAGCAGGAAAAACCAACAATTCCTTCATTCCTTTTGATGTAAAATTAGAATTAGGCTTACCAACTTTCAAAGAAAAAGACGCTATTTATAGCTACCATTTTTATCATTTATTATTAAGAGCAAAAAATATTTATTTACTTCATAATTCCGATTCTGAAGGAATTGATGCCGGTGAAAAAAGTAGATTTATTACTCAGATTGAATTGGATAAAAAGAAAAACCATAAACTAAAGAAAGAAAATTATTATTCATTAATTCCTGAAAAAGCTTACGAAAAATTAACTGTAGAAAAATCAGAATTATTAAATGAAAAATTAAAAAATATAGCTACTGACAAAGGCTTTTCTCCTTCTGCTTTATCGAATTATTTACGAAATCCAATGCAGTTTTATTTTCAACGCGTTTTAGGAATTAATGAAGTAGATGAAGTTGAAGAGAACGTTGCTTTAAACACATTGGGAACGATAATTCACAATTCATTAGAAGAATTGTACAAACCATTTATCGATAAATTTTTGACAGTTGAAAATTTTGATTGGATGATTTCTCAAGCGAATCAAGAAATCACCAATCAGTTCAATGAAGTTTATTCAAACAACACAGATAAATTAGGAAAAAACTTATTGGCTTTTGAAGTTGCTAAACGCAATATTTTTCATTTTTTACAAATGGAAAAAAAGGCAATTGAAGAAGGAACAGCATTAAAAATATTAGGTTTAGAACAACGTTTATCTTACGAAATAAAAGATAATCGACTTCCCTATCCTGTAAAGATTTCGGGTATTGTTGACCGAATAGAAATCCGAAATAATGTAATTCGAATTATCGATTACAAAACAGGAAAAGTAGAAAAATCAAATGTAAGCATCCAAAGTTTTGAAGGTCTAACAAAAGATTTAAAATATGAAAAAGTGATTCAATTACTTGGATATGCTTTGATGTATCAAGATCATATCGAAAACAGAGATTTACAAGTTGCCATTTATTCGTTTAAAAACAGAAAAGATGGTTATTTACTTTTCAATTTAAAAGAAGATAAAACAATAATCGACATCGTTGACAAACAAATCATTGAACAATTTAAAGAAGAACTTATTCAATTGATTCTAGATATTTTAAATCCCGAACAAGCATTTATTGAAGCAGAAATTTAGTTATTTCTTCTTAATAAAAACTTGAAGAAGCTTAATTATTTCTTCTTCCTTTTCCAATGGAGCCATGTGACCGCAATCTAGAATATGAGTGGTAACATCGGCTCCGTTTGTTTCATCTAGAATTTCAGATTCAGTAGCGATTTGATCATCTTTACCTGTAATAATCATTTTAGGATACGGTCCAAAGTGTAATAAAACTTCACGGTCATTTCTGATTTTCATTCCTTCTAAAGCGGCAACAACACCTTGAAGTGAAGTTTCTAAAGCCTGATCACGAACGATGTCAATCTGATTAGACAAATCAGCTCTCGCATCATCAGAAAACAAATTATTAATCGCCATAGAAATAAACACTTTAGCATTTTTTTTAACCACCTGAATCGCACGATCACGATTCATTTTTCTTTCTTCAGAATCTGCACGCGAAGAAGCATTAATCAAAACTAAACTTTTCAAATGATCTGGATATAATTCAGCAAAAGCCAAGGCGACATAACCTCCCATAGAATGTCCTACCAAAGTAGCTTTACGAATTCGCAAATCAGAAAGAAGAGCAAAAACCATATCTGCATGATCTTCCATTGTATGAATGTAACCTAAATTTTCTGATTTTCCATGTCCAAATAAATCGATAGTAATTACTCGAAATTTATTCGAAAAATATTTTTCATAAGGAATCCACATGTTTTTATTTTCTAAAAAACCATGCAAAAAAACTAAAGCCGAACCTTTTCCAGATTCCGTATAACTGATTTGAGTGTTTTTATATGTAAATGTTTCCACCTCTTAAATATTTAAATACAAAATTAGGACAACTTTGAAACTTAAAAAAAATAGACCTCTTTATTTATCAAATAAATATCAACATTGATATATTTCAGAAAAAGTATTATTTTTGATAAAAAATTGATTATGAAAAAAATTTTAACACTAATTCTATTTTCTTTCTACGCTTTAAGTTATGGACAAGAAAATGACAATCGAATTTATTTCGAAGTTGATCAAATAGCTACTTATCAAGGTGGCTACCAAAATTTCAACAAGTATATTACTGATAACATCACTTGTAAAATAAAAATTAAGAAAAAGGAAAAAAATAGGATTCAACTTCGCTTTATAGTTGAAAAAAATGGCGAAGTAAAACATGTCGAGATACTTTCAGAAAAACCATTTGTTTGTAGTGAAGAAATCGGTCAAGCTTTAAAAAAATGTCCGTATTGGAAACCAGCTCGAAAAAACAATTTACCTGTAAGATCAATTGTACAAATGGATGTAAATTTTGATAAATAATGAAAAAATTTATTTTAGGTTTTATATTATTTGTAACACTTGTAAGTTATGCTCAAACAGAAATAGATTCAACTTCTGTTGCTTTTAAAGAAGACGTAGTCAAGGCAAAGCCGATAGATGGCATTGAAAATTTTAAATTAAAATTTGCTGAATCATTTTCTATTCCAACCGAACGAATTTTAGAAATTAACCGAAAACAATTAAGTTTAATAATCTCATTTCAAGTAGATGAAAATGGCAAACTAAATCACATTAAAGTTTTAAATGACAAGTATAAATTAACATCTGAGATTAACCAAATTTTTACAACACTTCCTGATTGGATTCCTGCTAAAAAAAACGGTATAAATGTAAAATCATTTAATTCATTTCCTATAACAATAAATTTTAGGTTACCAGATTATGAAAAAAGTGAAAATAGTTTAGAAAAAAGAACAGCACTTGAAACAGAATACAAAGCTTTCTATTATGAATTTAATTCACATATGATTTACCCTAGAGATTTTTGGGAAAGATATTATTACAAAAAAGGAGCCTACGAAACAGGAGAAAATAAAACTTCTAACGAATTTAAATATATAATAGAATTCACAATAAATGAGGAAGGTAATTTTGAAAATATTAAAACATTTATAAATGAAAAACCTGACGAATATTTAAATAAAGCTGTAAAAAGATCCCTTGCAAAATGTACTCCATGGGAACCAGCTATTGAAAATGGCAAAAAGGTTAAATCAAATATGAGATTACCAGTTACAATAAAAATAAAAAAATAAAAAATACCCCAAATAAACTAATACTTATTTGGGGTATTTTTTATTTTTTTAAAACAGAATCTATAAAAACTTAATAACTTCATTCTTTAACGCATCATATTCACCTTGAAGAATCAAACCGTTATCTAAAAGTTTTTTATAATTCTGAAGCTTTTCAAAAAGTTCTTCTTTCGTTAACTGATTTAAAGATTTATTTTCTTTAGTAATCTCTTCATTTTGACTTATTACTTCTGCAACTTCTTCCTTAAAATCGGTAGTTTCAACAAGTTGTTTTGGTTGATCAAGAAAAGTAGAAAAATCTGTAACTTCTTCAAAATCAACAGTTTCAACAACCTTATTATCTAATACTATTTCAGCTTCTTCAATGTTAGATTCTAACTTAGAAAAAACAGATGAACGTTTAGAAATCTCCAATTGTTCTTTAGCAAACGTATATAATTTTCTAGCCTGATTCTTTGGAATATAATCAATAGTTTCAGTTAAATCAGTTTTGGTTACAAAAGAAAATTCAGAACCTAATAAGTTTTCTTTTACCATTGGTGCAACAATTTCTTGCCAATCATAATCCGTAAAACTCATTGACAAACCTAAATTTTTCGGTTTACAAATAATGATTCGCTTATTGGTCATAACAATCGAATCAGGAAAAACAGTTAAAGCAGGTTTCTTCTGAACACCAATATAACCAATCTCTTCACCTTTCATTAAAAGATCCGTCAACTTTTCCGTTATTTTTTCTATTGCTTTTGGATCTTGATCTTCATTCAAAAGCTTTTTTAAATTATCTAGCATAAATTTGCGTATTCAATTCTCAATTTAGTTCTTTGCAAAAAAAACTAATGAGCAATATTTATTCATATAAAAATACAATTTTAATTCTTATCTTTTTGTTAACAAATTCATTATTTGCACAAAATGACAGCTTGAATCAAGTAAAAGCACAACCGCCTTTTGAAACTATTGAATATGTTTCGCAAATAATTTCAAACTTAAATTTACCTGAAGAAAAAGTAGCAAACTTACCAAATGAGAATATCACTTTTAATCTTTCATTTTTTGTCTCTAATGAAGGAAAAGTGAATAACGTACGCATTAAAAATGATAATTACGAATTGAATTCGTATTTTGAAAATGCGATGAAGAGCTTACCAAATTGGATTCCAGCCAAAATTAATGGAGAAAACAAATCATCACGTGAACAATTAGTAATCTCTGTAAAATTAAAAGCTGATGAAGAAACAAAAGCTTTACCAGAAATTGGACTTAGAAAATTTAATCAAGAATTAATATCCAAAATATTTAAAGACGTAGAAAGCCTAGATGGACAAGATTTGATTTTTCGCGTTACTTTTATTGTCGAAGAAGATGGTAGCCTTACAAATATTAAAATTGTAGAATCTAATTCCCCATTATACCACTCCGAAATCGTACGTGTGATTAAGTCAATGCCTAAATGGAATCCTGCACGAGAAAATGGTATTCCAGTTCGTTCGACATTTTCAATGCCAGTAAGAATAATATTTGAGAAATAATTATTTAATCTAATAAACAACAAGTATTTTGAATTTCACAAGTAAACCCCTCACTATAAATTACATATTATTATTTTCTACCTTTTTGTTAACAAATTCATTATTTGCACAAAACGATAATATCAGTAAAACAAAAGCACAACCGCCTTTTGAAACTATTGAATATGTGACTCAAATCATTTCAAATTTAAATTTACCTGAAGAAACAGTAGCAAACTTACCAAATGAGAATATCACTTTTAATCTTTCATTCTTTGTTTCTAATGATGGAAAAGTGAATAACATTCGTATTAAAAATGATAATTACGAATTTAGCTCATATTTTGAAAATGCGATGAATAGCTTACCAAATTGGATTCCAGCTAAAATCAACGGAGAAAACAAATCATCACGTGAACAATTAACTATTCAATTGAATTTAAAAGTTAATGAAACTAGCATTACTACAAATCCAGATGAAACACAAAAAGGTTTCTATCGTGAATTTGCTAGAAAATTTGTACTTAATTCTAAAGAAAAACGCCAATTAAAAAAATTAGGATACCAGAAAGATGGAGTTATCGATTTAAAATTCAATATCGTTTTTATATTAAACGAAAAAGGTGAAATTGAAAACTTAAGATTTCTTGAATCCAATTTAGAATTTCTAAAAGAAAAAGTTTTCCAAATTATAAAAGAATATCCTTGGGAAATTCAACAAATAGATGGCAAGCCAATAAGTAAACCATTTACGTTAAAAATTTCAATGAAGATTAACTCTTAATTTCAGTTTGCACTTTCTTCGACAAACTATTAAAAACCAAATCATACGAATGTTGAATCAATTCTTTAAGTAAATCCAACGGAATATCTTCTTTAATTTTTACAGTGTTCCAATGTTTTTTATTCATATGAAAACCTGGTTCAATTCCAGAATGCGCTTCACGCAATTCAATTGCTCGCTCTGGATCACATTTAAGATTCACTTTCGGATTTCCGTTTTCCCATTCCGAAAGCGAAGAAAGTGCGTATATTTTATCGCCAACTTTAAAAGCCAACGTATCCTCATCGAACGGAAAATGTTCGGTAGTTCCTTTTAAATTCAAACAAAATTCGTAAAACTGATCCAGTTGCATAAGCTAAAGTATTTGATATAAAATAGGTTTACTTGGCGATGCATCGTTTTCAAACGAAGCAATTTGCATATTAATTACGTAAGAACCATCTTTAATTTCATCTGAAACAAAAATCAATTCGGTAATCGTACAATCAAAACGAGCATCATTGTTAACAACTTGCGTATTTTTTACATTCCAAAACGCTTTATGCGCTAACAATTTTCCTTCGTCAACTTCTTTATCAACACTTGGTAAATCAATCAATAAATGCTTCACTCCTATTTCACGAATGTAAATCGCAGCTTCTTCGGTTAAATACGGCGGATTCGAATTAGAATAATTCTTATGTTTTTTGTCGGAAGTATTTGGTAACGTACGAATAACCAAAGCTTCTGGAGTTTTACTATTTAAAGCATTTTCTACTTGATTTTTTGTGATGATGAAATCAGATTCGAAAGGTTGTGGTTCAACCGAAATCAATTCAGCAATAAAAAAGAATTGTTTTAAGATTTGATTGATTGAATAAAAATCTTTGGTGATATGACCTAAACATTCGGTATGCGTTCCGTGTCCGTGTGGATTGAACAAAATATTATTAAAATTCGTTGACGATTTTCCTGAAGAAACACTTCCTACAAAATCACCCATTACCACTGGATTAATTTCAGGCTTGTCTAAATACCACGCAATTGGGTTTTGCTCGTTGTTTTGTATCGGTAATGAAATATCTAAAGGTTTAGATAAATCTATTTCGTAAGTTTTGTTGTTGTGTTGAATAGTTGTTTTCATTGTTTGTTATTTAACTGTAGATGAAAGCTATTTTTATCTTTACTTTATAATAGGAAAAAACTTTACTCGATCTTCTTTTCTAGGATTAGGAAATAATTGCTGAAAAACATTATCAATTTTAGAATATAAAAGTGATGATAGAATGATTTCTTTATTACTCTCCTTTAATCCAATTTTCAAATAAAATAAATCATCTAATAACGAAAATTTTATTGAACTATTTTTCAATTTACTTGAGGTTCCAACTAATTCCCAAGAATTAATAGTATTCTCACTTATGATTATCTGTTCTCCATTACTTTTTAAAAGTAAATAATCTTGATAAATTGTAAGTCCGACATTTCTATTTTTGCGAAAATGATTTAATACTAAAAACAATTGAGGGACTAATGGTATAATCATCAAAATAATTAATACAATTATAAAAGTAAAATCTTCAGTAAAATTAATACTGTCTCCAAAAAAATAATAAAAAACAAATAATATTACTAAATTAGTAATTAATAAAGGTAAACAGATTTTTAATATTTTAAATGAAGTGATTTTTTCCATAGCTTTACTCTATAAATAATTATTCCACCCAAAACAATTCAGAAGCAATTCCGTCACAGAAAAACTTGCCTTTTAAGGTTGTTTTTAAAACGTTATCTTCAATAATTAATTGTTCTTTCTTGATGAAATAAGCAGCGTTTTCTAAAAGATAATTCAAAAAATCTGTACCAAAATTATTTTCAATCTTTAGTAAAGAAACACCCCAAATAGTTCGTAAACCCGTCATTACATATTCGTTATAACGATCTTGAATGCTTAAGGTTTCCACTTCGTTAGGTAATTCGTTTGTTTGAATTTTCTGAATATAAATGGAATTATTGGCAATATTCCACGAACGATTTTCGCCATCAAAACTATGAGCCGAAGGTCCAATTCCTACATATTTCTTTCCTAACCAATAAGCCGAATTGTTTTTAGAAAAATACTCTGGTTTTCCAAAATTAGATAATTCGTAATGCACAAATCCAGCATTTTCAAGCATTTCAACCAAAGTTAAAAAATGTTCGTGAGCTAAACCGTCATCGGTATTTGCGATTTTTCCTTTTTTAATTAAAGTTGCCAAAGCCGTTTTAGGTTCAACCGTTAAGGCATAACTCGAAATATGCGGAATATTTAAACTCAAGGCTAAATTTACATTTGAACGCCATTTTTCTAAACTCATATTCGGCATTCCGTAAATTAAATCAATCGAAATATTATCGAAATATTGCGTTGCTGTTTTCAAACATTGCAAAGCTTCGTCCGCATTATGCGCACGATTCATCAATTGCAAATCATCTTCATAAAAAGATTGAATTCCAATACTTAATCGGTTAATTTTAGATTTCGATAAGGCAACGATTCGATCAGTACTCAAATCATCTGGATTCGCTTCCAAAGTAATTTCAGGATTCTCAACAACATCAAACAAAGAGAAAATCGGTTCCAAAATTTGATCTATTTCAGCATTCGAAAGCACACTTGGCGTTCCTCCACCGAAATAAATCGTTTCAACCGGTTCATTAATTTCATTTTTACGCAAATGAATTTCGTGAATCAAAGCTGTAATCATTTCATCTTTCTTTTTCATGGTCGTAGAAAAATGAAAATCGCAGTAATGACAAGCTTGCTTGCAAAACGGAATATGAATGTAAATACCTGCCATTATTTTTTGGTTACGCGTTCTTGGTTTTGATTAACGAATGATTCCCAACCTGAATAGGATTTTCCAACTACGGTTTTTCCTGAATTAAAAAAATGACAAACAGCTGCTGCCAAACCATCTGTAGAATCGAGATTTTTAGGCAATTCTTTCAAACCTAACAATTGCTGTAACATTTTCGCAACTTGCTCTTTTGAAGCATTTCCGTTTCCGGTAATCGCCATTTTAATCTTTTTAGGTTCGTATTCGGTAATCGGAATATCGCGCGATAAACCAGCTGCCATAGCAACACCTTGCGCGCGTCCCAACTTCAACATCGATTGTACATTTTTACCAAAAAACGGCGCTTCAATAGCAATTTCATCTGGATGATGCGTGTCTATCAACTCAATGGTACGTTCAAAAATACGACGTAATTTCATATAATGATCATCCATTTTACTCAGTTGTAATTCGTTTAACTGAATAAATTCCATTTTGTTTTTAACCACTTTTATCAATCCGAATCCCATAATGGTTGTTCCGGGATCAATTCCTAAAATAATGCGCTCTGTACTCAAATTCGTTTCGTTAAAATAGTTTCTTACCTAAAAGGAAATTTGTTACTTTGTAGTATGAAAATTCTCAACAACAAAGCTAAGCAATTCTTAACATTAATCGTTAAACTTGCCATTATTGGTTTGGCTTTTTATTTTGTGAAAAATCAATTGGCTGAAAAACCATTGAATTTAGATATCCTAAAGGAAAGCTTAAACGGAAAATATGCTTATCTGTATATTTTTATTATTTTGTTGTTGACGTTTTTAAATCGATTTATCGAAATTTTAAAATGGCGGAATTTGATTCAAGTTATTGAAAAAATTTCGGTTTGGGAATCTACAAAACAAGTTTTAAGCGCGATTACTTTGGGGATATTTACACCAAACGGAATTGGAGAATACGCAGGAAAAGTACTTTTTTACAAAAAAGAAGAAGCTGGAAAAGTGGTTCTTTTGAATATGATTTGTAACGGAGTTCAAGTTATATATGCGATTTCATTTGGATTGATTGGTGTTTTTTACATCAATCATTTACATAACTTTATGCCCGATGTGTATTTCTTGTATTTATTTTTGATTTTAGCGGCTGCTGTTTTTATAATTCTTAGCGTTAAAAACATTCAGATTAAAGGATTTTCATTACAATCCATTTTTAAATATATTGGAGAAATCCCGAAAAAAATTCATCGTAAAAACTTGATTTTAGCGTTTTTTCGTTATTTTGTTTTGATGAATCAATACTTCTTTTTATATAAATTATTCGATGTAGAAATTCCGTATTTTGTATTAATCGGAGTAGTTTCTGCGGTTTATTTATTAGCTTCTTCGCTACCCAATTTTCAAATTATAGATTTTGCTTTAAAAGGAAGCGTTGCTATTTTCTTATTTGGATTGTTCGGTGTTAACGAATGGGTAATTGCAATTGTTGCAACCTTAATTTGGATGTTGAATTTAGTGATTCCAATCAGCATTGGAAGTTTGTTTGTACTTTTCTACAAGCCCAATAAAACTATTGAAGCGAAATAGGTAAAACAAATTTGGTAGTAACTGGAATTCCTCGTTTTAATGCCGGATGAATTGGCGTAAAATTTTCGTGTTTATTCTGAATCAATGTATTCAAAAATCTAACGTTATATCGAATTGAATCACCTGGTTCACATTCAAAAGAAACTTCTGCATCTTTAGTAATCGTAACTAAAATATTCATTTCTTTTAATCCTTTGATTTGAGTTATCAATGAATCTTGTTTAATTTTAGTCTCCAATTCATTCGAAATCGCATTAAAAAAACACAATCTATTTTCTTCTTTATCTTTTATCGAATCACAGGCATCAACTGTAGGATATTCGTCCACTTTAGTCCAATCAATGGTATGCAATTCTTTACGCAATAATTCTTGCGGATCAGGGACAGTTTTGTCTGAAACACAGGAAATCATTGTCAATAAAATAAATGATAAACCAAATTGAATCTTCATAAAGAAATAAAGCGTAAATTTAGGTGCAAAATTACGGATTATTTATGGAATATGTATTACTAATACTGAGTTTTATATTGATTTTAACGGGGTTGATTGGGAGTTTTCTACCTGTTTTACCAGGACCTTCATTAAGTTGGATTGGACTTTTGGTTTTGTATTTTACTAAAGGTATCGAAATGAATTATTGGATTTTAGGATTCACATTACTTCTAACAATCATCGTTACTATTTTAGATTTTGTAATTCCCGCCCAAGGAACCAAACGGTTTGGAGGAAGTAAATACGGCGTTTGGGGAACCAACATTGGATTAGTAGTCGGAATTATTTTTCCGATTCCATTTGGTTTTATTTTAGGTCCATTTGTTGGCGCATTCATTGGAGAATTGATTTACAACTCAAAAGATTCTAAAAGAGCATTAAAAGCAGCTACTGGTTCATTTATCGGTTTTCTAGCATCAACCTTTATGAAGTTTGTGATTTGTATGGCTTTTTTAGGATTCTACATCAAAGAAGTAATCGAAAATTGGAATATTTGGTTTTAACTATAAAAGCTTTCTGTAATAGAAAGCTTTATTATTTAGGCGGATTATTCTTTGTAACTTTAATTATAACTGGCATAATAAATTTAGAACGAACCGGCTTACCATTTGTTGTTGCTGGTTTCCAAATCGGCATCAATTTCATCACACGAATAACTTCTTCATTTACTTCGATCATTTCTCCTTCTGCAGTAATATCGGAAAAAGTACCATCAGTTTCCACAAAAAAAACCAATTTAGATTTTGCGTATTCTTGACCTGATTTTACCGTCGAAGAATTAAAGTTTCGAACAAAAGCAGCATAGAATTTCTGCATTCCTTCGTTAGGTTCAGCTTTAAATTGCGGAATTGGTAAAACATCTTTTTCTTGTGCGTTTCCATAAAATGGATTTAGAAAAATCAGTAATATAATTAATTTTAAGAATTTCATAACATATAAATATTATTGTTTGATTTGGAAAGATTGTAATAATTCTTCAAATACAATATTTGTTATTTCTGTACTATTTGAAGCAAAATTTAAAGTATATAAAACATTCTTCTCGAAAAAGAAAATCGTTCGATTATAAATCGTATTTTCTTGCCAAACCTCAAACCATTGCACATTCAAAGCATCTGTATTTCCCAGTTTTACTTTTTTATATTTAGATTCGCTTTTAGAAATCTCTTTAATTAGATCTTTAAAAAATTTCTTTTCATTTACTTCAGAAAATTTCTTTATTCCAATATTATACAATCCAACTTTATCAAGTGTTTCATATTGAAATAATTCTGAAGATCCATC
This sequence comes from Paenimyroides tangerinum, assembly GCF_003865405.1. Lineage (GTDB taxonomy): Bacteria > Bacteroidota > Bacteroidia > Flavobacteriales > Flavobacteriaceae > Flavobacterium > Flavobacterium tangerinum. The sequence continues at coordinate 25,317 of NZ_RQVQ01000042.1, forward strand.
AGGTTCAATCACAGCAGTTAAAGTTACGCAATTGCAATTGAATTTAAAATAATCTGTTTCTTGTTCATACTTCTTTAAAACTTCACGATAAGCAGATACATCTCTTTTAAAATTCTCTTCATTTTCATCATAACTATTAAGTTTTATTGTAATCGGGAGATTAAATGAAGAACGAACTGGTTGTCCATCTTGATATCCAGGTTTCCATCTTGGCATTTTAGATAAAACACGTACAATTTCGTTTGTAACTTCTTCTGTTTGATCTATAACAGTAATATTTGAAAAAGAGCCATCCCTTTCTACAACAAATTTCACAACTAGTTTTAATTGATTTTGATTTGAAGGTAGCTTTGGTGCCTTAAATTCCTCACCAAAGTTTTCATAAAATTCTTGTAAACTTTCATGTGGACCAGCTTTTTGCTGAACAAAAGTTTTTATATTGGAAATATCCTGTGCCTTTGAATTAAAAGAAACTAAAGAAATTAATAGAATAAGTGTTTTTAAAAGTTTCATCATATATATTTAAATTGCCGAATATAATAAAAACATTTTTCTTAACTCGAAAAGACTTAACAAACTCATCAAAAAACAAAAGAAAAAAGAGTGAAAATTTTCATTATAACGGAATATTACTAAAAAAGTATTTAACAAAAAAAATCCCTTCCAAAAAGAAAGGGATTTAAAACTTGGCGGTCTGGACGGGACTCGAACCCGCGACCCCATGCGTGACAGGCATGTATTCTAACCAAC
>NZ_RQVQ01000043.1:0-23390 GCF_003865405.1 Paenimyroides tangerinum
TTCGTCACTTGGTCACTACATTCCCCATTCTCTATTACCTATTCCTTAACTCGCTGATTCGCAGATTCACTTTGTTTCTACTGGATATTCATTTTTGTAGTTTTAAACTGGGTCACTTCGTTACTTGGTCACTACATTCCCCATTCTCTATTACCTATTCCTTAATTCGCTGATTCGCAAATTCGCTTTGTTTCTAGCTGATATTGTATTCTATAATTTTAAACACACAACAAATTTATAACTACTTAACTTTGAACCTTGAACCTTGAAACTTGAAACTTTACAATCAAATCTTCAAATTTCCAAATTCAATTTCTTTACAATCTTTTATCGAACAACTCAGTTGGCAGCACACCTTTAACGTCATAAATAACTCCATCCTCTTTCAACAGACTTCTTAAATCTAAATCTAAAAATTCTTGATGAGCAACAGTTAACACAATAGCATCAAATCCTTGAAGTGATTTTGCTATTTGAACAACTTCATCAATAGTATTTAATGATTTGAAATTATATACTTCCTTTACTTCTTCAGAATTTGCCCACGGATCATAGGTTGTTACAACAAGTCCATATTCTCGTAACCCCTTGATCACATCAATTGCTTTTGAGTTTCTTATATCGGGACAATTTTCTTTAAATGTAATTCCTAAATTCAATACATTTCCTCCTTTGATTTTCAAATCGTTTTGGATCATCAATTTAATAACCTCAGAAGCTACAAAAGGTCCCATTGAATCATTTAATCGTCTTGAAGTTAAAATCAATTCGGAATAATAACCGATTTCTTGCGCTTTTTGAGCTAAATAAAAAGGATCGACACCAATACAATGACCACCAACTAAGCCGGGTTTAAAAGGTAAAAAATTCCATTTTGTTCCTGCAGCTTCAAGTACCTCATTGGTATCTATATCCATTAAAGCAAAAATCTTTGCTAATTCGTTTACAAAAGCAATATTAATATCTCGTTGTGAATTTTCAATTACTTTAGAAGCTTCTGCGACTTTGATAGATGAAGCTAAATGTGTTCCTGCAGAAATAACCGACTTATATAAATTGTCAACAAAAATTCCGATTTCTGGTGTTGAGCCCGAAGTTACTTTTAGAATTTTATCAACTGTATGTGTCTTGTCTCCTGGATTAATACGCTCTGGAGAATAACCTGAAAAAAAATCTGTATTGAATTTTAGTCCAGAATTACGTTCTAAAATAGGTATGCATTCATCTTCTGTTATCCCTGGATAAACAGTAGATTCATAAATAACTACATCTCCTTTTTTAAGAATCTTTGCAATAGTTTCGGATGCTTTGATCAATGGAGATAAATTGGGCCTATTTTTTTTATCAACAGGGGTTGGAACAGTAACTATAAAAACATTTGCGTCTTTGATATCATTAACGTTGTTGGTACAAAAAAGCCCATTTATATCTGAATTAAAAGGAACGGTTTCTACAGCCACAGCTTGTAAAAGTTCATTATTAATTTCTTAAGTTGAATCTATTCCATTACGCAATTCATCAATTCTGTTTTTGTTGATATCAAAACCAACCACGCTATATTTGGTAGCAAAAAGACGAGCTAAAGGCAAACCTACATAACCCAAACCTATAATTGCTAAATTAATTTTTTCCATTTTCTAAATTTTGTATTAAAATAACGACATATTCTCGAATACAAAAATACGTTTAGTTAAAACTTATATAAAATAAAAAAACACCTAAAATATAGGTGCTTGATTATCTTATCTATGTTTTTAAATCTATTAATAGGGATTTAAAATTGTGTAAATCTTGTATTGAAATAAATTGATGTTTGTACAAATTATCCAATGATGCCTCCAAAAAACATACGTGGTATAAACAAATATTATTTTGTTCATTAAATATCAATTCGAGTTTTTTCAAAGTTTTATTATAAGTTGACCAATATTCGATTTCAATTGAATTGACAAACTTCAAATAATTTAATTCCTTAAAAACAAAAACATTTTATTCATTTAACTTTAATTTCTTTTCGAACTCCCAAGCTGTCTTCATCGAAACTTCTAATGAAGTTGAAGGCTGCCAATTAAGTTTATTTTTTGCTTTTGAATAATCAGCAAATGCTTCTTGAATATCACCTTCTCGACGGTTAGATATTGTATAAGGAAGCTTTAAATCATTTGCTTGCTCAAAAGCTTTAATAATTTCTAGAACAGTTGAACCTGTACCTGATCCCAAGTTAAAATATTCTAAACGATCTTGATTTCTTTTTTCCAACAAAAATTGAAGTGCTAAAAGATGCGCATTAGCTAAATCATTTACATCAATATAATCTCGAATAGCTGTACCATCTCTGGTTTCATAATCATTTCCGAAAACTGCAAGCTGTTTGCGCAAACCAGAAGCTGTTTGCGTGATATAAGGCAATAAATTATTAGGTATCCCATTTGGAATATCTCCTAACAAACTGCTTTTATGAGAACCAACAGGATTAAAATAACGCAAAGCAATTGCATTTTTGTTTGAAGCTTTTGTAAAATCACTGATGATTTCTTCACCCATTGCTTTGGTTTTTCCATAAGGTGATTCTGCTCGTTTTAAAGGAGTATCTTCATTTATCGGCATTTGATCGGCTTGACCGTAAACAGTACATGATGATGAGAAAATAAAATGATCTAATTGATATTGTTGCATTGCATCTAAGACATTTAGCAAGCCAACTATATTATTACGGTAATAAGCTAAAGGTTTTTCTACAGATTCTCCTACCGCCTTAAAAGCTGCGAAATGAATAATTCCATCTATCTTTTCAGTTTCGAAAAAAGCATCTACCTTAGATTTATCTTTTAAATCAATTTCATAAAAACTCGGTTTCTTTCCGGTTATTGTTGAAATATTATCTAAAACTGAAATTGAAGCATTTGACAAATCATCGATAATCACAACATCAAATCCTGCTTCCTGTAAAACAACAACCGTATGTGATCCAATATAGCCTAAACCTCCAGTAACAAGTATTCTTTTCATGTTTAAATAACTCTTTTTAATTTTTCAAATTCAGCTGCATTAGTTCTCAATCTTGTCGTTGAAAAACGGTGATCTCGAGAATTGTAGTACAATTCAATTCCTTTTTCTTCGCAATACGCTCTACCTGTAAAATTTTTGTCTTTATATTCTTCTCCTAAGATACGAACATCAATTTTAAAAGCTTTTAAAATATCTTCTAAATCTTGTTCCGTAGCATAAGGTACAATTTGATCTACATATTTACAAGCTTCTAACTGAATGTAACGTTCGAGTACACTTTGCAATGGTTTATTCTTTTCTGGACGGTCTAAAGTTGGATCTGTTTGTAAACCACAAATCAGATAATCACATTGACGTTTGGCGTCTTCTAGCATTTTAATATGACCCGCGTGCAATAAATCGAATACACTGAAAGTTATTCCAATTTTCATATAATGTTGTTGTTTTAATTTTTTTGGTGCCGCAATTTAATATTACTTCTTAAAAAAAACAAACTATAACATGTAAATAAAAGATTAATATTCTAAATTAAAGGTAAGACCAACCGAAATTGCATTTGATTTACCATAATAGTTTATAAACGCATCATCGGATTCTACTTTTGAACTTCCTACAAACGATGTAGAAAAACTATAATTATATTGGGCATATAAACCTATAACATCTGTTAATTTATATTTGAAACCTGCATGAGCTCCTAATGATTTCACTGAGGCATCAGCTCCTAAATAAGGATCCATTGTTTCTGCAATTTTCAAAGTTGGTCCAAAATGAAATCTAACATATAAGCCAGCATCGTAATTATCTAAAAAACGACTTATTCCTGTAAAAGTTTCACCGAATTCATCCTGATCCAAATCTTTATTCGGTTTGATTAAATAATTAATTTTACCACCAATTGAAACCAACTCTCCTAAAGCTGTATCAAATTGAATATCTACACCTGATTTTCCACCTACGTTTGTGTAACCTGTAAAAATTTTAAAATCTCCGTATCCATCATAGGCCATTTGCCCATAAGATGTGGTTTGAATCCCAAAGAACGATAATAAAAGGACTGAAATTTTTGAAATTTTCATTAATATTAAATGTTATTTTTTACTCCAAATATAGCTTAAAATAACAAAGTTACGAAGAGCAGATTTAAAGATATGTGAATTCACAGATTCTCAGATTTGAAATATAAAGAAATCATATAGTTTCAGTAAAAAAATACCTCAAAGATTTCTTTGAGGTATTTTTATATATAGTTAACGAACTAACTTTTTGTATTTAATACGAGTTGGAGCAACATCTCCTAAACGTTTCTTACGGTTTTCTTCATAATCAGAGAATGAACCTTCAAAGAAATAAACTTGTGAATCTCCCTCAAATGCTAAAATATGCGTACAAATACGGTCTAAGAACCAACGATCGTGAGAAATAACCACAGCACAACCTGCAAAATTCTCTAAACCTTCTTCAAGTGCACGAAGTGTATTAATATCTAAATCATTCGTTGGCTCATCTAATAAAAGAACGTTTCCTTCTTCCTTTAAAGTCATTGCTAAATGTAGGCGGTTACGTTCACCACCAGATAAAGTTGCAACTTTTTTATTTTGATCAGAACCTCCAAAATTAAAACGTGATAAATATGCACGAGCATTTACTTGGCGTCCACCCATCATAATCAATTCTTGACCATCTGCGAAATTCTCATAAATAGATTTCTCAGGATCAATATTTGTATGAGATTGATCTACATAAGCAATTTTTACTGTTTCACCAACAACAAATTCACCTCCATCTGGTGTTTGCTCTCCCATAATCATTCGGAAAATGGTAGATTTACCAGCACCATTAGGTCCAATAATTCCAACAATTCCAGCTTGAGGAAGTGTGAAATTCAAATCGTCATATAATAATTTATCTCCAAAAGCTTTAGCTACAGCTTTAGCTTCGATTACATTTGTACCTAAACGTGGTCCATTTGGAATATAAATCTCTAATTTTTCTTCTAATTCTTTTTGATCTTCGTTTAGTAAACGGTCGTAATTTTGTAAACGGGCTTTTTGTTTTGTTTGACGACCTTTTGCTCCTTGACGAACCCAGTCTAACTCACGTTCTAAGTTTTTACGACGTTTTGAAGCTACTTTTTCTTCTTGAGCCATACGTGTAGATTTTTGATCTAACCAAGAAGAATAGTTTCCTTTCCAAGGAATACCTTCACCTCTATCTAATTCAAGAATCCAACCTGCAACGTTATCTAAGAAATATCTATCGTGCGTTACAGCGATAATCGTTCCTTTATATTGTTGTAAATGTTGCTCTAACCAATGTACAGATTCTGCATCTAAGTGGTTGGTTGGCTCATCTAATAATAAAACATCTGGTTCTTGTAAAAGCAAACGACATAAAGCCACACGACGACGCTCTCCACCAGATAATACATTTATAGGAGTATCTGCTTCTGGACAACGTAAAGCATCCATTGCAATAGCTAATTTGGTATCTAATTCCCAGCCACCAGCAGCATCAATTTGATCCTGTAAAACTGCTTGACGATCCATAAGTTTTTGCATTTTGTCTGCATCTTCATAAACTTCTGGTAAACCAAACATATCGTTGATTTTATTGAATTCGTCTAAAATAGCAACTATCTCAGACATTCCTTCTTTAACGATTTCGATAACTGTTTTAGTTTCGTCTAATTGTGGTTCTTGTTCTAAATATCCAACAGAATATCCTTGTGCAAAAACAACATCACCTTGGTAGTTTTTATCAACTCCAGCAATGATTTTTAATAATGAAGATTTACCTGAACCGTTTAAACCTAAAATACCAATTTTAGCACCGTAGAAAAAACTTAGGTAAATATCTTTTAATACTTGTTTGTTTGTTGAAGAGTAAGTTTTACTTACTTTCGACATTGAAAAAATTACTTTTTTATCGTCTGACATATGAAATGAAACTAATAATTTCTTTAAATAAATGAAACTCAAAGATAGTCTTTTTCTATTTAAAAAGAAATTTCGAAATGTACTTCCTTAAGTTTATATTTTTTTATAAATTCGTGGCAAATAAAAATTGAGATATGCAGTTTACAGAAAACTTTTTAAACACAGATAAAATCGAAATTGAAGGACAATATGTTTCTTTATTTGATAATGAAGGAAAAGAATTAAAATTATTTGTTGGAGAAGAAATCAAAACAGTTTCTTGGGTTGATAACAAATTAATGGTTACTTTAGTAAACGATTCAATCAGATTATACAAAGACACAATTAACTTTGGTGATTTTTAATTAAATCATTAAATTTATTAAACTATAAAAACTCATGGAAAATATTTCAATGAGTTTTTTTTATGCAATATATTGACACAAAAAACTCCCAATTTCTTGGGAGTTTTAATATAATTATACTTCGTCTTCATCGTCATCGAAATCTTCAACTGATGATTTATCAGCATCTTCGTCTTCATCATCAAATTCCGGAAGGTCTTTTTTCTCTTCTTCCTCATCGTCATCATCCGCTTCTAAATCAATATCTTTTACATTGATTGAATCTACAGGAATTACAACTTCTTCCTCTTCGTCATCAAAGTTAACAATACGATCTGCTAATTTAGTACTAACTTTTACTAAGTAAATAGTATCTTCAGTTCTAACTTCAACGGCCTCAATCATTTCGTTTTTAGCATTCTTAAATCTAATGATATCTGCATCATCATAACCATCAGGAAACTTCTCAACTAACATAGTTAAGATTTCGTTTGTTAATTTCGCGTAATCAACAATTATTCTTTTCATTTAATTCTTACTTTATTTCGAGTCAAAAATACTATGCTAACCAATAACTACAAAATTATTTTTAGTTTTTTTTTGACTTTATTTAATTAAAATTATTGATTTAAAACGTAAGCGAAAACTAATGGTGCAACAATCGTAGCATCAGATTCGATGATGTATTTTGGACTTGTTGTATCTAATTTACCCCAAGTAATTTTTTCGTTAGGAACTGCTCCTGAATATGAACCATAAGATGTTGTAGAATCAGAGATTTGACAGAAATACGCCCAGAAAGGAACATCGTGCCATTCTAAATCTTGATACATCATTGGCACTACACAGATTGGAAAATCACCAGCAATTCCACCACCAATTTGGAAGAAACCAACTCCTTTTCCACCTGAGTTTGCACGGTACCATTCGGTTAAAAACACCATATATTCAATTCCAGATTTAACTGTACTTGCTTTTAATTCACCTTTAATTACGTAAGAAGTGAATATGTTTCCAGAAGTTGAATCTTCCCATCCTGGACAAACGATTGGTAAATTTTTCTCAGCAGCAGCAATCATCCAAGAGTTTTTAGGATCAATCTCATAATGAGGTTCTAAAGCTCCTGATAAAATAATGCTATATAAATATTCGTGTGGGAAATAACGTTCTCCTTTAGCTTCAGCATCTTTCCAAGCTTTCTCTAAATGAGATTGTAAACGACGGAATGCTTCTTCTTCTGGAATACACGTATCCGTTACACGATTGTAGTGATTTTCTAATAAATCCCATTCGTCTTGTGGAGTTAAATCACGGTAATTTGGAATTCTTTTGTAATGAGAATGAGCAACTAAGTTCATTACATCTTCTTCTAAATTTGCTCCTGTACAAGAAATGAAAGCAATTTTATCTTGACGAATCATTTCTGCTAATGAAATTCCTAATTCAGCAGTTGACATTGCACCTGCTAATGAAACCAACATTTTTCCACCTTCTGCAAGGTGTAATTCGTAACCTTTTGCTGCATCTACTAAAGCTGCCGCATTAAAATGTAAATAGTTTTTTTCAATAAATTGACTAACTGGACCTTTACTCATTGTTATATCTTTTTATATTATTATTCTTGTTTTTTTCTATTATATCCTAAGATGTTTAATACATCTTCAGCTGTTTGTTGTTGCGAGAAAACCTCAGTGGCAACGATTCCATTTTCATCTCTATCAATCAAAATGTGTTTTGGTTGCGGAATCAAACAGTGATGAATTCCACCTTGACCACCAATTGTTTCTTGATAAGCTCCCGTATTAAAGAATCCCAAATATAATGGTTTTTCTTTATTATACTTCGGAAGATAAATGGCATTTAAGTTTTGTTCTGAATTGTAATAATCATCACTATCACACGTTAAACCTCCTAATAGAACACGTTCATAAGAATCGTTCCAACGGTTTACAGCAAGCATAATAAAACGCTTATTAATAGCCCAAGTATCTGGTAAAGTGGTAATGAAAGACGAATCAATCATATTCCATTTTTCTCTATCGTTTTGTTGTTTTTGGTACAAAACTTTATAAATAGCGCCACCCGATTCACCTACAGTAAATGAACCAAATTCTGTAAAAATATTTGGAACAGGAACTTCAGCTTCATCACAAGCAATCTTAATTTGATTGATGATTTCGTCAACCATATAAGCATAATCGTAATCAAAAGCTAAAGAATTTTTAATCGGAAAACCTCCACCAATATTCAAACTATCTAATGTTGGACATTCTTTCTTTAAATTGGTGTAAACCTTTAAACATTTAGACAATTCATTCCAATAATAAGCGGTGTCACGAATACCTGTATTGATGAAAAAATGTAACATTTTAACTTCAACATTTGGGTTTTCAGAAATATTTTTTCGGTAGAAAGGTAATATATTTTTGTATCCAATTCCTAAACGAGAAGTATAAAATTCGAACTTAGGTTCTTCTTCTGAGGCGATACGAATTCCGATTTGGAATTTACCTTTAATACCTTCTTGAAGCAAATCCAATTCTTCGAAATTATCTACAATCGGAATGGTTTTTTTATGTCCATTATTGATTAAACGCGTAATGTTTTCAATGTATTGATCACGCTTGAAACCATTACATAAAACATAAGTATTTTTATCAATTCGACCTGTTTCCAACAAGTTTTCTACAATATTAATATCAAAAGCAGAAGATGTTTCAACGTGAATATTATTCTTGAAAGCTTCATTCATCACATATTCGAAATGTGAACTTTTAGTACAATAGCAATAATAATATTCACCTTCATATTTATGCTTTTCCATCGCATTTCTAAACCAACTTTTAGCTTTGTTGATGTTATTAGAAATTTGAGGTAAATACGTGAATTTTAAAGGAGTTCCATATTGTTCAACCAATCCCATAAGATCAATGTTATGGAACAATAAGTTATCTTTATTTAATGTAAATTCTTCTTGTGGAAAGTAAAAAGTTTGATTAATTAAGTCGAAATATTTAGTATTCATTTGTATTGTTTTAAGATTAAAATTTGAATTAAAAGCTAAAAACAGTTAGATTCAAACTCTAATATTTGCAAAAGCAATACTCATTTTATCACTATAAATATTAGTGATGCGAGCCAAAATAAAAATTCCTTTCAATTGAATGTACAATTCAGATTGAATGGTTTTAAGCACCGACATTTTATGCGGTGTTTTATTTTGACCAAATTCGATATTTAATTTTCTATTATTCACGGCGCAAAGTTAAATAAATAAAATATTGATTTACTAACGATTTTTTTAATTTTAACTTAAATATTCAGTAAACGCATTTATTATCATTTCAGTCGAAACTTCCTCATTGATTATAGCTTCACCGTTTTCTTTGATTAATGTGAAATTAACACAACCTAATTCATTCTTTTTATCGTGAACTAGAAGACGTAAACATTTATGAATATCTTTCTCTGATAGTTGAATTTGTGGAAAAATTGCACTTAAAACTGACTTAATTTCATTATAAAAAAGCTCTGAAATATAACCTTTTTGAAGTGACAGATTCGATTCTAAAATCATACCAATTGCTACAGCTTCACCGTGTAATAACGTAGAAATTTCATCATTATTTAAATGATAACTCTCGATTGCGTGACCTAATGTATGACCAAAGTTTAATTTTTTTCGAATATTTTTTTCTTTCGGGTCTTCAAGTACGATGTTATTTTTAATTGTTATTGAATGATAAATCAATAATTCTAAATCGTTAGTTGTGAAATTAGACAAATCTTTCAATCGATTCCAATACGAAATATCAGCAATTAATCCGTGTTTATACATTTCTGCCAATCCAGAACGCATTTCATTTCCTGGTAAAGTTTCTAAGAAATTGACATCAACCAAAACCATTTGCGGATTTGCAAACAAACCTACCTGATTTTTCAATCCGCCTAAATCAACACCAGTTTTCCCACCAACAGAAGCGTCAACCATCGCTAACAAAGTTGTAGGAACTGAAATAAAATCAATTCCGCGTTTGTAAGTTGCCGCAACAAAACCACCTAAATCAGTAACTACGCCACCTCCTAAAGAAATGAACATAGCTTTTCTATCCGCTTCATATTCAGATAAAACAGACCAAACTTCAAAACAGGTTTCAATGGTTTTATTTACTTCACCGTCTTCAATTTCTATTATTTCAAAAGCCAAAGTTGTTTCTAATCTTTGCAAGAAATAAGGTAAACAATATTCGGTTGTATTCGAATCCGTTAAAATAAAAATTTTAGAATATCCACCATTTGCAAGAATCTGACTTAAATTTTCAAAACCCTTTTCTGCAAAAAAAACACTGTAATTTTCAGCTTGAATTTCGTTCATCGCACATGTATTAATTTTGTTGTAAAATTAAGGCATTTTTTATAGATATATAGAATATGAGTATTTATATTTGTGGACTATTTAATAAAGAAATGGAAAAAATATTCAACAACACAGAAGTAGCATTTTCTTTAAAAAATAATGCCGAGTTAAATCGAGCTAATTTTTTATTCAAAATGATTAGTCATCCAACTTTAGTAAAAATGGGTTCTTCATTGGCTCATTTTGCTATTAAATATAAACTCCCTGTTGAAGGAATGATTCGTAAAACGGTTTTCGACCATTTTTGTGGTGGCGTTAACGAAGAAGATTGTTTAAGTGTTGTCGATAAAATGTACACAAAAAAAGTTTCTTCTGTTTTGGATTATTCTGTTGAAGGAAAAGAATCTGAAGAACAATTTGATGCAGCTTTGGAAATGACTTTAAAAACCATTGAGTTTGCTAAAGAAAGACAGGCTATTCCGTTTGCAGTTTTTAAACCAACTGGCGTTGGAAAGTTTGATTTATTCGTAAAAAAAGGCGAAAACGCAGAATTTACTCCACAAGAACAGTTTGCTTGGAATAAAATTGTGAATCGCTTTGACATTATTTGTAGAACTGCCTATGAAAAAGATGTTTTCTTATTGATTGATGCAGAAGAAAGCTGGATGCAAGATGCTGCTGATGATTTAACTTTGGATATGATGCGTAAATACAATAAAGAAAAAGCGATTGTATTCAACACTGCACAAACGTATCGTTGGGACCGCTTTGATTATATTAAAGAGATTCATCAAATTGGTTTAGCAGAAGGTTTTCATATTGGATTAAAAGTAGTTCGCGGTGCTTATATGGAAAAAGAACGTGAACGTGCTCAAGAAAAAGGCTACCCTTCTCCTATTTGCGCTACCAAAGCAGAAACCGACGAAACTTTTAACAAAAGTGTTGCTTATATGCTAGAAAACATCAATAACAAAATGGCGTTGTTTGCTGGAACGCACAACGAAGATAGTTCTTATATGATGATGCGAATGATGCAAGAAAACAACATTTCGCATAACGATGAAAAAATGTGGTTTGGTCAATTATATGGAATGAGTGATAATATTAGCTATAACCTTGCGAAACATAATTACAACGTTGCTAAATATTTACCTTTTGGACCTGTGTTTGATGTAGTTCCGTATTTGATTCGTAGAGCAGAAGAAAACACTTCAGTTGCTGGTCAAACAAACAGAGAACTTACTTTGATCGAAACAGAAATTAAGCGTAGAAGATTAAAGTAATTAAATTTATAAAATAACAAAAACGAGATTCAATTACGAATCTCGTTTTTTGTTTGCACATCAGAATTAAAACCCTAACATTTGGTTTACAAGAAAATAAGGCTTATTTTTGTATAAAAATTTATAATAATGATCCTTTCTAGTTTTTATCTTTGCGTAAATAACTTAGAGCGACTTTTCAGTTCGTTATTATATCTGCATGATGATATTTTTCTTAAAAACTCAAAAGAATTCATCACTCTTACCCTGTAAAAACTTCTACAGGGTCACCTTAATTAGCTAAAATTATTTATTTGAATTATGTATGTTTCTTAATCAGCGTATTTTAAGGAGCAGAAGTTTTGCATATATTCTATTTTACATTTTTAAGATTAAAAATCATGTCAGAAAATATTGTATTAACAACAGGAGTTTACGATTTAATCAAAGACCATATAAGGAGAAGAAGAACAACTAAAGCTCAAGAAGAAATTCTTATTAATGAATTAAAAAAAGCCAAACAAGTTGTCAGAAGAGAACTTCCAGAAGACATTGTAACACTAAACAAATTAGTAACTGTAAAAAACATAAATTCAAATGAAATTTTAACAGTAACTTTTGTAAGTCCAGATAAAGCAAAACCAAATAAAAATAAACCTTCTATCCTTTCTGAATTAGGAATTGCAATTGTAGGTTACAAAGTAGGTGATATTATTAGCTGGCCATCAAATGAAGGAGAAATTAAATATGAAATTTTAAAGGTGGATTCATTACATAATTAATTATAATACAAAAACGAGATTCTTAATTGAATCTCGTTTTTTATATCATATTATTTCTTTGTAATTTCATTCAACTTACTGTGAAATCTTGAATAACTAAAATAGATAATCAAACCTACAGCTAACCAAATTCCAAAATACAACCAATTCCAAACGGTTAATTCAGCCATCATATAAAAACAACAAACCAACCCTAACATTGGTATCAAAGATAAATTCTTACGAATTGCCCAAATATTAAAGAAAATCATTGAAATTGCAAATATCCATAATGGAATTTTATGTTTGAATAATTCAAAACCTGTTTCATATTTTACAGAATCAGACAATGGAGATTGAGCTATAACATTATCATAATCTGCATTTGAATGTTCTTTTAAATACGTTAGATTAAATTCTAAATCATCTGAATGTTCGGTAGTTTGAATTAAATCATTTTCTCCTAAATAATTCAACAAAAGAATTGCTTCATCTTTATTTAAAGACGTAACTAAATCGTGAGGTTGCACAATTTCAGGCGCATTCGTAATAAAAGCTATTGTATCTGCTTTCTTTAAAGTAAATGCATAAACTAAAATTCCTAAAGTAATTAAAGGTAGAAAATACTTTGCATTCGCGTAAGGTGTTCTAAAACTTCCTCTAGGAATATCTTTATCTTGAAGAACTAAAACTCCAGCACATACCAATGAAAATGCAAATAAAGTTCCAATTGAACATAAATCGGTAACCATTGTTAGATTCATAAACAAAGCAGGAATTGCAACAACAAAACCTGTTACGATGGTTGCAAATGAAGGCGTTTTATACTTTGGATGTATCGTTGCGAATTTATTAGGTAATAATCCATCTCTACTCATACTCATCCAAATACGAGGTTGTCCCATCTGAAAAACTAAAAGTACACTTGCCATAGCAACAACAGCACTCACAGCGATTACACCAGAAAGCCATTTTAAATCTAATTTATCAAAAACAAACGCTAATGGATCACCCACATTTAAATCTTTATAATTAACCATTCCGGTTAAAACCAAAGCAATTAAAATGTAAATTATAGTACAAATAACAATAGACCAAAGCATTCCACGAGGTAAATCTCGTTGTGGATTTTTACATTCTTCTGCCGTAGTAGAAATAGCATCGAAACCAATATAAGCAAAGAAAACAGCCGAAACTCCTTTTAAAACTCCCGTCACACCATTTGGAGCAAATGGGTCCCAATTTGAAGTATCAACATAAAAAATACCAACTATTAGAACCAAAGCAATAACCGCCAACTTAACGACAACCATTATATTACTGGCGTTTCGAGATTCTTTCATTCCACGATAAACCAACCAAGTTATCAATACAATAATTGCTAAAGCTGGAATATCCGCAACAAAATGAAACGAACCAATTTCCGGAGCTGTTGTCCAAGCTTCGTGCGCATGTTGCAAATACATAGGTAGATTCTCAAATGTTTTTCCATTAAGCATTAAAGCTTCTGCATCTATATAACCTTTACTTGCTGTTAAATAATCCATTTGAATCCATTGTGGTAGATGAATTCCCATATTACTGAGTAGTCCGGTAAAATAATCACTCCAGGAAATAGCTAAAGTAATATTACCAATGGCATATTCCATAATCAAAGCCCAACCAATTATCCAAGCTATCAATTCTCCAAAAGCTACATAACTATAAGTATAAGCACTCCCAGAAACAGGTACCATTGAAGCGAATTCGGCATAAGCAAAAGCAGCAAAAGCACAAGCCATTGCGGTGAAAATAAACAAAAAGATAACAGCTGGTCCACCATCTGAACTCGCTTTTCCTATTGTACTAAAAATCCCTGCACCAACAATTGCAGCGATTCCAAAGAAAATTAAATCTCGCTGCGTTAAATATTTACCTAACGATTTGTTACTTTTCTCATCTGCCTCTAATTGATTTAGAATATCAGTAACCGATTTTTTTCGAAATAAATTCATTCAGTGTATTTTTTTTAATGTTGATGTTTTAATAACATTTACAACTTGGCTAATTTAAACATAAAAATAAAATTGCGTATGCTTTACAAAACATAAATCTAACTATAAAGAATATCTATTCTAAAATAAGAAATAATAATTAACATACTATGGTTATTTTAAACATAAGCCGTAAATTTGCAGTATAATAAAAAACAGAAATTATTAACTTTAAAAAAAATATAAAATCATGGCATTAGTTGGAAAAAAATTCCCAAACATTACTGTTGACGCAATCTCTGAAATGGGAGACAATTTAAGAATTAACGTTTTAGAGGAAGCAACTAAAAACAATAAAAAAGTATTATTATTTTGGTATCCTAAAGATTTCACTTTCGTTTGTCCTACAGAATTACACGCTTTCCAAGCTGCTTTAGGAGAATTTGAAAAAAGAAACACAATGGTTATCGGAGCTTCTTGTGATACAAACGAAGTTCACTTTGCTTGGTTAAACACAGCAAAAGATAATGGTGGAATCGAAGGAGTAACTTACCCATTAATTGCAGATACAACTCGTAACTTATCTACTGCTTTAGGAATTTTAGATATCGAATCTACAGAATATAACGAAGAATTAGACCAAGTGGTTATCGAAGGTTCAAACGTTACTTACCGTGCAACTTATTTAGTTGACGAAACAGGAAAAATTTTCCACGAAGCAGTTAACGATATGCCATTAGGACGTAACGTAAACGAATTTTTACGTTTAATCGACGCTTACACACACGTTCAAACTCATGGAGAAGTTTGTCCTGCTAACTGGGAAGAAGGAAAAGAAGCAATGAATGCTGACAGAAATTCTACTGCTGAATATTTAGCAAAATTAAACTAATCGTTAAGTTTAACTTACAAAATCCAAATTCTTGACATTCATTAACTTGAATTTGGATTTTTTATAAAAAATCATAAATCATGTTATTAGAATTAGACCAAGATAATTTACAAGAAATTGTAAACGGAAATAATAAAGTTGCTGTTCAATTTTCAGCTTCATGGTGTGGAAACTGCCGTATCATGAAACCGAAATTCAAAAAAATGTCAACTGAAAAAGAAGATATTACTTTCGTAATTGTAGATGCTGAGAAATTTCCAGAATCAAGAAAATTAGCTAATGTTTCTAACTTACCAACTTTCGCAACTTTCGTGGATGGTAAATTAGTAAACGAATCGCAAACAAACAAAGCTGAAGTTTTAGCTGAATTAGTTAACGAAATAGCTTAATCGATTATGAAATTACCTATCATCAAACATTTGACTCAATTTATTGAGGAAAACGACCAAGATTACGTCAACGAAACCATTGAAGTTTTAGAAGCTTTATGCGAAGTTCCATCATTGAAAGATGAAGAATTAGATGTCATTGCTGAATTAATTTCAAATATGTATGGTGCGGTTGAAGTTGATAAAATGGTCAAGGCAGGAATGCCTAAAAAAGAAGCTTTAAACACTTTCATGCAACGTGTTTTAGGTTCTATTGACAAATAACATTCAACAAACAACAAATATTTATTTCTAAAAGTGTCTTTGATTTATCAAGGACACTTTTTTTGTTAACTTATGAAAATAAAAATATATTTCTTAGGTTATTTTCCTTATTTTTGAAAGTTAAAAAATATACATTATGGCAACAGTTACTTTAAAAGGAAATACTTTAAACACAATTGGAAATCTTCCTCAAAATCAATCAAAAGCAGAAAATATCGAATTGGTTAAAACTGATTTATCAACTTTAAACCTAACTGATTACTTAGGTAAAAAAGTAGTTTTAAATATTTTCCCAAGTGTAGATACTGGAGTTTGTGCACAATCGGTTCGTCAGTTTAATAAAGATTTAAGCAGTTTAGAAAACACCGTTGTAATTTGTGTTTCTAAAGATTTACCATTCGCTCAAAATCGTTTTTGTGCTGCGGAAGGTTTAGACAATGTAATTATGGCTTCTGATTTTAGAACAGATTTTGGAAAAGTTTATGGAGTTGAAATGACAGATGGTCCATTAAAAGGATTGTTAGCTAGAGCTGTTGTTGTTTTAAACGAAGAAGGTACAATTGTTTACACAGAATTAGTTCCTGAAATCACAACTGAACCAAATTACGAAGCTGCTTTAACAGCAACTAAATAATGCTGCCTCAAAAAAAATCATTTATTGCAGGTAGAATTGCAAGTTTAAAATACGCTTTTGTCGGTTTTAAAAAACTTGCAACTACAGAACATTCAATTATTTCACAATTAATCGGATTATTTATAGTTAGTTGTGCTGGTTTTTATTTTAAAATTTCAGCAACAGAATGGATGATTCAAACTTTAGCCTTTTTCTTAGTTTTAAGTATCGAAGGCTTAAATACAGCAGTTGAGAAAATTGCTGATTTTATTCATCCAGAATTTCACAAAAAAATCGGAGAAATTAAAGACATTGCAGCTGGTGCTGTAACATTTGCAGCACTTGGTACATTGATAATCCTTACAATTATTTATTTACCAAAATTTAATATATTTTAATGGCAAACAATAATAAAAAGAATACAAAACAAAATACAGCTAAGTCAAAAACAGAAACGAAAAAAGCAACAAATGGCAATCGAATTATATTTTTGATTGCTACTATTTTTCTATTCACAGCTATTGTCTTGTTGCTGAGTTTTATTTCCTATTTCACAACCGGAAATTACGACCAAAGCGTAGTTGATTTAATTGGAGATAGTAACATTAAAGCAGATAATTGGCTTGGAAAACTTGGTGCTTTCTTAGCAGATTTTTTTATTAATGATGGTTTCGGAATCGCTTCGTTTCTTTTTGTGAAAATTTCGTTAAGTATTTCTGCATATTTTGTTTTTAAATTTCCTGCTTCAAAATTAAGAGGTATTATTTTTTGGGATTTATTCGCAATAATCATTTTATCTGTTTCATTAGGACATTTCAGTAAAAACCATTTATATCTAGGTGGAAATGTTGGTTTTGAAATGAATGATTATATCCAAAGTTATTTAGGTAATTTAGGAACAACTTTATTGATTGTATTTTTCATTTTATTCTTTTTACTTTTTAGAATCAAGATGTCACCTGAACGTTTTACAAATATCGTTAAAGGTGCAAAAAGTAGTTTAGATGAAAACATTGCTAAAGCTGAAGAATTAATTAAAAACAATGAGGTGGAAAAAACTGAAACAACAGTAGCTCCTACTCCAACACAAAATACAAATTCTTCTGTTAACGCATCTTTTAATCAAAACAAATCAGTAGAATCATTTAAAGAAGAAGAAAGTAAATCCGAAGTGATTTTTAACAATCAAAATCATCAATTAACTTCAGATAGAAAAACAAATCAAGGACCAGAACTTTCAACTATTCATTCAATTGATAGCACGAATTCTTTTGATTTAAAAACAGATACAATTCCAAAACAAATAGAAATTCCGTTAGAATCTACTGAAGAATTTATTATTGAAAAAGTAGAAGAAGAATTAACTATTGAAGAGAATCTAGCTAATAAATTAGTTGCAGATTTTGGAGAATTTGATCCGACTTTAGAACTTTCTAAATTTCAATTTCCATCACCGGAATTATTAATTGAACACGCAACGAAAGGAATCACAATCAACCAAGCGGAACTTGAAGAAAACAAAAACCGTATTGTTGAAACTTTAAACAATTACAAAATTGGTATTGCACAAATTAAAGCAACCGTTGGTCCAACTGTAACTTTATATGAAATTGTTCCAGATGCAGGAATTCGTATCTCTAAAATTAAAAGTTTAGAAGACGATATTGCACTTTCGCTAGCCGCATTAGGAATTCGTATCATCGCTCCTATTCCTGGAAAAGGAACTATTGGTATTGAAGTTCCGAATACAAATCCAACAACGGTTTCGATGCGTAGTTTAATTTCTTCACCGAAATTTCAGAATGCAGAAATGGAACTTCCAATTGCTTTAGGAAAAACCATTTCTAACGAAACTTTTGTATTTGATTTAGCAAAGATGCCTCACTTACTGATGGCTGGTGCAACAGGTCAAGGAAAATCGGTTGGATTAAATGCCGTTCTAACTTCATTATTATACAAGAAGCATCCAGCTGAAGTTAAATTTGTTTTAGTTGATCCGAAAAAAGTTGAATTAACATTGTTCAATAAAATCGAACGTCATTATTTGGCAAAACTTCCAGATACAGACGAAGCAATTATTACAGATAATACTAAAGTAATTAATACATTAAACTCACTTTGTATTGAAATGGACAATAGATATTCTTTATTAAAAGATGCTATGGTTCGTAACATTAAAGAATATAACGAAAAGTTTAAACAAAGAAAATTGAATCCAGAAAACGGTCATAAATTTTTACCTTATATTATTTTGGTTGTCGATGAGTTTGCTGATTTGATTATGACAGCAGGTAAAGAAGTTGAAACTCCGATTGCTCGTTTGGCTCAGTTGGCTCGTGCTATTGGAATTCATTTAATTATTGCAACGCAACGTCCATCGGTAAACGTAATTACAGGTATTATTAAAGCCAATTTCCCTGCGAGAATTGCTTTTAGAGTAAGTTCTAAAATTGATTCAAGAACCATTTTGGATGGTCCAGGTGCAGATCAATTAATTGGTCGTGGAGATTTACTTTTCACTCAAGGAAATGATACCATTCGTGTACAATGTGGATTTGTTGACACGCCAGAAGTTGAAAAAATAACAGAATTCATTGGTTCACAAAAAGGATATCCTGATGCATATTTATTACCAGAATATGTAGGTGAAGAAAGTGGCACAAGTCTTGATATTGATATTGCCGACCGAGATGTGATGTTTAGAGAAGCCGCAGAAATTATTGTAACTGCACAACAAGGTTCTGCCTCTTTATTACAACGTAAATTAAAATTAGGTTACAACAGAGCTGGAAGAATAATCGACCAATTAGAAGCTGCAGGAATTGTAGGTCCATTTGAAGGAAGTAAAGCTCGTTCTGTTAACATTACCGATTTAGCATCTTTGGATCATTTTCTAAACAATGAAAAAAATTAAATCAATGAAAAAAATAGTAGCCCTTATAGTAGTTTGTTTTATTTCAATTACAAATTCACAAGCTCAAAATGCCGATAAAGCAAAAGCATTATTAAATGAAGTAACGACAAAAGTAAAATCATATAAGAATATTGCAATTGATTTCGATGTAAATATTAACGGTCAAAATAGCAAAGGAAATATAACTTTAAGTGGAGATAAATACATCCTAAACTATATGGGAATCACACGATTGTTTGACGGTTCAAAAGTATACACAATCAATCCAGAAGATGAAGAAGTTACGATCCAAAATCCTAAAAAAACAGGAGATGAATCATTAACTCCTTCAAAATTATTAACCTTTTTTAATTCAGGATATTCTTTTTCATGGGATATTTCTCAAAATATAAATGGGAGAACAATTCAATATATTAAGCTAAAACCAACTGGAAAATCTGACGTTAAAGAAATTTTATTGGGAATTGATAGTAAAACCAAACATATTTATAATAAAATCGATGTTTACAAAAATGGTTCGAAATCAACATTAACAGTAAAATCATTCAAAACAAATCAAACTTTATCAAAAAATCATTTTACCTTTACCGAATCAAAGTATCCAAAATATTACATCAACAAAATAGATTAAATAAAGGGTGAAAATTCTTGATAGATATATTCTAACAACATTTATAAAAACATTTTTATCGGTATTTGCGATATTGTATTTTATATTCGTTTTACAAGGCGTCTGGGTCTTTATCGCTGAATTAGCAGGTAAAGACTTAGACGTTCTTACTATTGTAAAATTCTTATTTTACTATTCTCCAAAGATGATTCCGATGGTTTTACCACTTTCGGTATTGTTGGCTTCAATCATGACATTCGGAGATTTCTCTGAAAACTATGAATTTGCTGCTATGAAATCAGCAGGAATTTCACTTCAACGTGCGATGCGTTCCTTGATTATTTTCATTTTAATTTTAGCAGGAATTTCGTTTTGGTTTGTAAATGATGTTGCACCAAAATCTGAATATAAATTTGTGAATCTTCGAAAGGATATTTTACAAACAAAACCTGCAATGGCAATTACAGCAGGACAATTTAATGATCTTGGAAATATCAACATCAAAGTCGATGAAAAATCTGGTGATCGTGGACAACATCTAAAAAATGTTACGATGCACATCAAATCGAATTCAAATTTCGAAAACAACACAGTTATCAAAGCTGAAAATGGCGAATTAGAAACCGAAGATGGTTCTAGTATTTTACAGCTTCATCTTTTTAATGGTAATTATTATGAAGATGTTTCTCCTTCAAAAAATAATAATGCGTCACAAAACAAACTTCCGTTTGTAAAAACATATTTTAAAAAATATACCATAAACATCGATTTATCAGAATTTGATAATTCGGATGAAGAAAAAATTGAGATAGCAAACACCGCTTCAATGATGAGTGTAAATCAGTTGAATTACACAATCGATTCATTAAACAACAACTTTAAAGACGAAAACAAATCTAACCTTGATAATCTTGAACTTCGAGTAAACTCGCAATTAAGTAATCAGATGAAAACTAAGAAAGATTCGGTTAGTCAAAACAATTCTGATGTTATAAAACTAGTAGATGATCAATCTCGAAATACAAAAATTCAAATTTATAGATTAGCTTCATCAAATGTCGAAAGTATATTTTTTACCTTAAAAAATAATGAACAAGCGATGTTTGAAAAACAAAAAAACATTAACAGACATTATATTTCATTTTACGAAAAGTTTGTTGTTGCTTTTTCATGTTTATTGATGTTTTTCATTGGTGCTCCGCTTGGTGCAATTATCAGAAAAGGTGGTTTGGGATTACCAATGGTTTTTGCAGTTTTAATATTTATTACTTATCATTTCATTAATACATTTGGAAGAAAATTGGCACAAGAAAATGGTATTGATCCTGCACTTGGCGCTTGGCTTTCTACATTGGTTTTATTACCATTAGCTATAAGCTTTACATCGAAAGCAACAAAAGATCGAGGCATAAATAGTTTCGATAATATCATATATTCAGTTAAAGAATTTTTCAAGAAAATATTCAATAAAAAACAACATAAAGATGTCAAACATACAACTAAACACAATTGAAGAAGCAATTGAAGATATTCGTCAAGGAAAAGTAATCATTGTGGTTGATGACGAAGATCGTGAAAATGAAGGTGATTTTTTAGCAGCAGCTGATAAAGTAACACCTGAAATGATTAATTTCATGGCAACGCACGGAAGAGGTTTAATCTGTGCTCCTGTTACAGAAAAAAGAGCAAAGGAACTAAACTTAACTCCGATGGTTTCTAACAATACAGTTTTACACGAAACCGCTTTTACGGTTTCTGTAGATTTAATTGGTAAAGGATGTACAACCGGTATTTCTGCACAAGATCGCTCAAAAACTGTTGAAGCTTTAGTTGATGATGAAACAAAAGCATCTGATTTAGGTCGTCCTGGACATATATTCCCATTAATAGCTAAAGAAGGTGGTGTTTTAAGAAGAACTGGTCATACAGAAGCTGCAATTGATTTTGCTCGTTTAGCTGGGTTTAAACCAGCTGGAGTAATTTGCGAAATCTTAAACGAAGATGGAACAATGGCTCGTCTACCTGAATTAGTTGATGTTGCAAAACAATTTAATTTAAAACTTGTTTCAATTGAAGACTTAGTTGCATATCGAATGAAACATGATAGTTTGATTCAGAAAAAAGAAGATTTCGAAATCAATACAAAATTCGGACAATATAGATTAAGAGCTTATTTACAAGTTACAAACAAGCAAGTTCACATTGCACTTACAAAAGGAGTTTGGAATAACGGAGATGCGGTCTTAACACGTATCAATTCTACTCAAATCAACAATGATATCTTAGAAACGTTAACTAACAATAACGAAGAAAAGTTGAATAAAATGTTTAAAGCAATTGACAAAGAAGGTCGTGGAGCAATTGTATTTATCAATCAAGATAATTCAAATTTAAACCTTTTGAATCGTTTAGCTGAATTAAAATCGAACCAATCAGAAACTGAAGTAACAAAAGCACCAAAAGTGGTTATGGATGCAAAAGATTTTGGAATTGGAGCTCAGATTTTACACGATATTAATATTTCTAAAATCAAATTAATGTCAAATTCTGGTGAAACCAAACGCGTTGGAATGATTGGATATGGATTAGAAATTACGGATTACGTTAATTTTTAGTACGTTATAAAAACTTAAAATTTTATTTAAAAAAATATCCGAAAAACCCTTGTAAATATTGAAAAACCTACTATATTTGCACTCGTAATAATGAAACAAACATCATCATTACAGACCAAGGAGAAATGGCAGAGTGGTCGAATGCGGCAGTCTTGAAAACTGTTGACTGTAACAGGTCCGGGGGTTCGAATCCCTCTTTCTCCGCAAGTAATAATCAGTTTTAATATTGATTTACGCCTAAAGGACTATAGAACCTGCAATCTTTAAGATATGCAGGTTTTTTTTTGTGCATGAGAATCATCAAAATTTATAAAAATGCTCAAAATTCTGTGGCAAAATTCTGGCAATTTTTTAAAGGTAAAATTATCGCCACTAAAGTAAACACAAATACCTGATTTTCAACACGTAAATATATTTAACGACTTGAATTTAAATTATTGTAGTTCGATATTTATCAATATTTAAATTT
>NZ_RQVQ01000043.1:23400-25055 GCF_003865405.1 Paenimyroides tangerinum
CCTGCAATCTTTAAGATATGCAGGTTTTTTTTTGTGCATGAGTACCATCAAAATTTATAAAAATGCTCAAAATTCTGTGGCAAAATAATGGCAATTTTTTAAAGGTAAAATTATTGCCACTAAAACAAACATAAATACTTGATTTTCAACATGTAAATATATTTAACGACTTGAATTTAAATTATTGTAGTTCGATATTTATCAATATTTAAATTTATATTATATGTTAGAAACAAGTTACGGATTAAATTTCTTTCTCAAAACGCATCATAAAGGATTCGATTTACGATATATTTATTTAAGAATCACTGTAAATGGAATACAGAAAGAAGCATCTACCAAACGAAAATGGGAGTCATCAAGATGGAATCAGAAAAATGAAAAAGCAATTGGTACAAAAGAAGATGCAAAAGCTTTAAATTATTTTTTAGATTCATTGAGACGAAAAGTCGATGACTATAAAATACAACTGATAAATCGTAATATCTCAATTACATCAAAGCTACTAATTGATTATGTACTCGGAAATACTGTAGCAAATACAAAAGTACTTGAAGAATTTCAAAAACATAATAACGAAATTTTAGCATTAGTTTCTAAAGGCGAGTATAGTATGGGTACATACGAAAGATACGTTACAGCTAGATCACACGTTGAGCAATTTATAAAATTGAAGTACAAAGTTGATGATTTAGAGTTTAGACAATTAAACTATGAGTTTATTCAAGATTATGATTTTTTTTTAAGAACCGTTAGAAATTGTCAAAACAATAGTACTGTAAAATACATTGCTAATTTTAAAAAAATTATTTTCAGAGCTATCTCCAAAGACATTATAACCATTGATCCGTTTAAAGCTTTCAAAAGTAAAAAAAATGCTATCAAAAAAACCCCTTTGAGTTCTCAAGAACTTTTTACATTAGAAAATAAAGTTTTTGATTCTGATAGATTAAACGAAGTTAGAGATATATTTGTTTTTCAATGTTATACTGGATTGGCTTATATTGATGTGAAGCAACTCAACAAAAATGAAATTAAAATAGGTATAGACGACAAAGCTTGGATTGTTTCGAATAGACAAAAAACAGGTTCCTCTACCACTATTCCACTTCTAAGTAAAGCAATAGAAATCTTAGAAAAATATAAAGAGCATCCATTATGTTTAAAAAGCAACTTACTTCTTCCTGTAAAATCAAATCAAAAAATGAATGAGTATTTGAAAGAAATTGCGACACTATGTCAAATCGATGATAATCTTACAACTCATAAAGCTAGAAGAACTTTTGGAAGTACTGTGACACTAAACAATGGTGTTCCAATGCATGTAGTTAAAGAAATGCTTGGTCATCAATCCATAAAACAAACCGAAGAATACGCGCTGACTGAACAATCAACCATTAGTAGAGAAATGAATCTTTTGGAAACTAAAATTACTTCTAACACTGATAAGAATTATTCTGATACAATAATTCTTTTAAAAACAATTGAAAATCAAATAACTCAATTAGCTATTGAATCACATAAATCTTCAGATTCTAAAGTGATTTCGAAGTTAATGAAATATCAAAATGAAATAGAAAATCTTAAAAAATTATTATAAAATAAATTCAAAAATTTGAATCATATAAAGCAGAACATAAAGTTTCTGCTTTTTT
>NZ_RQVQ01000044.1 GCF_003865405.1 Paenimyroides tangerinum
CGAACCAGGGACACATGGATTTTCAGTCCATTGCTCTACCAACTGAGCTAAGGTACCATTACAAATAATGTAATTTATTTTTTTGTGGTACCTCCAGGAATCGAACCAGGGACACATGGATTTTCAGTCCATTGCTCTACCAACTGAGCTAAGGTACCATTACAAATAATGTAATTTATTTTTTTGTGGTACCTCCAGGAATCGAACCAGGGACACATGGATTTTCAGTCCATTGCTCTACCAACTGAGCTAAGGTACCATTACAAATGATGTAATTTATTTTTTTGTGGTACCTCCAGGAATCGAACCAGGGACACATGGATTTTCAGTCCATTGCTCTACCAACTGAGCTAAGGTACCATTACATATGATGTAATTTATTTTTTTTGTGGTACCTCCAGGAATCGAACCAGGGACACATGGATTTTCAGTCCATTGCTCTACCAACTGAGCTAAGGTACCGTTTTTAAAGAGTTAATTACCTCCCTAAAAGCGAATGCAAATATAGAAGGTTTTTTTTTACTTTCCCTAATATTTTTTAAAAAAATCTTTGAGTACTTTTGTTCAAACTTCTTTTAAGAATATGAATCTAGCTATTGACATCGGTAACACAAGAACCAAAGTTGCTGTCTATGAAAACAATATCATTTCAGACATCGAAATATTTGAACAAATAAATTTTAGAAAAAAAATTCAAAATTTAATTTCAAATTGCGTTCAAAAACCAAACATCATCCTTACTTCTGTCAAAAATTTCAACCAAGAGGATGAAAAATGGCTTACAGAAAATTCAAATTTGACAATAATTAATTCTAAAACACCGTTACCATTCATCAATAAATACGGCACACCAGAAACTTTAGGAATTGACCGACGTGTTCTTGCAACTGGAGCAACATTGAAATACCCTAAACAAAATCGCCTTATTATTGACGCTGGAACTTGCATCACTTATGATTTTGTAAATGCAAATGACGAATATTTAGGCGGTGCGATTTCACCAGGAATTAATTTAAAATATAAAAGTTTGAATGATTACACAGATAAACTACCTTTGCTGTCGTTAAATGAAAATCATCCTATAATCGGAAATTCAACAAATGATTCCATTCATTCTGGTGTAATAAATGCAACATTACTTGAAATTGATGGCTTCATCAATAGCTATATCAATGACTTTCAGAATTTAACAATAATTTTAACAGGCGGAGACGCAGAATTTTTGGCAAAAAGGTTAAAAAACACCATATTTGCCAATCCAAACTTTCTATTAGAAAGTTTAATAATGCTATATCAATATAAAATTGAACATGATAAATAGAATCATACTTGGAGTTTGCTTACTAACCCTATCTGGCACTTATGCCCAACAAGGAACTGCCTCTCCATATTCATATTTCGGAACTGGAGAACAAAAGTTTAAAGGAACAAACGAAATTAAAACAATG
This sequence comes from Paenimyroides tangerinum, assembly GCF_003865405.1. Lineage (GTDB taxonomy): Bacteria > Bacteroidota > Bacteroidia > Flavobacteriales > Flavobacteriaceae > Flavobacterium > Flavobacterium tangerinum. The sequence goes on from NZ_RQVQ01000044.1 coordinate 1,449, forward strand.
GGTAGTTTAGCTGTTTTTCAAGACAGTATCCATATAAATACATTAAATCCAGCATCGTATGCTAATTTGCAAAAAACTACTTTAGCCGTTGGATTTTCTAACACTTCTGCTAAAATTCATACTGCAAATGCAACAGAAAAATCTAACAGAAGTACTTTTGATTATTTTGCATTAGCATTTCCAGCAGGAAAACTAGGTGTGTCTTTAGGAATCATGCCTTACACTTTTGTTGGATATAACATTGCAAATACAATTGAAGAAAACAATCAAAAAATAGCACGTGAGTATAACGGTGAAGGTGGCATTAGCAGAACTTACTTAGGTTTGGGATACAAAATCACACCAAATTTTAACATCGGTGCCGAATTCGCATATAATTTTGGTGACACAAACAATAGAACTACAAAATTCATTGCAGATGACGGAACTGGTTTTTTAATTAACCGTGGTTCTCAACAGATTATTTCGAACGATTATAGTGGTTTTAGTTTCAACACCGCATTGAGCTATTCGAAAGTTTTTAGTGACCAAATGAAACTTGATGTTGCTGTAACTTATAGTCCACAAACAACACTTAAAAACAAACAAACAGGAACTTTATCTACAGTTGAACTAAGCTCAACGGGTAATTTGAATACAATTGATCAAATTAATATTGATGCTCCTAAAAAAGATCTAATCATGCCTCAAAAACACAGTTTAGGTGTTGGGTATGGTCAAAATCACAAATGGTTTGTTGGTGCAGAATATACAGGAGTTCAAAATTCTAAATTAAACAATTTTTATACGAATGAACAAAACGCAACTTTTGAAGATTCGCACAGATTTAGTTTAGGAGGATATTACACACCAAAACACAATTCATTTGAAAAATATTATCACAGATGGACCTACAGATTTGGTTTAAAATACGAAAACACGGGCTTAGTATTAAATGATCAATCAATCAAAGACACATCTGTTAGTTTAGGATTTGGACTACCAATTGGTGTAAATAGAGATTCTTCAAATATTAATATTGGACTTGAATACGGTAAAAAAGGAACAAAGAATCACGGTCTAATCCAAGAAAACTACTTTAATATTTCTGTTGGATTCTCGTTTAATGACAGATGGTTCCAAAAACGTAGATACGAATAAAAATGAAAAATTTAAATTGCTTTTTTCTAATTTTAGCTTGTTCTTTTGTTGCTAGTTGCGAAAAAAACAGCCTGAAAGATATTCAGAAAATGAATGCAAATAAATTTTATGCAGCTGGTGAAGCCGAAGATATAAATGTAAAATATACCGATTCTGCTAAAATAAAAGCAATATTGGTATCTAAGAAAATGTTGGATTATTCACAAGTGAAATATCCATTTACACATTTTCCGAACAAAGTTCACGTAACTGTTTTCGATAATAATAAGAACAAAACATTTGTAGTAGCAAACAAGGCAACCGCTTACAATAAAACAAATATTATCGATTTACAAGGTAATGTAAAAATTACCACACATGATGGTAAAGTCTTAGAAACACAACAATTGTATTATAACCAAAAAGACAATTGGTTTTTTACAGATGCATATTTTAAATTTACCGACCCAACAAAGAGTTATTTTGAAGGAATTGGTATTGATTTCGATAACGAACTAAAAGTAATGAACGCACAACAAAACAGAGCAGAAATAAACAACATTAAACCATGAAAGCTTACAAATTCACTTTATACCTATATTTAATTTTCGGACTATTTTTCCTTTACGATACCGTAATGAAATATCAAGAAGGAGGAGATTTTAAAATTAGCTTAGCTTTTGCTGTAGTAGCAATTTTCATGTTCTTCTTTAGAAAACGTCACATCAAAAAAATAGAAGAAAATCAAAAAAACAATCAATAATTTATGGAAATTTTCTCGATAACAATATGCTTACTTTTTATAGCTTTTTTCTCAAGCCTTATCGTTGCATATACTTATTCGAATAAAATCTTCTTGAATCTTGAATCAAAAAAAGAAAATATAACATCGTACACTTTAAAGATTTTATCAGAAAATCCAAGATTGTACATTTCAACATTAAAAGCTGGAAACACAATAGCACTTGTGATTTTCAGCTTTTATTATATAAGCTACACCGAATCATCCTTAAATGTAATTCAAAGCGATTCAAACTTGGTTTTTACTGCATTAATTTACATATCAATTGCAATACTGTTAGTTTATATATTTTCTAAATTCATTCCACAGACCTTCATAAAGCCTTATGCAAATCAGGTTATTTTAAATTCGAATTTACCAATTAGAATAATCATAAAGTTATTTTCACCAATAACAAATCCCCTACTTAAACTTTCGGATTGGTTTTTACGAAAAATAATGAATCTTACCCAAGATAAAGAAAACCAACTGCTGAGCATAAGCGAATTAGGAAGCTACATAACCAAGCAAATTGAAACTTCAGAAGATAATGAGAAATTAGACACTGAGCTTCAAATCCTAAAGAATGCACTTTCATTTACGGATGTTTTAGTAAAGAAAGCAATGGTTCAGAAAATCCAAATTGAAACGGTAAACGTAAACGATTCGCTTGAAAACATTATCAATAAATTCATCGAAACGGGATATTCTAGATTGTTAGTTTACGAAGACAATGAAGATAACATCATCGGTTACATTCATATTTTTGAAATCTTAGAAAATCCTAAATCAACAAAAAGCATCGTATATCCAATAGAAACCGTTTCTGAAAACAGTCTAATAAAAGATTTGTTTAAACGATTATCAATCAAAAGAAAATCTATTGCTAAAGTTTTAAATGACAAAGGCGAATTCACCGGAATCATTACTATGGAAGATATCATCGAAGAATTATTTGGTGAAATTGATGACGAACATGATGCGAATATTCAGATAGTAGAAAAGGAAATTGCTCCAAACAAGTTTGTTATTTCAACAAGATTAGATGTTGAATATTTGAATAAAAAATTCAATTTTGGTCTAACGGAATCCGATGATTATAAAAATTTAGAACAATATATTTTATATCATCACAAACAAATCCCAGCAAAGGGAGATGTAATCACAATTGAGAAAAATCAATTTAAGATTCTATCTTTAACAGATAAAAAGATAGAAATTGTTGAAATTATCAAAAACTAAACAAAAAAATACTTATAACTTTTAAGAAAATAATCAAATATATCTTTTATTATTACAGAGATAATTGTATTTTCGCTCACTGAAAAAATTTAGATAACACAAAATGGCAGTTTTACAAAAGATTAGAGAGAAGTCTGGATTACTTATTGGAGTAATCGGATTTAGTTTATTTGCCTTTATTATTGGAGGTTTATTTGAGGGTGGTATAACTATGGGTTCTAGAAACGTAGGTTCTATTGACGGTGTAGATATTCCAACACAAAGTTTCCAAATGAAAGTTCAAATGGCACAACAAAATGGTCAAACTCAAGGTTCACAAGTTTATAATACGGTTTGGAACAATGAAGTTAGAAATATTTTGTTAGGAACTGAATTCGAAAAAACGGGTCTTAGAATGGGTAAAGACCAATTGATTAATGTAATCAAAACTCACCCAAACTTTGGTCAAAATCCTCAATTCTTAAATGAAGCTGGTCAATTTGACATGGCTAAATTAAATACATTTATCGCTCAAATGAAAGCAGGTGGACCAGAACAATGGAACGCTTGGAAAACTTTTGAGGCTGATTTAGAAAAATTTGCTAAAGAGCAAATGTATTATACTTTAATCAAATCTTCTGTAATCACTACAAACTTGGAAGCAAAATTTGCTTACATGAAAGACAACGACAAAGCAACTTTTGATTTCGTTGGTGTAACTTACGCATCTATCAATGATGACCAAGTTAAAATTACAGATGCTGAAATTGAAGGTTATGTAAAAAAGTACCCAAATCAATTCAAAACTCAAAACTCTAGAGAAGTAGAATATGTTTTCATTGAGAACAAAGCTTCAAAAGAAGACGAAACTGCTGCAAAAACAATCATTGAAGATTTCTTAAAACCTTCTGTTGTTTTCAATAGTTTAACTAAGAAAAACGATACAGTTCAAGGTTTCAAAAATGCTAAAAACGTAGTTGAGTATGTAAATGCAAATTCTGATGTTGCATACGATTCAACATATTATTCTAAAGCAGAATTACCTGCTGAATTTGCAGAACAATTATATAATTTACCAGCTGGTGAAGTTTTCGGACCATATATGTTCAACAATCACTATTGTATTTCTAAATTAGTAAGCAAAAAAGAAGTTACAGAATCTGTTGATGCTTCACATATTTTAATTGCTTATAAAGATGCTCAAAATGCTGCTCCAACTGTAGTTTTAACTAAAGAAGAAGCAAAAGCTAAAGCAGATGATTTATTAAAACAATTAGAAGCTAATCCAGGAAACTTTGCAGCTTTAGCAACAACTAACACTGACGATCCAGGATCTAAAGATAAAGGTGGAAAATACGAAGGTGTAAAACAAGGACAAATGGTTCCTGCTTTTGACACTTACATTTTCAACAATCCAATTGGAAAATTAGGAATCGTAGAAACAGATTTTGGTTTCCACGTATTAAAAGTTGATAACAAAACAAACAAAGAAGCGGTTCAATTAGCTACTATCGCTAAAACAATCGAAGCTTCTGAAGCAACTTCAAATGCTTTATATTCACAAGCAACTAAATTTGAAGAAGGTGCTGCAACTAAAGAGTTCTCTAAGTTAGCAACTGAGTTAGGTTTAATCGCTCAACCAGTAGCAAAAGTTGGAGCTTTTGATGATCAGTTACCAGGTGTTGGTCCAAATTCAGATGCTATATCTTGGGCTTACAGAAAAAACACTGACATCGGAGACATCAAACGTTTTGATACACCAGAAGGATATTTAATCATTAAATTGGTTTCTGTAAACGAAACAGGATTGATGACTGCTACTGAAGCTAAAGGAATGGTTGAACCAATTCTTAAGAAACAGAAAAAAGCTGAAATGATTCGCAAACAAATGGCTGGAACAACTTTAGAAGAAGTTGCTAAAAATGCAAAAGTTGCAATCAGCGTTGCTACAGAAGTTGCAGGTTCTAACAGTACAATCCCTAATTTTGGTCAAGAGCCAGAAGTTGTAGGAAGAGCAGTTACCTTAAAAGCTAACGAACTTTCTAAATTAATTGACGGTAACAACGGAGTTTACATGATTAAAGGTAAATCTGTAACTAAAGCACCTGAATTACCAAACTATAACGCATTCAAATCTCGTGTTACTACAAACAATAGAAACTCAGTACAAAATGCAGTTTATGGAGCTTTATATAACAAAGCTGAAATTGAAGATAACAGAGCTAAAATTTTATTACAATAATAAAAATCAGCTAAATCATAATTTAAGTCCGTTCTCGTAACGGACTTTTTTTTGTTTTATATCCAACTGAATTTGTTTATTTTTGCTACCTCATAAAAAGACAAACAATACTAAATTATATGAAAGCATACGTTTTTCCAGGTCAAGGCGCTCAATTCACAGGAATGGGTAAAGACCTTTACGAAACTTCTGAAGTAGCAAAAGAAATGTTCGAAAAAGCTAATGAAATCTTAGGTTTCAGAATCACAGACATCATGTTTGAAGGAACAGAAGAACAATTAAAAGAAACAAAAGTAACACAACCTGCGGTATTTTTACATTCAGTAATCGCTGCTAAAGTAGCTGAAAACTTTGCCCCAGATATGGTTGCTGGTCACTCATTAGGCGAATTTTCTGCATTGGTTGCAAACGGAGCTTTATCTTTTGAAGATGCTTTGAAATTAGTTTCTCAACGTGCCTTAGCTATGCAAAAAGCTTGTGAAATTACGCCTTCAACAATGGCTGCTGTTTTAAATTTAGAAGATAAAGTTGTAGAGGATATTTGCGCTTCTATTGATGGAGTTGTTGTAGCAGCAAACTACAACTGTCCAGGACAATTAGTAATCTCTGGAGAAACTAAAGCAGTTGAATTAGCTTGCGAGAAAATGAAAGAAGCTGGTGCAAAACGCGCGTTGATCTTACCTGTTGGAGGAGCATTCCACTCACCAATGATGGAACCAGCACGCGAAGAATTAGCGGCTGCAATTGAAGCTACTACCTTCTCTACTCCTACTTGCCCAGTTTACCAAAACGTAACGGCTAGCGCAGTTTCTGACCCAACAGAAATTAAAGCTAACTTAATTACGCAATTAACAGCTCCGGTTAAATGGACACAATCTGTACAACAAATGATTGCAGATGGTGCAACTTCATTCACAGAATTTGGTCCAGGAAAAGTTTTAATGGGATTAGTTGGAAAAATCGATAAAACAGTTGAAACAATTAAAGGATAATTTATCATCAATATAGCTTAAAGCACTTCTTTCCGAGAGGTGCTTTTTTTATACCTTTAATTAAGACTTATAAAAATTTAATATATAACTTTTTAATTTTATATATATAACTTTTTGATTTTATATATATAATTTTTTATTTTTATATATGTGAAAATAAAACTATCAAGCAAGTGCAACAAAAAAAATAAGTATCTATGGCTATATCTTATACTATCTTAGAACGGAAAAATTACCTATCTAACAATCAGAACAATCATTATTTTTTAAAAATAGTACAAAACGATGTTGTTAACATAGACCAACTTTCCAAAGAAATTGAAAAGGAAACTTCGTTATCCGAAGTCGATGTTCATGCGGTTTTAATTGCGCTTCAAGGAAAAATCATGAAACATCTTGAAGAAGGAAATGTGGTAAATCTAGAGAATCTTGGAAAGTTTTCAATCGCTGCAAAAACAATTGCACATGAAAACAAAGAAGATGTATCTGTCAAAGATGTACAGAAATTTGGCATCAATTTTATGCCTTCATTAAAAATAAAACGTTGGTTGAAAAAGGATTTTAAGCTAAAGAAATCAGATAATAAATAGAAAATGCTACCTTTAAAATAAAAAATATGAAAATTAAAATCTTAATAATATTCTGCTTTATTGGTATTTTCGGTTACGGACAAGACCATCTTTTTCCAAAACAAGAACTCAGCCAATACGACATAAATCCAACACTAGAATATAAAAATGACAGTTTATTTATTGTAATTAACAATTCGTTGAAGTCACCACTTCGTTTTCAAATTTACACAGATAATGAAATTATAAATAAAGAACATCATCTAAAAGACACTTTGCTTCTAGCTCCTCTAGAAAGTAAAACTTTGACGTATTATATTCCAAAGCTGAAAAACATAAACTATACATTTGAAACTTTTATAGGTAATCCACTACAAGTAATAGTTCCGAATGAAATAAAATTTCCTTTTCCAAAAGGTAAAGACTATAATATTATCCAAGGTTATAACGGTGTTTATTCTCATAACAATGATTATAACAGATACGCCATCGATTTTGACTTAAAAGTAAACGATACCATTTCTAGCGTTGATGATGGCGTTGTTATTGGTGTTATTGAAAATTACAAACATGGCGGCTCGTCTAAATTATGGAGAGATAACGACCGAAGTAATTTCATAACCATCTATCATCCACATAGTGGCATTTACACCCAATATGGTCATCTAATTTACCAAGGTAGTCTAGTAAAAGTTGGTGATGAAGTCAAGAAAGGACAACCTATTGCCTTGTCAGGAATGACAGGTTTTACAAACATTTCTCATTTACATTTTAATGTTTTAGTTCCTAAAAAAGGACAATCATTTGTTTCGATTCCAATTACTTTTGAGAACGAAATTAAAGGAGAAGATTTAAAAATAGGAGATACAACCAAACATTAAGATTTTCTTATCTTTAGAAAAATTTCTTTTTAGAATAAAATAAAAACATGATCCCAAAACTAAGAACCGTAAACGTCATGCGTTATATCAGTCCGTTAAGAGAAGGAGGTTCGCTTCCTGCATTGGCTGAAGCTTGTGACGATTTTAAATATGTAATTAAATTTCGTGGCGCAGGTCACGGAACCAAAGCCTTAATATCAGAACTTTTAGGTGGTTTAATCGCCAAACATTTAGGCTTACCTGTTCCTGAAATTGTTTTTGTAGAGTTAGACAAAGCTTTCGGGCAAACCGAAGCCGACGAAGAAATTCAAGATTTACTTAAATTCAGTCAAGGCTTAAATTTAGGTTTACATTATCTTTCAGGCGCCATCACTTACGATGTAGCTACAAATACTTGCGATCCGTTATTGGCATCAAAAATTGTTTGGTTAGACAGTTTCATTACCAATGTTGACCGAACTTTTAGAAACACCAATCTTTTAATTTGGCATAAAGAATTGTGGTTAATAGACCACGGAGCAGCTTTCTATTTCCATCATTCTTGGGATAATTGGGAAAAAACTTCGGTTACACCATTCGCTATGATTAAAGATCACGCGTTGATAAAACAAGCTAGCGAACTAGAAACCGTTCATAAAGAATTTACCCAAAAACTAAACGATGCTTTCTTTAGAGAATTGGTAAATACCATTCCGGATGAATTTTTGAATTGGGAAGAAGGTCCATCGAATGAAGAAATTCGTGATGTGTATTTTAAATTTATGTCGAACCGATTGGCTCATGCCGATATCTTTCTAAAAGCCGCGCAAGATGCAAGATAAAGTAGTTTATGAATATGCAGTTATTCGTGTGGTTCCAAAAATTGAACGCGAAGAGTTTGTGAATATCGGATTGATTTTATTCAGCAAACGCAAACGTTTCATTAAGTTTGATTACATCATACACGAAGAAAAAATCAAAGGCTTTTGTAACGATTTCGATATCGAACAATTAGAACAAAACCTACAATCGTTTGCCAAGATTTGTTCTGGAACAAAGGATGGCGGACCTATCGCACAATTAGAAGCCGATGAAAAATTTAGGTGGATTACTGCAATCAAAAGTTCAAGTATTCAATCATCTCGACCTCATCCTGGTTTTTCAGATGATTTAGAAAAAACGTTTGCTCGTTTGTATGACGAGTTGGTGAAATAAAAAATGCACTTCGTAATTGAAGTGCATTTCTATTATTTAGAACCAAAATATTCGTTCATTTTTAATTCATGAGAAGAAGCTCCCACCCAACGGTCAACTAATTTTCCTTGATTATCAAACAGAAGAAAAGTTGGAGTTGCATTTTCTTGATATTTAATATAATCATCAGAATTTAGAAAGTTCTCAGCATAAACAAATTCCCAATTAGAAGTATTTAACTTTCCAAAATGTTTGTATGTTTCTGCGTCTGGACTTTGGAGCACACTTACTACTTGCAAATTTTCTGTATTATTATCAGAAAAAGTCTTTGTTATTGGAAAAGCCTGATTACTATTAGGACAAGTTACAGAAGATAAATCAACTAAAACATATTTCTTATCCTTTTTAAAATAATTAGAGAGTTTAATAGTTTCTAAATCTTTATTTTGAATCTCAATATCTAAATAAGCATCTCCTTTTGATAACTTTTTACTTTTTGAAGCTAGCAAAAACTTTTTACCTAAATCGTTTTTTTGGTCTTCTTTACTCATTTTATTATAAACAGAAGTATAAAAATCGGATTCTGCTCCGCATAAATTAAATTCTAATAGCGACTGAGCATAATTTAAGTCGAAATTTTCTAAAATATATTTACGCTCTAAATCCCTAAGTTCTTTATCTATTTTAGTTAACGAACCATTTACACCTATATACTTTTCTTGTACATTTTTATCCTGCCAATCCGCAGTAGCTTGCAATTGTTGCATTTCTTTTTGTAATACATCACCTTTCAAACGAGTTGACATTTGCGACTTATCTAAAATTTCTTTTTGAGAATGATACGTTGAGCCACTAATCTTTGCATTATAGATCAAATTTTCTTTTGATCCTTGAATAGTAATATTTTCATCAGCAACAAATAAGGTAATTATGTAAGGTTGATTGTTTTCAAGCAAATACAAATAATAGGTATCTGGTTTAGAATCAATCTCAGCAGTAATTTCCACAATTCCATTTTGTAAGATGGTATTAGCCAATGGGCCTTCCGAACTAACAAAATACACTTGTGTGCTATCTGAAAATCCTTTTAAGTTAGTAGTAATTTTTATTTCACCTGCCCAAAGATTGAATGCTCCAAAGATTGAAAAAAGCATTAAAGATATTTTTTTCATAATATTGTTTATTTGATAGTTAAATTATAAAAACCGAAAATAGTTCAACAACAAGAATCATAATTGTAAAATTGGGACAAAATTAAATTGATGATGACATTTAACAAATCACATTTCTAAAACCTCTCTTCTAAAAATAAAAAGCTATATTTGCCCCTATACAAGGAATCAAGTGAAATTCTTGAACTGTCGCGCAACTGTGAAGATTGTAAAATCTAAGTCAGGTCGTTGTATAAAATTTATTAATCAAAAGCTTTCGCGATTGGAGCTAGGGATTGACTTGTATTTTCACTTCACTCCTTGCCTTCTGTTGCGATTTTATTTTTTAAAATCATGACATTCGAACAACAGATTCAACACAAAATCGACTTCAAAACAAAACCTCTTGGTGCATTAGGCTATTTAGAACAATTAGCTTTTAAAATTGCCAACGTACAACAAACGTTAACTCCTGAATTAAAATTCCCAACACACGTAATCTTCGCTGCTGATCACGGTTTAGCAAAAGATGGTGTTAGTGCCTATCCGCCAGAAGTTACCTTTCAAATGGTAATGAATTTCTTACAAGGTGGCGCTGCAATAAATGTGTTTTGTAAGCAAAACAACATCGCTATGAAGATTGTGGATGCCGGTGTGAATTTTGACTTTGAAGACCATCCAGAATTAATCAAAGCTAAAGCAGGTTACGGAACTAAAAGTGCGTTAACCGAAAAAGCAATGACTACCGAGCAATTGGAATTCTGTTTTACAGAAGCTGATAAAATTGTAAACCTTGCTTTTGAAAAAGGTTCAAACATTATTGGTTTTGGCGAAATGGGAATCGGAAATACCTCTTCGGCTTCGTTAATCATGGCTTCTCTTTTAAAAGAATCTATTGAAAATTGTGTCGGTCGTGGAACAGGAATGAACGATGAGCAATTGCAACACAAAATCAGCATCTTAAAACAAGTGATGGATTTTCACGGAAACATTACCAATCCGAAAGAAATTATGCAAACGTTTGGTGGGTTTGAAGTAGCTCAAATGTGCGGTGGAATGTTAGCTGCTTACAAGCGTAATATGTTAATTATGGTTGACGGATTTATCGCAACTGCGGCTTTTGCCATTGCCCAAGCATTAGAACCAAACATCATTGATAATGCTATTTTCTGTCATGTTTCTGACGAAAGCGGACACAAAAAATTCTTAGATTCATTGAATCAAAAAGCAATATTAGATTTAAATTTACGCGTTGGTGAAGGAACCGGTTGCGCCCTTGCCTTCCCTATCATTCAAAGCGCAGTTAACTTTTTAAACGAAATGGCAAGTTTTGAATCTGCCGGAGTTTCGAACAAATAAAATGATAAAAAAAGAACTTACGTATTTTCTTACGGCATTGATGTTTTTCACCCGAATTCCAATTCCATTTAAATTGGATTATTCGGATGAAATCATGAATCAATCGCAAAAATATTATCCGGTTATCGGTTGGATTGTTGGCGGCATCAACGCACTGGCATTTTTTCTATTGCAATTCATTTTACCAATAAACATCAGTTTAATTGTAACGATGATTATTAGCGTTTTACTAACCGGAGCTTTTCACGAAGACGGATTTACCGATGTTTGCGATAGTTTTGGTGGTGGTTACGGAAAAGAAAAAATCTTAACCATCATGAAAGATAGTCGAATTGGAGCTTACGGAGTTATTGGAATTGTGCTTTTATTGCTTTTAAAATATTCGGCAATGGATTATTTAGCACAAATTTCGGTTCCGTTTATTTGTGCGGTTATAATCGTTGCCCATAGTACCAGCCGATTTTATTCGGGCGTGATGATTCACACGCATCAGTATGTTACCGATATCGACAAAAGCAAGTCAAAACCTTTAGCGAATAAAGCGCTTCCAAAACGTACGTTGCTTGTTGGTTTATTGTTTACTTTGCTTCCATTTCTTTTATTAGGAAATGTTTGGTATTTGCTTATTTTACCTTTCGCTTATTTAGGAAATATATATTTAGGATGGTATTTTAATAAGCATATTGGCGGTTATACCGGTGATTGTTTAGGAACCGTACAGCAAGTAACCGAAGTTTTAGTTTATTTAGGTTGTATTATTTTATGGAAGTTTTTGTAAGCAGACACACTCGTGTTTCAGTTCCATCGGGCATTTGTTACGGACAAACCGATGTTGCTTTACGCGAAACTTTTTTGGAAGAAATTGACCGATTTAAACATCGAATTCCAACCGATTTAGATGTTGTTTTTAGCAGTCCGTTACAACGTTGTGTACAAGTTGCCCAAAACTTTTCGGAAGCACTGATTACAGATAATCGTTTATTAGAAATGGATTTCGGTTTGTGGGAAATGAAAGCTTGGAACGATATTCCATTAATTGAAATTCAACCTTGGTACGATGATTTTGTATTTACCAAAACACCAAACGGCGAAAACTTTGAAATGCTTTTTTTAAGATTAAAATCATTTTTAGATGAGTTACGAACCAAAGATTATCAAAAAGTTTTGATTGTTACTCACGCCGGAATCATCAGAGCTATTTGGACTTATTTACTAGAAACGCCTTTGCAAAACGCTTTTAAAATACCGGTTGATTTTGAAGAAATACTGCATTTTCATTTAGGAAAAACTTCAAATGAAGATTATATAATTGAGAAGAAATAATTTTGTACAATAAAAAAGAGCAAATCTCAATTAACTGAGATTTGCTCATTTTTTCGAGTGCAGTAATTTAAAAAATAATTTTTTTTTCATTTTTTTATCTAACCTTATATTTTAATACATATCGTTATTCATCTTTTCAATATATTGTTCAATTTCTTCTAAAAGAATTTCATATACTAAAATCGCATTAGACAATTCTTTTGGTCTGCTATTAATCATCCGTGCAAAATATTCTATTTGTGAATTAGATTGTATATTATTATATATTTTTATAAATTCTGAAGGGCTAAATTCTTTGACTAATTCTAATTCCATCTGAACTTTAACCAAGGTAGAGTAATTTACTTTTAGTGAAGATTTTATAATTTTCATACATTCTAACTTATCAAAATATTCTAAAAAAGGAATATCTATATAATTAAGTGAATGTAAAGAAAACTTACTTATTTTAGGCAAATTCGAAATGCTCTGTCCATTATATAATTGCTCGTTTTCAATTGAATGCTTATAAATAGCCTGATAATCTTTCTGAATTTCTTTCAAATTCAGAATAAAAACATTTTTTAAAACGTCCTTCATTGCTTCCGCTAGAAGGATGCTTTTTTCATTTTCTTTACTTTTATCATAAATATGTTTAAAAAATAAAGCTAACATCGCACCAATAGCCCCAACTAAAACTTTAGACAATATATCATCCATAATTTAATACTCATTATATATTTTCACTATTAAAATATTTCAAAAATAATATTATAAAAACAAACAATATCATAAAATACAAGACAATTTTATAATAAACTATAAATACGACATACCTTATCTCAACTCTATAACTTCATAGTAAAACAAAAAGATTATGTAAATGCAAAAAAGACGAAGCTCATTTAATATTCTTATGAGATACTGTACTTCGACAAGCTCAGTAACCAGTTCAACATGACAAAAAGATAATTAAGTTTTGAAAAAAAACGTAATCGCTTAAAAAACAACCTGTTAATATATTCATTATCAAAGTCTTTGAAACTGTAGTAAAATCAAACAAAAAAGGAAACTCTATTACAGAATTTCCTTTTTAAATGTATTAACTCAAACCAGTGATTACACCATTTTTATCGATACTCATTGCTTCAGCTGCTGGAACGGATGGTAAACCAGGCATTCGCATCATATCGCCAAGAATCGGAATGATGAAACCAGCGCCTGCAGCGAATTCAAATTCACGAACGGTAACTTTAAAATCAATCGGACGACCGATTTTAGTTTCAACATCACTTAACGATTTTTGAGTTTTCGCCATACAAATCGGCCATTTATCGAAACCTAATTCATAGATATTTTTCAATTGATTTTTAGCTTTCACAGAATAAACAACATCGGTCGCGCCATAAACTTCAGTTGCTATTTTTCTAATTTTGTTTTCAACTGTATCCAAAACATTATATAATGGTTGAAAATGGTTTGGATAAATTTCGATTCCATTTACAACAGCTTCAGCTAATTCTATCATACCGTTTCCACCTTGAGTGAATTCATCTGCAACTACAGCTCGAACTCCTAAACTTGCACAGGTTTCTTTGATAAAACTGATTTCAGCTTCAGAATCTGTTGCAAAATGATTAATCGCAACAATAGGTTTTAATCCAAACTTAAAAGCATTTTCAATATGTTTTTTTAGATTTTCAATTCCCTTTTCTAAGAAATGAATTCCTGGATTTTCATATTCGCCTTTCTTAGCTCCACCGTGATAACGCAATGCCCGAACAGTTGCTACAATCACATAAGCGTCAGGTTTAAGCTTTCCGTAATGACATTTGATGTGCATAAATTTTTCGGCACCAAGGTCAGCTCCGAAACCAGCTTCAGTAACCACAAAATCCGCAAGCGACATTCCCATTTTTGTTGCTAAAATAGTATTGGTTCCTTGAGCAATATTTGCAAATGGACCTCCGTGAATAATTGCTGGATTGTTTTCTAATGTTTGTACTAAATTTGGTTTTATCGCATCTCGAAGCAAAATAGCCATCGCTCCTTCAGCTTTTAAATCTCGCGCGAAAATTGGTTTTTTATCATGTGTAAATCCGACAAAGATATTTCCTAAACGGATTTTCAAATCTTCGAAATCTTTACTTAAACAAAGTATTGCCATAACTTCAGAAGCAGGCGTAATATTAAAACCTTCTTCACGCATCACACCATTTGGACTTCCACCGACTCCAATAATAATCGAACGTAGCGAACGATCATTCATATCCATAACTCGTTTCCAAACGATGGTTTTTGGATCAATATTTAAATTATGATGTTTATTTTGTAGGTTATTATCTATCAAAGCAGAAAGTAAATTATTTGCTTTTTCGATGGCTGAGAAGTCACCTGTAAAATGTAGATTGATATCAACCATAGGAATTACTTGTGCATAACCGCCACCAGCTGCTCCACCTTTGATTCCGAAAACGGGACCTAAACTTGGTTCACGAATAACAACAATTGATTTTTTTCCAATTTTATTTAATCCGTCATTTAATCCAACTGAAACTGTTGTTTTTCCTTCGCCTGCTGGAGTTGGATTGATTGCGGTAACTAAGATTAATTTTGATTGTTTTATCTTTTCCTCGTTGATGTAACTTAGCGGAATTTTAGCTTTATATTTTCCGTAATATTCTAAATCTTCTTGATTGATTTCAATTTTTTTAGCAATATCACGAATATGTAACATGTTTGCGTTTTGCGCAATTTCGATATCTTTTGGAAAACTCATAAGCAATTAATTAAATGGTTAGTATTTAAAAAGTTATTCTAATTTACGAGTTTTCTTTTGCTTTTAAAAGAGTTATCAAAAAATTAATTAAAAGTGACATTTAGAATTTAATTAAAAAATCATCTATAATAATACTATTCATTTTAAAACTATCAATTTCGAAACTTCCTAAGTATTAAAATACAAAAAATATATTTTTAGACCTAAAAAAAGATTTATAATTAAAAAAATATTTATATATTTATGTTAAAATCGAATAATATGAAAACCAATCACATTTACTCATTTTTATTAAGTTTTTTGTTTTCACCTTTACTTATTATAGCTCAGGATATGAAAATGAAAAAAGATATTCTACTAATTAATGATAATGAAATTGCCAAAATTGAAAGGAAAAAAAACGAATATTATGTTACTTCGGTTAAGGACAATAAATCTTATATTTTTATTGAAACAGAGAGTAAACTAGCTAATAAAGATTTAATTTTATCATATACAATTAAGGATTTATCTAACAATAAAGAGACTATCTTAAATACAGAATATAGAAAAAGATTCATTAGTCCAAGAGAATCATTTTATGTAAATTTTTCAACCAACCCAATTAAATTATTTTCTGGAATAGGTTTCGATACAGCTAAATTAGACAGTATAGTTTTATCAAACAACTATATTTCTATAGAACAGTTTATTCAAAACAAAAATGATTCTATTAGTAATCATCTAGAAAAAGCTCGTTTAAAAGCAGAAAACAACAATGTGAAAATAGAATATGATGGCAAAATATTTCATCATATAAATGGTGAAAAAATACAAATAGGAAGAGCTATAAAAGAAAAAACTGCAATTCAAAATTCATATAATTTAGCTTTTCATTTACTAAAAGATGAAAGATTTGAATTAGTTGGATATTATTCTACTCAAGGTGTTTTGAATTCTAATTTATTAGGACAAACTCAGAAATTTAGTATATATAGTGAATTAATTATTAAAGATGATAAAATTTATAAAATTCCTTATATATCTGATTCATCTTCTCTACCACTAAGTAAAGATCAAACTGCATACACACTTTTTACAATTATATATAATAAATTTTATTAAAATGAAAAAAATATTAACCATTTGCCTAATCATAATTAGTTTTTCGACACTAGCTCAAGAAATTACAACAAAAAAAGGAAAAGTAATTTATGATGATAAAGAAGTTGCTCTAATAGATAAAAAGAAAAAAGTATTCACAATATCTACATTAGATAATACTTCAAGTTACAACTTTGTAAAATCTGATGAAAAATTAGCAAATGGAGTTTTTGCTATATTATATGAAGTTACAAATAATAAAACCAACGAAAAAATCATTTAATATTTACAAAACCTAAAAGAAGTTTAAGTGGTGAGAAAGTATTAGCAGAAAACATAGCCTTGAGTTATGGTTTTATTACTCCTGAAGGATTGGATGTTGAAAAAATAAATTCATTTTTAATAGGTGAAAAAATAAACCCTGAAGAAAAGATAAAAGAAATAAACACTCAAATAAATCAACATATAAAAGATTGTAAAGCAAAATTTAAAGCGAAAAATTTTGTTTTTGGCTCTGGCTGGTCTATCAATATGATTATACCCGGAAAAGATGGAGAAGATGACAAAGAAGTACAAGTAGGTTACTTAACTAAAACAATAAAAAATTTGGATTATTTTATAGAAGTTTACAAAGTGAATCCTAACAATAAAAAATCAACGAAGATTGGAATTTGGTCAAATTCAGGAGAATCAATAAATTTCGAGAACAAACGAGAATTTTTAAGTCAAATGTTGAAAACTATAAATGGTGAAGAAATTCATGTTGAATCTGAGTTTCAAGATAGAGAAAAAAAATCAATTAAAGATTCTTATACAGCCCAATTAATAGCATATTATATGACTGGTTTTGGATATTTTGACTAAATAAATGGATTGACAAAGTTTTGTATAAAAAATATAGCTCATCTATCAAGATGGGCTATATTTTTTTTATCATAGATTCAACTTATAAATACTGTTTATATTAAAGCATTGAACCAATGATTGCTAAAAATATTTAATATAAATGTTAGAATAAAACTCATTTAAATAGTTATTCCTTTTATAGCTATAAAACCAGATTATTATTAAAACAAGTTTCAATTAAAAAAAATAATATTCACTTTTTCATATATTTGCCGAAACCAAAAAAATATGATTCTTAAATTAATACTTTTCACCTTTATTATTTCTTTACCGGTTATCATTTATTGGAATTACATCAAAAACAAAATCAAAGTCGATAAAAAACTTCTTTTAAGTTATTTTTTATTCGGCTCTTGGTTTGGAATGTGCGGTGAAGTTTTTCTTGATACAGTTATCAATAAAATTTTAAAAGTTCCAGTTCCGCTTTGGGAATATCGTATCTTACCCATTCATGATAAAGCAACATCTTCTTACGGTCCTATAATGTGGGGAATCGCTGCAGTTTGTGTTTGCTTTTTTCAACATTATAATTTGAAAGAAACCAGCTTGAGAAAATTACAAGGTTGGAAATTGTTTTTTATCGAAGCAGGCTTTTTAATGATTGCCGAGTTGTATTTTGATATATCGGGCTACTTCTTATTTAACGAATACTTTTTTTATTATTTCTCACCAGAATTTTATCATTTCTCTGCCTTAGTTAATATTCCATTTTGGTGGTGCGGTTACAAAATAATTGTAAAAGCATCAGATGTTTTATATTCTGAATGGAAATTAAATTTTACTATTGCGCTTTTAATGGTTATAATCTTGGTTTGGGGATTTTAATCATTATAGATTAATGTTGTTTCGCGTTAGGGATTGAAGCGATATCCTTTTTATGGAATGAAATGGAATAAAAAGATTTAGCGGAAAGCCCGACCGAAGGGAACGCCCAAAATAAAAAACGTATCCAAAAAGAATTGGATACGTTTCTGTTTTTATTATGAAAAATTTGATTACATATTTCTACGGTACTGACCTCCTACTTCGAATAATGCTGAAGTAATTTGACCTAACGAACAAACTTTAGATGCATCCATCAACACTTCAAAAATATTTTTGTTGTTGATTGCTGCCGTTTGTACATCTTCTAAAGCTTTTTCAGCTGCATCAACATTACGAGCATTTAAGCTTTCTTTTGTTTTGATTTGGAATTGTTTTTCTTCTTCAGTTGCACGAATAACTTCTGCAGGAACAACTGTTTTTGAACCCGATGAACTCAAGAAAGTATTCACACCGATGATTGGGAATTCTCCATTGTGTTTCAAAGTTTCGTAATATAACGATTCTTCTTGAATTTTTGAACGTTGGTACATCGTTTCCATTGATCCTAAAACACCACCACGTTCTGTAATACGATCAAATTCTGCTAAAACAGCTTCTTCAACTAAATCTGTTAATTCTTCGATGATAAACGAACCTTGAATTGGATTTTCGTTTTTCGCTAAACCTAATTCTTTATTGATGATTAATTGAATTGCCATTGCTCTACGAACTGACTCTTCAGTTGGTGTTGTAATTGCTTCATCGTACGCATTCGTATGTAACGAGTTACAGTTATCGTAAATCGCATACAGAGCTTGTAAAGTTGTACGAATATCGTTAAAATCGATTTCTTGTGCATGTAACGAACGACCTGATGTTTGAATATGATATTTCAACATTTGCGCACGCTCGTTTGCTCCGTATTTATTCTTTAATGCTTTTGCCCAAATTCTACGAGCCACACGTCCGATTACAGAATATTCTGGATCTACTCCGTTTGAGAAGAAGAACGATAAGTTTGGTCCGAAGGCATTGATATCCATTCCACGAGATAAATAATACTCAACATACGTAAATCCGTTTGCTAAAGTAAATGCCAATTGTGTCACCGGATTAGCTCCAGCTTCGGCAATGTGATATCCTGAAATAGAAACCGAATAGAAATTACGTACATTTTTATCGATGAAATATTCTTGAACATCACCCATTAAACGTAAAGCAAATTCCGTTGAGAAGATACAGGTATTTTGGGCTTGATCTTCTTTTAAGATATCTGCCTGAACCGTTCCACGAACTTGAGCTAAGGTATTTTTCTTGATTTCAGCATACACTTCAGCTGGTAAAACTTGATCTCCAGTTACACCTAAAAGCATCAAACCTAAACCATCATTTCCTTCTGGAAGTTCTCCGTTGTAACGTGGACGTTCTGCATTTTTAGTTTTATAGATTGCTTCAATTTTAGCTTCAACTTCTGCTTCTAAACTATTTTCTTTAATGTATTTTTCACAGTTTTGATCAATTGCAGCATTCATAAAGAAACCTAACAACATTGGAGCTGGTCCATTGATTGTCATCGAAACGGAAGTCATTGCGTGAGATAAATCGAAACCTGAATATAATTTCTTCGCATCATCTAAACAACAAATAGAAACTCCAGCATTACCAATTTTTCCGTAAATATCTGGGCGATATCCTGGATCGTTTCCGTATAAAGTTACCGAGTCAAAAGCTGTCGACAAACGTTTTGCTGGCATTCCTTTCGAAACATAATGGAAACGACGGTTGGTTCGTTCTGGTCCACCTTCACCAGCAAACATACGCGTTGGATCTTCTCCTTCACGTTTGAATGGGTATAAACCAGATGTGAATGGGAATTCTCCTGGAACATTTTCTTGTAAAACCCAACGTAAAATATCACCCCAAGCTTCGTATTTAGGCAAAGCTATTTTAGGGATTTGTAAGTGAGATAGAGATTCTGAATGTGTTTGAATCTTAATTTCTTTATCACGAACTTTAAATGAATAAACTGGATTTTTATATTTATTTACCTTTTCGTCCCAAGTTGTTATTACTTCCCAGTTGAAAGGATCTAAATTCATTTTTAATTTATCGAATTCAGCTAAAAGAACTTTTGTTAATTCTGGATTTTCAGTTCCTGTAATTTCGATTCCATATTGATTAACTGTTGGAACTTTTCCAGAAATTGTTTCGATTGTTTTAAAGAATCCAAATAATTTTTGAGCAACTTCTTTTTGAGCATTTGCTCTTGCATCATACCCGCGATTGTTCTCAGAAATTTCAGATAAATAACGAGTACGAGAAGGCGGAATTACGAAGATCTTTTCACTCATTTCTTTGGTGATTTCGAAATTCGATTTTAAGTCAGCACCAGTTTTCTCAACCACTTTATCCATGATTGCTTTGTACAATTGGTTTGTACCTGGATCATTGAATTGAGAAGCAATTGTTCCAAAAACAGGCATTGTTTCAGGATCTGCATCCCATAAATTATGATTGCGTTGGTATTGTTTTTTCACATCACGAATTGCATCTAAAGCACCACGCTTATCGAATTTATTGATTGCAACAATATCAGCAAAATCTAACATGTCGATCTTTTCTAACTGAGTAGCTGCACCAAATTCAGGAGTCATAATGTATAAAGAAGCATCAGAATGATCTAAAATTTCTGTATCGGATTGACCAATTCCGGAAGTTTCTAAAACAATTAAATCGTAGTGAGCAGCCTTTAGAACCTGAAGAGCTTCCTCAACATATCTAGACAAAGCCAGGTTTGATTGACGCGTTGCTAACGAACGCATATAAACACGTGGATTATTGATTGAGTTCATGCGAATACGATCACCTAACAAAGCACCACCTGTTTTCTTTTTAGATGGATCAACAGAAATTAACGCAATCGTTTTTTCTGGAAAATCAATTAAGAAACGACGAACTAATTCATCTACCATAGAAGATTTTCCTGCCCCACCTGTTCCAGTAATTCCTAAAACAGGAGTTGATTTATTTTCAACTTTATTGAAATCAAAAATTTTCAAAAAGTCATCTTCTCTATTTTCAGCTAATGAAATTAAACGAGAAATTGTAGTTACATCTTTGTCTGAAAGCGATTGGTAAACGTCTTTCCCTTCAGGAAGATTTAAATCTGGTGTTGGAAAATCAGCTTTCTGAACCATATCATTGATCATTCCTTGAAGTCCCATTTCTCGACCATTATCCGGAGAATAAATACGAGTAATTCCGTAATTCATTAAATCTTCAATTTCTGTCGGAAGGATTACGCCACCACCACCGCCTACGATGCGGATATGACCAGCTCCTTTTTCTTGAAGCAAATCATACATAAATTTAAAATATTCATTGTGTCCACCTTGATAAGATGTCATCGCAATTGCATTAGCATCTTCTTGAATTGCAGTATTTACAACATCTTCAACAGATTTATCGTGTCCTAAATGGATTACTTCACAACCCGTTGATTGTATGATACGACGCATAATATTAATGGCTGCATCGTGTCCGTCAAATAACGCGGCTGCAGTAACAATTCTTACTTTATTTTCTGGTTTATAAGGGATATTATTTTCCATACTAGGTTTAGTGTTAATAGTAGAGCAATATACAAATTTTATCAAATACTTAAAAACATTTCATATCTCCTCATTAAAATATTTTATTGACAAAAAAAAGGAGAAAACCTTTCGATTTTCTCCTTTTTATATTTAAGCTATATGTTATCTTTTTAATGTAAAGTGACCATTAGCTTCTTTTTGTAATCCTGTGTTTGGTTCTATGTATTCAGCTTTAAACCAGTAGTCTGTTGATGGTAATTGACTGTTGTTAAAAGTTCCATCCCATCCTTCTCCTGCTGGACTTAATTGCTTCAATAATTTTCCTTGTCTATCAAAGATATAAATTTTTGCTTCAGGTTGATCTTTTAATGCAAAAATATTCCAAGTATCATTATATCCATCATTATTTGGTGTAAAGAACTTAGGATAATTCAACACATTGATTACTTTTGAAGTTGCACATGCATTTATTCCTTTTACTCTAACCCATATGGTATGAGTTCCTGGAGTTACATCTACAAAGATATTACTATCTTGATAAACTCCCTCATCCATTGCATATTCTAATACAGCTCCTGGAGTTGTAGATGCAATAACTTCAACAACATTAGTTTCTGAGAAACCTTCTGTTATATTAATTTCATCAATTGAAATCGCAGGACCTGATTGAACATTAATTATTTGAGTTGTTGAACATCCAGTTGCTAAAGAAGTTACTACAACCGTGTATGTACCTGGTTGTTCAGCAAGGTATGAAGGTACATCAACAGCTACCTCACCTCCATCTAATCTCCAAATAAAACTAAATTCTTGTCTATTCAATCCAGTATCCATTAAATATCCTTGAACATTTCCTGTTCTGAAATCAG
>NZ_RQVQ01000045.1 GCF_003865405.1 Paenimyroides tangerinum
ATTAAATTTGAACATCTAAATTCCAGTCAGTTAGCTTTGTATTAATAATCGAATTCAGGTTTATAATAATTTAACTTAAAAAATAAATACTATTTAAAACCAACACGTTTTGGATTAATTGTTTAAAATTGGATTAATTAACAGATATATAGTTTTAAAAAATTGACATTTGGCGAAAAAAAAATTATTCTTCCCATTCATAAATAACTTCTATACCATTTCTTACAGAAGGGCTATATTCTATATTAAATCTAGACGACATATCAGCTCTATTAGTTTCAGTGAATTCTTTTTGAATATTATCATATTTTTCTAGAGTAACAGATTTGTGATTACTCAAATCCATTTTAGGAATACTAAAGTTAGGGTTTGATTCAATTTTAGTTAATCTAAACCAAAATTCATCTTTTGATTCACTAGCTAAAACGATTAAGCCTGGTAGCCCATAAAACTTCCATGGCCCGTAAGGGATTGGAATTTCTGATGTATACCAAACTTCCCAACTCCTTCCTCTTATTTCAGTTTTTGCAAGATTACATTGAAAACCTTCAATCAACTTTGTTTCATTAACTAACTCCCATTTAATATTAAACGTTGAATCATTAATTACGAAAGGTGTTTGTAAGAAATCTTCAATATAAGAAACGTTATCTTCTTGTTTAAAAAAATATCTATTATACCAACCTGTTGACGCCCTTATAACAGTTGCTTCTTCACCTAGACTTAATTCAAAATCAACTTTTTGTTCAGAAAATTTACGTTGAGAATCTAGATAATCAATATAAACAGCTCTATTTTCAGATGAAATATTAAATAAAATTCCATCTCTAAGATTTCCTTTAACATACCATTCGTAATGAAAAAGATTTTGAGCATTTAATGAATAACAAAAAAGAAATAGAAATAATATTTTCATTTTTAAAAGTATAAATTAACCACAAATAACTGTTACATTCTTTTCAGCATCAAATTTTATCAATTTATTCTTTTGCTGCTCCCTAATATATTTATCTTTATATTCACCACATTCATCCCAACTTAAATCAACTCCTTCATCTTTTATATAATCAACTTTATCATCAGCAGTCGTTACATAAATAATCACTGTACATGGTTTAAAAAATCTAGCTTAAAGAAAGATTCATTTAATAAATTTATTTTTTTCATATAATTCAAATCACATGAAGCGAAACCACTAAAAGCAAAAGCTACGCAAGCTAATGCAGTAAACATCATTTAACCATTATACCACATGTATTTAGTTAAAAATATTTTAGGGTTTTTCTGAAAATCCTAATATAATAACAATAAATTAAAAAAATATGTTTTTTATTAAATATTTTAACAACAAAAGAAAGTTTAGATAAACAAAACTACAGTTTTATTATTCAGAAGAAAAACTAAATGCTAAATGTGTATTTAAAAGAAAAAAAATATTCTTCCCATTCGTATTTTGGTTCTAACGAATTTCTATATCCAACAACTTTAGTCCTATTCTCATAATTTCTACTTGTATCATTTATTCTAAGAGAATACTCCGAGGCTCTGCCTCGGGGTCAGAGAGGAAAAGTGTGAAAAACGGATGTTTTTTTATAAAACTAAAAAGAAACTCTCTTCCTTTGAATACCTCGAGGCTCTGCCTCAGGGATTATTAATTCTTTTTCAAACCAATCAGTTAAATGAACATAAACTATACAAATTACTTTGTAAACAGGAACAAAAAGGGACGTTTTTTTAAATAGTTTTAATTATTTTAAAACATTAATGTCCGATAATAATTATTATCGGACATTAATGTTTAGGAATGTAAAGTTCCAAAATAAACGATTTAACTAATTAGTTATTATGGTAATGGTTGTCCTACTTGAATGTCGCAACGGTGACCTGGCTGTCCGTGAGCAGGATTTGGTTTTCCTTGCATTCCTGGATCAGTTTGTTGTGGAGCTGCCTTTTGTGCTGTTGGAGCAGCTTGCTGTGTTGGAGCCGCTTGTGTTTGTGCATTTCCAGAACCTAAAAATCCTTTACCACTTGCAGGTTGAGCTTGTGGTTGAGCTGGAGTTGGAGCAGTTTGTGCAGGTGCAGCACTTCCGTCTAAAGGTGCGCCAACTGCAATTTCGCAACGATGACCTGGTTGTCCATGAGGAGGATTTAATTTAACTCCTTGAGCATTAGTTGCTGCCGGAGTGTTTGTCGCTTGATTTGGAGCTGGTTGACCTGGAGTAGCCTCGTTTGCAACTGGTGCTTCTGTTCCATGGTCATGTCCTGTATGGTCTTCGTGAGCTGCATTTGTTTCAGTAGCTGTTGCATCTGTTGTAGCCTCAGCTTTAGTATCTTTATTACATGATGCAAAAGTAAATGCAACTGCAATTGCTAAAAGAAAAACTTTTTTCATATTTTTAAAAGTAAATTGAATAACAAAAATAGAACTATTTATTTGATATGCAATTAATCTAGATTAAAAGAACGCTCTTAATTGAATTGTTCCTGTGTGAATGGTGTTTGCTGATTCTGATGTTCTTCCTTGGTAGTTTACGTTTAAATCTAAATATTTGGTCAAATTTCTTTGAATAAGAAAACGCCAAGTGATGTTTTTTCCAGGTTGTAATCCTTCTAACATTTGAAAGGCAACGGGTGAAAATTGATTTCCGACAAATTTATTTTCATAGTAAGATAATTCTCCATTCATTGAAAATTTCTTAATACTGTTATAAGTAAACGAAGCTCCAATTCGATGTTGGTCTAATGTTTCGAAATTATTCAAATTGTTGAATTTGTTTTTGTATTCATAGAAAACATCTACACTTGCTTGGTTTGAAAACAAATAAGAAACTTTTGGATGTAAGGTATATGAATCGATTTGATAATTTTTTTCGCTATAATTCTCTGAAACCGAATTAGCGTTTTCTGCTTTTGTAATAAAGTTAAACAACCAAAGTTTCTTTACCAAATGTGTAAATTGAAATTGATGAGTTTTTAATTTCCCTTCAACACTTCCAGAATTTAAAAGGTTTTTTGTTCGATTTTGAATGTATGAATACGTGGTTGAATAACGTTGTTTTGAACGATTAAAGTAAAAATTGTTTCTGAAATTCTCATTTGTTGAAACCAAACTTTCGTCGTTTTTCGTAAACGGATTCCATTGAATTTCTTGACCATTTCTCAAAACGTTCTTATCAATTAAATACGTGGTTTGATTATGGAATTTACTAATCCATTTTTTAAAACCTGAATCGTTTTGCCAAATACTAAAATTGATATTCAATGCTTCAGAAAACTTGGTTTGATGTGTTCGTAAATAAATTTGATTCGGCAAATACAAACGAACAAATTTTGCTTGGTCTGGAAAAAGAGCAACTTCAAACTCTTCTAATTCTTGAACACCATTTCCATTATAATCATTCCACATGTGTGTTCCTAAACCAGCTTCAACTTCAAGATATGTAAATTCTTGCTGGGCAATGCTTCCTGAAGTGTTTTCATAAACAGTTGCTGTCTGAATTAAATTTTTAAAGAATCGGTCGTTATATGCAATGCGCGAATTCAAAGTATTTTCTGTTGGTAAATTTCCGTATTTATAATCTAAAATTCGATAGTTTGCATACACATTCAAGTCTGAAGTTTTTGTTTTGAAAACTTGAGATTTTACATAAATGGCATTGGCTTGTGTGGTTCGCTGTAAACGATTATCTTGTAAACTATCGTTTGCACGAAATTGATATCCCAATTCGATATACATTTTTGCACTATCACCACGACCAATAAACAAATCGGTTTGAAAGAAACGCTGACTTGATGATTGAAACTCTTTTGAATCTTTATTTTTAATTTGATAATCTTCTAAATCAAAATTGAAACCAATCCATTTTTCATTTTTCTTATAAACCACTTTGGAACTACTTCTGATAAAATTAGTTTGATTCGTTGTCGAATTTGCACTTAACATACTCGAATTTGTTTGTGCAACTAATCCGTTTTTATTGTAATTGGCAGTTAATGTATTTTTATAACCTTCGTACGATTTAGTGAATTCCAATCTGTCAAATTGATAGGTAATCTGACTTTGCGGATTTAGATTTGCAGTCAGTCCTGCTGTAATAATATTTTGATTTCCGAATTGCGTTTCTAGATTCCAATCACGGTCAAATTCAATGGAATATAAACGTTCAATCGGGCGAAAATTTTTATGTACAAACTGAACATTCGCAAAAGCATCTAAAGTAATTGCTTTGGATAATATACGCTGTTTTGCGTTGATGTTTCCTGCCCAACCTTTATTGTTTTTATCATCAATCGATGAGAATAAATTTTGGTCATTATTACTCATCGCGACTTCTAAATTAATCAAAGTTTTTTCGTCTGGATTGTATTTGGTCATCACCGTTGCAACCGTCAATTTTGTCGGAGCTATCAGTCTTGAAACAGGTTCGTAACTACCTTGCGGAAGGTCGCCAATTGGTTCTACATAGCGATAAATCTTTCCGATTCCTGAAGTACTTGCTAATTCGTAATTTCCTAGATTAGCTCCCATAAAAGTGAAAGCAACCGAATACAATTGGTCGTCAGGATTATTTGAAAAAACAAAAATTTCAGTCCCATTAAAATTTTCTTTTTTATACAGAACTTTGTTTTCGGAATATGTATCTTCATAAGCAGATGGAGCCAACATTTGATTGACATCGTTGCCTGCTTCTTGTAAAATTTTAATTTGTTCTTCGTTTAAATTTTGTTGCAGTGGTTGATTTTTAATATCACTTTCGGTATAAACATAACCAGAAAAATCCCAACTTTTTGTTTTATGATTTATTCCGCCATAACCCAAATAGCGTGTGTAATTTCTGTCTGTATATTGATATTCGATGGCAATTCGCATATCTGCCGTAATTGGAAAAAGTGAAGTAAATCTAATTTCACCTGAATTGTAATCAATCACATAATCATTGTTCTCGCCACGTGTTAACAAACGACCGTTTACATAAACTTTTTCTGAACCCGAAATGATTAAAATATAAAGTTCTCCATTGGTTCCTTTAAGTTTGTATGGACCTTGATTTCCTTCTTGACCGATGAAATTACTTTTTGCATATTGACCACGAGCCAAAGCAGCAGCTGCTTCAATCTCAGTTTTTGATTTTTCTCCTTCGAATGTGAATTTGGTAGAAATTCCTTGTACTTTTTTATTGAAGTTCATATACATGGATTTTCTATTTTCGATAAATAAATCACCTGCTTTTATTGACCAATCTTTCCCAAATAGTTCAATAAAAATTTGGTCAAACTCATCTATTTTTTGAGAATATCCGCCGTTTTGTAATGGAACGTTGCTGTCTTGTATGGAAGCTCTAAGGCTTACTTTGTCTGAAAGTTTTCCGGTGATTTGTAAATCTAAATTGGAATTGGTAACCATATTCTGATTGTTTCCAACGGTAATTCCTCGTGTGATACTTCCGTCCGTATTTAAACCATCAAAAGGGATATAGGTACTTTTTTTCTTTTCAGGAACAACAAATAATGCTGCACCAGATTCATTTGAAACCATTCGATTTTTATCGTAAATAGAATACGTTTTGGTCAGAAAATCTGGATATTTCAAATAATTAACTTGAATCGAATCATTTGGAATTTGTTGTAGTTTTAAAATTCCCTTTTCAAAATCAATTTGATATTTTTCAGTTGTAATTGGTTTTCCATCTAGGTCTAAAACTTCAAAATACGAATTGTTTAAAGCTACATTTTCTAATTGTATGATGCTATCTTGACTTGAGAATCTTTTGTTTTGATACAAGCTATTTATTTCTTGTGCCGAAGCAATAGAAAAAAAGAAAAATACCAGAAACAAATACAAAACTCTCATAAATAGATATAACTCGGAAAAGGTAAAATTAGTGTATTTTTTAGAAAATAATTTTGTTTTCTTGGTCTTACGTTTCTTGGTTTAATTTTTTCTATATTTGAAAATATTCCTAAAAATCAAATCATGTTAAGATTGTATCGAATTCTTTTTTTCTTAAATGTTATTATCATGCTTTTTGGTGCTTTACTCAAAATAACACATATTGCGATTGGTTTTTTAAATGGAAATAGTTTGATGTTTATTGGGAAATTATTTTCTGCTTTAGTTTTATTAATAGCTTATTTTTTGATGTTGAAATCAACTCAAATGAAAGTTGTTGAAAAAGCTATTTGGATGCTTCTTTTTGGAGTTGTTTTTGTTTTTTTAGAAGGTTTGATTATTTTACTTCCTGGATTGTTGTTTTATTTAATTGGAATAAAACGTTTGTTTTCGAAAGAATAAGTCAAATAAAAAAAACTCTTGATTTGAATTTCAAGAGCTTTCTGTTATTTGTTATTTTTTGATGATTCTTTTTGAACCTAATCCTTCATCTGTTTTGATGTTTAAGATATAAATTCCAGAATTTAAATGACTGATGTTTAATTGTGTTTCTTTTTCTGAAACTGTTTTAGAAAGTATTTTTCTTCCAGTTAAATCAAACATTTCAATACTTTCAATAGAAGTTGGATAACTAATATTAATCATATCAGTTGCTGGATTTGGATAGATATTTAAATTTGCTAATTGTTCATCGTTTAATCCTGCAGTAGGTGTAATTGTTACTGTAATTGGTCTTCCAATACTTAAACAGTTAGGGTTACTATTAACTGCATAATATGTTGTTGCTGTTGCTACTGTTGTTTCTGGTAAAATGGTTGTTAAGTCTTCATCTGCATACCAAATTAAATTAAAACCACTAGAAGCTGTGATTTGTAAATCTCCCAATGTTTGTCCTTCATTTAGCGTTTGAGCTCCATTTCCAATTGGAAGTTCTGTTGAATTACAAGGGTCATAAATGCTATAAACGCCATAGGTAGTAGCACTTCCTAGGATAAGTTCGTCTCCTGTAATTGTATAAGTTCCACCTCCATAAATCCCGGCATAGTTATTTAAAAATACAGTTTTGAAACTTTCGTATATATTATCACCTGTGTCCGAATTGTTTACTTCGAATAAATTTCCTGGTGTTAAATCAATATTTGAATCACTGATTATGAAATCACCTATTGCATTTCCATTTGTTAAAATGTTGTTTACTGTATAGGTGGTTCCTGATACAGCTGTAAATTCAAGTCTTATAACGTTACTTACTGTTCCAGTGATTTCATTTGTGCTCAAATCGTAAAAGTTAACAACACTTGGTTTTGTGATAGGATTTCCGTTGACAACTAATTCTTCAAGTTGCCAAATATTAGAAACCAAAGTTGCAGATTGAGCTTGAGCGTTGAAATTAATTCCAATTATTGGAAGTAAAAATAAATAGATTGTTTTTTTCATAATTAATTCAATTTTAATAAGTTGGTTTACTAATTTATAAATTAAAAATGAAAAATAAAAGTTTTATGTTGATTTTTAGTTAATTTTTTAAATTAAAAATTATGGTATAAAAAAATCCCTGGTTAAAAACCAAGGATTCTATTTATGATAATTTCTGTATTAGAAATTCGATTTGAATTGCTCTAAGAAACGAACGTCATTTTCAAAATACATACGAATGTCGCCTAATTGATATAACAACATTGCCATACGTTCAATTCCCATACCGAAAGCAAATCCAGAATATTCGTTTGAGTCAATGTTAACAGCTTTTAAAACATTAGGGTCAACCATTCCACAACCCATAATTTCTAACCAACCTGTACCTTTTGTGATGCGGTAATCGGTTTCGGTTTTTAATCCCCAATAAACATCAAGTTCAGCACTTGGCTCTGTAAAAGGGAAATATGATGGACGTAAACGGATTTTCGATTTTCCGAACATTTCTTTTGTAAAGTACATTAACGTTTGTTTCAAATCAGCAAACGAAACATCTTTGTCAATATATAAACCTTCCACTTGATGGAAAATACAGTGAGAACGAGATGAAATTGCTTCATTACGAAAAACACGTCCTGGAGAAATGGTACGAATTGGCGGTTTGTTGTTTTCCATATAACGTGTTTGTACAGACGAAGTGTGTGTGCGCAACAGTTGGTCTGGATTCATCTGAACAAAGAATGTATCTTGCATATCACGTGCTGGGTGATGCGCTGGGAAATTCAATGCTTCGAAGTTGTGCCAATCGTCTTCGATTTCTGGACCTTCAGAAACATTAAAACCAATGTTAGAGAAAATTTCAATTACTTGATTTTTCACTAACGAAATTGGATGACGAGAACCTAAACTAATTGGAGTTCCTGGACGAGTTAAATCTCCAAAAAAACCGTTTGATTCTTCTTTTGCTTCTAAAGCTTCTTGAATGCTTTTGATTTTTTCTTCAACCGTATTTTTTAATGTATTGATTACTTGTCCAAAATCTTTCTTTTGGTCGTTTGGTACATTTTTAAATTCGGCGAATATTTCGTTAACTAAACCTTTTTTAGAAATAAATTTAATTCTAAATGCGTCTAATGTTTCTTTGTTATCGGTAGTAAATGCTTGCGCTTCACCAATTAACTCTTTAATTTTGTCTATCATCTTGCTGTTCGAAGTAGTTGTAACAAAGTTACTATTTTTGTTTTAGACTAAAAATTACAATCGTTATTTTTAATTAAAATTAATTAATGTATTCGTTCTCCAAAAAATATCCTACAATTGCTTCTTTCATTAATACAGATTGTTCACCAGCTTTTAAAGGCGGAAGTTCTTCTAGAACGTCGTAATGTGGCCAACCATCTTCATCATAATGTGTGAATTGATAATATCCGTAAGGAGAAAGTAACCTGCAAATGGCAATGTGCATTAAATTTACTTTGTCGTCTTTTTTAAATTTTCGTTTGAATTGTCCTAATTCTTGAACGCCAATTAAATATATAATTTCTTCTAAATCTAACTTATCACCATCGGCAAACTGATTAGAAAGTTTTAAAACCAAATCTTCCCAACGTTCTTTTAATTTTTCGTCTCTTGCCATAGTTTTTTAATAAGTTGCAAAGATAGTATCAAAAGTTGTAATTTAAATGTTTACGGTTTTATATCTTTACTTATATTTTATTTTTATGTTGGTAGTTGATATTATTATTGCGTGTTTAATTGGTTACGCTTTATATAAAGGTTTTAAAGAAGGATTAGTTCTTGCTTTGATATCGTTGGTTTCTTTGATTGTCGGAATTTTTTTATCGTTGAAGTTTTCTTTTTTGTTTAAGGATTGGATTCTTGAAAAAACACAATGGAGTGCAAACGTAGTTACGATTTGTGCTTTTGTATTTACGTTTCTTTTGGTTTTGATTGCAATCCAATTATTAGGAAAAGCCTTGACAAAAATAATTAAAACAGTTGCTTTAGGTGGATTGAATCGTTTGGCAGGTGCCGTTTTTCTTGGCTTGAAAATGATTTTGATTATAAGTGTTGTTTTGAATTTATTTCAGAAAATCAATTACAATCATTATATAGCAACGGAAGAAACTTTGAATAAATCACTTTTTTATCATCCAATTGAAGATTTTTCAAAGTTGGTTTATCCGATGATGGAAGAATGGTATCAAATGACTTTGGAAGCTGTTGATGAACAAGTCGATAAATTAGATGAAAATCTAAAAGAAGTTTAAAAAAAATGGTCGGAAATAATCCGACCAAAATATATGATTTTAAATATTCATTAAAAACGATATCCGATATTTACACCAGCATTGATTTCGATTCCACTAAATTCTTCAACAACAACTTTGCTAAAATCTCTTCCGATATTGACAAATGGAGAAATTGTAAATGAATCATTTTTTACTAATTTATAACCAGCGCCAACTCCTAATATAAAAGAATTCATATCTGTTTCAGCACGTAATATTCCGTCTCCAACTTTAATATCATGGTCATAAGTTCCAAAACGATATTTTAAGAAAGGCGAAGCATAGAATCCAGACGCATGTTCTCCGTCTTTCCCGCCGAAATAAAAATTATAATTTACTGCAACGCTGTTTGTGTTGAATTTTTTGTATTTACCTTCTTTACTATTTTCTCCGTAGTATGAAAAACGGTCGTTAATCATTAAATCTACACCTATAGATTGATCGGTATCAATAAAATGTTCGTATCCAAGTTCAACAGAAGTGTTAACAATGGTATTTAAAACATTCCATTTAACTTCGTTTAATTTTTGTGCTTGTGAAGAAAAAATTCCACCTAGAAAGCATGCAATTATTGCTATTTTTTTCATAAAAAATCTATTTTTCGTGATGCAAATATATGAATATTTTATTTGGTTAAATATTTCGTCCTTTTTCGTTCGGGTATAAATCAGGTAAAGAATCGCTTTGCCAAAAATCTTTCGTTTCAACGTTCATAATGGTAAGTTTACCTTTAAAAGCAGCTCCCGTATCAATATTCCAAACATTAGCAAAATTGATAGGGGTTGTCTCATTAAAACGAGTTGTTGGTGTATGTCCAATGAAAATTTCTGAATACAATTTGAATCTTGAAGGATATCTAAAATCATCTTCTTGAATGTTTTTGTCTAATGCCATAGCAGTTTCCCAAAGCGTTCTATCCCACCAAAACATACCTTTAAAGAATTCAAAATAGACTCCTTTCAAATTTGTGAAACCAGCATGAATAAACAAACGGTCGTTTTCATCGATATGATATTCTTCTAATTCTGATAAGAATGAAATGTGTTTTTCTTTGCGTTCTTCTGAAACTTTTTCGTAAATATCAACAGTCGATTGTCCGCCATGAAATCGCCAAAGTTCATTGTCTTCTTCACCTTTTAACCACTTCAAAACCATTTCTTCGTGATTTCCCATCATGAAAATACAATCTTGTTTGGTTTTTAAGTCAATCAAAAAATCGATAAGATTTGCCGTGTCGCTCCAACCATCTACATAATCACCAAGGAAAATCAGTTTGTCGTTTTGGGAAATATTTGCACGTTCTAAAACTTGTTGCAAAGCTTTTAATCCACCGTGAATATCTCCGATTACAAAAGTGTTAATCATTTTTAATTGTTTCATATTTCAACTTGCGTAAGATACGCATAACTTCTTTAAATGAAATAAAAAGCATCGGATTTTGTGAATTCTTTAAAAGTTCTTTGCAGTTTATCAAATCGTTTTTTGCTTCAGAAAACCCGTTTAAATAGCAAATCATCATAGAATGAGATAGATGCTCTAAATCTCGTTCTTCGGAAAATGTGAAAGGTTCGTTGTTTTTTAATTTTCGAATGAGAACCAAATTAGAATTGTAAATATGATGTAATAACCTTCGATTGTATTTAGGTAGTTCAAAAATCAATTCAGAATTAATCGAATAGGTTACATTGTCATAAAAAGTAATCGTTTGTTTACTGAATGGATAATATGACGTTGCTTCTTTTAAGCCGAGTTTGATGTATTCAGTTATTACAAATTCGTTTTCGTTGTATTCAATTGTTACTTCGTCTAATTCTGAATAAAATAAATTCAAATGTTCATTTACTAAAAATATATCAACTCGAGAAAGAAACCGAGTTCCACGAATCCATTTTACGTTTCCAGCCCAACAAAGCACAAAATATTCTTTGAAAACTTCATATCTCGGATGTCGATTGACGTGCGTAACATTGATAAAATCTAAAACATCGGTTATGGTTTGTTTAAGGTCATTTCTAGAATTATTTTCGATAGATTCAACAACCAATTTATTATCAAAAAGTTGTTGTTCATAATGCGGAACAGTGTTGCTCCCAATTCTTGAAAAAGCTGCATATTGTTCAATTAAACAGATTTTGTTTTTAAAATAGCTAACTTCCTTATTTGGAAAAATAGTAACCAATCCAACAACTTTATTAGAACTTAAATGTGGAAATCTGACGTTTTCGTAAACTATTTTAGGTGAATTCATTAAAAATGCATTCACTAAATGTTGAATATTACTGTCATCATAAAAGTCTGTTCCAGTTATTTCATTATCCGTATCTTCAACACCCACAACGATATACGAGTTGTTATTAGGGTTGGAATTTGATAAAGCACAAATATGTTTTAAAAATTTTGCTTTGCCTTCTTTTGTGTGTAAATTTAGCTGCCTTTTTTTATCGAAAAAGCTGTTTTCATCAAAATGAGCTAGCAAATTCTTTATAAGTAGGCGTTTATTTATCATGTTGTAAATTTTAGTCTTAAAAATATAAAAATTAATTCATAAATATCACTTAAAATTATTCATTTGGTTTTATTTTAACCGTCTGTTAACAACAAGAAACAAAAAAAATTAATCTATTTGCATTGTAAATAATAAATAAGAGATTTTTAAACAAATATGGAAGCAACAACAATAACTACTGACATCAGATCTATTAACGAAAAAATTGAAAGAGAAAGTGCTTTTATTGATCTTTTAGTTTCAGAAATGAACAAAAACATCGTAGGTCAACGTTATATGATTGATCGTTTATTAATTGGTTTGTTAGGTCAAGGTCACATTTTGTTAGAAGGTGTTCCTGGATTAGCAAAAACTTTAGCGATTAACACCTTATCAAAAGCAGTTCACGGTTCTTTTAGTCGTATTCAGTTTACTCCAGATTTATTGCCAGCCGATGTAGTTGGAACGATGATTTACAACATCAAAGAAAACGATTTCACTATAAAAAAAGGACCTATTTTCGCAAACTTTGTACTTGCCGATGAGATAAATCGTGCACCAGCAAAAGTACAATCTGCTTTGTTAGAAGCAATGCAAGAGAAGCAAGTTACGATTGGTGAAACAACTCATAAATTACAGAAACCATTCTTGGTAATGGCAACTCAAAATCCAGTTGAACAAGAAGGAACATATCCGTTGCCAGAAGCTCAAATGGACCGTTTTATGTTGAAAACGGTAATTGATTACCCAAAGTTAGAAGAAGAGCGTTTGGTTATGCGTCAAAACTTATTTGGAAAAACAGCTACAATCAATCCTGTGGTTTCTGTTGAACAAATTTTAAGAGCGCAAGAAACTGTGAAAGAAGTTTATATGGATGAGAAAATTGAAAAATATATTTTAGATATTATTTTTGCAACTCGTTATCCAGAACAATTTAAATTAGATAGCTTAAAACCTTTTATTAGCTATGGGGCTTCACCTCGTGGAAGTATCAATTTAGCTTTAGCTGCAAAATGTTATGCTTTTATTAAACGCAGAGGTTACGTAATTCCAGAAGACGTTCGTGCGGTGGTAATCGATGTATTACGTCACAGAATTGGAATTACTTACGAAGCTGAGGCTGAAAATGTAACTTCTGTTGATATTATCAACAAAATCGTAAACGAAATCCAAGTTCCATAATCTTAGAATTAGTAATTATAAAATCTTACTTGCTTAATGATTTCGTTAAGCAAGTAGAACCTTTGTACAACTCAAAAAGATTAAATGGAAACAAAAGATATTTTACAGAAAGTTCGAAAAATCGAGATTAAAACCCGTCGATTAAGCGATCATATTTTCTCTGGCGAATACCATACTTCGTTTAAAGGGAAAGGAATGTCTTTTGCCGAAGTAAGACAATATCAATATGGTGATGACATTCGAGCAATTGATTGGAATGTTACCGCTCGTTATAATGAACCTTATATCAAAGTTTTTGAAGAAGAACGCGAATTGACTTTAATGTTAATGGTTGATATAAGTGGTTCTCAAAACTTCGGTTCAAGTGCGCAGTTTAAAAACGATATCGTTACTGAAATTGCAGCAACTTTAGCTTTTTCGGCTACAACAAACAACGATAAAATTGGATTGATTTTATTTTCAGACCAAATTGAATTATTCATTCCTCCAAAAAAAGGAAAATCTCATGTTTTGAGAATCATTCGTGAGTTGATTCAGTTCGAGCCTAAAAGCAATAAAACTAATATTTCACAAGCTTTGGAATATCTTTCTAAAGTGATGAAAAAGAAAGCTATTGTTTTTATGATTTCTGATTTTCAATCTCAAGATTACGAGAAAACATTGAAAATCGTTGCCAAACGACACGACATCACCGGAATTAGAATTTACGATGAACGTGAAAAAGAAATGCCTAACGTTGGTTTAGTTTTAATGCAGGATGCCGAAACTGGTGAAGAAATTTTGGTTAACACAAACGATAAAGAAGTTCGTTTAGGTTATGCAAAGCATTTTGATGAAATGGAAAAATATTTCAAAAATATATTTACAAAATCTGGTGCAGGAACCATCAATTCTAGTGTTAACGAAAGTTACGTTAAAAAATTATTAGCTTATTTTAAAGCAAGATAAAATGAATTTGAAACACATTTTTTTATTAATTATATTCGGAATAAACTTACAGATGTTCGCACAGAATCCTGTGACATCGCAAGTAGATTCAACTCAAATCAAAATTGGTTCTGCTTTTAATTTAACGATTAAAGCAAATGCCAACGAAAATGATAAAGTTGTTTTTCCGGAGCAAAAAATGATTGGTCCGTTTGAGGTTTTAGAAGCAACTCCAATTGATACGATTCTAAATGATCGTAAAATGGAATTGATTAAAAAATATACCTTAACACAATTCGATTCAGGAAAATATGCCGTTCCAAGATTATCTGTTTTGATTAATGGTAAAAATTATCAAACTGATATTTTCGATGTTGAAGTAACTAATGTTGCTGTTGATACATTAAAACAACCGATGTATGATATTAAAACCAATTTAGGAAGTTCAACAGATACTTCTAAAATTATCTATTATATCATTGCATTAATTCTTTGTCTTGGATTTGGATTTTTGACTTATTATATCATCAAAAAACGTCAAGAGAAAAACTTGACAGAAGATGATTTGTTCAAAACACCATTGGAAAAAATTTCAAAGCAATTACAACTTTTAGACGGAAAACGTTTGATTATGAATGGCGATGTAAAATCGTATTATTCTGAAATGACAGATATTACCAGAGATTACATCGAAGAAGTTTTTGATATTCCTGCAAAAGAATCTACAACTGCCGAACTGATTTTACATCTTCAAAAAACGATTAAAGAGAAAAAAATCAAATTAAGTAAAGAAATTGTAAACGATTTAAAACGTTTGTTGCAAAATGCCGATTTAGTAAAATTTGCTAAAGCAGATCCTCAAATGAGCGAAATCGAATCGGACAGAAAAGTTACAGAAACCATTTCGTTATCCATTGATAAAGCTTTACCTCGTTTTGCAGAAGAACAATCGTTACGTGTAAAGTTAAGAGAACAACGTTTTAGAAAGAGAAAACAAGTTCGTACTTGGATTCCAATTGCGGTTTCTGCCTTTTTAATCTTAGTTACTGGAAGTGTTTATTTATACAATTCGGTAATGGAAGGAATGCAAATCAATTGGTTCCAAACCAACAAATCTTTATACGAAAAAGAAGAATGGGTTACGAGTGACTACGGACTTCCAGGTATAAAACTTTCTACTCCGGAAGTTTTAACTCGTGTTGGAAATGCAAATGAGAAAACAGAAAATTTACAGAGCAATACAGCGACTTTCGTTTATGCAAATCTAAAAACAGATTTGACGATTACAGTAAATACTACTGCAATGAAAAGTGATGAAAGTGCTACGCCAGAAGATTTATTAAAAGGTAAATTACAATTATTGGAAAAATCAATGGGAGCGAAAAACATCAAATCAGAACAAGAATCTTTCAATCAAGAAGGAATCAATGGTGTTCGTGGTGTGGGAACGTTTTCTATTGTAAATCCGGTAACTAATAAAGAGCAAAATCTTCAGTTTGAAACGTATCTTTTCATACAATCAAACGGAGTTCAAGAAGTTACTATTCTAAGCCAAATTGGTGATGAATATGGAACTAAAATCGCTCGTAGAGTAATTGAATCGATACAACTAAACATAAACAATGAGTAATATAACTTTTTTACATCCGATATTTTTTTGGTTATTTCTGTTGTTACCAGTTTTAGTTTATCTATGGATTAAGAACAAAAACAAACAGAATGTAGCTTTAAAAATCAGCTCGGTCAAAGGATTTCAAGGTAAGAAAACATTGTTAGCTAAATTACAAACTGCACTTTTTGCTTTGCGTTTACTTGCGATTTCAGCTTTGATTGTAGCTTTAGCTCGTCCTCAAACGGTTGATACAAGTACAAAAACAAAGTCAACAAATGGTGTGGATATGGTTATGGCAATGGACGTTTCGGGTTCGATGCTTGCCAAAGATTTAAAACCAAATCGTTTAGAAGCTTTAAAAGTTGTCGCTGGAGATTTTGTAAAAGAACGTACAGAAGACCGCTTAGGTTTGGTGGTTTATGCTGCCGAAGCTTATACAAAAGCGCCAGTTACGAGTGATAAAAATGTTTTGTTGAATGCTTTGCGCGATGTTAAGTACGATCAAATCATTCAAGACGGAACAGCAATTGGTGTTGGATTGGCAACAGCTGTGAATCGTTTAAAAGACAGTCCGGCTAAAAGTAGAGTTGTTATTTTATTAACAGATGGAGTAAATAACACAGGATTGGTTGATCCGCAAATGGCAGCCGAAATTGCTAAAGAATATAAAATTAAAGTTTATACGATTGGAATTGGTACCAACGGTATGGCTGATTCTCCTTATGCAATTACGCCAGATGGTAAGATTCAATTCAAAAAAATGAAGGTTGAAATCGACGAAGCTTTAATGAAATCAATAGCTAAAACAACGGGTGGAAAATATTTTAGAGCAACAGATAATCAATCGTTAAAAGAAATTTATAACGAAATCAATCAATTAGAAAAGACAAAAATTGACGAACAAAAATTCGTTCAACGCAATGAATTATTCCGTTCATTAGCTTTATTAGCGCTAGTTTTGCTTTTGATTGAATTGATTTTAAGACGTACAATTTTCAAAGGATTTATATAAATATGTGGGAATTCGATAATGCAAAGTATTTTTATTTATTGCTACTACTACCTGTTTTAGCAGCAATATTTGTATGGAATACACTTTGGAAAAAGAAAAAGATTGCTGAATTTGGTTCGGGAGATTTCCTAAAGAAATTAGCTCCAGATGCATCAACTTCAAAAGGAATTGTAAAAGCCGTGATTGCGCTTGCTGCTGTTTTATTTTTGGTGATTGGAATCGTAAATCCAAAGATTGGAACAAAACTAGAAACTGTAAAACGCCAAGGGATTGATATCGTTTTTGCGATTGACGTTTCAAAAAGTATGCTGGCAGAAGATATTGCTCCTTCGCGTTTAGCCAAAACAAAACAATTGGTTTCTCAAATCATCAACAACTTAGGTTCAGACCGAATCGGAATTGTGGGTTATGCCGGAACAGCTTTCCCGATGTTGCCAATTACTACAGATTATAATATGGCAAAAATGTACCTTCAGGATATGAATACCGATATGGTTTCATCAATGGGTACAGCATTGAGCGATGCAATTCAAGTTGGAAGTGAATATTTCGATGATCCAAATACTGGGAAATTAATGATTTTAATTTCGGATGGTGAAGATCACGGCGAAGGAATTTCTGAAGCCGTTGAAATCGCAAAAGCCAAAGGAATTAAAATCATCACCATTGGTGTAGGAACCGAAAACGGAGGTCAAATTCCACTTAAAGTAAACGGAAAAGTTACGGGTTACAAACAAGATGCTGAAGGAAATACTGTAATTACGAAACTAGATAAAAGTACTTTAGAGGAAATTGCGAAAGAAACTGGAGGTAAATTTATTTACGGAAGCAATACAAAAGAAGTAGTTGACTTGGTTAATCAAGCGTTACAAAATATTGAGAAAACAGATTTTGAATCGCAACAAATTGCCGATTTCCAATCGCAATTCCAATGGTTCATAGGCTTTGCTTTGCTTTTATTAATATTAGATTTATTTGTATTGGAAAGAAAAACTTCTTGGTTGGCAAAACGAAACATCTTTAACGAAAAATAATTTTAGGAAATGAAAAATGTACTTTTAATACTTCTAAGTTTTGTTTCCGTACAAATGTTTGCTCAAAAACCAGCAACTCAAATCGTTCAAGGAAATAAACAATATAATACCAGAAATTATGCACAAGCTGAAGCTTTATATCGTTCTGCTTTTTCACAAGACGATAAAAGTACATTTGCAGCTTATGATAAAGGAAATGCCATTTATCGTCAATATCAGACCAATGAATCTATTGGTTCGTATCAACAAGCTTTAAAATCAGCAAAAACTAAAGATGAAAAGCATCGAATTTTTCACAATTTAGGAAATGCTTATATGAAGCAAAAAAATTACGGAGCTGCTGTTGAAGCTTATAAAAATGCCTTGAGAAATAATCCGAATGATGAAGAAACGAGATATAATTTTGCATTAGCAAAACAAATGCAAAAAGATAATCCAAACCAAAATCAAGACAATAAGGATAACAAAGACAACAAGGATAATAAAGATAACAAAGACAATAAGGATCAGGATAAGAAAGACGATAAAAAAGATCAAGACAAGAACGATCCAAAAGATAAAGGCGACGACAAGAAAGACCAAGATAAAAAAGACGACAAAGGAGATAATCCGAAAGACGATAAAAAAGATCAAGGGAAACAAGATCCGCAACAGCAAAAACAAGATCAAAGCAAACAACAAATGGAAAACATGTTGAATGCTTTAAACAACCAAGAGCAAAAAGTTAGAGAACGAGTTCAAGGTCGTGAACGTGAAGGTAAACCTGTTAAAGTAAACAATACAAAAGACTGGTAAATAATGAGATTTATAACAAATATTTGTTGTGTCTTAGTACTACTACTATTTTCATCTGTAGGATGGAGTCAGATAATTTTTGAAGCCGAAGTAAGTAGAGATAGTATTGGAATTAATGAACGTTTTGAAGTTCGTTTTACCATGAATCAAGACGGAGAAGATTTTAACCCACCCAACTTTGAAAACTTCAAAGTTGTTGTTGGTCCTATGCATGCTGTGAGTTATTCTAGGATTAGTGGAGAAGCATCTATTTGTATAAGTTACTCATATTATTTATTTCCTGAAAAAAAAGGAGATTTGGAAATTGGTTCCGCAACAATTAATTTCGAAGGAAATGTATATGAATCAAATGTTGTGTCTGTAAAGGTTGGAGATGCTGTACAAAGTGAAAAAGATTATATATATGGAACAAAGAATGACTTGGAGGAAATAGAAAAGAAAGTTTTTTTAGAGCGAGAAATTTCTAATACCAATCCGTTTGTAAACGAACCAATTTCAGTGATTTATAAACTATATGTGAGTAACGATTTTGGGGTTGAAAATGTATCACTCAAATCAATTCCAAAATATGAAAACTTTTTAATTGATATTATTAAAGAAAGCGAAAAACTCGTAGTACAAGAAATAGAATATAAACAAAAGATATATCGTTATGCTGTTATACGAGAAGTAGTTTTAGTTCCATTGAAAGAAGGTGAGCTAACATTAGATCCGTTAGAATTGAATCTTGAAATTGCATCGACGACTGGGCGTCTCGATATTTTTGGAGATCTAGAATTAATAACCGTAGAAGAAGTTCGTTCAACAGGTACAAGTATAATTAATGTGAAACCGCTTTCAGATACAATAAAATAAAAATCTGTAGAGTTTTTATTAAACTAAAAAAATTAAAGTTTAAAAGACTGGTAAAAAAAATGAGATTTATAACAAATATTTGTTGTGCTTTAGTGCTACTTTTTTCATCTTTAGGCTGGAGTCAGATAACTTTTGTGTCTGAAGTAAGCAGAAATAGTATAGGAATCAATGAGCGCGTTGAGGTTCGTTTTACAATGAACCAAGATGGAGATGATTTCAACCCACCCAACTTTGATAACTTCAAAGTTGTTGGCGGTCCTATGCAATCGGTTAGCCAATCTTGGATAAACGGTAAAACTTCTTTTAATAAGAGTTATTCCTATTATTTAGTTCCTGAGAAAAAAGGGACTTTACAGATTGGAGCTGCAACTATTGAATACAAGGGAGTGGTTTATAAATCTAATACGGTTTCAATAAAAGTAGGTGATGCAGTACAACAACAACAACGACCAAATTATGGTTATGGTGGTTATACAAGCAGACAAACTCAAAGGCAACCGCAAATCGATCCAAGTAAAATTGGTGAAGGTATTTTCTTAGAACGTGAAATATCGAATACAAATCCGTATGTAAATGAACCCATTTCCATTGTTTATAAATTATATGTAAGTCATAATGCGGGGGTAAGAAATATTGCATCTGCCGGTATTCCTGAATATAAAAACTTTTGGAGTCATTTGATTGATGAGAAAGAAATGCGTGTTCAAGTTGGTCAATACAAAGGAAAAGAATACCGATATATTGTTTTACAAAAAGTAGTTTTACTTCCTTTAAAAGAAGGGAAATTAACACTGGATCCATTCGAATTGAATCTTCAGGTTGAATCAACAACGGGCAGATATGATATTTTTGGTTCACCTGAAATTGTAGTTAGTGAGAAAAAATATTCAACTGGTACTAAAACAATCAATGTAAAACCATTACCACTAGAAAATCAACCCATCGATTTTACTGGAGCTGTAGGGAAATTTGATTTCAAAGTTACTCCAAGTAAAACAACCGTTAAAGCCAACGAAACCATTGAACTGAATGTTTCTGTAAATGGAAATGGAAATTTAGATTTATTTTCATTACCAAAACCAGTAGCTCCAGCTGCTTTAGAGATTTACGATCCGCAATTGATTGAGAAAATCAATAAGAATATCAAAACCGGAATGGACGGTTCTAAAACGGACAAATACACGATTGTTCCACAATACAAAGGAAAATATGTAATCAAACCAATGTCGTTTAGTTATTTTGATGTTGCTTCAAAAACGTATAAAACCATTACAAGCGAAGAAATTGTAATTGATGTAACCGAAGGTCCAGAATTGCCAACGAATCTTCCTGAAAAAGAAGATTTGACGAATAGCGATAACTTCAATGAAATTGTAAAAGAAGTTAATTTTGACTCAGAGAAAAAAACTGATTTCTTTGATACGAATTTGTTTTATATTCTGTTGTTAGCGCCAATTTGTGCGATTCCGTTTATTGTAATCGTTGATAAACAAAGACAAAAAGCTGCAGGCGATGTTGTTGGAAATCGTTTAAGAAACAACAACAGATTGGCTAAAAAATATTTAGGTGAAGCTAAACGTAATTTAGGAAATAAAGA
This sequence comes from Paenimyroides tangerinum, assembly GCF_003865405.1. Lineage (GTDB taxonomy): Bacteria > Bacteroidota > Bacteroidia > Flavobacteriales > Flavobacteriaceae > Flavobacterium > Flavobacterium tangerinum. The sequence continues at coordinate 21,097 of NZ_RQVQ01000045.1, forward strand.
TAAGTTCTATGAAGCTTTAGAACGATGTTTACATAATTTCTTAAAAGCAAAATTACAGATTGAAACTTCTGATATGAGTAACGATGTGATTATCGAAACACTTAAAAACAAAAACATTTCAGATGAAACCATCTCAGCTTTTATGGCTTTGAAAGAAACTTGTGAAATGGCGCGTTATTCACAAATGAGCGTGGAAACGATGAACAATGATTATGCTCAAGCTGCTGATGTGATTTCGAGTTTAGAAAAACAATTTAAAACTTTAAAATAAGAACGATGAGAATTTTAAATATCCTTTTAGTATTTCTTATTTCTGGTATTTCTATGGCAAATAACCTAGATCCAGTTAAGGTTTTTAATGAAGCGAATGCTTTTTACGAACAAAAGAATTACGAATCTGCAATTGAAAAGTATGAATCGATAATTGATAAAAATTATGAAGCTGAAGCTGTTTATTTCAATTTAGGAAATGCATATTATCAATTGCGACAAGTGGCTCCGAGTATTTATAATTATAAAAAAGTACTTCAGTTAAATCCAGAGAATAAAGCAGCAAAAACAAATTTGAAGTTTGCTGATAAAATGAAGTTAGATGAATTTGATAAGAAAGTACAACTTAATTCAAATCAGATTTTACATAATACAATAGGTTTTTTTAATATGAATGAATGGGCAGTTATTGCTGTAGTGAGTACATTTTTGATTTTATTGAGTTTTGTGATTTTCTATTTTAATCAAAATTCGACGGTTAAGAAAGTCTTTTTTACCTTACAAATTGTATTGATTTTTGTAGCAATTATCAGTGTGGTATCTGCATTTTCTGAGCAGAATTACGCCAATTCAGAACGTTTTGCAATTGTTTTTGACGAAGAAGTAGCTTTGAAAGTTGAGCCCCGAACTTCAGCTAAAAATGCTCAAATCATTCATGAAGGAACCGAAGTCTTTATTGAAGAAGAAACAACCAAATGGTTCAAAGTTATTTTACCAAATCAAGTTACAGGTTGGATTCAGAAAGAAGCAATAAAAGAGATATAAAATAAAAAAAGAAAGCTTTTCAGCTTTCTTTTTTGTTTATATTTAGCTTAAAATTAAATATTTATGAGAATCAAAATCCTATTTCTTTTGTTACCAATGTTTCTTTTTGCTCAAAAGCAGAAAATACAATTGTTAGATTACCAAACTAAAAGGCCTTTACAGTTTGTTGAACTTTTGTATAACAATGAAAGCTTGTTTTCCGATAAAAACGGTAACGTTTTTATTGATTTCAATTCTGATAAAATTGAAGTTTTAGATGGAAACTATAAACCGAATCTTATTGAAATCTCTACAAATACAGAAAGCATTGAGTTGCAAAACACCGTAACTGAATTAGAAGAAATGGTAATTAGTAAAAAACCAAGAACAATCATCAATCCTCAGAAAAAAAAGTTATTTGATTATTTTCCTGTTCAATCGAATGGTGTTATGTTAAACGAAATTATATTTAACAAAGAATATCAAAATAAATATTTACGTAAAATTCATTTTAAAAGTTTGCCCGAGTCTTATGTTTCGTCTATAGATGGATATTCTTCAGAAGATTTTAAAAAAATTAAGAACGCAACTCAAATTTTAAGGATAAATATTTATGATTCTGAAAAGAATTTAGTTTTTAATTCTAGAAACCTGAGTTCGATTAATAAATCAAGAAAAATAGTTGGTAAAAAAAAGAAATAGTTGTATA
>NZ_RQVQ01000046.1 GCF_003865405.1 Paenimyroides tangerinum
AGCGATTAAACAAGGATTTGAAAATCTGAAAGAAGGAAATACTTTTGATGGATTGTATTATGCCGCCCAAGGACGTAGTCGTTCAGATTGGCTTGTGGGAATAAATGCTACACAAGCACTTAGTATTGCTGTAGGCAACGGAATGTATTCTTTAGGTAGAGTACAAACCCCAACTTTAGGATTAATCTGCAAACGTTTTTTAGACAATAGAAGTTTTGAAGTTACTAATTATTGGCAAATAGAACTTTTATTTAATAAAGATTTTATAGAGTTTAAAGGAAGTTCACAAATAAAATGGAACGAACAAAATGCAGTAATAAATTCCTTAAAGTCCATTCAACGTAACGAAAAAGCTACCATTACATCAATTGAAAACAGAAACCTCACAGAACAAGCTCCTTTATTATTTGATTTAACGGGACTGCAAAAAGAAGCAAATAAAAAGCTAAACCTTACAGCAGAAGACACCTTAAATATTGCACAAAGTCTCTACGAAAAGAAATTCATAACGTATCCTAGAACCGGAAGTAAACACATTCCTGAGGACATGTGGGATGAAATTCCAAAATTATTAAGAGCTTTACAAGAGCATGAAAAGTATAATTTAGAAGTATCTAAGTTAAAATGGGGGCGTTTCAATAAACGTATTGTAAATGATCTGAGAGTCACCGATCACCACGGATTATTAATCACAGATAAAATTCCTTCAGCTTTATCGGCAAAAGAAAATGCGATTTATAATTTGATCGTTTTTCGATTGCTTGAAGCCCTTTCACCATCTTGTATTAAAGAAATAACAGATGTGAATTTAGAAGTACTACATTACGATTTTACAATAAAAGGAGTTAAAATAGTAGACGTGGGTTGGAGAGCTGTAAAAGGAAGTCTTTCAGAAGACGATAGTGAATTACTTCAACATTTACCAAATCTTAAAGTAGGAGACGAGCTCAAAATTAAAAAGGAATTAATGTTAGAAAAACAAACCAAACCTCCAATGCTTTATACAGAAGCAAGTCTTTTATCAGAAATGGAAAACGTTGGTAATACTATTGAAAATGATGAAGCAAGAAAAATATTAAAGAATATTGGAATTGGAACACCAGCAACAAGAGCGTCAATCATCGAAATTTTATTTAAACGTAACTATATTGAAATAGAAAATAAAGCATTACTTCCAACCCAAAAAGGCTTGTTTATTTATCATCAAGTAAAAAATATGAAAATTGCAGATGTAGCTTTAACAGCTGAATGGGAGATTCAATTTGAGAAAATCGAAACAAGAGATCTAAATCCAACTACTTTTCAAAGCGAAATTGAAGTATTTACAAAATCCATTACAGAAGAATTACTTCAAACCACTACTATTCAAAACAGTCATCCAAAATTAACTTGTCCTAAATGTAAATCGAATCCCCTTGTAATTCGAGATCAAATTGTGAAATGCGTAGACGAAGTCTGTAATTGGGTACAGTTTAGAAACATTTGCGGTATACAATTAACGCTCAATGATATTGAGGCATTAGTAAACAAAGGTAAAACAGGACTGCTAAAAGGAATGAAAAGCAAAGCAGAAAAAAAGTTCGACGCTTATATCGTATTGAATGAAGATTACAGCACCTCATTTGAATTTGCCAAAAATAAAAGTTTCAAAAAGTAATGGAAAGTAGACCAATAATTACTCCAATGGAGATCAAAAAACTGATTTATACTATACGTGGAAAACAAGTGATGTTAGATAGTGAGTTGGCGGTTTTGTACCAAGTGGAAACAAAGAACCTTAACAAAGCTGTAAAGCGAAATTTAGATAGGTTTCCTGAAAAATTCTGTTTCCAACTAACCGATGAGGAAAGTGAGTTTTTGAGGTTCCAAATTGGAACCTCAAACGTAGGGCGAGGCGGAAGACGTTATCAGCCCTACGTTTTTACAGAAGCTGGAATTGCGATGCTATCTGCAGTTCTTCGTTCTGAAATTGCTGTGAAAGTTAGTATTGAAATAATGGATGCCTTTGTTGAAATGCGACATATACTTGTAAGTAATGCATCACTGTTTCAGCGTTTGGACAATATCGAATTAAAACAGTTACAATCAGATCAAAAAATTGAAGAAATTTTTAAGGCTTTGGAAAGTGACAAACTGCATAGCGAAAAAGGTGTTTTCTACAACGGACAGATTTTCGATGCCTACACTTTTGTATCGGATATTATCCGTAGTGCCAAACAATCCATTATCTTATTTGACAATTATGTGGACGATACGGTACTTACTTTATTGGGAAAACGAAATACTGATGTAACCGCCACTATTTATACCAAAACCATCAGTAATCAGCTACGGTTGGATTTGCAAAGATATAACAGCCAATATTCTCCAATTGAAATTGAACTATTCTCCGATGCTCACGATCGTTTTCTAATTATCGACAATACGGAATTGTATCATATCGGTTCCTCACTCAAAGATTTAGGTAAAAAATGGTTTGCCTTTTCGAGAATGGATATTGAGGTGGGTAGGATGCTTCAGTTTTTAAATAAAGAATAAACCCTCCGAATTGGAGGGTTTATTCTTTATGCTTTGGATGCTTCTAAAGATGCTTTTCTAAACTCTTTCAACAGTTTTTCTAACTCTAAAGAAGTTTTACGAGCTCTTGTTCCAGCTGCTTTGTTTCCTTTTTCTGCCTGTAGTTCTGCATCCGCTTTTAATGTTTCAAAGCTTGCGTTGATTTTTTCGATTAGTTCGTTCATTATAATGATATATTAAAAATTGTAAATAGCAAAAATACAATTTTTGTTCAGTTTGTAACCTTTATTTAGTCAAATACAACCTCTAAAAGCCAAATCTTACCACTTTTACGAAAGCTTTTGGTTCTTGTTCTACATTTATTCATCGCATAAATATTTTATAGCATGAACACACAGCAAAAAGACCTTTCGTATTTCAGATTACGACTACAAGAATTATTAAATACAAGCTTTCCTGAAAAAGCAAGCGATCAAAAATTTATTGAACAACGCTCTTCGTGGGCTGCCAATGCCTACGATGGAGCTTTTCGTTCGGGAAACCCCATTGAACAGTGCAACGAAATAGCTAACTATATTCTGTTTGAAGGTTTGCACTTCTCCAAATTCGATACTGTTTTTCAGGTAGTCTGTAATGAGTTTGATACTATAATGGCAGACGAGGAACTAAGACCGTTTGCTCTTAAAATGCTTCCAATTTGTGAGCCGCTTTTCAATAAATATGAACTAACCGATGACTTCGCCTACGGATATGAGTTTAACCTGCTTTATACCGAAATAACAGGAAATATCGCAATATGGATTGAGGAGAATGGGCTTCAGTAAAAAGCAACATCTCCAACAGAACATTGATGCCTTACGAATTGCTTTTACACTGGAAAAGGAGAAACGACAAGCCACGGTAGGTGAAAGACTGCTCATGATGCAATACAGCGGATTTGGTGGTCTTAAATTCGTGTTGAACCCCGTAGGAAATGAAATAGATATCAATAATTGGAGAAAGACCGAACATGACCTTTTCCCACTTACACAGGAGCTTCATCAACTTCTAAAAGAAAATTCCGAAAACGACAAGCAATACAAGTATTACGTAGATAGTATGCGAAGTTCGGTATTGACGGCTTTTTATACACCACCACAGGTTATAGATACAATTTCCGAAAGTTTACAAGAAAGTGGTTTACGTATTGATAAATTCCTTGAACCATCGGCAGGAATCGGCTCATTTATCCAATCCTTTTCTGAAAATCAAAATACTAGTGTTACTGCTTATGAAAAGGACTTGTTGACTGGTAAAATATTAAAACAGCTTTATCCCGAAAGCAACATCCGCATAAGTGGTTTTGAAGAAATTCCAGAAAAAGAACAAAACAGCTATGATGTAATCGCTAGCAATATACCGTTTGGCGACACCGCTATTTTCGACCTTTCGTATTCCCGAAGCAAGGACAGTTCAAAAGTGCAGGCTTCCCGAAGCATTCATAACTATTTCTTTTTAAAAGGAAATGATATGCTCCGTGAGGGTGGTTTACAGGTTTTTATTACATCTCAGGGTATTTTGAATAGCCCAAGTAACGAACCTATACGTCGAGCTTTGATGGAAAACAACCATTTGGTTTCAGTTATACGATTACCGAATAATCTGTTTGCAGAATATGCAGGAACAGAAGTTGGAAGTGATTTGATAATCCTGCAAAAGAATACAGCAAAACAAGAATTTAGCGAGACCGAAGAATTGTTTTGTCAAAGTAAACAAACTAAATACAACACGCCTAGCAATGCTTATTTCCGAAACTATTCAAGGGTTATCTATACCGAGCGAAAAATAGATACGGATCCTTATGGAAAACCAGCTATTATTTATACGCATAAAGATGGTGTAAACGGTATTGCAAAAGATTTGAAACAAATACTTTCCGAAGATTTCCGAAAAAATCTGAATTTGAACTTATATAAAAGGGAACTCAACAATGAAACTATCGCACAAATTCCTTTTACGCCAACTCTCAAGCCAGCAGTTACTGATAAACAACAACAACAACAACAACATTCAACGGCATCGGTGACAAAAGAAGAAAGACCACAGGAATTAAAACAGTTAAGCATTTTCGACCTTTTTGAAAATACAGAAGAAACTGTTTTAGTTGCAAAGCCTAAAGTGACTGTTCAAACCGTCAAGCGACAAAGTTCTCGTAAACCTAAACAAAGCACAGTTCGTCAAACAAATCTGTTCAGTAGTTCAATGCAACAAGCTTATACAGCTCCTGTTAGCAACAAAAACAGCAATGAAACAGCTTCTTCATCCAATCAAAAACGGGAAATTATTGTTGATCTATTCTCGGATGCTAATAGTAAAAATCAAATAGAAAAAATTGCTGTAAACACTAGTATACCAGAACCTGCTCCATACAGTAACAAACTACAATCGTACTACCGTAACGATAGCCTTGTTATGGATAAGGGTTGGGTTGGTTATTTACAAGAAGTGGATTTACGTAATGATGTGGCTATTTTCCATCCTTTGCAATTACCACCTTTACAGAAAGTAAGAGCTGAAGCTTATATCGTACTACGCGATGTTTACCAACAACTCTATACCAAAGAAGCCGAAAAACAAACCGAACATAAAGAAGAAAGAGAAACACTAAACCGTTTATATGATGCTTTTGTAAAAAAGTACGGAAATCTCAACAGCGGAGATAATATCAAACTTATCAAAACCGATAGCGCAGGAAAGGAAATACCTTATTTGGAACGTGTGATTGGTGGCGTGGTACACAAAGCCGATATATTCAGTCGTCCTGTAAGTTTTTCAACCGTAACCGTAGCAACAGATGATCCCGACGAAGCTTTGGCAACGTCATTGAACAAATATGGAATTGTGAATTTGGAATATATGTCTGAAATCAGCGGTATGACTGATGAAGCTTTGAAAGAAGCCCTACATGGTCGTATTTTCTACAATCCTTTAGAGCGCGAATACGAAATAGCCGAACGCTGGATTTCAGGTAATGTCGTGGAGAAAGCACAGGATATTAGAAATTACGTTGAAAACAATCCTGATAATACGGAGGCTAAAACCAGCCTCACCGCACTAATAGAAGCTAGACCAAGACGAATTGAGTTTGAAGAACTGGATTTCAATTTAGGTGAACGTTGGATACCTACGGGAATTTATGCCCGTTTTGCTTCGCATTTGTTTGATACCGATGTATTGGTTCATTATTCTGATAGCTCCGATGACTTTTCTGTAAAGTGCGACCGTAAGAATGTACATATATGGGATAAATATGCCGTAAAATCAGAAAGTCGAACTTTTGATGGTATCGCATTACTTAAACACGCCTTAGTAAATACCACACCAGACATCACCAAAAAAATTATGGTCGGCGACCAAGAGGTAAAAGTTCGGGATATGGAAGCCATTCAAATGGCGAATACCAAGATTGATGAAATTCGTTCTGCTTTTACCGATTGGTTACATGCTCAAAGCGATGAGTTTAAAAACAGGCTGACCGACCAATACAACGATACCTTTAATTGTTTTGTCCGTCCGAATTATGATGGAACCCACCAAAACTTTCCAGGTTTAGACCGAAAAGCATTGGGCATCGAAGATTTGTATAATAGCCAAAAAGATACGGTTTGGATGATAAAATTAAATAACGGTGCAATCTGCGACCATGAAGTAGGGGCAGGGAAAACATTGGTGATGTGTACGGCTGCACAAGAAATGAAGCGTTTGGGATTAGCTCATAAACCGATGATTATTGGATTAAAAAGTAATGTGCATGAAATTGCTGAAGCCTATCGTACCGCTTATCCTCATGCTAAAATTCTATTTCCAGGTAAAGCAGACTTCACTCCACAAAAACGAATGCACATTTTTGGTGACATTAAAAACAATGATTGGGATTGCGTGATATTAACACATGATCAATTTGGAATGATACCGCAATCGCCCGAAGTACAAAAAGAAATACTACAAATAGAGCTAGACAGTGTAGAACGTAATCTTGATGCATTACAAGCACAGGGCAAAGAAGTTACCCGAGGAATGCTTGCTGGTGTTATCAAACGAAAAGAAAATCTGGAAGTAAAACTCAAAACCCTGCAATACGATATAGAAAACCGTAAAGACGATGTGGTGGACTTTAAAATGATGGGCATAGATCATTTGTTTGTGGACGAAAGTCACCAGTTTAAAAATCTAATGTTTAACACAAGGCATACTCGGGTTGCTGGACTAGGAAATGTTGACGGTAGTCAAAAAGCCATGAACCTGCTTTTTGCAATTCGGACCATTCAAGATCGCACCAATGCCGATATGGGAGCAACCTTCCTTTCCGGAACCACTATTAGTAATTCGTTAACTGAATTATATTTGTTATTTAAATACCTAAGACCACGAGCAATGGAAAAGCAAGGTATTCATTCCTTTGATGCCTGGGCAGCCATCTATGCAAGAAAAACAACCGATTATGAATTTTCTGTAGCTAATAATATAGTCGCAAAAGAACGGTTTCGTTACTTTATCAAAGTTCCAGAATTGGCTCAGTTTTACTCTGAGATTACAGATTACAGAACCGCAAAAGATATTGGCATTGATCGACCAAATAAGAACGAAATCCTGTATAACATTCCACCAACACCTGATCAGGAAGTATTTATCCAAAGCCTGATGCAATTTGCTAAATCAGGTGATGCCACTTTACTAGGAAGATTACCTTTATCTCCAACAGAAGAAAAAGCAAAAATGCTCATTGCTACCGATTACGCCCGAAAAATGTCTTTGGATATGCGTATGGTCAGCAATGTTTATGATGATCATCCCGACAGTAAAGCCTCACATTGTGCGGCAAACATTGCCAAGTATTACAACCAATACAATTCACAGAAAGGAACTCAGTTTGTGTTTTCAGATTTAGGAAGTTACAAACCAAACGAATGGAATGTATATTCTGAAATCAAACGCAAGCTGGTAGAAGTTCATCAAATTCCCGCACACGAAGTTCGTTTTATTCAAGAAGCAAAAACAGACCACCAACGTAAGGAGTTGATTAAAGGAATGAATGAAGGTAAAATCCGAGTGCTATTTGGTTCGACTAGTATGTTAGGCACAGGTGTAAATGCACAAAAAAGGGCTGTTGCCATACATCATTTAGACACACCATGGCGCCCAAGCGATTTGGCTCAACGTGATGGTCGGGCGATCCGTAAAGGAAATGAAATTGCTAAATTCTTTGCTGATAACAAAGTGGATGTGGTTATCTATGCAGTTGAAAAATCGTTAGATAGTTATAAATTTAATTTATTGTACAACAAACAACTTTTTATTGACCAGTTAAAGAACAACAATCTTGGTAAGCGAACCATTGATGAGGGAAGTATGGATGAAAAATCAGGTATGAACTTTTCGGAATATGTGGCAATACTTTCAGGTAATACCGATCTGTTAGACAAAGCAAAATTGGAAAAGCAAATTGCTGGATTAGAAAGTGAAAAGCAGGCTTTCAACCGTTCCAAATACAGTGCAAAATATAAATTGGAAGATTATATAGCTGAATTACAAAAAGCTCAATCTCGTTATGATAGAATTAGTTTAGACTGGAATAATTTACAAAGTCGTATCAAAAAACATACTGATGGTTCTATTGTCAATCCTATTCGTTTACAAGGTTTATCACTTACTACAGATGTAAAACAAATTGGCGCTAAGCTCAACCAATTGGCAGACAAATCCCGCACAGGTGGCGATTATGGGGAAATCGGTAGCTTGTATGGTTTTCAACTATTGGTCAAAACCGAGGTTTCCCAAAAAGAGGATATTGATATTCGGGTAAACCGCTTCTTTGTGCAAGGCGAAGGAAATATTAAATATAATTACAATAATGGAATTATGGCTAAAGATCCAGAAACGGCATCAATGAACTTCTTAAGAGCATTAGAAAAATTACCTGCCTATATCAAAAAGGAACAAGAGAATATACATGAGTTTCAAAAAGACCTACCTGTTCTTCAACAAGTGGTTAATGACAACTGGACAAAGGAAAATAAATTACGAGAACTTAAAACCGAATTAGCAGCCGTAGAAAGAAAAATACAGTTGTCTATTGAACCTGTGAGCCAAGGAGAAGAACAATCGAAAAATAATGAAAAGGAACATGAAGTACAACAGATTTCTGAAAGTACTTTCCGTACAAAAATCACTTATGTTCCTAGAAGAATAATGAAATGATATTGATTACTGCTCGTCCATTTTTTTTATAAGTGTTTCACACAGGTTATCAAGAAATTTCGTTCGGTTTATTTTACGGGCTTTGATTTCCATAAATGTATGATAGAAATCTCCTAAGTCAATGTTAAGTGCTGTTTCAAATGTTTTTGTAATGAGTTTTAAATCGGTATTTCCATTGTTAAATATGCCTTGAGAATATAGTGCATAAATAAGTTCAGTCAAAGCTGCTTTGCTTCCTGTCCAACTAAGAGACGATTCATTAGATCTATTTTTATAATTACGATTTAGTTGATCTTCAAGATATACTTGTATCAAATCGTTGGCAATTATTTTCGCAACTTTGTAATCATGAGAGGTACAAAAACGATGATCTGCTTCAAAATAAAAAGTATCCAACCACAGCCTTATGTCGTGTTTTCCACGACTAAAGAAATTCTCATCAAGAAAAGAATTACCACTACGGTAATATTTGTAAAAATCTATATTATGCTCAAAGAATTTTTTAAGTTTTCTGAGTTCTTTTTTGAGATATTTCTTGATTGACTTTGCTCCATAAGGTTTCCTTGTTTCAATTTTGTAAATTGAATTGTAATATATGAGCTTGGCAACAATGACTGGTTTCTGATGTTTAAAAAAGAAAACTTCTTCATCTATACTTTTAAAACCATTTTTCAGTACATGTCCTTTTAAATCTGACAAGCTGTGAATAATTTGCTTTATAATAGTTTCTGTTTTTTCTATGGGACAGTTAATTTCAATTTCTAATTCATGAATTATTGTTTCTAATTTATGACAAGTTTTTGCATATAATTTTTCCATTTAATAATAGTTTTTTACTTAAATTTCTAAGAGATTTATAAAATTCAAACGTAAATTAAATAGAAAATATTAACGCAACTTTTTCTGATAACAATAAATTAAAATGGTTTATTACCCTAAATAAGGTTCTATGTGTTTTTTAATAGCTTAAGATAAAACGTACTCGAGACATAACTAGATTGTTTTCCGATAATAATAGCTGTTTTTAGTCTTATTGAAATTATACTGCTTTAAGGTTTACTTAAAATAACCAAAGAAAGAAACGTTAGTAATAAATTTTAACTGTTTGTGTCATTGTTGTTATTTGTTTTGGACGTGTAATAAAAACTCCTGTCTTACGATATCGTTCTCAAACTGTCCAGAATACTCTGCAGTAAAAGTTTTACTGTTCGTGTCATTGATACCTCTTGATGCTACACACAAATGGTCGGCTTCTATTAAAACAGCTACATCATCGTGTTGCAAAATCTCTTTTAAAGCTTCCGAAATCTGAATGGTTAGTCGCTCTTGAACTTGCGGACGTTTGGCATAATATTGTACCAATCGGTTAATTTTTGACAAACCGATAACTTGCTTGCCTGGAATATAGGCAACGTGTACCTTTCCAATTATCGGCACAAAATGATGTTCGCAATTTGAATATAAGGTAATGTCTTTTTCGATCAGCATTCTTTTGTAACCGTATTTATTTTCAAAAAGACTTATTTCAGGATTGTTATTGGGGTTTAATCCACTGAATATTTCCTTCACAAACATTTTTGCTACTCTATTAGGTGTTTCGCACAAACTATCGTCATTAAGATCAAGTCCAAGTATCTGCATTATTTTAGCAAAATGATGTTCGATTTTGTTTATCTTTTCCATATCACTCAGCTCAAATGCATCGTCGTGAATAGGGGTATTAATTATGGTTTTATCTAAATCTATATTTGATGTTTCTGGCATAATTTTATTCAAGTTGATTAATATTATTCGGTTTTTCCTAAACAACTAAGTGTCTTATTACAATAGTTCCAATAGTCGTTCCGCAGGTCGAGCAATAACCGCCTTGCCATTTTTTACCACAATCGGTCTTTCAATAAGCTCTGGGTGTAGTAATAAAATGTCTAGCCATTGCTCATCAGTAAAAATTTTTCCAAAATAATTCTTTTGGAAAATAACTTCATTTTTTCGTATGATATCGAATGGCTTCATGTTAAGCATAGACAGCAACATTATTAATTCTTCTTTGCTTGGGGTATTTTTTAAATAATCCACAATTTGTGGAGTAATTCCATTTTCTTTAATCAACTCCAATGCACAATTACTTTTGCTACATTGAAAATTATGATATATTTTCATTTGTAATTTTGAGAATTTTCGAATTATAGTTCGTTTATTTTTATCATTACATTTTCTACCATTGCATCGCAATAGATTAAATTAAATTCAAACAATTCGTTGGTAGAATAAGAGTTTTCAATTTCGGTTCGTAGCAATGTTTTTGCCCGATTTAGTCGTACTTTTACGTTCGATTCACTAATGTTTAACATTTCTGCGGTTTCAGAAACATTTAGTCCGTTTATTTCCCGTAACGAAAATACCATTCGGTAATCCAAAGGTATTTGAACAAGAGCTTTTTCAATGATATTTCCCAACTCACGATTCTGAATTATTTTGTCAGTATCATTATTTCTATTGGTAAATAATGGGGTTGAATGTTCGTTTGCATCTTGCATAATTTCATTTTTAAAACTTGATTTTTCTCTTTTTCGATAACAATTGTTCATCATAATACGAATAATCCATGTTTTAAAGCTTGCACGACCTTCAAATTGCAACAGACTTTTGTATGCGTCAATAAAAGTTTCCTGCATTAAATCCTGCGTATCTTCGTGATTGTAGTTATATGATCTACCGATTTTGTAGAGGCAAGGGTTAAACCGCCTTACGATAAGCTCGTAAAGCGATTTCTCTCCTTTTAAAATTCGTTCAATGATTTCAGTTTCTGTAAACTTTTCAAATTGTTTCATGCTATTTAACGATTTTAGATAATCTTGCCATAGACAAGGCAGCAATTGCCATTACAAGGTCACGTACTGCTACGTCCACGTAATTGAAACCAAGTAACAGGGTCAATGCTATAACTGTTAACCAGGCAGCAACAATATACCCGCCAATTTCGGGTTTTTTCAGCACAATGATACCTGCAACAATTTCAACAATACCTACGATCATCATAAAAACCGAAGCTGAAAATGGCAATAAGTTCGCCATTGTTGGGTTGATGTATTGTTCCCAATTGGTTAACAAATTAGTGAATTTATCTGTACCAGCAACAATAGGAACGATTCCGAATGTATATTTTAATAGATTGAACGTTTGTCTCAATGACTGACTTTTAATTATACTTTCCATTTTGTAAAATTTAATTGTTTATACCTGATTAGGGTAGGTGAGAAATTAAAAGGTTACAAAAAAAGTCAAAAAGTTTGAAAATTATGTCGTTTAAAATAGACGAGAAACTGTATTCAGTTTCCAAATTACTAAATCATACATTAGTTATACATTAAAAACTGATAATGCTTTGAACAATAAGTTTTTGAAATGCAAAAGAAAGTTTTTATTAAAATTTTCTCAAAAGGGGTTGTGTACTGCATCGGAAAGCTCCACCAAAACTTCGGCTGATGTTGAAATCAATATATTCAACTGTGATGCCTTCTTGAGCAATTTGCTCGCCAATATGCTTGAACACAGGATCGGTAATATAAACATCCGACGAAACAGGTAGACCGTTAGTTGCTAAACTAGTAGCTTCTTTCAAACTTACTTTTATCTTTCTCCAATCATTAAATAACTCAGGAACTCCATTGATAAAAGCGTCTTCACAAATAATCATCAAACCTTCTTTTACAAAACCTAAAGCACAATCTAAATGCAAAATATTAGGGTGCAATTCTATTTTTTTTACCGTATAACCATGAGGTTTTAGGAGTTTCGTGAGCCAAAAAATCCCTAGGTCATTAGATGCCAATCCGGAGTTTCCTACGAAAACCGTTTTGTCATAAACCAAAACATCACCTCCTTCCAAAAAAGGACCTTTTCCTAAAGTAAGGTCTGTGTCATCTGTAATTTCAGGTTGTGGGACGGCAATATATATGCAATCTTCAGGATAGACAACTTTTTCAAAAATTTCTCTAAGCGGAAAAACTTCGTTTCTTCTTTGTAGAAAACGTAAAGAACCCTCAATAACGAAATTTCCAATGGTGAAGAAAGGATCTCTACAAAAGAAATTGGCATAACCATCCTTACCTACAGCATTTTTTTCGGCATTCGTTAATTTTCTGGGATGGAAAACTTCTACTCCATATCGTTGTAAAACTTGAGTAAGATTGATTCGTTCCAGTTCCCATTGTTTTTGTAAATCGGGATAAACTTCAGCAAAATTTTTACCCCAGATTTCTTTGTTATTCAAACTTTCTTGCAGTTCGGTTTCATTTAAAAATCTTAAATCATCTTCTTTGGGTTGTATAGGATAACCAAATTCAGACTGAGCAACGACTACTCTTTTAAGTGGAGCAAATTCATTTTCAACAAAAATCATTTTCTTTTTTATATTGTTTAATATTTTATTATCAATTAAAAATACATAATTATTAACTTCTGATTAAGCTAGATGAGAAATTAAAAGGACACATAAAAAGTCGAAAAAATTAAAATTTGGTACAAAATTTCATTTAATCAATAGCATTATTAATGGTTTTGGTTGTATATTTTCTCAATAATTTTTTTGCAGAAATATTCCACTACTTCTTTTTTTTGATATAGTTCGTGTTCTTCGTTTTCACAAACTTCTTCTTTGATTTGCATTTGTTGAAACCAACTAGCGTCAGGTTTGTAACAATCTTTTTCACCATAGAACAATTCAATTTTTGCAAATGGCTTTTCGGTTTCATATCTCAATCTTGTTGATGATATCGCAAACAGATGTTGTACTTTTAAACCTGATAAACAAGCTTTCCATCCAATACAACCTCCTATGCTAAATCCTACAACAACAGAAGCCTCGTGTTCTATTTCGAGAAGCTTTTTAACAGCTGTATCAATACCTCCATTTACAAATTGACTATGGATATTTTCTTCTGATAATTCAGCTTCGGGAATGCATGCCAATTCACGGCAGTCGTAATAATGGATTTCAAAATATTGTTCCAATATAGACGTATATTGAAACATCCAATTCGATTTTTCAATTCCCCATATGTCTGAAAGTAAAATTAGTTTTTTCAACGCTAATGTTTTTGTAATACGAATTTTAAACAACTACTAATCATCACAACAGCCTCGTCAATGGTTTCTTTTTTGGCGCGAAAGGCTACGTATAAAGTTGTTCGAGCTTCTCGGTAAGTTCGGATAAATTCATTTGAGTTATTTGCATAAAGGTTAGTCTAATGGTGTTTGTGATGTAATCGCAATCCTATTCCATCCATTAATTGCTACAACCGCCATTATAACAGCCGCATATTCTTTTTCAGTTAAATGATTTTTAGCAGTGTCATAAATTTCATCGGACACAGACTTTCCAGCTATTAAAGTCATCGCTTCGGTCAATGCCAAAACAGCTTTTTCTTTATCTGTAAAAAGATTGGATTCTCGCCAGGCATCTAGTAAAAACAGACGCTGTGTTGTTTCTCCAATTTTTATCGCATCGCGCGTGTGCATATTGATACAATACGCACATCCATTTATTTGAGAAGCACGAGTTTTGATAAGTTCAAATAGGTTTTTATCCAAACTACTTTGTGCAAGGTAGTTTTCTAACCCCATCATTGCTTCAAAAGTCTTGGGGTCGATGTTGTAGATATTTAATCGTTCTTTCATTATATTCTATCTTTAATTGGGTTTGTTTTAGCAACTTGAATAGTTAAGTCGTTTCCTTTTTGACAATAAACCGTTCAGAAAAAGTTAACCTATCGGCATAAGCTTCTAACGTATGTTGTATAACTTTGAAGACGTGCACTTGCATACAATCTTTGGTTTTTGATGTTTACTCTTCATAATTAAAAGCATTTAAATATTTTTCTATATAAAATAGTTTTTCTTTAGATTTATATTGTTGAATATAGCGAGGGTGCTCTAATACAATTGCCTTATCAAAAAGCTTAGCTTCTTTATTTAGTCGATTTATAAAAACGGCATTTTTTTTGCCCAAAATATAAACTTGATTAGTTTCTAAATTAAGTTTTATCTGTGCTTTCAAGGATTTAATCATAAAAGGTTTTACAGCTTCAAACAATTTTGGATCATCGTAATAATTTGCATTGATCCATCCTTTATTTTTGGTTTGACGAACTATTGCCAGTGGAAAAGGAGAATTAATATAAAAATTTTGATAAAACAAATTAACTCCGCCAAAGGCCGCTATCATGTCATACATAAAAACTGAAGAAATCTCGTGTGTATGTGCACTTTGCATTTCTATGTCACAAGAAGATTTTAAACGTTTGGTATCAGTAAACGGGATGCCTGTCACTCCTGCGCCATGCCGACTAGGATTGATTCCGATAATAAATTTACGACTGTTACTGTCACTATAAAATTTATCATAAAATGCCTGCATTACCTTCAATGTTTCAGGATTATCATGATATGGATTTAAAATAGCAAAACCCTCAGGAAGATTTTCGCTGTATTCTAGTTTTGTATTGAAATCAATTACCTGTTGTCCAAATGATAGCATATTAATTCATTTAAATATTACTTAGCGACATAAAAATCATAGGTATAAACATTATAAGGAAGGATGGTTTTTGCAAAATATTTTGCAGTAAAACTGCCAACTAATATTGGTACGAATAATTGATAACCATTAGGAACCAAACTACAAACCAAAACTAAAGCAGTTAAAGGAGCATAAATAGAAGCAGACAACGTAGCAGCGGCACCTACTAGTGCAAAATTCAAAGGCACTAATTGCAAACCGAATAGTAGATTACAAATCTGAGCAAATAAAAGTCCTAGAAAAGCTCCAGCTACTATACTGGGAGCAAATACACCGCCATCTCCACCTGCCCCAAGAGTTAGTGATGCGGCTAAAGGTTTAAGTAAAATTAAAACAGATAAGCTTAATATGGTAATTCTTCCAGTACCACCCAAAATATCTTTTAATCCATGATAGCTATCACCGTATAATGCTGGAAATAGAAAAATAAAAACTCCAACAGAAATAGCACCAATATTTACCCTTAAAAAATTATTGTTAATATTACCAAATAGTTTTTTCATTCGGATTACCAACAATGTAAAATAGACAGATAATAGACCTCCCATTAAACTTAATAACAGAAAAAAGGGTAAAGCATAAACGTTCCAATTATCTATGCGGAATGGTAGTAGTGGTTGATAGTTGAATATTAATATAAAAGTCCATGCCAGTATAGCAGAAGTACCACAGCTGATAAATAAAGATTTATTAGTTTTTCTAGCTATCACTTCCATCGCAAAAAGAAAACCAGCAAGCGGGCTTGCAAATAATAAAGCTACTGCGGCAGTAACACCAGCACAGATCAATTCTTTTTTATACATATTAGCAGAGAAATGCTTGGTATGTACCAAATTACCTACTGTAGCAGTGGCTACCACTGATGAAACTTCTATACCTGTCGAACCTCCAGATGCAACAGTTAAAAAACCATTGATTAAGTGAGAAGGTACTTTAAAAGCAGGAAGGTGATCTTTTCGTTGATCCAGTGTTTTATAAATCTCTGTAATACCTTTGTTTTTACGACCTTTAAAAAGAAATTTTCTTAAAAAATAAATGGTGGTAATCCCTATCGTGGGTAAGAATATAAAGACTAATTTTTGAGTAGTATACACTTTTTCAAAAATTAAATGCTCAACATGTTCGGTTAATTGTTGTGTAGCAAAAACTAAAATCAAACTGCATATACTCACTAATGCAGAAGCTATAATCAGTTTGAAAAAATTATGAAAGGCTATTTTTTTTCTTTTCATTTATATTGTGTATTAATACACTTATATGTTGTTACGAGTCTCACAATACTACGTGAAGAGTAGATACACGAGCAAAAGTAAGATAATTGAAAGTTTTAAAAAAAACATTAAACGATATCTATACTAATTTTAGTAGTATAGCTTTTAATACTACAGCTTGATTGTTATTGGGATTCTTAGCCCCATACAATAAACACAGATTTTGTTTTTTTGCAATTTCGAACAATCGTTCCAATTCTGAATAGTGAGTCTTCAACTCCTCTTGATAACGTAATGAGAATTCTTCAAAACGTTCTTCTTTGTGATCGAACCATTTTCGTAATTCGGTAGAAGGAGCAATATTCTTATTCCATTCATCTAATTTTGCTTCTTCTTTACCGATTCCTCTTGGCCAAAGTCTATCAATGAGTATTCGATAGCCATCTTCTAATTCAGGTGGGTCGTAGATTCTTTTAATTTTAATGCTTTTCATAATATATGTTTTTTTCATTAATATATTTGCTTTTGAATATTTATAATAAAAAATTGATATTCTTTTTTACTACAATACTATATTTATTGAAAGTACCTAATGTAGTGAAATTAATCATTACATAGGTACTTATTCAACCACTTTCTAAAGCTGTTTTTATTTATAGAACTATTAATTCAACTGCAACGATGCAGGTCCAAATTCTTCAAAATAGATTGCTGATTTTTGCACACCATTTTCTATTAGAAAATTATAGTGTTTTTTGATAAAGGGAGCAGGCCCGCAAATATAGTATTCTGTTTCATTTTCAAGTATAGTATCTTTTAACACTTCAAGATCAACCCAACCTTCGTATTTATCATTTTGAGTTTCTTTTAATTGCTCATAAAAGATATGCTGATTAATGTTAGAATTTACATGTGATATTTCTGCTACTTTGTCTTTGAAGGCGTGCACTTCTTCATTTCTGCAACCATGTACCCAAGTGATTGGCACGTTGATATTATTTTTGTTTGAAATAAGATTTTCCAACATAGACAATAAAGGTGTTTGTCCCACACCACCACTAATGAAAACTTTCGGTAAATCGCTTGATGCATTCAACACAAATGTACCAGCTGGAGCAGAAAGGTCTACAACATCACCTTGGTTAATATAGTCATGAAGGCGATTACTAATCATACCATCTGGATGTTGGCTACCAGCTTCTCTTTTTACAGATATGCGATAATATTCTCCATTAGGTGCGCTTGAAATACTGTATTGGCGTGGTTGTAATAATTGTAATTCAGGAAGAAATAAACGCAAACTGATATATTGTCCAGGAAGATGATTTTCTACAGAACCATTATCAGTGGGATAAAGATAAAACGAAGTAATTTCGGCTGATTCGACTATTTTTTGTTTCACTACGAAAGGTCTCCAGCCAGTCCAACCACCTTTTTGTTCTGTATGTCTTTTGTACAAACCCTGTTCATGGCCACTCATCAATGATGCCAATTGATTGTAAGCAATTGTCCAAGCGTCCACTAGTTCTGGGGTAGCAGCTTCACCAAGAACTTCTTGAATAGATGCTATTAAATGATTTCCAACAATAGTATAATGCTCTGGACGAATATCAAGACTTGTATGTTTATGACCAATATTACCTACTACTGGTAACAATACCGAAGGGTCTTCAATATTTTCTGCATAAGCTAACACAGCCATTGCTAAAGCTGTTTGTTGTTTACTATTTTGCTGATTTCCCATGTTAAACATATTTTTTAATTCAGGATTGAACTGAAACATACGGTTGTAGAAATGCGTAGTCAATAGTACTCCATGCTCTCTTAATACAGGTACAGTGGCTTTTACTAGTTGTTTTTGCTCGTTTGTCATGTTATAAAAATATTAATAAAAGACAATAATGTCTTCTATTTGGTTAAAAAAATTATTTATTCAGTGTTAATGTTCCATTGAGTAATTCGATATTGAACTCTCCAATAGATGTAATGTGCAACATATGCGAAATTTGATTCCGAACTTTCTTAAATTCATTGTGCAGTGGACAAGGGTTACTTTCTGAACAGTAGCTTAAGCCTAGACCACAGCCTGTAAATATATCATCTCCTTCTAAAGCAATAATGATATCAGCTATGGGGCGATTCAACCCTTTTGTATCTACATAAAAACCACCATTTGGACCTTTTACAGATAATATGATACCTTGACGACTTAATTTCTGTAATATTTTTCCTAAAAAATGCTCTGGAGAATTAATATTCTCGGCAATTTCTTTAATACCTACTTTTTGTCCATCCTGAGATTTACTAGCGATATAAAATACTGCTCGCATAGCATACTCAACTGTTTTTGAAAAAAATCCCATATCGGTTATTGTCTTGATTTTTTATATAGGTGTTCTACCAACTTAGAAGAACGATAATCAAAATTAGCACCAAAACTATTAATTACAAGTCCCTTTATATGGTGCATAGGAGACGAAATAGCAAACAAAATACTTTCTTCATCTGGATCTGACATTTCTTGAAAACGATAAATCTCATCTAGGAGAAATTCATCAGGAGAAAGTTCTAATGAATGTGTCTGACAATAAAGACATTCTTTGCCTTCTGGAATTAAAAAATCATATGTATATCCTCGTTTTTGAAGATCATTAACTGCTTCACTTAAAGTATTGTAATTATATACTCTATTTAGTTTCGTCATAATTTACACTATTAGTTTTATTTATTTACAACTTCCTTAGCTCTATCTATATTATCAGCTTTGCTGAGTGATAGACGTAATATACTATTTTGTAATGCTTTGAGACTGTGTAGAATATTAGCTTCTAATGCAATCAACATTCCTTTCTCTAAAATAAAATGTTCTTTTCCTACACCAAAATCAATTGAACCTTCAACCACTGAAACCACTATTGGACACGGTGCTTTATGCTCTTTCATTTCCTGACCTTCTTTAAAGACAATGCGTACTTCTTTAATAGTAGTTGTATTAACAAGTACACTTACAGCAGGAGTGGTCTCTCCATATTTAATATCTGTTAAAACTGAAGCTATTTTCATTACAAACTATCATTTATGTTAAACATTCTTAAGCTTACTTTATTTTATTTTCGTTCTTGAAATATGTAATTTTTGAAAGAAAAATTTCTGCCATTTTTTCACCTCTCCATTTTGCCTCTTCTGCTAATTTACCTTCAAAATGTGTATCTACTGTTTTGCGCCATAGATTCAACCAACGCTCAAAATGTGTGCTGTCAATCGGCATTTTGGCATGTGGTGGAAATGGACTCCCATGATAAGTATGTTCTCTCAATAAAATCGTTTGCCAAAAAGTGTACATTTTTTGTAAATGCGTCGGCCAATCTTTAATAGCACCATGAAAAATACCTCCAATTAATGTATCTCGTTGAACTTCTCCATAAAAAGAGTCAACTAATACTTTTATATCTTTCAAATTTTGAATATCGGTTTTCATTGAAACAAAGATAATAATAAAAGATAAAAATATCTTTTATTATGGAAAAATATTTTATAAAATTTATTACAACAAAATAATCAGATATCACGATTTAGTCTTTTGTACTAAAAAAGTAAGTCTTCTGTGCAGTTAAGTAAAACACAATCTAATCAATAGTCCTTAATTATGGACTTTCTTAACCTGTTTATAGAACTCCTGAAGATGATGCTCGATAATGTTGGCTCAAATATGTCGTCATAATATTCGTCACAAATGTTTTAAATAATGCTATGCGCATTAAGTAGGTTTCAAAACTGTAGAGTCTTCTGATATAGGTGTTACACAGGTTTACATCAAAGTAATCTGTGAGGAGTTAGACAAGGCATTTGAGCAGTACATCAATTAAAATACTACCGAGATACTTATTTTCAACTTCGTAGTATAGTATTTTTAATACTGATAATTTGTTCCCTTACATTGGTTTCAGATTATCAAACACTACTACCCGATAAAAAGCTGTTACAACAGAAACCACACGAGTTGTTTGAAAATAGCCCAACGTAAAAATAATCTCACTTTTCTTCCTTTTCTTAATTGCATTGTTTATCAATACGTTGCGTTAAATTTTATAGATTTGCTGTAAAAAAACTATCTCAATTTAAAAACTTTTAATACCTTAGCGAGTGAACACTAACTAACGTGATTGGTTAGTCAATAAATAATATGCAAAAGTTCACGAATAGACAAATAGAAATAATGGAAGCTGCAACAGCTCGGATTGATGCTTACGGTATTCAAAACTTGACTATTAAAACGCTGGCTGCCGATATTGGTTTATCCGAACCAGCTTTATACCGTCATTTTGAATGCAAAAATGATATTTTACTTGGTTTACTCAACTATTTTATTACAGGGATGAAAAATCGCATAATTAATATTCCTGTAAATTCTAACGTAACGACAGGAGATGAATTGAGGAGTGTTTTTAAATCGCAACTGCAAACCTTTACAGATAAACCTGCGATTGTCAGTGTCATTTTTGCAGAAAGTATTTTTCATTATGATGAAGGATTAAGTTATAAGGTTTCAGAAATAATGGAATTAATGCACCAATATGTCATTGCAAACATTGAAAAAGGACAAAAGTCAGGGCAGTACGGCAAGCTAATCACGGCTTCTACGCTTACCACTATTATACTTGGAGGAATGAGAATGAGCGTATTGAAATGGAAATTGTCGGGACATAAATCCAACCTGATGAAAGACGGAGAAGCCGTTTTGGAGGGAATTTTAAAAATGATTGAAAATAAATAATTAAGATATGAAAAAAGTAATTGTATTTGGAATGAGCCTTATGCTTTCATGGAGTTGTAATAATCTTACTGAAAAATCAGCCACACATCAGGAAACAGAAAATCACATAGCACATCAACACGATGAGAGTTCCGAAGCTGTTGAACTCAACAATGGCGAAAAATGGCTTGTAAACGAAGAAATGAAACCCTTTGTATTGAAAGGTGAAAAACTAGTAAATGTTTATATCCAAAATAATCACACGGATTATAAAGCATTGGCTCAACAGGTAAAAGACCAAAACAGCCTACTCATAAAAAGTTGTACTATGGACGGAAAAAGTCACGAAGAACTGCACAAATGGCTACACCCGCATCTTGAAATAGTGAAGGTGTTGGAAAATGAAACAAATGAAACAAAAGCAAATGAAACCGTCTTGCACCTGCAACATTCCTATCGAGAATATCATGAGTATTTTAACTAAATTTTCTTGTACGTCTTCAAACTGTCCAATTTAGCTTGAAGACGTACAGACTGAACTACCAAGTCATAAAATTCTTAAGATTGACTAATTTTTTCAATCAATTCTTGATTTTCCATTTCTTTAACCCTCTTGTCTAGTTCAGTCAAAAATTCTTTTAAGCGTTCTTCTCTCCATTTTTGAACCTTTTATTGAAAGAAGTATATCCAAAGAACCTCCAATAGTAGGAATTAAATTTACAAATGATCTTAGAACATTGCTTTCTTCATATTTTTCAATAAAATTTCTTTTCATCCGATATTTTTATGTAAATGGTCTATAAATTATTTTTTACGAACCTAAGATAAAAGTTTCGTAAAATCCTAATGTAAATCGTCAGGAAATTTGGTACAACAGAAAAAGAAGACACAGCTCATTGAATTACAAAACAATTGAAGAATTT
>NZ_RQVQ01000047.1 GCF_003865405.1 Paenimyroides tangerinum
ACTCTTTTAGTTTATCTTCCAAATTTATTTTTGTTAAAATTTAAATTTGTTTTTCGTGATTTGCATGAACTTCTGTTTTTCAACGGTGCAAATATACCGCCCTTTTTCCATGCCAAACAAGCTTTTTTGAAGTTAATTTTTGATTATTTTTTAGTTTACTGATATTTAATAATTTGGAGATTGGGGATTAGGAATTGGGAATTGGAAAATTTGGAGATTTGCAGATTCGAGGATTTGAAAATAAAAATTGATGAATCATATTAAGTAGAAAAATACTTATTTAACCCCTAGTGCATTATCTAATAATTATTAAAAACTTGTTATTCAATTAATTATTTTTTTGACACAGATGCGCAGATGAATTTTTTAATTGAAAAATTTAATGATTTAAAATGAAATGACACAGATGCTGAAAACTGCGTTTTCTGAATAATCTTAGCTGGATATAAACCTACAAGGTTTTATAAACCTACAAGGTTTTATAAACCTCGCAGGTTAACTTTAAACCTTGAACTTTAAACATAAAACTATCTCACTTTATAACTTTACGACTTTAGACTTTCTCACTTTATGACTTTCTGACTTTAATACTCATGTTGCGTTAGGGATTGGAGCGGTATCCTTTTTTGTTTAAAAACAGAATGTCATTTAAAAATGAGATTGTGAATCGAGTTCAGAATGATATAAATTAAATAACCGTTAGAAACAAAAAAGATTTAGCGGAAAGCCCGACCGAGCGATTTATACTAAATGTCATTTAACTCATATATATAATGAGAAAGGGAACGCCCAGAAAAAATAGATAATCAATTATATTTCAATGCATTATTTAACAATCTAAGATTTTACGTCATTTTTTTTATTTATATTTATACTGCTAAAGAAAAGAAAATGATTAATAACTTTAAAAAACAGAGTTTAATTAATGATGTAATTGAACCTAATACTTTATTTATTGATGGAGTCGAATACATCAATTCGCAACAATGGGCTTTTGCGTACGAGAGTTTTACACAAATTTTTCAATCAAGAAAACACAAATCTGTAGCATTGTTGTACAATATGGCTTTGTGTCATTTTTATGCCAATGAATTTGCAAGAGCATTTACTTTATTAACCGAAAGTTTAATGCAACAAACTACACCAAAACCAGCATATCAACAGGTAGTTGAAATTCCTATTGCATTATTAAACTTAGAATTTGAAAGTTTGAATTATCAATTGGGATTACAAGAAAATACAGCATTGAAAAACACTCATATTATTAAACTGAGAATTAGAAGACTATTGGTAGATGTGCATCTGCAATTAGAAAATTGGCAGGAAGTTATCAAATTGTCGGAGTTACCAGATATGATGAAATGCAAGAATGTACAATCTGCTGTAGAAATTTCAAAATCTAAAACCAACATTATATAAAATGAATTTAAGAAACATTGAAGAAGCCTATCTAAAAGGCGAATCTTTTGAAGAAATTAGAAATCTCTACATTTCTCAGATTGAAAACATTGATGAAAGCCAACAAATAGAAGTTTGGAAGCAGGTTTGTGGTTATGCAAATGAAGATATGATTGCTTATCTTTTATCAATTGGATGGCGAGCTGCAGGCGTGGCAGATAGCTACGATAATACACTTTTACATTTACTTGCTACACCAATTCCTTCTCCAACTAGTTATTTTATAAAGAATGATAAAGTTTATACTTGTACGCAACTTTTACTAGATGCTAAAGTAAGTCCTTTACGTAAAAATGACGAAGAGAAAACAGCTTTGATTGTAAGCGCGCAATTTGGTTACAACGAAATGCTTAAAGCTTATTATGAAAGAAATGCAAAGATTGACTTTACGGATAGAAATGGAAACACAGTTCTTCATTTGGTTGCACTAAATTTCAGAACTGCATATCAACAGTATGAAAAAGCAACCGAAGATTTAGATAGACATTTGAATGTAAAATCAGATTTTCCAATGAGTGAAGAGAAATTTGAACACAAAAAAAAAGTATTGGAATGGAATCAATATGTTTATAAAGAAAAAGTTGAGCGTTTTATTACGTATGCAGCAATGGCAATGGAGTTTGGGATTGACCCCTATCAAAAAAATACAGAAAGAGAAACAGCTATCGATGTTGCTGTAAGATATGGCTCTAAAGCCATTGGTGCAATTTTGTCTGGCGCAGATTTTTCAAATTCAGAAATGGTTCCATTTTATATGCAAGCTGGCGGAATGGATGTTTTTCAGGCGAGTGAAAAAGGTGATTTAGAAGCTTTGAATGCCTTGGCAAAATTAGGTTCGTCATTCAATGAAACGTGCGATAGAGAAGATTCTAAGTTAAATGGTTTAACACCTTTAGCTATTGCTATTATTAATCACGACTTTGAAACATCTGATTTTTTACTTAAAAATGGTGCTGACGCTACGCTTTTAGATAGTAAATCATGGCATCCGTTTAGGTATCTATTTACTCCCGAATCCAATGGAAACACCAATTCAGAACAGTTCAAAAACAATGTGTTTGTTAAAACTTTAAAAGCTTATATAGCAGCCGGTTTTGACATAAATTCACATATTGATGACGCTGGAAATACTTTATTAAACACAGCTTCCAGATTTTCAAATGGATTAACACTTTACAACAGCGATTCTATTTCTAAAGTATTAATAGAAGAATTAATTTATTCGGATGCAGACTTAAACTCGACTAATCAAGAAGGTATTTCAGCATTGATGTATTTATGTTTAGCTGGTTCTGAAAGAGCTGAGAAAAACATTATAACCATTTTAGAACAAGGTGCTTCTACAGAACTTAAAGATAAAAAC
The DNA here is from genome assembly GCF_003865405.1 of Paenimyroides tangerinum. Classification (GTDB taxonomy): domain Bacteria; phylum Bacteroidota; class Bacteroidia; order Flavobacteriales; family Flavobacteriaceae; genus Flavobacterium; species Flavobacterium tangerinum. The sequence goes on from NZ_RQVQ01000047.1 coordinate 2,822, forward strand.
GGCAAAACGGCATTGATGTACGCTGCTCAAAATTCAAATCATTCTACTGCTAAAACGTATTGCGAATTAATCTCAGAATTTGGAAATATCCTTGTCGATGCTAAAGATAATTTAGAGAAAACAGCTTTGGATTATGCAGCTGAAAACAATAATGAAGCTTTAGTAGCTTGGTTAGTCGGAAAAATGTAATCACAAACTTAAAACAAACCACAAATGGACAATATATTTTTAAATGCTTGTAAAAACAATCAGAAAGCAATAGTACAAACTTTACTTAAAAAAGGTGGAATAAATCTTGATAAACGAGATTCAATGGGCAATACCGCTTTGTTTTATTCTTGTCAAAAAGGCGCAAGAGATATTGTGAAAATTCTGATAGAAGCTGGTGTCGATGTAAATTTAGCCAATAACCAAAGTACAACTCCTTTACATATGCTTTCGCAAAGTGGTAACAAGGAAATTGTTTCTATTTTATTGGATAATGGAGCAGATATAAATACAACTGATAAAGAAGGAAGAACGGCTTTGATTTATTCTTTAGCTGAAGGCAGAACTGAATTTACAAAATTCTTACTTTCTAAAGGTGCTGATAAAAACATTAAAGACAACGAAGGTTATAGCGCATTAGATTATGCTACAAGTCGTGGCTTGAGAGATACAATCGCTCTTTTGGTTGGCGAATCTGAAGAAAAAAACAGCACAGGAAACACGCCCCTGCATCAAGCAGTTTGGAACAATGAAGCGGAAGTTGTAGGTGAATTATTAAAAGTAAATAGTATAAATATAAATACATTAAACGACCAAGGCGATAGCGCTTTAGTACTTGCTTGTATGCAAAATAATTTACGCATTGTTCAACAATTGATAGATGCCAGCGCAGATTTACAATTAAAACGATTGGATGGAAATTCTGTTCTACATTACAGTTGTGGTCGCGGAAACAAAGAGATTGTAAAACTTTTAATAGAAAAAGGAATGGACATTAATAGTAAAAATAATGAAGGAGAAACACCTTTATTAGTAGCTGCGATTTGTGGATTCAACGATATTTCTGGATTGCTAATAGAAAATGGAGCCAATGTTAACGAAAAAGACAACGACCAAAATTCTGCTTTGCATTATGCTTCTGAAAGAGGTTTTAATGAAATTGTAGAACAATTATTAATGGCTGGTGCGGAATCTTAAATCAAATTACAAAAAAAGATGAGTTTTAAATTTAAATACCTATCAATTATTACATTGTTTATACTATTTGCATGTAATAAAAAATCAGAAAACAAAAGAATTCCGATATATATTGAACCTTTTTACAATTCACAACCATTTAAAATAAATGTAGAAAAATATAATGAAGAATTGAAAAGCGAGGATAAAGATGCCATTATCAAATTATCTAACGAAATAAAATCAAATAAAGATAATATTGAATTAATGACAATGTTTGTACTTGCAACTCGCCTGTATGATTTAGGATTAAAGGATGAAGCCTCTTACTGGTATTATACTGCTGGTCTTAGAAGGAATGTTTTTAAAGAAACTTTAATTACTGACGCATCTTCTGGAGAATATAAAATGGCTTTGGATGCTTATTATAAATTATTGGGTGAATATATCAATGGATATTCATTTGGAGATTTAGATAAAACAATCAAAATAACGAATCAGATTATTGAAGAAAGTCAAAATTTAAAATCCTTTGCTAAACTGTATCCAAATTATCAATTTGATGATACAAAATTAAATGAAGCTATTGAAAATAGTATTAATGACAGAAAAGAGATGATTTCTTATATAGAAGAAAATAGAGAGGAAATCAAAAAAGCTAGAAAGGAGAACGGGATTGAAAACAAATATTAGTAGTAATTTTTAAAAAACCGATTTCATACAGTTATCGAAAAAAATTCAAATATTGATAAAACGCACTCAAATATTAATTGAATCCATGCAGATATTCATTTCATAAGAATCGTTTTTCTTTATGCAGTACTTTTACAGTATAGAATTAGAAAAATTACATTTAAAACATTGTTTACGTTTCGATTAAAAAGCAAACCTAACCAACCCACACTTAGAAAACAATGTTTTAATTTAAAAAAAAAACACTTATGAAAATTAAAAAAATTAAATTTATTCCAGCTATTTGTTTATCAATAGCATTTGCTTTTACATCATGTGATTCTGGAGTTAAGTATTCAATTGACAACCCAACTGACCAAGCTATTAAAGTGATAATTGATGACAAAGAAGCTGTTACAATTGAACCAAACACTTTTAAATCATTTGAAGAAGAATTGGAAAAAGGAAAACACACCATGCAACTTGAAAATGGTGAAAAAACTGAAATCAACTTGGAAGAATACAGTGTGTTGCTAAATCCTACTCTTACTAATTATGTAAAAATAATTCAAGAGTATGGAGTTGGAATTCAGTCTTCTGCAAATGACACTACAGTAATGATTGGTGACAAAAAATATGTTGGTCCGATTAAATTTGTTTCAAACGCACCTGTTATTAGTTTAACGGATGTAAATTATGATGTTGAAACTGATTATCCATCTGTTGTTGAAACAACTTCTAGAGGAACAGTTACTAAAACTAAAATATTCCGTTTTGCAGATTTTGATAAATTCTACGAAGCTGAAATGAATTAATTCGGAATGCATTCCAAAAAAGAATACCAAAAATAAAGAAAAAGAAAAAATCTAAAATTGCTATAAACTCCGATAAGGTTCTAAATCTTGTTGGAGTTTTTTTTTTGTAATTTGGAAAGAAGAAAGAAGAAAGAGGAAAGAGGAAAGAAGAAAGAGGAAAGATTTGGAGATTGGAAAACTGCGTTTTCTGAATGAGCTCAATTGGAAATAAACCTCGCAGGTCAACCTTAAACTTTGAACTTTATAACTTTCAAACTTTAAGATTCATCTTGCGTTAGGGATTGAAGCGGTATCCTTTTTTGTTTAAAAACGGAATGTCATTTAAAAATGAGATTCTGAACTTGATTCAGAATGACATAAATGAATAATCGATAGAAACAAAAAAGATTTAGCGGAAAGCCCGACTGAGCGGTTCCTAGGACATATAATTTTACTTTTATATATAATGAGCGAGGGAACGCCCAAGAAAAATATATTCAAAATATTAACGAAAGTAAAAAACTTTATTTAGGAATTAATCGTTAACTTTGCTTAACGTTTATTAAACAAATAAAGAAATGCAAAACATTCCTAGTGTTGACTTGCGTGATTTCCTATCGGATGACCCGGTACGTAAACAAAAATTTGTAAATGAAATCGGAAAAGCCTACGAAGAAATTGGTTTCGTAGCATTAAAAGGTCATTTTTTAAGTGACGAATTGGTTGGGAATTTATACACAGAAGTGCGTGATTTTTTCAACTTACCAGTAGAAAAAAAATCGAAATATGAAGTTCCAGGAATTGGAGGTCAAAGAGGTTATGTTTCTTTTGGAAAAGAATCTGCAAAAGGTCGTAAAACTGGCGACTTAAAAGAATTTTGGCATTTTGGACAATATGTTGAAAATGACCCGAAATTAGAAGCTGAATATCCAGCAAATGTTACAGTTGAAGAACTTCCAAATTTCAACAGCACTGGTAAAGAAACGTACCAAATGTTAGAAAAAACTGGAGTTTATGTATTGAGAGCTTTGGCTTTATTCTTAGGTTTAGATGAGTTTTATTTTGACAAATTCGTTAAAAACGGAAACTCAATTTTAAGACCTATTCACTACCCTCCTATTTTAGATGAACCAAAAGACGCAGTTCGCGCTGCTGCTCACGGAGACATCAATTTAATTACTTTATTGATGGGAGCTCAAGGAAAAGGATTACAAGTTCAGAATCACAATGGAGAATGGATTGATGCAATTGCAAATGATGATGAATTGGTGATTAATGTTGGTGATATGTTATCTCGTCACACAAACAACCGTTTGAAATCTACGATTCACCAAGTGGTTAATCCGCCTAGAGAATTGTGGGGAACTTCTAGATATTCTGTTCCTTTCTTTATGCATCCGGTAAGTGAAATGCCATTGAATTGTTTAGAAAATTGTATCGACGAAAACAATCCAAAACAATTTGAAGATATCACAGCTGGTGAATTCTTAACAGAACGTTTGATTGAACTTGGTTTGATTAAAAAATAACAATAGAAAAAGACAAGGTTTATTAAATCTTGTCTTTTCTTTTTACTCCTTTATATATTACTTCACTTTTGATTCCATCATATCCAAAAGCTTCGAATATTTATCTAATTCTATAATCAATTCTTGAGATTCTGAATTATCTAAAATCACATTGATTAATTCGCGAGCTGCAAATATTTTATTTGTAACGTTTTCAAACTTTTTTTCTCCAACACAATCAATCACTTCTTGAGTTAATTGATGAAGTAACATTTTTTGAACTTCCATAAACATTATTTAAAAGCACAAAATTAAACTTTATAATAGAATACGTATCTTTGATATATAATTTTATTTTTCAGTTATGGCAAAAAAAGGAAACAGCTTGGCAGATTTAGGCGGATTTGTTTTTTCTACAAATAAAGATTTTGAATTTGATAACAATGAAGAAATCATCGAAACATTAGCACCAAACAAACAACATTTAGAAGCTCATTTGGATAAAAAAAATAGAGCTGGGAAAGTTGCAACTGTTATTGTTGGATTTTCGGGTTTAGACGAAGATTTAAAAGCTTTAGGCAAAGAACTAAAAACACTTTGTGGCGTTGGTGGTTCTGTGAAAGATGGAGAAATAATTATACAAGGAAATTTCAGAGATAAGATAATGGAATATCTTACTAAAAAAGGATATAAAGTAAAACGCGTAGGAAGTTAATTATGGAAAAGATAAAAGAATCGGAATTAATCATTAATCCAGACGGAAGTGTTTATCACTTAAACGTTAGACCACAAGATATTGCTAACGATATTATTTTTGTTGGCGACCAATTTAGAGTTGAAGCAATTACAAAGTATTTTGACTCTATTGAATTCTCGACTCAAAAAAGAGAATTTAAAACTCAAACTGGTACTTACAAAGGCAAAAAGATTTCTGTTATTTCTACCGGAATCGGTCCAGATAACATCGATATCGTGATGAACGAATTGGATGCATTAGTAAATGTTGATTTTGAAACCAGAACCATCAAATCTGAACTTACACATTTAAATATTGTTCGAGTTGGAACTTCAGGTTCGTTACAAGCAGATATTCCTGTTGATTCTATTTTGATGTCAACCCACGGAATCGGAACTGACAACATGTTACGCAGTTATGCAATCGATGGAATTACAGAAACAGAAATCGAAAATGCTTTTATTGAACAAACGAATTGGGATATGACTAAAGGTCGTCCATATATCATCGAAGCGAGTTCAAAATTGATAGAAAAATTTGCATCGTCAGAAATGCATCAAGGAATTACGGTTACTGCTGGAGGTTTTTATGGTGCTCAAGGTCGCGTGATTCGTATTCCAATTCAGGATGCTGAACTGAATTCAAAAATTGATTCGTTCAAGTTCAACTCATTAAGAGCTACGAATTTAGAAATGGAAACTGCAGCGATTTATGGCTTATCAAAGTTATTAAGTCATCACTCACTTTCACTTAATGCAATCATCGCAAACCGTGCAAACGGAACTTTTAGTGAAGATCCATATGCGGCAGTTGAAAAATTGATTCAATATACCTTAGAAAAAATTACTCAATAGTCTTTTTATATAGTGTAAAATTTTCATTATGAAAATAATATCTTAAATTATTAAACAATTTTTCAAGATAGTTAAACATTACAAAAAAGAATACATAAATCTGACAGCTTTATTACATATTTATTATTTTTACAATTCGAAAATTGATAACCATGACGAACGAATTAGAATTAAACAGAATTCTTTTTAAAGATTACGAAAGTAAAATTATGTCAGCTGCAGAAGCTGCACTTTTAATTGATAATAATAGCGTAGTTGGATCTAGTGGATTCACAAAAGCTGGAGATAGTAAATCAGTTTTACCTGCATTTGCTAAAAGAGCAGAAACAGAAGATGTTGCCATTACATTAATCACAGGAGCATCTTTAGGTTATACTACTGATTCTGATTTAGCAAACAACAATGCTTTAATTAGAAGAATGCCTTTTATGGCTGACCCAGCTTTACGTAAAAGCATCAATGAATACAAAGTAAAATACATTGACCAACATTTAAGTGAAACTATTGAGCAATTAATTTGCGGTCACATTGCAGCAATTGATACTGCAATAATCGAAGCTTCATCGATTGATGAAAATGGAAATATCATTCCTACGACTTCAATCGGAAATTCGGCTTTCTTTGCATCTCAAGCAAAAAAAATCATTATCGAAATCAACACTAAAATTCCTGTAACTTTTAGAGGAATTCACGATAGTATTGTACCTAAATCTTATCCAGATAGAGACGTCATCAACATTCAAACTGTTTCTGATCGTATCGGAACAGAATTCATTACTATTGATCCAGCAAAAGTAGTTGGAATTGTATTCACTGATATTACAGATCAACCAGCTATAATTTCCGAACCAGATGATAAAACTTCAGCAATTTCTAAACACTTATTAAATTTCTTTGAAAAAGAAGTTGAAAAAGGAAAATTAACTTATGCTTTATTACCATTACAAGCAGGTATTGGAAAAGTTGCTAATGCTGTTTTAACTGGATTTGTAGGATCTAAATTCAAAAACTTGACGATGTATTCTGAAGTACTACAAGATTCTACTTTTGAATTATTCGATTCAGGAAATATGGATTTCGCTTCAGGTTCTTCAATCACGGTTTCTGAAGGTTGCTACGAAAACGTGTTAAAAAACTTTGATAAATATAAAAACAAATTAATTCTTCGTCCACAAAATATTTCTAACGCTCCAGAAGTTTTGAGAAGATTAGGAATCATCGGAATTAACACGGCTATTGAATTTGATATTTACGGAAACGTAAACTCTACTCACATTAGCGGTACTAAAATGATGAACGGAATTGGTGGTTCTGGAGATTTTGCAAGAAACGCTTATTTAAGTATTTTCGTTTGTCAGGCTGCATCAAAAGAAAATAAAATTTCGCACGTTTTACCAATGGTTTCTCACGTAGATCACACAGAACACGATGTTGATATTTTAGTTACTGATCAAGGTTTAGCAGATTTGAGAGGATTATGTCCACGCGAACGTGCAGAAGTGATCATTGAAAATTGTGTACATCCAGAATACCGTGAAGAAATTCGTGAGTATTTTGAAAGAGCTAAAGAAACAGTTGGCGGTCATACACCACATATTTTATCTGAAGCTTTCAAATTCCACACACGTTTAAAAGAAACAGGTTCAATGAAACAATAGTTTTCATAACATATAATTAAAAAAGGAGATTCATAATGAATCTCCTTTTTTGTGTCGATAAAAAAACTCGACCGAAGCCGAGTTTCATATTCTTATTTCTTTTCAATTTCTTTCAAAGAATCCATTTTTTTACTTGCCAAGAAACCTTTGATATCTTCGAAATGTTCAATAACACGTTTGTTAGAAAATTCAAAAACTTTTTCAGCTAAACCGTCTAAGAAATCACGATCGTGAGAAACTAGAAGAACCGTTCCTTCAAATTCGCGAAGTGCTTCTTTAATAATATCTTTCGTCTTCATATCTAAGTGATTTGTTGGCTCATCCAGAATAAGAAGATTCACTGGTTCTAACAACAATTTAATCATTGCCAAACGCGTTTTTTCTCCACCAGAAAGCACCTTAACTTTCTTTTGAATATCATCGCCGGAAAACATAAAAGCACCTAATATGTTCTTTATTTGTGTACGAATATCTCCAACAGCAATATGATCAATGGTATCAAAAATGGTAATATTTTCGTCTAATAACGAAGCTTGATTTTGTGCAAAATAACCGATTTTAGCATTATGTCCGATTTCTAATTTACCTTGAAATTCAAGTTCGTTCATAATCGCTTTAATCATCGTTGATTTACCTTCACCATTTCTTCCAACTAAAGCAACTTTTTGACCACGTTCGATAACCATATTTGCATTTTTAAACACCACGTGATCTCCGTAAGATTTAGACAAATCTTCAACAACAATTGGATATTGTCCTGATCTTGGAGCTGGTGGAAATTTTAATCGTAATGCAGATGAATCTACTTCGTCAACCTCAATCGGAACAATTTTTTCCAGCATTCGAACACGAGATTGCACAGCGTCCGTTTTTGAGAAAGTTCCACGAAAACGATCAATAAAAGCTTGATTATCTGCAATAAATTTTTGCTGTTCGTCATACGCTTTTTGTTGGTGAATTCTACGATCTTTACGCAATTCTAAATATTCAGAATACACGGCTTTATAATCGTAAATTTTACCCATTGTAACTTCAATCGTACGATTTGTGATATTGTCAACAAACGCTCTATCGTGAGAAATTACCATAACTGCTTTGGCAGAATTAATCAAGAAATCTTCTAACCATTGAATACTTTCAATATCCATATGGTTTGTTGGCTCATCTAATAAAATTAAATCGGGTTTACGCAAAAGAATCTTTGCAAGTTCAATACGCATTCTCCAACCTCCAGAAAATTCTGAAGTTGGACGATCTAAATCTTCTTGAAGAAAACCTAAACCTTTTAATATTTTTTCAACTTCTGCTTCGTAGTTTACTTCTTCGATCGAATAAAATTTTTCACTTACTTCAGAAACACGTTCAATCAACTTCATATAATCATCCGACTCGTAATCTGTACGAACAGTTAATTGCTCATTTAAATCATCGATTTCTTTTTTCATTTCGAAGATTTCAGCAAAAGCTTTCGAAGCTTCTTCACGAACAGTAGCATCGTCATGAGATAATAAATGTTGCGGAAGATAAGCGATAACAGCATCTTTTGGAGCGGAAATTGAACCCGTAGAAGGTTTATTAACTCCGGCTACAATTTTTAGCAAGGTTGACTTCCCTGCCCCATTTTTTCCCATTAATGCAATTTTATCATTTTCATTAATAGCAAAGTTAACTCCACTAAATAAGGTTGTTCCGCCAAATTGAACGGAAATATCGTTTACTGTTATCATTTAAAAAAATATTTTTGCAAATATACATTTTCGCTGAATATCAAGGAACGAGATTGATGAAATTAATTCAGGAAATATTTAGAAATGAAAAAGCAACCCAAATGGATTGCTCTTACTAATTTATTTTAATTCATAAAGTAATTTGATTACAAGCATTGCTTTTCAAATTGCGTTTTTAGATTCTGAAATTCATGAAATGAAATAATTTCTCAATCTAACTACCAAGTTATTTTTTTTTATAAAAAAATATTCTCATTCTAAAAAAACATAAACGTGATTATTTTGATTTCACACGTTTTATCCATTTGTAAACCTCAAACCATAAAACCGAAACCGCTGCAATGAAAAGTGAAATTGCAATCTCAGAAAATCCTATAGGTACTACTTGAAAGAACGAAGCAAAAACTGGAATATAAATGATTGAAAAAAGTAATACCAACGTAATTCCGATAACTAAAGGGAAAAGTTTATTCTTATTTTTTAAACTATCAAACACGCTATACACAAACGAACGATTAACCAAGCTAAGAAATATATTAGCAAAAATTAAAGTAGTAAAAACCATCGTACGGGTAAAACTTTCATTATTTCCTAAATGCAACGAATACTGATAAGCAAACAAAACTCCTGCTGCAATAACCAATCCTTGAATTATACTAATACTCAGTTCTTTCCAATTTAAAAAGGTTTCAGTTAATTTTCTAGGTTTTTGGAGCATCGTATTTTTTTCCATAGGTTCATTTTCATAAACAATAGAACAAGTAGGTCCCATAATCAATTCAAAAAATATCACATGAATTGGAGTAAAAATATTCGGATAAATCCAACCTAAAAACAAAGGCAACGAAACCGTTAAAATAATAGGAATGTGAATCGAAATAATATATTGAATCGCCTTCTTGATGTTTACATAAATTCTTCGCCCAGCTGCAATACCAACAATCAACTTATCTAAATCGTCATTCGTAATCACTAAGGCAGCGGCAGCTTTAGCGATTTCAGTTCCTTTGCTTCCCATGGCTACACCAATATGAGCAGCTTTTAATGCAGGTGCATCATTTACACCGTCGCCCAACATTGCAACAACTTCCCCATCTTTCTTTAAAGCATTTACCATAGCCAGTTTAGCTTCGGGAAACATACGTGTAAATAAAGTGGTTTTTCGAGAAAGTGCAATCAGTTCATCTTGATTATGATGAACAATATCAGCACCATTAATCGCAGGAGTTATATTAACAATACCTGCTTGATTAGCAATTGCAGCAGTAGTTTCGGCATTATCTCCAGTAATGACTTTAACTTTAATTCCTGCTTTATAAATTTTATCAAAAACAGCTTGAATATCTCTTTTAGGTGGGTCATAAAAAACAGTAAATCCTAAGAACTCAAATGGAAAATCTTGTTGTTTATCAAAAAAATGCGTTCCTTCAAAATTTGATTTAGCAACGCCAAGCACACGATATCCTTGACTTCCGAAAGAATTTATCAGCTCTCTTAAAAGTTTTGTTTGCTCTACAGAATGATGACAAACAGCTAAAATAGCTTCGGGAGCACCTTTGGCAGCAATGATTCGTTCTTCAGCTTCATTTTCGAAAATATGCGTCATCATTGGAGGTTTTCCTTCTAACGGATATTCATGAATCATTTTAAATGTATTTCGAAGATCATTTGACTGCGTTTGTTCAAATACTTTATGAATCGTTTTCTCCATTGGATCAAAAGGAACAGGTTCACTACTCCACATCGCAAAATGAATTAAGTCAGAAAGTTCAGGAGAATGAAACTGTTGTTCATCAAATGTTTGATTCGATTTAAAATCATATAACGATTTTAGCTGCATCGTATTTTCGGTAATCGTTCCAGTTTTATCTGTGCAGATTACGGTTGTGCTTCCTAAAGTTTCAACTACACTACTTTTTTTAATGATAACGCCTTGTTGCCTTAGCTTCCATGCTCCTAAAGCCATAAATGTGGTAAATGCAACAGGTATTTCTTCCGGTAAAATTGACATAGCTAAAGTTAAACCAGATAATAAGCTTGAAATAAAACTACCTGACTTATAAAAACTAAAAGCAAAAATTAGTAAGAATACCGCGATTCCAATGTATGCCATTCCTTTGACAAATTTGGTTATCTGAATTTGCAAAGGCGAAGGAACTTCTTCTATTTCCGATATGGATTGACCTATTTTTCCTAATTTAGTTTCGTTTCCGATATGATTAACTCGAATAACAGCTAAACCAGAAACGACAATAGTTCCACTATAAATATGATTATCCTCGGATTCACTACTTTTAAAAACAGAAAAACTCTCTCCTGTTAATGATGCTTCGTTTACAGATAAATCACTACTATAAACAATTTCACCATCGGCATTTATCATTCGACCTTCTTCTGTCAAATACAAATCGCCAACTGCAATTTCATTAGTTGGAATTTCAATAATTTGACTATCACGAATCACTGTACTAAGAGGTTCGTTTAACTTAACTAAAGCTTCAAGGGCTTTTTTACTTCTATTATCCTGATAAAATGAAATTCCAGAAACAGCTATAATTGCACCCAGCATAAAAAAAGCTTCAGAATAATCCCCAACAATAAAATATATAATTGCAACAGCAATAAGCAATAGTAACATCGGCTCTTTTAAAATCTCAAAAAGCATTTGATACCAATTGTTTTTGTTATCATGTTTTACTTGATTAAGTCCGTATTTTTTTCGAGATTCTAGTAATTGCTTTGTTGTTAATCCGTTTAAATTTTTTGGTAAGTTAAAATTCATTTGTTTTGGCTTATAATAAAAAAATAGATAATTATTCTAATTTATAGAATTTTAATTATCTTTCTGTTTGTAATTAAAAATTTTTACGGAATTTATATCTAGTTTAAATTACTAGATCATAGGAGTAAGATTTAAATATAGGTACTAAAAAAGCAACCCTTATAGATTGCTTTTTTATTATTTTTTTGGATAGTAAGTAAATACTTTATAACGATTCTCTGTAGGATAACCATCTAGGTCATACTCGAATTCATATTGGGTATCATATTGGCCGTCATTGCTTGTTATAATATTATTTCTGAAATGTTTATGGATTTTAGAATATGAATCTGGATAAATACCATAATATGGGTTGTGCTTATCATCATATTTATAATTATATTCATAAACAGAATTCATTACAACATAATTGAAAATAGTTTTTACTATAAAATTATTATCGTACTTATATTCATAAGTTCTCATTAAAACAAAATTAGATGCAATTGGATCTTTTTCATAAATTTCCTCTAAAACTAATCTTCCTGCATTATCATAAGTATATTCAATTCTTTGAGTTCGTCCATCATAAATATTCCCAAAAGATTCAATAATCAAATCTCCTGAATAATAATAATCTAATCTAAATACTACTTCACCGTCATATGATTCAGTTCTACTTACAATTTTATTACCCTCATAGATAAAATCATAAACTGAATGTGTATTTTCCATTTTAGAAACATAATCATTATTTCCATAATAATAAGTTTCCTCATAGTTTGAGTTTTTTTCTTGAACAGTTTTTAATTTGAGCATATTTGGATTTGGTTGTTCATTTAAACTTGTTTCATCATCGCTAGACGAACACGAAAACAATATAGTTGAAGTCAATAGCCCTAAAATAATTTTCTTCATAAGTAGAGTTATTTTTTAATATTAAACAATTTGATAATAAAGTTAATCAAAAAATACTTAAAAAAAATCCCAAAGCTTTCACTTCGGGATTTGATATATTATGCATCTCTGTTTACGTCGAATGTTTCTAAGTAATGCGCAACTCTTTGCACAAATTGACCTCCTAATGAACCATCAACTACACGGTGATCGTATGAATGTGATAAGAACATTTTTTGACGGATTCCGATAAAATCTCCTTCTGGAGTTTCGATAACTGCAGGTACTTTACGAATCGCACCTAAAGCCAAAATTCCTACTTGCGGTTGGTTGATAATTGGAGTTCCAAAAACAGAACCAAATGTACCAACGTTTGTTACTGTATAAGTTCCACCTTGCGTATCGTCTGGTTTTAATTTACCCATTCTTGCACGGTTTGCTAAATCGTTAACCGCTTTTGCCATTCCAACTAAGTTTAACTGATCTGCATTTTTGATTACAGGTACAATTAAGTTTCCGTTTGGTAAAGCAGCAGCCATTCCTAAATTGATGTTTTTACGTTTAATGATATAATCACCATCAACAGAAATATTCATCATTGGGAAATCTTTTAATGCTTTTGCAACCGCTTCCATAAAAATTGGAGTGAACGTCAATTTCTCACCATCGCGTTTTTCATAGATACCTTTCATCTTTGTTCTCCATTTCACGATGTTTGTTACATCAACTTCAATGAACGATTGTACGTGAGCAGCCGTTTGAACTGACTGAACCATATGATGCGAAATCAATTTACGCATACGATCCATCTCAACGATTTCATCTTGTCCGTTAACTGAAACTGGAGCCGCTTTTGTAGCAGATTGAGTAGCAACTGGAACTGGCGCAGCAACTTGTTTAGCTGGAGCAGCAACAGCTGGCTGAGATCCTCTATTCTTAACGTAATCTAAAATATCTGTTTTTGTAATTCTTCCGTCTTTTCCTGTTCCGTTCATAGCTTCTAATTCAGCCATAGAAACACCTTCTTCTTTAGCGATATTTTTCACTAATGGAGAAAAGAATTTATCAGATGAAGAAAAATCTTGAGCTGAAATTTCTTTAGCAGCTTCAACTGTTTTTTCAACCTGAGCAACAGCAGCAACTTCAACATTTGCAACTGGAGCCGAAGCAGCAACATCACCACCTTCTGTTTCAATAATCGCAATAGTTTGACCTACTTGAACTACATCGTCAACACTAAAAAGTACTTCAACGATTGTTCCTGAAACTTCAGAAGGAACTTCGCTATCTACCTTATCGGTAGCGATTTCAACAACTGTTTCGTCTTGCTCAACAGTATCTCCAACGTTTTTAACCCAATTTGTAATCGTTGCTTCTGCAACACTTTCACCCATTTTAGGTAATTTCAATTCAAACCTTGCCATATATATAATCAAAAGTTGTGTTTAATGAATAGTTTTACAAATTTAATATTATTTTCGGTTTTTTCTAACAAAATTGAAATTTTCACATTATTTCAATGATAAAACTTCTCCTCTATCATTTTTATCATTACTTCCTAAAAAAAATTCAGAATTTATAGGTTTTAACTTGAATGTAAAGCCATAATTTTTGAATCTTTCTAATAATTTTATATAGTCTGAATACTGAAAAGTTACCGAATCATACAATATTTCTATTTTATTACCTTTATTTTTTTCTAAATATGAATTTAATTCTTCATATTTAGACAATTCAATAATTGAAATACCGTTTATTTCTTTAGTATCATAACTTTTATCTGATAATAAAACGTATTCATTTGGAATATATTTTTCTTTAACTACTTCAGTTTTCTTTTTAAATGCAAAAATGGAAATTCCAACATTCATCATTATATCAAAAAGAAAAGAAGAAGAGAAATGTTTGCGATAAAAAAATTGCATTGCTTCTTTAAAACGATTCATATACGTTCCATCCTTTAAAGTACTTTCTCCTTTGAAATGAATACAAGAAACTTCAGAATAATAATAATTTTGCTTCCCTTCTTTTAAACTCAAATAAGACAAATCAATATCATCCGAATACATAAAACAACCTTCATCAAAACCTCCTACTTTTAAATACAATTCGCGCTCTAAAAACATAAAAGCACCAACTAAAATAGCAACTTTCCCATTTTCATTCTCAGAAAGATGTTGTGCATAATATTGATTGAATAATTTTGATTTTGGAAAAAATTTATACAACCCCATAACTTTGGTAAAAGCAACCCAAGGCGTTGGAATTCCACGTTTACTTTCTGGAAGAAAATTACCTGATCCGTCAATTAACTTACAACCGATAATTCCGAAATCTGACAAATTTTTAACGTGATTTAAAATTGAAGTAAATGTATTTTCTGCTACTATCGTATCCGGATTTAAAATACAAATATATTTTCCTTTTGCAATGTCAACACCTTGGTTATTTCCCTTTGGAAAACCAGCATTATAATTATTAAAAATATAGGTGATTTCAGGAAACATATTTTCCATCATTTCCTTAGAACCATCTGTAGAATTATTATCGACAACAATAATTTCGGCATCTAAAGATTCAATAGCTTTTTGAACGCTTTTGATACAAGCTTCCAAAAAATACTTGACGTTATAATTTAATATTATGACTGATAATTGCATAAAACAAATATAATTTTAAAAAAGTAGAAAGCATAAAAAAAGTCCGAAACTTTCGCTTCGGACTTTGATTTTATATTGAAATAGAATTAGTCGTTTTTAAAACGTTTTCTATCTGTTTCCGTTAAGTGGATTTTACGAATACGGATTGATTTCGGAGTAACCTCAACATACTCATCTTTTTGAATATACTCTAAAGCTTCTTCTAAAGAGAAAATAATTGGAGGAATAATTCTTGCTTTCTCATCATTTCCAGAAGAACGAACGTTAGATTGTTTTTTCTCTTTTGTTACGTTCACAGACATATCATCAGCACGAGAGTTTTCACCAATTACCTGACCTTCATAAATTTCAGAGTTTGGCTCAATGAAGAATTTACCACGATCTTGTAATTTATCTAGAGAATAAGGAATTGCTTTTCCTTTTTCCATAGAAATTAAAGAACCTTTGTTACGTCCAGAAATCTCACCTTTGAAAGGCTCATATCCAATGAAACGGTGTGCCATAATAGCTTCTCCAGCCGTTGCAGTTAACAACTGATTACGTAAACCAATAATTCCACGAGAAGGAATATTGAATTTAATAATCATACGTTCACCTTTTGGTTCCATAGATAACATTTCACCTTTACGTAAAGTTACAAATTCTACAGCACGTCCAGATAAATTTTCAGGAATATCAATAGTTAACTCTTCGACTGGCTCACATTTTTTACCATCAATTTCTTTGATGATAACTTGTGGTTGTCCAATTTGTAATTCATAACCTTCACGACGCATTGTTTCAATTAAAACTGATAAATGCAATACACCACGACCAAAAACCATAAATTTATCAGCAGAATCAGTTTCACCTAATCGCATCGCTAAGTTTTTCTCTAATTCTTTTGTTAAACGTTCACGGATGTGACGAGAAGTTACGAATTTTCCTTCTTTACCAAAGAAAGGAGAATCATTGATTGTAAACAACATACTCATTGTTGGCTCATCAATTGCAATTGAAGCTAAACCTTCTGGATTTTCAATATCAGCGATAGTATCACCAATTTCGAATCCTTCAATTCCAACAACTGCACAAATATCACCAGCACGTACTGTTTCAACTTTCATTCTACCAAGACCTTCGAACGTATAAAGTTCTTTGATTTTAGATTTAACGATTGTCCCATCACGCTTAACTAAAGAAACTTGCATTCCTTCTTTTAAAGTACCACGGTGTAAACGACCAATTGCAATACGACCTGTAAATGAAGAGAAATCTAATGAAGTAATTAACATTTGAGGTGTTCCTTCTAATTCTACAGATTCAGGAATATGATTAATAACCATTTCTAATAATGGTTCCATCGTATCTGTTGGAACTTTCCAATCATTAGACATCCAGTTGTTTTTAGCTGAACCGTAAACCGCAGGGAAATCTAATTGCCATTCTTCAGCACCTAATTCAAACATTAAATCGAAAACTTTTTCATGAACTTCTTCAGGAGTACAGTTTTCTTTATCAACTTTATTAACAACTACGCAAGGTTTTAAACCTAACTCAATTGCTTTTTGTAACACGAAACGTGTCTGTGGCATTGGTCCTTCAAAAGCATCAACTATCAAAAGTACACCATCAGCCATATTTAAAACTCGTTCAACTTCACCACCAAAATCGGCGTGACCAGGAGTATCAATAATGTTAATTTTTGTTCCTTTGTATTGTACAGAAACGTTCTTAGATACAATTGTAATCCCACGTTCTCTTTCAATATCGTTATTATCAAGAATTAAATCACCAGTATTTTCGTTTTCACGAAATAATTGGCAATAATACATAATTTTGTCAACGATGGTAGTTTTACCGTGGTCAACGTGTGCAATAATTGCAATGTTTCTAATTTGGGTCATAAAAAAATCAAATATTGTATCACTCTTTGTGAGTAACAAGAAAAGCTCTCGTTAAATTGAGAGCTTAAAATTATTGTATTTTAAAAACTTTCTGCTGATTAAAGTGCAGAAACATGTTTAGTTAACTTAGATTTTAAGTTAGAAGCTTTGTTATCATGAATGATATTTTTCTTAGCTAATTTATCAATCATTGAAGTAACAACTACTAATTTTGCTGTAGCTTCTGTTTTATCTTCGATTAAACGTAAAGCTTTGATTGCATTACGAGTTGTTTTGTGTTGATATTTATTTAACACTCTTTTTTTCTCGTTGCTTCTAATTCTTTTTAAAGCTGACTTGTGATTTGCCATTTTTTCTTAATTTTAATTGTAAAGTTATAATATAAACTATTAGGTAAAAAATAAAAACCTCCCATAAAATCACTATTACAAACTTAGATACAGTAAAAGTAAAATCACTTTGGTTTTAACTAATAAAACAAATTTTCGAGACACAAAGACTTGTTTTATAAAACTTATTTACAACTAATTTTAGTAGTCCGTAGGGGAATCGAACCCCTGTTACCAGGATGAAAACCTGGCGTCCTAACCCCTAGA
>NZ_RQVQ01000048.1 GCF_003865405.1 Paenimyroides tangerinum
GCTTTGCTATGCTCACTTTCATCCGCTGCGAGTGGTTCACTTTATCCGTTCTATCCACTTTAGAAGTAAAATTTATTTTATGTAGTTTTTCTTCTAGATAAATATAATCTTTCACCACTTTGATTGCAAAAAAACCTAACACAATACTGACAACACTAGATATCATATTCATAATAGTAAGATTTTGTAAGCTTTCTAAAGTTGAAACATTTAAAGAATATCGAAAAATAAAATTTGATATCACACCAGAAACAATCCAAAAGCCCCACCAAATATTGATTACATTTTTTTTATTATCAAAACGTACATTATTTTCCGTTAAAATAAATCTTGTTCTTTCATAAAGCTCTTTCATAATTTCTACTGGTCGAAACAGATTCAAAAAAGGAACAAACCAAGAACCAGCAGCCCAACCTTCATCGAATTTTAAATCTTTTAAAAGTATATGCAAATTGAAATAAGCTCTTCTAAACCATTGTATGAAAAATATAATTGAACATAAAAAAACGATAAAATAAACAATAGTAATTACATTATTTAAATTATCAGCAAATTCAAAATCTGTGTCTTTAATATCATAATCATTGAAAAAATCTTCAATTACACTAAATTGAAAATAACTTGAAATAATACTTAATACTTCTGAAACAATGGTTAACCACAAAAACAAAACAATTAATTTTGCTCTATTACTATTTTCTCTTAAAAAATTCATTTTTTTTAATAAAAATACTAAAATTTAATTATTAAAAAAAAGAAATGTCAATTTCCTTGTAAACGAATCCAAAGATTTTTTAAAAGGTCAACACCATCACGTTTTTCTTTAGTTACTTCTTTCGCATTCCATTTTTCATTTTCTTGGTACAAATCATAAGAAAAAGCATATTTTACAGAATCTTTTTCATTACTTAACATCCCAAATCGAAGGTCATTAAATTGTAATTGATTGTTGGTATTTGTAATGATAAATTGATTTTCAGAAATTCGTTTTAATTGTTTAATTATAGGTTCATTTTCTAAAGAATCGATTAATTGATGATTTTTTAGATGTTTTTCAAAATTTATTTTTTTAGTGTCAAAAAAGGAATAATCAGATAATAAAAAAGCATCATCTGTTTCGATAATAATATTCCATAAAATGGTATTCATAGCAGTTGGTTTCACTACTAAATTTGAATAAATAATCTGATTATTATCTAAACTTTTTTGAACTTTATTTTCAACAATAAATTGAAGAAATACAGTTAAAACCAAGTAAAAGGAACTCAAACCTAATCCTAAATAATTCCAAAAAAAACGTTTGGGATTATCTTTACTTTTTCGCATTGAAATCAACAAACAAATCAAAAAAGGAATGGTGTATAATGGATCAATTACAAAAATGGATTTGATGGCTAATTTATCATAAAAAGGCCAAAATAATTGAGTTCCCCAAGTTGTAAAAACGTCTAAAATAGAATGCGTGACTAAAATTAAGAAAACAGCAATGTAACTTTCTCTATAATTAACTTGATTTTTATTTTCACATTTTTGAACAATAAATGCTAATATAAAGCTGAGTAAAAAATAAAATAAAATCGAATGCGAAAAGCCACGATGTACTTCAATTTGCGTAATTGGATCATAAAAAAACTTAGCAATCCAAACATCTAGATCTGGAATTGTACCAATCAAAGCTCCATAAACAATGGAACGATTGCCTATTTTTTTCCCTAAAACAGCATTTGAAACTGCAGCTCCTAAAACAATTTGAGATAATGAATCCATTGTTGACTAAAAATAATTCAATTAACTACAAAGATAGATTTATTGAATGAATCAACGAATTGTATTTAGTTGACTTTATAAATTCCTTTTTTAATGGCAAATAAAACCAGACCAATACGATTTTTGATATTTAATTTTGAAAAAACAGAATCACGATAATTATCAACTGTTTTAGGACTAAGAAACATTTTATCAGCAATTTCGCGATAGGTCATATCTGTACAAGCAAGTTGAATAAATTCAATTTCTCGTTCTTTTAATTCATCTAAATCATCAGTTTTTTTTTCTAAATTGCCTATAAGAGCTTGTGTTACATTTTGTGTATGAAAGATTCCTGTTTGTAAAATCGAATTTAATGCGAAAAGCAATAAATCTTTTTGAATATCTTTGTTTAAATAACCTTTCGCTCCTGATTTCAGCATTTGAATAATTGTTTTTTCTTCTTCTTCGACTGATAACGCTAAAACCGAAATAACCGGAAAATCTTGTGAAAGAATTTTTGTTGTTTCAATACCGTTAAGAATCGGCATGTTCACATCCATCAAGATAATTTCAGGATCAATAGATTTATTATTTAATGCAGTAATTAATTCTTGTCCATTTTTGAAAATTCCTTCTGTTTGAAAGTTTTCAAATCCATCAATCAATTTTCCAATCGCTTGAGACAAAAGTGTGTGATCATCAACAACGGCAATTTTATGTTTCATGGTATTTTTTTTGAATGGTTAATGTTGTACCTTTTTTGATAATAGAATTAATATCTAATTCAGCTCCGATTAATTCAGCTCTTGTTTTCATATTTTTAAGTCCAATTCCTTTGGATTCATCAGTGATTTCAAAACCAATTCCATTGTCCGAAACAAGAATTTTTAATATTTTATTTTCATAAATACATCTAATTTTGAGATCGGTAGCTCTTGAATGTCGAATTGTGTTGGAAAAAAATTCTTGAATAATTCGGAAGAAAATAATTTCATCTTTTTGAGGAATTTGAAATGGATTTCCAGAAATTTCAAAATGAGAATGAATAAAATTCATCCGATCAAAACGATCGATTTCGTTATTAATCGCTTCTAAAATATTCATATTCTTTAAACTTTCTGGATTAATTGATTTAGAAAGTGCCTTTAATTCACGAAGTGCATTTCCTAAAATCTCAACAGATTCTTTAATTTTATCAGGATCGTTATCTGAATTTTGTAAATGAATTTTGGCTAAAGTCAACAATTGTCCAATGTTATCATGCAATTCCCAACTGATATTACGTAAGGTTGCTTCACGAATTTCAATTTCAGACTCGGCTAATTCGGCTGCGAATTTTTTCTTTTCAATTATTTTTTCTTGGATTAATTTATTCTTACGGTTATGAAAAACAATAAAAAGCAGTACCATCGCAAATGGCACTAAAAACATACTAAAGAGTATTAATATTATTTTATCGTTTTCCTGAAACATAAAATCCAATTATATATCCACCATAAAGTAAAAAATTCAAAAAAATAATTGAAATTATATATAAGTCTTCAATTTTATGGCCCATTCCAACAATTAAGGATAAAGGAACAAAACCTAAATAAAACATTAGCAATCCAGATACAATCCAAAATTCAGGTAATTTGTAATATCCAATCACTTCGTCCTTTCGTAATAATTTCATAAAAAATACAACTGATAATATCAATACTGTTGCTGCTTCGAAGTTGATTGCTGTTTTTAATAAAGGCTTAATAATTCCTTTGGTTTGAATATCATAAAAAACAACGAAACAAAAAAGAATCAAGATAATCCATTTCCAAAACTTTAATTTTATTAACCGATCAAACCAATATAAATAAACTAAAAATGAAACAATAATATATAGATTGTATAAAATTCTGATTTTGAAATTCAAAGCAAAATATGTTGCAATAATTTCATTTAGAAAAGTATAAATCAAGAACGGTAGAAAAATCCATAAAGAAGATTGCTTATATTTTCTCCAATATATTAGAGCAAAAATACAAGCAATCAATTGCAATGATAAATATATATAATTTGGAATTTTCATTAAATTCAACTATTATCTAGTTTGAGATACCAACATTTGAATCTACACTGTCAGGTACCCCAGCACCACCTAAATTTAAACGTTCTGCACTTAGAATATTTCTATCAATATCATCATTAGGTCCTTTGATTGTCGGGACAAAAAACACCGTTTGTCGAGGTTCAGGATTCCCGGAAATTGAATTATTTTGCACTTTTGCTCCCATATAAACACGTAAACCTAAATTTCCATTATATCCATTTTCTGCAGCGTGTCTTTCAACATAAGCGATATATTGTTTAACTTCATCTAAATCAAACCAAACATATCTTCCTGCACCTTCAAATCCTGGATAGTTATTTAACTTGACATCATTTAAGATATTATAAAACTCAAGTTTATATGCTTCTTCCATAGCTGTTGCTTCTTGTACAGAGATTAAACCTTCTGGATTTGGTAAATTCGGAATATTGGGATTTGGATTTGAATCGTCATTTTTACAAGAAGTAAATAGAAAAATCCCAAAACATAAAATAGTTAAAAAATTTAATTTCATAAGTCTAAATTTTAATTTTATATAATAAATTCAAAAAGTAAATTCAACTTTTTAAGAATATTGTTAAATTAAACAAAATAATCAATATATCAAAAAGGTATTATTACATACAACAAGTACCTAGTTTACTTAAAGAATTAATCTCAGCATTTGTTAAAACTCGATTAAAAATGGCCACATCGTCTAATAATCCAGTATAATTTTGCCCTAAGAACAAATCACCAACATTAATAACACCTTGATAAAATGTAGGTCCAGCTGTATCAAGAACATGTAAACCATCTACAAACATTTGAATTCCACCAGGTGTTCCGTCTGAAGTTATAACAACATGATGCCACACATTTAATGTCGAATCATTAGCACAATCTGTATCACCATAAAATGTAGGATAATCTCCGCCCCAAATTACATAACCATTTATTGGATAAACAAGATTTCTACAATCAAATAGACCTATAGACCATTCACTAGTATCAGGAATTTGAATACCACTATTTCTAACTATTAATTTTTCATGCACTCCACTAGTTCTGTGTCCATTTGCTTTGAACCAAAGTGAAATTGAAAACGGATTAGTATCAAAATCATTGATAAAAGTGGGATTAACAAAAGTTAAATAATCATTATTTGCAGCAACAAATGAATAAGCACAAGTTGCATTTCCGTTTCTATCAGTTCCTGGCGAAGCTGTTGTTGGATTCGTTAAATGATAATTGTTTCCAGAAGCGTCATTAAGCGAACCATTTGAAAATGGATAGAAAGCAATTAAACTATTTTGAAGATTTACAGGAATACAATCTATCGCATTTGGTGTAACCGGTGTAATTGGTGTATTTGAATTATCATCATTTTGACAATTGAATAATAATGTTGAAATCATCATGACAAGCATTATCTTAAATATTGAATTTTTCATAAGTGTTGATTTTAAAGTTTTATTAAAACAAATTTCGTCGTTCTATCATTGAATTACATGAGGTATTTGCTCTTAAATCAAAGGGTGATTTACCCCTTTTTATCATAACTGATAATTAATTCAAACGATAAAACTTTACATACAACAAGAACCTAAACTTTTCAAAGAAATAATCTCGGAAGCAGTTAAAACGCGATTAAAAATTGCTACATCATCCAAGTAACCATCAAAATATTTACCTAGAAAAAGATTACCTATATCACTAGAAGTTGGTCCACATGGTCCAATGGTGAAACTAGATGAAGACTCTCCATCTAAAAAAATTTGAAAATTCAAACCTGCACTTATTATCACTAAATGTCTCCATTGAGATGTCGTTACTGAAACTGAATTCGGTGGATCTGAATCCCAGTTTATAGAAAATTGATTATTCCCAAAGTTTGGTTTTCTTAAATCATATAATGCGATAGACCATTGACCGTTTGTGTTAGGACAATGGAATCCATCATCTCTACCAATCAATAATTCAAAATCACTGTTAGCTTGAGTATTTTCATTTTTATACCACAATGAAATTGAAAAATCTTGTAATGCAAAACCATTTAAAAAAACAGGATTAACATATTCTAAATAATCACCGTTAGCTTTCTTAAAATGAAAAGCACAAGTTGCATTTCCGTTTCTATCAGTTCCTGGCGAAGCAGTTGTAGAATTCGTTAAATGATAATTGTTTCCAGAAGCGTCATTAAGCGAACCATTTGAAAATGGATAGAAAGCTATTAAACTATTTTGAAGATTTACAGGAATACAATCTATCGCATTAGGTGTAACCGGTGTAACTGGTGTAACTGGTGTATTTGAATTATCATCATTTTGACAATTGAATAATAATGTTGAAATCATCATAACAAACATTATCTTGAATATTGAATTTTTCATAAGTGTAGATTTTAAAGATTTATTATTACAAATTTCGTAGTTCTATCATTCAATTACATGAGGTTTTTGCTCTTAAATCAAAGGGTGATTTACCCCTTTTTATCATAACTGATAATTAATTCAAACGATAAAACATTACAAACAACAAGAACCTAGATTACTTAAAGAATTAATCTCTGCTTGAGTTAAAACACGATTAAAAATGGCCACATCATCCAATAATCCTGTCAACTGTTTTCCTAAAAACAAATCTCCTATATTATTTGTTCCTTGATTCACATCACAACCAGTTCCCGAGGTTGAAGTAGTTAAATTTCCATTAATAAACATTTGAGTTCCACCTGGAGTTCCGTCTGAAGTTACAACAACATGATGCCAAACATTTAAAGTTGGGTTATTAGAACAATCTGTATCACCATAAAAAGATGGATAATCACCGCCCCATAAACTATAATCATTAATTCCTAAAACTAAATTTCTACAATCATAAAGACCAATCGACCATTGACCAAATGTATCAGGACAATTCGGTCCAATATCTCGACCAATTAATAACTCATATACACTTCCAGTTCGGTATCCAATTGTTTTAAACCAAAGTGAAACTGAAAACGGATTGGTGTCAAAATCATTGATGAAAGTAGGGTTAACAAAAGTTAAATAGTCATCGTTTAATGCATCAAACGAATAAGCGCAGGTAGCATTTCCGTTTCTGTCAGTTCCTGGCGAAGCTGTTGTTGGATTCGTTAAATGATAATTGTTTCCAGAAGCATCATTAAGCGAACCATTTGAAAATGGATAGAAAGCAATTAAACTATTTTGAAGATTTACCGGAATGCAATCTATCGCATTTGGTGTAACCGGTGTAACTGGCGTATTTGAATTATCGTCATTTTGACAACTGATTAATAATGTTGCAAAAGCAAATACGCATACAATTTTTGAACTAAAATTTTTCATCTTACAATTTTTTAAAAATTAATAATTCAAAGTTCAAAAATGTATAAAATCTATTATGAGGAAATACAACTTTTATATTAGGGTGTTTATACCCTTTTTAAAAATTTATAGGAAATAACTTTTAGCTGTATCAACTGAATAAATCATTTTGGTATATTTTGGTTAAAACCATTTTTTATATTTAAAGTACAATGCCATCAAAATTGCCAAAATAAACATTCCAGAAAGCACAATATAATAGCCGTTTTCGTAATTCAGTTCTGGCATATTCTTAAAATTCATACCATAAATTCCAACAATAAAAGTCAAAGGCATAAAAATTACCGAAACAACAGTTAGTACTTTCATAATTTCATTCATTCGGTGACTTTGCATCGAAAAAAAGAAACTTGAAGCATTATTTAATTGATTTAAATCATAATCAATTTGGTCAATAATTTCTAAAGACTTGTGATGTAATCGACTGAAATAAATTTGGTTGGATTCTTCTAAAAAAGAAAATTCTTCACTTAAAGAACTATTTTTTAAACTAAATAAAACATCTCTAATTGGAATTAAAGCACGTTTTAAATCATTTAGATTATCAGAGTTTAATTGTAATTTTTCTAAAACAATTGGATTTCTAGCAGTTTTGGCTTCTATAATTACTTTTTCAACTTCATCTTCGATATTATCTAAAGTCAAAAAATAATTCTCCATTATCGCATCGAGCATCAAATACAACAGATAATCTTCTTTTTTCTTTCTAACATTTCCAGTTTTTGTACGAATTCGTTCGCGAATATGTTCGAAAAGATTATTTTTTTTCTCTTGAAACGAGAATAATTGATTTTCCTTTATCACAAAACTTATCGGAATAATTTGAATCTTATCATCAACTAACTTAGGAAACGTAGCTTTTAGATTGAAAAACATCACGCCATCTTGTTCTTCCCAACGCGTTCTTCTAGAAAAACTAAGAACTTGATTTAAGGTTGATAACGGAATAGAAAATTGTTTTGAAATTTCAGGAAATATTTCAACATCATTGAAACCATGTAAATTAAACCAAATCATTTCATCTGGTTTAACCTTATTTATCGTTTGTTCAATATGATTTACATCTTTTGTGTTTTGTTCAAAAAAAGATTCTTCATCATAGATAAACAACTCAACATCTGTAAGTTCATTTTTATAATTTCCGTTATATTCCCAAATATAAGGCTGTAATTTTTTTACCTTATTAAATTTTACACGTTTCAAATTCTATTTTTTATTTAAATATAGTTATTTTTTAAAATAACCTCTTATTTTTACGACAAATAAAAAACAAATGAAAATTTTAATCACCAACATAAAAGAATTACTTCAAGTACGCGAAACCAGTATTAATAAGGTATCAGGAAGTGATATGAAAGTTTTACCGTCAATCAAAAACGCTTTTTTATATCTTGAAGACGATTTAATTTCTGACTTTGGAAAGATGGAAGATTGTCCGAATATTTTTGTTGATAAAAAAATCGATGCAACTGGCAAAATAGTTTTACCAACTTGGATTGACAGCCACACACATTTGGTTTATGCTGGAAGTCGTGAACAAGAATTTGTTGATCGTATAAACGGTCTTTCGTATGAAGAAATTTTTAATCGTGGTGGTGGAATTTTAAATTCTGCAAAAAAACTACAAGAAACTTCAGAAGATGATTTGTACGAGCAATCAAAAATTCGACTAGAAGAAGTTATGCGTCAAGGAACGGGTGCAATTGAAATAAAATCGGGTTATGGATTAACTTTAGAAGCTGAAATGAAAATGCTTCGTGTTATCAAAAGATTAAATGAAAATTATCCGATTGAAATCAAATCAACTTTTCTAGGAGCTCATGCTTTTCCGTTGGAATATAAAGACAATCATAAAGCGTACATCGACTTGATTTGTGACGTTATGATACCTAAAATCGCGAAAGAAAAACTTGCTGATTATGTTGATGCTTTTTTAGAAACGGGATATTTTTCTGTTGAAGAGACTTCAAGAATAATGGAAGTTGGAAATCGATATGGTTTAAAAAGTAAAATTCACGTAAATCAGTTTACTGCTATAAACGGAATTGAAGCTTGCGTGAAAAATAATGCATTATCAGTTGATCATTTAGAAATTGTAACGGATGCAGATATCGAAGTTTTAAAGAATAGCATAACAATGCCAGTTGCACTTCCAACTTGTTCTTATTTTATTTCGATTCCTTACACACCAGCTCGCAAAATGTTGGAAGCTGGATTACCGCTAGCTTTAGCTTCGGATTTCAATCCTGGAACAACTCCTTCCGGAAATATGAACTTTGTTGTAGCTACAGCTTGTATCAAAATGAAAATGACTCCAGAAGAAGCAATAAACGCAGCAACAGTCAATGCTGCATATGCTATGGATTTATCAAAATCACATGGTAGTATAACAAAAGGAAAAAAAGCTAGTATAATTATCACCAAACCAATCGAATCTTTTTATCAAATTCCGTATGCTTTTGGTAGTAATTTAATAGAAACAGTAATTATAAACGGAGCCATTTTATAACAAAAAACACACTGGATCGAAACCCAGTGTGTAAAAAAAAAATAGTTATGAAAAAGATCTTATAATCGATACAATCGACTTATATTTACTCTTTGCAAATTTACAAATAAATATCTTACAATCAACATATTAATCTATAATTAATATTGATATTATCATAAATTTAATTAATAGTTGTTGACTTTACTAATGATTCCAATCATTTACTTATGAATAAATTTTCATTTTTTAACATTTCAGAAAGAAATAAATTAGTTGATCTTCGAGTTGGAGAAATCAAATTTGGAGAAAGAATTAATTTTATTGATTCTTCAGAAAATATAGATTCTTTTTTATCACAAACCGAATCAAAATATATTATTTTCGGTATATGCGAATCAATTGGTGTAAAAGCAAACTTCGGAAGAACAGGTACAGAAAATACTTGGCAAATAGCCTTAAAATCACTTTTAAATATTCAACACAATAAAACTTGTAAAGCAAACCATGTTGGAGTTTTAGGTTATTTTAATTTCGAAGAAGAAAATGAATTAGCAAAAACTTTAAATCCATCAATTAAGGAAGATCGCAAGCAATTATTTAAACTTGTTGAAAAAATTGATAAAGAAATCGCTTTTTTAGTTTCGAAAATTATTAAGTCAAATAAGATTCCAATAATAATCGGCGGCGGACACAACAACGCTTATGGGAATATTAAAGGTTTAGCATTAGCAAAAGGTCGAGCGGTAAATGTTATCAATTTTGATGCACATACAGATTTTCGCCCATTAGAGGGTCGTCATAGTGGAAATGGTTTTTCATATGCTTTTGAAGAAGATTTTTTACGTAACTATTTCATTTTTGGAATTCATGAAAATTACACATCCAAAGAAATATTTTCTAGAATAAAAGAAAATGATCAACGTGTAAAATTCAATACATATGAACAAATGGAAATTCGTTTGGAAAAAGATTTTCGTATGGAATTAAAATATGCAGCCAGACATATAAAAGATAATTCTTTTGGAATTGAACTTGATTTAGATGCCATCATTCAAATGCCTTCAAGCGCAATGACGTATTCAGGTTTTTCTACCAAAAAAGCTAGACAATTTGTGAGTTACTTTGCAAATTTAGAAAACGTTTCTTATTTACATATTTGTGAAGGTGCGCCAAACTTTGAATTAGAAGAAAACAAAGCTGTACTTGGAAAATTTATTAGTTATTTAATTACAGATTTTATCAAACCTAATTTAGAAGTTATAGAATAAATCAAAAATCCACTCAAATAACGAGTGGATTTTATTTTTATATAAATTACTAAGCTTTTTTAGTGAAGAATTTTTCTTTGATGAATGAATAAATAATTGGTAATACAGAAAGTACAATTATTATTAAAACAACTTTTGAGAAATTATCTTTTATAATTGGGATATTTCCTAAAAAGAAACCTGCTAAAGTTAATCCAACAACCCAAACAATTCCACCAATAACATTATATTTAAAAAATGTTTTATATTCCATTTTTCCAATTCCAGCAACAAATGGAGCTAAAGTTCGAACAATTGGAACAAATCGAGCAATTACAATTGTTTTTGAACCATATTTCGCATAAAATTCATGAGTTTTTTCAATATGTTCTGGTTTAATAGGCTTTTTACCGAAAATTTTCAGATTCAACATTCTATTTCCAAAATCACGTCCAATAGTGTAATTTAATGCATCTCCTAAAATAGCAGCGATTAACATCAATCCAATTACTAACCAAATATTTAAACTTTCAGAATATTGTGCAGCAAGCATTCCTGTTGCAAAAAGTAACGAATCACCAGGTAAAAATGGCATAACTACCAATCCTGTTTCAACAAAAATAATTAAGAAAACAATGGCATAAAACCAAATTCCATAATCAGCTAAAAACTCAGCTAAATGAGCATCGATGTGTAAGATAAAATCTATTAATTCTAACATTTTTATATATTAATTCAAGTTAAATTCTAAATAAACCGGAACATGATCCGATAATTTTCTGGCCTCTTTTAAATTTTTAAAATCATTATAAAATAAAATCACTCCTTTATTTATAATTTTAATTTTCGATTCTTTATAGAAAATATGATCCAAAGGATTTGCTAAACATTCACCATTTTTACATTCTTGCTTCAAACTTGTTTTTTGATTTTGAAAAAGAGGTTTAAATCCCAAATCTTTTAATGGATTGAAAACAGAATGCGATTGAGCCAAATTAAAATCTCCAACAAAAAAATTAATATTCGGATATTCTTCTGGAAAATATTTTAAATATTTTATTTCTGTTTCTGGATTACTCTTCTTAGGAACAGCATGAAAACTTGCAATACCGAAACTTTTCTTTTCGAATTCGAAAATAGCAATATATGGCTCACGTTCTATATTTTTATCAAACTTATTTTCTAAAAATGCTCTTTGTTTTAGTTTTATATTCTTTGTTTTCCATAAATAGGCATAACGTTCCGATTTTTGTCCAGTACTATTTGTTGGATCGCTAACAATATAATCCCATTTAGCACCTTTACGGTTTAATTCATCAGCTAATTGAGCAACTTTTTGAGCGCCTTCAACTCCTGTAACGACTTCTTGAATAGCAATAATATCATAATTACAAAGCAAATTTGACATATACCTGATTTGCTCATCTGTTTTTGATTTACCGAAATTTTTCAAATTCCATGTAACTAATGTAACTTGTGCAAAACAACCTTGAATAAAAAACAGAAAGAGAACACTGAAAAGAAAATGCTTCTTCATAAAAAAAAGGCTTTCGCCTTTTCTTATTAAATTACTGGACCTTGCCATTCATTCATTCCTCCAACTAAATTGAAAGTTGTATCAAAACCAAGTTGTTTCATTATCATACAAGTTTGACCACTACGATTTCCTGAACGACAATAAACATAATATTTTTTTGATTTATCTAATGATTCTAAAGCATTAATAAAATCTTGACCTTGATAAAAATCCAAATGTAAAGCATTAGGAATCATACTTTCTTCAATCTCTTCTTCTGTTCTTACATCTAATAAAACAGCGTTTGTATCATTTTGGAAATCATTCCACCATTGTTGTTGTTCTAAATCCATTATTTTGAGCGTATTATTTAGGTTTCAAATATAACTATTATTATAAATTTTAAAAAAGAAAATAACAAATAGTATAATCAATATTCTTTAGAAAAAAATTTTGATTTATTTTGTAAATAGAAAAACTACCTCTAACAAATTTTAGAGGTAGTTTTTTTATAATTAAAAAGTTAATTTTTATCTCAAATCAAAACGATCTGCATTCATAACTTTATTCCAAGCAGTAACAAAATCGTTTAGGAATTTTTCTTTTGAATCTTCACAAGCATAAACTTCAGCAATTGATCTTAATTCAGAATTTGAACCAAAAACCAAATCGTTACGAGTTCCTGTCCATTTAGCTTGACCTGATTTTCTATCAGAACCTAAATATAATTCTTTTGTTTCATCCATAGCTTTCCATTGTGTAGCCATATCTAACAAGTTCACAAAGAAATCGTTAGTTAATTGTCCCGAACGATTTGTAAGAACACCATTACTTGAACCATTGTAATTGATATTAATTGCACGTAAACCACCAATTAATACAGTCATTTCAGGAGCTGTCAAAGTCAACAATTGTGCTTTATCGATTAATAAAGATTCAGTTGAAACTTGAGGATTAGCATATTTTCTATAATTTCTAAATCCATCCGCAACTGGCTCTAACCATTTGATTGAATCGGCATCAGTTTGATCTTGGAAAGCATCTACTCTACCTTGAGTAAACGGAACTGTAATTGGAGTTCCAGCATCACTAGCGGCTTTTTCAATACCTACATTTCCACCTAAAACAATCAAATCTGCAATAGAAACCATTTTATCAGCTTTAATTACTTCTGATTGTAATTTTTCATAAGCAGAAATTACTTTAGATAACTGAACTGGATTATTTACTTCCCAGTTTTTCATAGGTTCTAGACGAATACGCGATCCATTGGCTCCACCTCTTTTATCAGAACCACGGAAAGTTGAAGCCGAAGCCCAAGCTGTTCCAACTAATTCTGAAGAAGACAATCCTAATTGTAAAATATCAGCTTTTAATGAGTTGATATCCGTTTCACTTAAAGGAGCATAAGTAGCTGTTGGAAGCGGATCTTGCCAAACGAATTCTTGTGTTGGTACATCTTTACCCAAATAACGAGAAGTTGGTCCCATATCACGATGTGTTAATTTAAACCAAGCTTTTGCGAATGCATCAGCAAATTCATCAGGATTATTTAAGAACCTTCTGCCAATTTTTTCATATTCTGGATCAAAACGCAAAGCTAGATCAGAAGTTAACATGGTTGGTTTATGTTTTTTATTTGGATCGTGTGCATCCGGAATAATTGCTCCAGTATCAACAGCAACCCATTGATGAGCTCCTCCTGGAGATTTTGATAATTCCCAATCAAATCCAAACAAATAAGTTAAGAATAAATTTGACCATTCGGTAGGTTTACTAGTCCAAGTTACTTCTAAACCAGAAGTTATCGTATCTCCACCTTTTCCTGTTCCAAAAGAATTTACCCAACCCAAACCTTGCGTTTCTAAACCTGCATCTTCCGGATCCGGCCCCACATGATCAGCAGTTGAAGCACCGTGTGTTTTACCAAAAGTATGACCTCCGGCAATCAGTGCAACCGTTTCTTCATCATTCATAGCCATACGAGCAAACGTATCTCTAATATCTCTAGCAGATGCTAAAGGATCAGGATTTCCATCTGGACCTTCAGGATTCACATAAATCAATCCCATTTGCACAGCTGCTAAAGGATTTTCTAAATCGCGATCACCAGTATAACGATCATTTGCACCACCGCTAGGCTCTAACCAAGTTTTTTCCGAACCCCAATATACATCTTGATTTGGTTCCCAAACATCAGCACGACCACCAGCGAAACCTAGTGTTTTGAATCCCATTGATTCTAGAGCAACGTTACCTGTTAATATCATTAAATCTGCCCAAGAGATTTTTTTTCCATATTTTTGTTTAATCGGCCATAACAAACGACGTGCTTTATCTAAAGATACGTTATCAGGCCAAGAGTTTAAAGGTGCAAAACGTTGTTGCCCTTCACCTGCTCCACCACGTCCATCTTGTACACGATATGTACCTGCACTATGCCAAGCCATACGAATAAATAAAGGTCCGTAATGTCCAAAATCTGCAGGCCACCAATCTTGTGAATCAGTCATTAAAACTGTTAAGTCTGCTTTTAAAGCGTCTAAATCTAATGTTTTGAATTCAGCAGCATAATCAAAATCTTCACCCATTGGATTTGTTTTGGTATCGTGCTGTTTTAATATATTTAATTGCAATTGATTAGGCCACCAATCTTTATTTTGAGTTCCACCACCTGCAACAGAATTTCCTTTCATTGATCCATTATGAAATGGACATTTACTGATATCATTCATATTGTTTTCCATAAATATAAATTTATTAAAATTTTAAACATCTAATTTTTATAAAATTACTAAAAAAAAACAAAAAAACTCTATTAAACTATGTTAATTTTCTACAATCTAATAGAGAAAACTTATGAATAATCATTATAATTAAAAAATCTAAATATAAAATTGATTAATTTTTTTATTATATTATATACAAAAAAAATATGTATTTTTAAAGTCGTTCAATAACTTAAAGTATTCATCAAATGAAGAAAATCATATTAATATTAATTACCTCTTTAGCAATAAATTCAATGGCACAAAATTTACAGCAAATCACTTATTTCGATAATAATCAAGAATTAAATGGATTAATCACGTCAAAATCTGAGAACAATAAACCAGCAGTTTTAATTCTACCTGCTTGGATGGGAATTGATAATGAAGCAAAAACGGCTGCATTAAATCTTTCTGAGAAAGGTTATTTATCAATGATAGCAGATATTTATGGAAAAGGAAATATTCCTACAAATATTGAAGAAGCGAAAAAAATAACTACACTTTATAAAGCGGATCATAAAGCATACCAACATCGAATTCAACTTGCATTGGAAACCTTAATTGAAAATGGAGCAAATCCAAATAAAATTATTGTAATTGGTTATTGTTTTGGAGGAACCGGAGCTTTAGAAGCTGCTCGTGGAAATTTAAAAGTGAACGGTGTTGTATCCATTCATGGAAGTTTAACTAATGGTCTTAATAGAAACAATAAAATAATTCCTCAAATTTTAATTGAACACGGTGCAAATGATGATTTAGTAAGCTCTGAAGATATATCAAATTTAATTACTGAAATGAATCAAACAAATGCGATTTGGCAGATGAATTATTACGGAAATAGTAAACATACATTTACAAATCCAGAATCAAAGGATTATAATGAAATCAGCAGTAAAAGGTCTTGGATTGATACTGTAAATTTTATCGAAGAATTATTAAAATAGTAGGCCTATAAGCCGGGTTCTGTAAAAGCACTTCTTTTGAAGTGCTTTTCCTTATCATTTATCTAGACTTTTAATTACTCAAAAGTTCCATCTGCCTACCCTCTAACATCAAGCGAGTAGCCCTCAAACGTTAGTTTACATGGCATTTCACCGCAAAGAGTTTACCTGATTTCACTACAGCATTACCTGTACATCCTTTCTGTTGCACTTGTCCTCACCTCACGGCGGACGGGCGTTACCCGCTAAGCTTACTCTATGGTGCCCAGACTTTCCTCTGATATTGCTACCAGCGATAAGGCGGCCTACTATTAAGCAGCAAAAGTAGGCTTTTTTTCAAGAAATCATTTCTAAATATTAGTTATTTAACATCGAAAGCTTCATTATTTATTTTAAATTTGTTGATTATTACTAAGAAAATGACTTTCAATAAAATAACCGAATCCGCATCGCATTACAATTCTTTAGAAGAAATGTCTGTAAGTGAATTGCTTATCAACATTAACAGAGAAGACCAAACCGTACCAATTGCGGTTGAAAAAGCTTTACCTCAAATTGAAAATACAGTAAAAAAAATTGTATCACAACTTAAAGATGGTGGCCGTTTGTTTTATATCGGTGCAGGAACTTCAGGAAGATTAGGTATTTTAGACGCATCGGAATGTCCACCAACCTACGGTGTTCCGTTTGATATGGTTATTGGATTGATTGCAGGAGGAGATATTGCAATTCGAAAAGCAGTTGAAAATGCTGAAGATAACACCGAACAAGCGGCTATTGATTTACAAGCTTTTGATATTAATTCGAATGATTTTGTAGTTGGAATTGCTGCTTCTGGAACAACTCCTTATGTTTTAGGTGGAATGCATTTTTGTAAAGAAAACAATATTCCAACAGCTTGCATAACTTGTAATCCTGAAAGTCCATTGGCTTTGTCTGTAGATTTTCCGATTGAAGTTGTCGTAGGTCCCGAATTTGTAACTGGAAGTTCGCGTATGAAAGCTGGCACTGCGCAAAAATTAGTTTTAAATATGATTTCTACTGCAACTTTGATTCAGTTGGGAAAAGTAAAAGGAAACAAAATGGTTCATATGAAACTTTCGAACGATAAATTGGTTCATCGTGCACAAATGATGTTGGTTGACGAATTACAAATCGATTTAATTGAAGCAAAAAAACTTTTAGAAATCTATGGGAATGTTGATAATGTTCTTAAAAATCATACAAAATAATGGCAGCACCAGAATTTGATAAAGCAACCGTTTTTAAAGGAATCCGAAAAGTTTCTATGGCAATTCCTTTAATGTTTATTGGACCAGTTGTAATTAATTCATCTTTTAAGAATCAAGGACATCCGTTTTATTATCCGATTTTAGCAATTGGAATTTTGATTTGTTTGTTTTCAATGTTCTTATTTTTTAGAGGAATTGTAACTATGGTAAAAGGATTTTTTAACGATAATATACAAAAATAATGAAGAAGATATTTTTTGCAGTAGGATTGGTAAGTTTGACATCGTGCTACAATCAAGAAAGAAATTGTGCTGATTTCAAAACAGGAACATTTGTTTTTGAACAGGAAATTGATGGCGTAAAACACAGTTCAACTTTTGTTAGAAACGATTCGATAGAAATCGAAACTTATAACGGAAAAAAAGATACCGCTTCAATCCGTTGGATAAACGACTGTGAATATGTTTTAGAGAAATTACATCCTAAAAATATGCAAGAAAAAAAGGCAGTTCATATGAAAATTTTGAGCACTTCTGGTGACGAATATAAGTTTGAATACGGAATTGTTGGTTCGAAAACCAAAGAAAAAGGAACAATTAAAAAAACTTCAAGTTAATATATGGATTTTTCAATTTTTTTACAACCTGATGCTTTAATTGCATTATTTACTTTAACTTTGTTGGAAATAGTTTTAGGAATAGATAACATTGTTTTTATCTCAATTCTTTCAGGAAAACTTCCGAAAGAACAACAAAAGAAAGCCCAACAATTAGGACTTTTCTTGGCTATGTTTACACGAGTTTTACTTTTATTTTCATTGAGTTGGGTTATGAGTTTAACTACGCCTCTATTCAATTTAGGAACATTAGTCGGTATAACTGACCCCGAATGGATAGAAAAACTAGCAATTTCTGGTAGAGATTTAATTTTATTAATTGGAGGTTTATTTTTAATTTATAAATCAACAGTTGAAATTCATCATAAAATTGAAGGAGTTGTTGAAGAAGACGGAAAAGTAAAAGTACATTCTTTTGCAGGAACCATTGCTCAAATTTTAGTTTTGGACATCGTTTTCTCTTTAGATTCTGTAATCACAGCTGTTGGAATGGCCAAACACATAGAAGTTATGATTGCTGCAGTAATAATTGCAGTTATCGTTATGATGATATCAGCAAGTTCTGTTTCTAAATTCGTAAACGAACATCCAACCGTAAAAATGTTAGCTTTATCATTCTTGTTATTAATCGGAGTTTCGTTATTAGCAGAAGGTTTTGACCAACATATTTCTAAAGGATACATCTATTTTGCGATGGGATTCTCTGTTTTAGTTGAATTCTTGAACTTAAAAATGAAAAAGAAAAACGAAAATCCGCCAAGTATTAGAAGTATTGTCGGAGATGAAAAAGAACAAAACAAAAATATATAAACAAATCAAGGTCTTGAATTTAAAGTTCAAGACCTTTTTTTATAATTCATCTAATGGACTTTTAATTTTACTAAAAATAGTATTTGTAACTTTTGCGTAAACCGTAGTTGTTTTTACACTATTATGTCCCAAAAGTTTTTGAATTATCGACATATCGGTTCCGTATTCCAACAAATGCGTTGCGTAACTGTGTCGTAATCCGTGAACACCAACCGTCTTTTTAATATTAGCTTTATCTTTAGCAATCTTAAAAATCATTTGAATTGTACGTACAGAAATAGCATTTTTAGGACGTGTTTCAAACAAATAAACAACTGGTTTATATTCTTTATAAAACGTTCGAAGTTCTTCTAAAATAGTGTGAGGCAACGGAACATATCTATCTTTTTTTCCTTTTGCATCTTGAATATGAACTAACATTCTGTCCGAATCAATATTTCCAATTTTTAAAGCAGCAATTTCACTAACCCGAAGTCCTAAACCATAACCCATTTTAAGAATTAATAAATGTTTTAGATTAGTAGTAACTTGAAAAAGGCGTTTAATTTCGTTAGTAGAAAAAACCTTAGGAAGCGAACTTACCTTTTTAGGACGAGGAATATCAAAAAAGAAAGATTCTTGCATCAATACCTTTTCGTAATAAAATTTAAGAGCATTTAATCTCGAATGAATTTGATTTTCAGACAATTTCAATTCGGTAATACAATACAAAAGATAACTCCTAAGCTGTTCAGAGTTTGAATTCAAAACCGGAAAATCCTTTAAAGCATAAAGCCATTGTGCAAATTCAACCGTATACGTTTTAATTGTACTTTCGCTATAAGCTTTTAACCGAAGTTGCTCAATAAATCGTTTTAATTGAAAATGATTTATAGGATGAATTTTATCATAAAGTGATTTTCCATCGTATTTTTTTGGTTCGATTTGAAGAAAATTCCTGTTAGCAGAAGAATCGAGTACGTACCAACATTTAAAAGTATTTGACCATCTTGCAGTAGGAAGATTTGATTTAAGAAAATCTTTGAAAAATTGATTATTAGGCATACGAATCCAAAGCACATTTTTTTCTCGATGTTCACCTTCAAAAACTTTTATATTTAGAAAAAACTCAATCATTAAATAAAATATTACTTCGCTTATATTTCTATAACAATACAAAATACGCAACAAAAAAATAATAGCTATCCTATTACATATATGCAAGTTAACAAAATATTTTTATTTTTTAATATATTTTGTATATTGCGCCTATATAAATGTTGTACGCAATTTTAGGACGTACTTTCCGAATAAAAGTTTGGTAAATTTTGAATAAGAA
>NZ_RQVQ01000049.1:0-17969 GCF_003865405.1 Paenimyroides tangerinum
CATTAAATTTGAACATCTAAATTCCAGTCAGTTAGCTTTGTATTAATAATCGAATTCAGGTTTGTATTAAAAACTTTAGTAAACTTGTGAAAATTATTCAACCAATGAACAACAAAAAAGAACCTAAAGTTAACGGAATTGGAAGCGTTATGTTTTTTACTGAAAATCCAAAAGCTACTCGCGAATGGTATGCTAAAAATTTAAATATGAATGTGAGCGATTGGGGAGCTACTTTCGAAAGCAGAAACATTGACAATCCAGACCAATTGGAATCAACGCAATGGTGTCCGACAAAAAAAGGAAGTGATTATTTTGCGCCATCAGAAAAACCTTTTATGATTAATTATCGCGTACAAAACATCGAAGGATTAATCGAACAATTAAAAGCAAACGGAGTTACGATTATTGGAGATTTAATTGTCCATGAATATGGGAAATTTGCTCACATTTTAGACGAAGATGGAAACAAAATTGAACTTTGGGAACCCGCAGAATAATATTTCTGTGATTAGAAATAAATACTAAACTATCCGATTTGTCGTTGTATCTTTGCAACTTAATTTTCAGCTTTATGGGAAAAGAAACAAAAGAAGGTCTTTATCAAGGAATTATTGAGCAAGACGAAAAAGGAAATTTTTTCTGTGGTCCTTATTTATTAGATTACAAAATGGTTACTGCTGGTTTCCAATTGGGAGATAAAATCAGTATCAAAAAATTGATAACGAATCCAAGTGATATTTCGTTTGAAAAATATCCAAAGAAGTCAGTGAAATTTACATTCGCAAACGGCGATCATCCTTCAGTGACAGAATAAACTAATCCATCCAATCGTGATGGATTTTTTATTGTTCGATTTCAAATGTCATTTTTAGATGTGCAAAATTTGAAATTATTTTTTTTGTTTCTTTTTCAGGATTTGAAAAATTTTTCATCCATATTTCTGAATATGAAACGTATGAATCACTTTCAAACAAACGCATATATAAATTGTTTTCGTCTTTATTCGTTTCTGACAAAACTTTAAATCCGATAAAAAAGTTTTCATCAGGAAAATCAATCGAAGAAATATCAACTTTGAAAGCTCCTTTATGATGATGAGGTACAATAAATTTAATTTCACAATCGCTAATCAAATTTCCTAATTGATTATCAATACCCATTTCATAAACCAATAAACCTAATTCAACATCGAGATAATTAACATCAAATTGTTTTCCTGAAACTAAATCAGCAAAATCTACAAATGATGTATTAAAATAAAAACTTACTGATTTTATTTTTCCTTCTGGAAGTTGATTTACATTAGTTACAATAAATTCATCTTGTGAAATACCATTAAAAGCCGGTTTCCCCGAAATTTTATGTTTCTTAATTTTTCTCTTCCTTTTTGATGTAATTTCTAATTCATCTAAAGTGGTTTCTTCAATGGTAGTTTGAGCTTGAATTAAGTTTGAACCACAAACGACGAGAATGATAATTAGTAAATTTCGAATCATATTATTGTTCAATTTCTAAAGTTGTTTTTAAAGCAAAAGGTTGTTGAGCTAAGGTAATTGACTTGTCTTTGGCATTTGCTTTTGAAAGAAATGTTTCATAAGAAAATGTTTTATCGGTTTCACATATTCTAATAAAAAAATTCCCCTCATCTGCATTGCATTCAGAAAGCACTTTTATTCCCATAAAAAAATCACCTGTAGGAAAATCAATTTCAGAAACATCAATTTTCAATTCGCCTCGGTGCTCTTTTTTAACTGTAAAATTAACTTCAGAATCACTTATCATTTTTCCTAAAGTTCCATCTTTCTTCATTTCATAAACTAAGATTCCTAAATCAACATCTTTATAATTTGTTTTAAAATCGTCATTTATTGAGTTAAGAAGATTAGGAGCCCAAGTATTAAAATA
The DNA here is from genome assembly GCF_003865405.1 of Paenimyroides tangerinum. GTDB lineage: Bacteria > Bacteroidota > Bacteroidia > Flavobacteriales > Flavobacteriaceae > Flavobacterium > Flavobacterium tangerinum. The sequence goes on from NZ_RQVQ01000049.1 coordinate 1,906, forward strand.
AAAGGTTGCAGATATAATTTTTCCTTTTGGTAAATTATCATATTTCGTAATAAAAAAATTATCCTTTGATAGAACTTGAAATTCAGGATTTATTCCATCAATTTTATATTTCTTAATTTTTCTCTTCCTTTTTGATGCGATTTCTAATTCATCTAAAGTGGTTTCTTCAATGGTGTTTTGAGCAAATAAACTTGTAGTACAAAACAGCATTAAGGTCAGCAATAATAAACGATGTAACATATTTTCTTTTTATAACAATTTTAAAATAAATGTAAATAAAAAAGTCAGCACAGAATGCTGACTTTTGAATATTTTAACATTTAAGTTATTTAATAGCACTACTTAAATGGATCATATATTAGAAATGGAAGAGGTGTAGGAAAAATTCTTTCGCTATGATTAAAAAAAGTAGGCATTAAATTAAGAATGGAATTTACAGCTACAGCAAAAACAAAGACAATTTGAATAATCCAAAAGCTGTTTGGAATTTTATTCACTCTACGCTTTAGAAAACTCCATGATAGAAACAACCAAAAATAACAAATTGCTAAATGAAAGATAAAAAAGATAATTTTCTCAACAACTAAAGGAAGTTTTGAATAACCTAAAGTTCGAATTGTAATATAAAAACTTTGAATAAAAATAAATTGTACTATTAATCCTCCATAAGTTATAAAATGATGAATACAAAATTTTAAAAATCGTTCCATCAAATAAATTCCTTTATAAAAAATCAAACTTATTAAAAAACTTAGAGAACCAAAAAATAATACATCTAAAATATTTGTAAACCAAGTATCGGTAGCTACAGTACCCCAAGAAAATTCCATAAAATTCTTTTCTATAAATATATATTTTCTTAAAATTATAATATAAAAAAATCCACCATTAAAAAATGATGGATTTATGAATAAAATTTGGGATCGAAAATAATTTAATTAATATCTTATTTCTTCAATTAATTGAAAATCTTTAAAAATCTTTTTTTTAATTAATTTACCATTTTCATCAAAATCTTCCCAAGTCCCATCTGGCTTTTCATCTAAAACAAATCCTCTTCTAGATATTTTACCATTTTTATGATATCCTATAACAGATCCTTGAAAAATTCCATTAATATAAACACCCTTAAGTTCTAACTGACCATTAATATTCCATTGTAATTTTTCACCATGTAAAGTGTCATTTTTATAAGTATTACTCATCTTCATTTTTCCATTTTCATACCATTCTTCAGACACTCCATGAAACCTACCATTTTTGAAATTCATTTGAGATTTAATACTCCCATCATTAAAAAATTCTTTCACTAAACCTTCTTGAACACCATTTTTCCAATAAGAAATTTCTCTTAGATACCCATTATCATACCAATGTCTAACCTCTCCATTTGTTAATCCATTCAAACGATTTGCTACTGCAGAAATATAACCATCATTATAAAACCAGGTTATTTTACCCGTTCCATTTTTAAGCTCTTGAATAAATTCTGGTTCACCATTTTCATAATATCTAATCCAATCATCATTAAAAACACCATTTGAGAGTTTTCCTTTTTGAAATATGTCGCCATTTTGAAATTTTTCTATATAATTTCCATCTTTAAGATAAACATCGAAAGTAGTGTCTCTTTGATAAACACGGAGTCTAATCACTTCTCCAATTTCATTATAGATATAAGTGGTATCAACCCTTTTTTTATTTCTAAGTTTTCCTTTTTTATAAATTTCTCCACTAGAATAAAACATATAAAAAACTCCATCCTCAACCGTAGTCTCTTTTAATACTGGAATCCAAGATCCTTTACCCGAACTTTCATCAACCAAATATGCCCAATTCAGATTTCTTTTAGATTTATCATTAAAATCATTCTTATTACAACTAACAATTAATAAAGTCAACAAGAACAAACTACTTTTAAAAAAAGAATTCATAACATATAAAATTTCAAAAAAACTTTTACTTCAATTTCGAAACACCCATATTCCAAAGTGTAAATGCTTGGATATCGGCATTTTCATTGATGGTTTGTTGCACAGATTTTCCTGCTCCGTGACCTGCATTTACATCAATACGAATTAACACTGGATTTGTACCATCGTTCTTAGCTTGTAACTCAGCAGCGAATTTAAAACTATGTGCTGGAACTACACGATCATCGTGGTCGCCAGTTGTAATCATCGTTGCTGGATATGCAACTCCTGCTTTTACATTATGAACTGGCGAATATCCTTTTAAATAGTTGAACATTTCTTTAGAATCTTCAGCCGTTCCGTAATCGTAAGCCCAACCAGCACCAGCAGTAAATGTATGGTAACGCAACATATCCAAAACTCCAACTGCAGGTAAAGCAACCTTCATTAAATCTGGGCGTTGTGTCATCGTTGCCCCAACTAATAAACCACCGTTTGAACCTCCGCGAATTGCTAATTTCTCTGAAGATGTATATTTGTTATCAATTAAATATTGAGCTGCCGCAATGAAATCGTCAAACACGTTTTGCTTTTTCATTTGCGTTCCGGCATCGTGCCATTTTTTACCATATTCTCCTCCTCCTCGTAAGTTAGGAACAGCATAAATTCCACCATTTTCTAACCAAACCGCATTAGCAATACTAAAACTTGGCGTTAACGAAACATTGAATCCGCCATAAGCATATAGCATCGTTGGATTTGTTCCATCTAATTTTGTTCCTTTTTTATACGTGATAATCATTGGAACTTTTGTTCCATCTTTTGATGTATAGAAAATCTGTTTTGATTCGTAATCTTCTGGATTGAATTTCACTTTAGGTTTTTGGAATTCATCAGATTTCCCTGAAGCAATATCCATTTTATAGATGGTTCCTGGTGTGATGTAATTTGTAAATGAATAATACAAATCTTTCGCTTCTTTCTTATCTCCAAATCCTGAAGCAGTTCCTAAACCAGGTAACTTTATATCACGAATCAATTTTCCGTTATAATCATATTGTTGAACAACAGAAACGGCATCTTTCATATAATTCGCAAAGAAATATCCACCAGCTTTTGACAAATCTAAAACATTTTCTGTTTCAGGAATCACATCTTTCCAAGTCGATTTATTTGCTAAAGTGGCTACATCAGCAACCATTAACTTTTGGTTTGGCGCTTGATAATTTGTTACGATGTACATTTTCCCATCTTTTGAATCGATGATTGAATAATCATTATCAAAACCTGTTACAATCGTTTGGATTGGCGCATTTTGCTTGTTTAAATCTTGAATATACAATTCGTTTCCTGATGTTGCATTCGCAGTAGTGATCACTAAATAATTTTGATCATCGGTCACATAACCACCAACATATCTACGTTTTGTTTTATCACCAAAAACAACCTTATCTTCTTTTTGAGAAGTTCCTAATTTATGATAATATAATTTGTGCTGATCCGTTTTTGCAGAAAGTTCACTTCCAGTTGGTTTATCATAACTTGAATAATAGAAACCGTCATTTTTGTACCAAGAAATACCTGAGAATTTCACATCGATTAAGGTTTCTCCAACAACCGATTTATCATTTGTGTTTAAAACGATTATTTTTCTCCAGTCACTTCCTCCTTCAGAAATCGCATAAGCAAATAAACTTCCATCTTCCGTAAAAGAAACATCGGCTAAAGAAGTTGTTCCATCTTTAGAAAATGTATTCGGATCTAGGAAAACTTCTTCTTTGCCAGCTTTATCTTTACGATACAAAACCGATTGATTTTGTAATCCGTCGTTTTTATAATAATAGGTATAATCACCTTCTACAAAAGGAGCTCCGATTTTTTCGTAATTCCATTTTTCTTCTAACTGTTTTCTTAAAGCTTCGCGAAATGGAATTTTGTCTAAATAAGCAAAAGTAACTTCGTTTTCTGCTTTTACCCAAGCAGCTGTTTCTTCAGATAGATCGTCTTCTAACCAACGATACGGATCTAAGATTTCTTCACCAAAATACACATCTACTACAGTATCTTTACGAGTTTCTGGATAGGTTAACTTTTCTTGCATATTTGCGTTTTCTGTTTTATTACATGAAACAATAGCTGCAGCAATAAAAATGGAACTTACTAATTTTTTCATTATTCAAAAGTTTGATATTTAAAAAATGTTACAAAAACTTCACCGAAAGAAGTCATATGTGTTTTCTTAATTGGAAAATCTAGTTGGTTATAGATATAAGTATCCGTGTAAATATTGGTATCTTCAGGATTTGAATGATAAATATATTTCTTAGTTAATCTATTATTAATCAATCCATTTTCAAAGCCATAGCCATACAACGAAAGTAGAATCCAACTTGGAGTTAAAACATTTGAATAACAGCCTCTTTTGGAATCATAGATAAACTCTTCAAATCCTATAGGGTAATTCATTTTAATTAAATTTCCAGCATTATCATACTCAAAAGTATAAGAATCTTTAGCAATTAATCTACTTTGATTATCTAATATTATATTTGAAGTGGTTTCTGAAGTACTATTTGTAGCAAAATTTGTACTAATTCTTACACATTCAATTTCGTGACTTGAAATATAATTATAATTATATTGAGTTTGATTAGTAATTATATTTTGTTGATTCGCTGTATCAAAAGTTTTTGAAATAATAGATTGAATTTGATCTCCATTATATTGAAATTCAAAACTACTTGTCACTAAATTAGAGATTGTATCTGTTGAAACAATCGAGACAAATCGTCGCTGAGAATCGTATTGATAGACATCTTTATAATGCTCCCAAGTCGTCTCACTTAATAATAAGTTAGAACTAACAGGTGCAGGTTCTTCAGGTTCTTCTTCTATTGGATTAATAACAATTGGAGCGTTATCAATATAATCAGGTGAACATCCTATTATACCAACGCAAGATATAAGTATAAAACTTAATTTTTTCATTTTTATTAATTTTAAACTTATGCAAAATAAAAAAACTTGCCGAGATGGGCAAGTTTTAAATATCGTAATAGCTAACAGAAAATTATTATTCAACAATTTTTGGTTCAATTTTGAAAGTTCGATCAACGTAATTACTATTGTTATACCAATCAACCGCCAAAACTCTAAGAATATAATCTCCTGTTGCAGTAGGAATAGAATCCTTAGTCATAATTGGAATAGTCACACTAGGAGAAATCTCAAACTCATTTGCTGGTACATTGATCTCTATTTCTTTTTTATAAGTAAATTCGCCAGGTACAATACCATCTTTATGAAAAATTTCATAAGAATAGAAACGAACTCCGTAATCATCTTTAAAACTCATTTTCGTTTTTAAAATATCTCCTACAAAAACAACTTGATTTTCTTCTGGATTTATAATCTCGACTTTAGGAGCTTCAGTATCCTCGTCATTAGAACAAGATCCTAATAACAATGAAGTTCCTACTAATAAAAATGTGTATAATATATTTTTCATGATTTATTAAAATTTAATTCTCAAATATACTAACAAAAACTATGCAAAATTTTTTTTTAGTGATTATGTTCGTGTCCAATAAAAATCTCTACGAATTGTTGGCTTTGATTCCCGGCAGCATCTATACAGAAAATCCCAACATGATAATGGTCTTCTTTTGCATTTTCTGGAATTGAAATTGAATAATCTACCTGATATGATTTTGGATTGCTTTCGATCTGGAAAACATTTTCATAAGTAAAAGGGACTTTATTATCCAAAGCAATGGTTCGGTGTTCATGCCCATCTCCGGCAGCATGAATTTCAACTTTATAACTTGCCAAAGCTGTTTCGTCTTGAAATAATGCTTGAATATTTAATTCTGATCCTGGCTCTACTTCTTGGTGATCCGTTGGGCTTTGAATAGAAATAGTTGGTTTCTGTGTATCTAAATCAGAAGAATCACTATCTGAACAAGAAACAAATGCGATTGAAACAAATAATAAACTGAATAATTGTGTTTTGATATTTTTCATTTTTATAAAATTTAAAGGTTAAAATGGAATTTGAATCATCAATTGAATGTTTCTTCCTAATTCTGGAATTTCAATAGCTCGATAAAAACTCGCATGATTGTAATATTTGGTATTAAATAAATTATTGGCTTGTAAACGAATGATTGGTTTTACTTTTCCGATTTTAACTTCAGATTGTAAACCCGCACCAAAAATGGTATAACCAGGTGTTTTCTCTTCGTTTTGAGCAATTCTATTCTGAGCACTCGCCCATTTTGTATTTAGATAAACTATAGATTGTTTGGTAATTTCAGAATCTTTAAATGCATACGAAAGCTCCGCAAACAAGTTAACTGGTGTTGAAAATGGCAACGGATAATTTCCTTTCGGATTATCTAATTGTTTGTTATACAAATATTCGAAAGTTGCGTTTAAAGTAAACGAATTCCATTTTTGTTGAATGGCATATTCAAAACCTGTAATCAAAGCTTTGGATTGCGCATATTCATAAACTTGTCCGCCGTGAGGAAGTACAGAAAACGTTCCGGTTGGTTTCAAGAAAATGTAATTACTGAAATAATATACATACGGACTTAATGTGGATTTGAAATTATCGTTCTCAAACGTCAATCCAATTTCAGACGAAACACCGCGTTCTACTTTTAAATTCGGATTTCCTTTCTCGTGTCTGAAAGCTCCGTGATGAATTCCGTTGGCACTTAATTCCATTGCTGTTGGTGCTCTGAAATTAGTTCCAATATTGAAATTCAACTTCCATTTTGGATGCATAACATACGAAAGTCCGAATGCAAAATTGGTTTGCAAATAGGTTTTATGAACATCTGAACTTCGTTGCGCATTTTCTTTCGCTGTAGTTTCATTTTTTCCAGTAGCAATTAAATAATCATATAAAATCGAATCAAAATAACCTTTGGTTTTCATATCGATATAATCTAATCGAGCACCAAAATCAAGAGTTGTTTTATCCGAGACAAACCATTCGTGATTGGCATAAAAAGCTAAATTATTTCTGTTATATTCTGGAAGTAAATAACTGTAACCCGAAACATTATTTTGTTGAAAATTTTGCTGGAATCCAAAAGTGGTTTCGTGGTCCAATCCGGTTTCAAACGAATAATTGACTTGAGAATCTAACGTATTTAAGACAAAGTCTAATTCCAAATTCGGATTTACACTTGGTGCTTGTTGATTGCTATAATGCGAATGAAACAAACTCCATTCTTGACGGTGATTTTGCTGAAACGAAAAAATAGCATTCCACTCGCTATGCGGTTTTTTCCATTTGTTTGAGCTTGTAACTTTAAAGTGATTCACCGTTTGATACGGAAAACCAACATCGCGATAATTACCATCATCCGTAACAGCTCCAACGGAAGGAATTCCGTGAGCGCCTGCAAAAAAACCAATTTTACTTTTTAAGTTAGAAACACTCAAAATAGACTGAAACGAATCGGAAACATAACCTCCCTGTAAATACACCGAATATTCATCTCCCGCCGTATTTTTCATTCGATTATTGTAAATAGGAATTTTGGTATTTAGGTAATTTACTTCAGAAGTTGGTACTTTAAAATCAGCATAATCAACTCCTGAAAATTTGGCTTTAAAAAACCAATTCTCTTTTCTATGCTGAAAATTAAACGAAGCTCCTATTGCATCATTCACTGTTTTTCCGTGAAGAATTACATTTCCTGAAGTGGAATTTTCTTGTGGAATTTTCTCATTATTAATTCGAATTACGCCACCAATCGCATCACTTCCGTAAGCAATAGCGCCAACACCTTTTATGATTTCAACTTCTTCTGCTTGAAGTGCATCAATTTCTAAACCGTGGTCGGCTCCCCATTGTTGCCCTTCTTGCTTAATTCCATTTTCGGTTACAGCAATTCGTGTAAAACCAAGTCCACGAATCATAGGTTTTGAAACACCCGAACCGATTTCCATAGCGGTAACACCAGCAACATTTTCTAATGATTTGGCTAAACTTCCGGCGAAGTTGTCTTTAATTTGATTGGATTTAACTGAAATACCATTGTACGTTTTTGGCTGATTGGTTGAAATGATCAGCTCGTCTAACATTTCTTCTTCGGTAAACAAAACAAGTTCAATAAAGCTAGTTTCAGGAACATTCACAAGAATATCCTGAGTTTGAAAACCGTTTAATTTTACACGTAGATTAAATGTTCCGCTTGGAATGTTTTGAAGTTCAAAAGTTCCATCGGGATTTGTTGTTGCACAATAAGTATTCCAATCGATATGACATTTGTTTAATGGCGTTCCGTTTGCATCAACAACTTTACCTTTTAAGGTGTTTTGTGAAAACATCAATACAGAATAAAAAAAACAAATGATTAGGATTGAAATTCGCATCATTTATTATTCAAAAATTAGTTTATAAAAATCTAAAGTCTAAATAAACTCAGGTGGTCCGCGTAGAAACGAATGTTGATTAAAAGATAAATCAAAAGCTTGTTCTGAAAAGAAATACTTCTGAGAAACTTGTGTTGGATTAAAAAAAGTATAGGTTTGAAATTCAACCGAAGTAAACGGACTGAAAGTAAAATCACAAACGTGACAATGTTTACTGTCTATATGTGAATGTGAATGATCTGAATCATCAGTAACATAAGAATGATGAATATCTTCGAGAACGTGAGTTAACGAATGTACAGACTGATACATAATGGTACAAACGACCAATATGCTCATTAAGAAATTCGTAAACAACATTCTCTGTTTCATTTTGCAAAGTTAGGATTACTATTTTATAATAAACCTTATATTAAAGGAATTAACAAATCTTTAAACTAGTTATTCTTTTTGATTCGATAAATATTCTTTGAAATAAGCAAATAATAGAAAATTCCGATAGTTGCAGAAGCACTACAAATCAGAAATAAATATTTGAATTCATTATTAAAATAAGTTGCCATAAATCCAGATAAAACCATTCCTAAACCAATTCCTAAATCATAAAACGAAAAGAAAGTTGAGTTTGCTGTTCCGCGCTGGTCATTGGTTCCCATATTTACAAACATCGTTTGATAGGTTGGAGAAGCGATTCCGTAACCAAAACCAATAAAAAGTGCAGATGTAAAAAACAAAACTTCAGAATTTGCTATTCCAAAAAGTAAAAAACTCAAAGCAATGGTAGCCTGAGAAGCAATCATTAATTGATTTACATAACCTTTATCTAAAAGTTTTCCAGCAAAGAAACGTGTAGCCATCATTCCAACAGCCATAAATAAAAAGAATAAACCAATGTTTTCAATTCCCAGTTGCATTCCGTATTTAGCTGCGTAAGTAAACAACATTCCGTAACAAATGGCTGTAAAAAGTAAGTTAATCCCAATTGGAATAGCCGCTTTCAATATAAAACGGTCTAAAGAAATTACAGTTTTCGTTTTAATTTCTCTTACGGGAACTTTAATTAACAAGGCGGTTAACAATCCGATAATTCCAAAGAAAATCGTACTATAAAAATTATAATCAAAATCAAAATGTTCATACAAATACAATCCGATAAACGGACCAACCGCCATAGCCAAAGTGGTTGTTAATCCAAAAAAGCCAATTCCTTCACCTCTTCGCTTAGCCGGAATAACATCAATAGCAATGGTACTACTCGCTGTTGTGATAACACTCCAAACACCACCGTGCATCATTCTGGCAATGATAAATAATGTAATGGTTGAAGCCCACATATAACCGAAATACACAAATACAAAAAGAAAATATGCAATGATATACACTTTTTTTCGAGAAAATGTGTCGACAATAAATCCTGAAAACGGACGCAAAATTAACGTCGCAATAATATAACTCGCTAAAATTAATCCGGTCTCAGATTCGGTTGTATGAAATTGTTCTTCTATATAAAACGGCATTGTTGTTCCGATTAAATAGAACGCAAATGCCATTAAAAAGTTTGATAAATTAGTTAAGATAAAATCTTTCGACCAAAGTTTCTCCATTGTGTTATTTTAAAAACGAAAAGAAGTTCTTGATAAACAAGAACTTCAATTTATATATTTTGAATGGTTATTTTTTAACCAATTAATTTATTTGCTACTAAATATTCAGCAATTTGAATGGTATTTGTTGCCGCACCCTTACGTAAATTATCAGCAACAATCCACATATTTAATGTGTTTTCTTGAGATTCATCTCTACGAATTCTTCCAACAAAAACTTCATTTTTACCTTCTGCATATAAAGGCATTGGATATGTATTTGTATCGGTATTATCTTGAACCATAACACCAGGAGTTTCTTGAAGTAAAGCACGAACTTTAGCTAAATCAAAATCATTTTCAAACTCAATATTAACTGATTCACTATGACCGCCAACAACCGGAATACGAACAGCAGTTGCTGTAACTTTGATAGAATCATCTGCCATAATTTTCTTAGTTTCTTTGGTCAACTTCATTTCTTCTTTCGTGTAACCATTATCTAAGAAAACATCACAATGAGGAATGGCATTACGGTGAATTTGGTATTTATAAGCCATTTCACCTTGTTCACCTTTATATTCGTTCTCTAATTGTTGAACTGCTTTTACACCTGTTCCTGTAATTGATTGATACGTTGAAACAACTACTCGTTTAATTTTATAAGCTTTGTGTAACGGAGCCAAAGCCATTACCAACTGAATCGTTGAACAATTTGGATTAGCAATAATTTTATCTTCTTTAGTTAAAACGTTTGCGTTGATTTCTGGAACAACCAATTTCTTAGTCGGGTCCATTCTCCAAGCCGATGAATTATCAACAACCGTAGTACCAACTTCTGCAAATTTTGGAGCCCATTCTAAAGAAGTTTCTCCGCCTGCAGAAAACAAAGCAACATCTGGTTTCATTTCTACGGCTGTTTGCAAATTTACCACCTTATATTTCTTATCTTTAAATGAGATTTCCTTACCAACCGATTTCTCAGAAGCTACTGGAATTAATTCTGTTACTGGAAAATTACGTTCTGCTAACACCTTCAGCAAAATCTCACCAACCATTCCGGTTGCTCCTACAACTGCTACTCTCATAATAAAAAATATAATTTAAAATTTGCACTGCAAAAATAGTTATAAATCAAAGAACAAAATCATATTTAAATCAATTATAACATCATTTAACAAAAATTAAAATCTTTAACCTGAAGTTGTAAAGTCACTTTATCTTTCCATTGATTTTCAGATAAGGAATACACTAAATTCATCAAACGAAGATTTCTTGTTTCTAAATACAAATTACCTTTTCCAAAAGCAATTGCTGGAAAAGGTTTTGAATTATCTTGCTTGACAAACATTTTCAGATGCTCATTGTTTTTTCCTAAACCTTGTGCATTTCCGGTGTCAAAAACATTTGGCGTTAAAAAAACAGGCGTCATATTTTCTGGACCGTGAGGTTCAAACTGCTTTAAAATACGAAGCGTTTTATCGTCCAAATCATTAAAATCAAGAATTGCATCGATTAAAATTTCAGGTTCTTTCAATTCTTCTGGCATCGTTTGTTTCACCACTTCCTCAAAATGCGTTTTAAACTTCGGATAATTCTCCTCTGAAATTGTCATTCCAGCTGCATACATATGACCACCAAACTGAATCAAATGTTCAGAACAAGCCTCCAAAGCTTCATAAACATCAAATCCTTTAACCGAACGAGCCGAAGCAGCTAAATAATTTCCACTTTTAGTAAAAACCAAAGTCGGACGATAATGCGTTTCAATTAAACGAGAAGCCACAATCCCAATCACACCTTTGTGCCAACTCGGATCATATACAACAGAAGTTGCAAAATCGATTTCGTTATTATCTTCAATTTGCTGTAAAGCCTGAATGGTAATTTCTTTATCTAAATCTTTTCGATGTGAATTAAACTCGTCAATCTCTTTGGCAAATTCAAGAGCTTGTTCCAAATCAAATTCAGATAATAATTTAACAGCATAGTTTCCGTGTTTAATTCTCCCTGCGGCATTAATCTTCGGTGCGAATTTAAACACTACATCGGTAATGGTAAATTCCGAAATCGAATACGCTTTCTTTAAAGCCAACAACCCCGGTCTTGGATTAGAATTTATCACTTGCAAACCAAAATGCGCTAAAATGCGATTTTCGCCTGTAATCGGAACGATATCGGCAGCAATCGCTGTTGCAACCAAATCTAAATACGAAACTAAATCTTCAGTCGTTTGATTACGATTTCGGCCTAAAGCCTGAATCAATTTAAAACCAACGCCACAACCACATAATTCTTTATACGGATAATTGCAATCTTTCTGTTTCGCATCTAAAACCGCAACTGCACCCGGAACTTCATCTCCTGGTAAATGGTGGTCACAAATAATAAAATCAATACCTTTTGCCTTAGCATAATCAATTTTATCAATCGATTTAATACCGCAATCCAACGCAATAATTAACGAAAACTCATTGTCTTCAGCATAATCAATTCCTTTGTTCGAAATTCCGTAACCTTCCAAATATCTATCCGGAATGTAGGTGTCAATATTATCTGAAAGCGTTTTCAAATAAGCCGAAACCAACGAAACAGCAGTAGTTCCATCAACATCATAATCACCAAAAACCAAAATGCGTTCTTCGTTTTCCAAAGCCGATTCTATACGTTGCACGGCTTTATCCATATCTTTCATCAAATACGGATCGTGTAAATCTGCTAACGACGGTCGAAAAAAAGCGCGTGCTTGTTCATACGTTTCAATCCCACGTTGCACCAACAAAGTCGCAATAAGTTCATTCACTTGCAATTGTTCTTGCAAAGTGCGAACTGCATTTCTATCAACCGAATCATTAATTTTCCAACGCATATCAAAAATTTAGAAAAGTAAAGTTACCGAATATTAAGCAGAATAAAAATTGATTCTAGGGCAATCCCTTCCACTGCGTTACAGGTCGGGCTGTTCGCACTCGCTTTTCGCAAATTAAAAATTTGCAAAAGAGCTCAAACAAAGCTCCCATCCCTATTGCAAAACGCAGTTGTAAATAAATACCACAGCATAAGTTGAGAATATTATATATATAACTTTTCAACTTTATATATATAATATTTACTTTTTTACTAGATAATATTTCAATTTATTCTAGATAATATTCCTTTTTTTACTAGATAAAATCAAAATTTATTCTAGAATAAATTCTAAACTAGAAGCTTCCTGTAAAAAAAAAAACACCGCATAAATCGTCAAAATCCAACTTATGATTGTATGATGAACTAGTATTATGTTATTTTTAGTACATTTATCAATGTGGATCCGCTAGCGGAGCAAACGATGACGGCTTATCAGTACGTGAATAATAATCCTGTGAATTTGAATGATCCTACGGGGATAAGCGGTGATGGATGATGGAAAAAATTAAAAGTACATATTAGTACTTTAGTTGGAGGTAATTCAGATCCACGACCAAATGCCCAATATGCTGAGGATGGAACTGAAATATTAAACGAAATAGTTATCAACACTAAAAGAAACAATTGTTTAAAATCAAAATTTTGATGGTGGATTTTATATGTATGATGATGAAGGAAAAGCAAAAAGAAATCAGTTCCTCAGAAAGAAAAATAATCCTTCTAAAACAAAAAGAATACTCAAATGTAGAAGGGCTGTACAGACTGGAGGTTTTACTAAAAGAAGTGAAGGAATTGGTAATATTAAACATGTAAAAGCTTCATTTACTTTTTTTAATAATGCTTTATAAGTAACAGATTTAGGAGTTAAAATATCAGAAGCTAAAGTAACCATTGACACAAGTCAACCGATTAGACTTTAAAAACAAATAGTTATAAAAGAATAATACCTGAGACTATACAAACTCTCACAAAAGAAACTACTACAAATCTTAAAGATGCTCCGAGATTTAGACACCCTACATATCAAATAAAAGATTATAGATTGGAAGAACTAAATAGGATGAATTTTATTAAAAAAATAACTATGAAAAAAATAATCATTATAATATGCATCATTTTTGTTGCATGTAATAAAACAGAGAATAAAGACATTAATGACAACAAAAAATCTGAAGATTTTGATTTCACTGTTTTTCATGCTGATACGCTAAAATCAGATACGTTGAATATAGTTAAATATGAATTCGGAAATAAAGAATTTGATAAATATCCTAACCGTTACTTAGATGTATATTATATTATTAGAGACTCAGTCTTTAATGGAAATATTAAAGATTTAGAAGGTTTTGAGTATGGAGTTTTGACGAATGCAAAAAAAAAGGATACTTTATATATAAATTCTTTCAATGAAAAAGGAAGGAAAATAATTACTTTTTTTATCTATGATGAAGTAGAGATTCCTGTTAATAAAGATAGCGTTAGAATATTATATAACATCTATAAATTTGGTTCACCAACTTTTATTAATTAAGAATTAACAGTAATGTTTCAGAAGTATTGATACAAATTACATTGTTTACAAAACCGATTTTGCAGATTTGCAATCCGTGCCTTAAAACAAATTAAACAAAGCGAGCTGACCGTAAAAAGTCAGCTTGTTTTATTATAAAAAAGGGTGCTATTGCTCTAAAATGATTTAGGATTCACAAAGTTATATATAACAAAAAAGTCCTTTACTTTTCAGTAAAGGACTTTCAAAAAAAAGGCAGCGACATACTCCCCGATAGCGCGGATTTGCAATCCGTGCCTTAAACCCGATAACGCGGATTTGCAATCCGTGCCTTAAAACCAATCCGACTGGTAAAAAGATGGAAGTTGTTATCAGCTCAGTTAATCAAACAGATGAAACAGGTAGAGAAAATGGAGGTCATAGTATATTTGGTGATAAGTCAATAAGTTTTTGGAAAGAAGGAGGTACGTTTCAAAAATTCACAAGTAAAGATGGTGATTCTGGTTATAGAGCTACTGTGTCTCAATTTAAAAAAACTAATGGAGATATTTATGTGTTAAGAGATTATTCAGCAGTTGAATTTCATTATCATATTCATCCTTGTATTTCACAGATCAGAAAATCTGGTTTAGCTAATCCTTCTGATACGGATTTTTCAACAATGGGTGATAATTATACAAATAAATTTAGAGGAACTGCATTTGTAATAGGGCTTAGAAGTAATAAAGTACAATTTTACGGAGATAAAAAATCTTATATAACAATTAGCTATGAAGTATATAAAAAAATTAGACTGGAAAATTAGACTATTATATTTTGTTTTAATTTTTATTTTAACAATAATTTCATTTTCTTGCGGAACTTTTAAAAAAATAGCATATGAAAAGAAAGTAAAAAAAAATGTTACATTGACTAATAAATTAATGAAATTAAAATTAAATGAAAATAATAATGCAATATATTTAATGTTGGAAAATTCCAATTATTCTTATCTGTTTAGTAATAATAAGAATATAACCGAGTTTTATTTTTTACAAAATGGAGTAATTAAAGAAAAAAAAGTTTTTAATACTTCTGTTGCTGATTTTGATTTTAAAAATTCGCTCGATCTTCAGAATGATTTTAATTGTATTAGAGAAAATGAATTCTCTTATTTTATTAAAATTTTAATAAATAATGAAAATATTATAAATGAATATTTCACTACAATTGATTTTCAATGTTTAGAGATTAATAAACTTAACAATCAATTTTCATTTTACATTTTAGAAGTAATAGAGCTTGCTCGACCTTTATATTTGAATGATTCAAAGTCAAATAAATTAACTCCTTATTTAATAGAAGAGTAAACTAGATCAAAGACATTGTAATCACAATATACGCAATCCCCTCCGATCGCGCGGATTTGTAATCCGTGCCTTAAAACCAATTAAACAAAGCGAGCTGACGTAAAAAGTCAGCATGTTTTATTAAAAAAAGGAGTGCTATTACTCTAAAATGATTTAGAATTCACAAAGTTATACATAACAAAAAAGTCCTTTACTTTTCAGTAAAGGACTTTCAAAAAAAAGGCAACGTCATACTCTCCCACATTAAATGCAGTACCATCTGCGCAATCGGGCTTAACTTCTCTGTTCGAAATGGAAAGAGGTGAACCCGATCGCGCGGATTTGTAATCCGTGCCTTAAAACCAATTAAACAAAGCGAGCTGACGTAAAAAGTCAGCATGTTTTATTATAAAAAGGAGTGCTATTG
>NZ_RQVQ01000049.1:17979-18232 GCF_003865405.1 Paenimyroides tangerinum
CATACTCTCCCACATTAAAATGCAGTACCATCTGCGCAATCGGGCTTAACTTCTCTGTTCGAAATGGGAAGAGGTGAGCCCCGACGCAATAACCACCTTAAGCTTTTCGCTTCGCGCTGTAGGCTATATGCCTTATGCGGTAAGCTTATTTTGTTAACATATTTAAGATACTTTTCTTATTTATTTTTTGGATGAAGTTAGAGTCTTTTTTCTTTTCTCTTTCTTCTATTTTCTTGTAGATGATTTTTTCTTA
>NZ_RQVQ01000005.1 GCF_003865405.1 Paenimyroides tangerinum
ATAATGTCGTAATTGATTATGTTGGATACGTAACTTATTTAATTCCAAAAGAAGATTTAAATAATCCCAATCTTACGATTTTCTTAAAACCAAGCGATGAAAACCTGGCTGAAATGATTATTGACGCTTCACCTTTTTCTCGTAAAGAAATGATGAAATGTTTCAAAAAGTATTTTCTAGGAACAACTGCAAATGGTAAAAGTTGTAAAATCTTAAACGAGAAAGCAATCGTTTTTTATTTCGATAGAAAAACAAATACTTTATTTGCTGAATCTTCAGAACCTTTAATTATTGAAAACAAAAACTTAGATTATAAAATTCGATTTGTCTTAGAAGAGTTTCAAGCCAATTTCAATGCGCGTTCTTTGGAATTCTTTAATTACAAAGGAAGTAGTTTTTTTGGATATAGCTCTTATACCGATGTCAGTTCCAATGAAAAAAGCGTTAAGCACAAGCGAAAAAAAACGTACGAAAACGGCATTCCTTTTTTTCTAAAAGCTTTGGCTACAGATGAGCTTCAAGCTAATAATATTGTTTTTTATTTAGGTCCACTTCCAACGGATGAAAAAGAATTCTTTAAAAGCGAAGAAAATGACGAAGGTTATACAATCCAAGTTTTGAAAGTGCCAATGAAGAAAGTACCTGATGTGAGTAAACTTCCAAAAAAAGATGGACGTTTTGTTATTGTTGCAGGGCAAGAAGGACCAACAAAGGAAGTTCCTACAAACTTAAATGTGTTACAATCTAAAACAAAAAATCAATCGATAGTTCAATTGAATTCAGAACAAATTCAAATCGATAAAAATGGAAATCTTCTTTATCCAAGTCAAGTGTTTTTTGGAGGTTTTTTTGGTGATTTAAAATTAGGTGATATGCTACCAGTCGATTATGAATACATAAAATAGAGCAAAAAAATGAGGTTGTTATAACCTCATTTTTTGTTTATATTCCTTGTTTCTTTACCACCGTTCGTAAAAAGATGAATGCTAATATCGCACCTGAAAAAGCCATTCCAACACCAACTAAAACTGGGGAGTTATAAGCTAATCCTAAAGTAATTGGAATTCCTCCAAAATAAGCTCCTAACGTATTTCCTAAATTAAAACTCGCTTGACCTGCTGCAGCGGCTAAAGTTTCTGCTCCTTTTGCTGTATTGATTAACATCATTTGTAACGATGAACCAATCGTAAATGAAACCATTCCAGTTACAAATGCCATTACAAACGACATATAATAAGATTCGGCTGTGAAATAAACCACGATTAAACAAAGTGCCATTGCAGTAAACGATGCCATTGCTGCTTTGGTTGGGGAAATACTATCTGCCAATTTTCCACCAATTAAGTTTCCAAAGAACATTCCTAATCCAATTAAAAACATGATGATCGGAATTTGATTTTCTGCTAATCCTCCTACATTCGTCACCATTGGTCCGATGTATGAAATCCAAGCGAATAATCCACCTGTTCCAATTGAAATAATCGCAACTAATAGCCAAGCTTCCCAACGTTTAAAAAACGAAAGTTGTCCAATGACATCATTTGATGATGAAGATTCTGTTTTTGGAAGCCAAAAGTAAATGGCTGCAAAAGTTACCAATCCTAAAAGTGCAATTATCGCATACGTATATCTCCAAGAATAATGATGTCCGATGTAAGTTCCTAATGGAACGCCTGCTAAATTTGCTATTGTCATTCCGGTAAACATAATCGCGATAGCTTGAGCTTCTTTTCCTTTTTGAGCTAATTGAGCTGCAACGACTGAGCCAACTCCGAAAAAAGCTCCGTGCGGTAATCCCGACATAAATCGAGTTATCATTAATGTTTCTTGAGTTGGTGCAATGGCAAATAATCCATTGAAAACGAAAAACAAAACCATTAAAAATAACAATACTTTTTTAGGTGGAAATTTACCTGTAAAAAGCACTAAAATTGGCGCGCCAACAACAACACCTAAAGCATAAATCGCAATTAAATGCGCAGCTTCTGGAATCGCAATATGTAAATCTTTAGCAATGTCTTGAAGAATTCCCATCATCGTAAATTCGGTCATCCCGATGGCTAAACCACCAAAAGCTAAAGCAATTAATCCTTTGTTCATAATTTTAATTTAAGCTTGCAAAATTACCACTTTTATTTTTTGATAAAAACATAAAGTATTTCCAATAGTTTATCTTTGCTCTTTATTCTAAAATATGGATGTGTTTTCACAGGTTCAATACCTAAAAAAAATAGATTATAAAGTTGAAATTTTAGCTGGATTAACCGTTGCTATGACGATGATTCCTGAATCGTTATCTTTTGCAATATTGGCTGGATTGTCTCCTTTAGTCGGACTTTACGGTGCGGTTATTATGGGAATTGTTACCGCAATTTTTGGTGGTCGTCCAGGATTAATTTCTGGTGGAGCAGGAGCTACGATTGTTGTTTTGATTGCATTGATTAATTTACACGGAGTTGAATACTTATTTGCGACTTTGATTTTAGCTGGAATTATTCAGTTTCTAGTTGGAGCTTTAAAGTTTGGAAAATTCATTCGTTTGATTCCTCAACCTGTGATGTACGGATTTTTGAACGGTTTGGCTTGTATTATTTTTATGTCGCAAATCAATCAGTTTAAAATTCAAGGAACTGATAATTGGCTTTCGGGATTACCACTTTATACAATGATCGGATTAACAGGTTTGACTATTTTGGTGGTTTATTTCTTCCCAAAAATAACCAATAAAATTCCGGCTTCATTAATTGCGATTTTAGTTGTTTTCGCAGCTGTTTACTTTTTAAATATCGAAACAAAGACGGTTGCTGATATCGCAAATATTGAAGGAAGCTTACCTTCTTTTCATATTCCAATGGTTCCATTAACATTCGAAACTCTAGAAATTATTTTTCCTTTTGCTTTAATAATGGCAGGAGTTGGTTTGATTGAAACCTTATTGACCTTAACAATGGTTGATGAAATTACAAATTCCAAAGGAAGTTCAAACAAAGAAGCAATGGCACAAGGCGGAGCTAACATTTTAAATGGTTTCTTTGGTGGAATGGGAGGTTGTGCTATGGTTGCGCAAACGTTTGTGAATTTAAATTCGGGTTCAAGAACACGAGTTTCTGGAATTGTTGCTGCTGTGACTATAATGTTGATTATTTTAGTAGGCGCTCCGTTCATTGAACAAATTCCTATGGCAGCATTAGTTGGCGTAATGATGATGGTTTCTATTGGAACGTTTCAATGGGCTTCATTTAAAGGTTTACGAAAAATGCCATTATCAGATGTTTTAATTAGTGTTTTGGTTGCCCTAATCACCATCTTTATGCACAATTTAGCTCTGGCTGTATTGGTTGGTGTGATAATTTCAGCTTTGGTTTTTGCTTGGGAAAGTTCAAAACGAATTTTAATAAAATCAAGTTTGATTAATGAAAACACAAAAGTTTATGAAGTTTCTGGACCGATTTTCTTTGGTTCAATAAGTTCATTTAATGAAAGTTTTTCTATTCAAGATGACCCAGAAGTTGTTATAGTTGATTTTAAAAACAGTAGAATTACAGATATGAGTGCGATTGAAGCTGTCAATTTATTGACTTTAAAATACGCTAAATTAAATAAGAAAGTTATTTTAAAACATTTAAGTTCGGATTCAATTTTGTTATTGAAAAATGCAAAAGGAATCATTGAAGTTAATATTGATGAAGACCCAACTTATAAAGTAATGCCATAAATGTAAAAGGAAGTTTCAGATTTTGAAACTTCCTTTTTTATTATTCTTTTCCTCTTTCGTATTGCGATGCCCAAGGGATTTCTTCGCCTAAATCAATTGCTGCTTGATAGACAAAATGTGGATTTCTTAAAAATTCACGAGCTACAAAAATCAAATCTGCTTGGTTGTTTTGTAAAATTTCTTCAGCTTGTTTAGCTGAATCAATCAATCCTACAGCTCCAGTTGTTGCACCGGTTTCTTTTTTAACTCGTTCTGCAAATGGAACTTGATAGTTTTTTGTTACCGGGATTTCTTGATGACGAACCAAACCTCCTGTCGAAATATCCATTACTTCAACACCTTTTTCTTTTAAAATCTGACAAAGTTTAACTGTTTCAAAACACGTCCATCCGCCTTCTGCCCAGTCTGTAGCAGATAAACGAACCCAAAGGGATTGTGTGGTTATTTCGGATTTTATGGCATCAACTAATTCTAAAATAAATCGAACTCGATTTTCAAAAGAACCACCATATTCGTCTTTTCTTAAATTCGTTAATGGCGAAAAAAACTGATGTGCTAAATAACCGTGAGCTCCGTGAATTTCAATGATTTCATAACCAGCTTTAACGGCTCTTGCAGCTGCAGCTTTGAATTGATTTACTATTGTTTTAATTTCTTCGATTGATAATTCGGTAGGCGGCCAATCCGTTTCATTAAACGTAAGAACAGATGGGGCAACGGTTTGCCAACCGTTTTCTTCGTTTGGTTTAAATTGGTCGCGATTAATCCAAGGTTTGTTTGTGCTTGCTTTTCTTCCAGCGTGTGAAAGCTGAATTCCAGGAATTGTTCCTTGAGATTTTATAAATGTATTGATTTCTGAAAGTTTCACGATATGTTCATCTTTCCAAATTCCCAAATCTCCAAAAGTAATTCTTCCTTCTGGGCAAACCGCAGTTGCTTCTTGAATGATTGCAGCCGCTTTTCCGATTGCATATTGACCTAAATGTACTAAATGCCAATTTTGAGCAAATCCATCTTCGGCGGTATATTGACACATTGGAGAAACAATGATTCGGTTTTGTAATGTATGATTCTTTAGATGTAGTTTTTCAAATAATTTTGACATAATTTCTCGATTTGGTATGTAAAATTACTGATTAAAGTTGATTTGATATTTATCTTTGTATCATAATATTTTGATTTATGAAGGATTCGTTGGTTAAAGTTTTTAAAAGTTGGGAGTTTGATGCCGAAGAAATTGGTGCAAAACTGATTATTGCGTTTTTAATTTTATTATTGTTCTTTTTGATCGCAAGACTTTCACGTAAAATATTTTTAAAATTAAATTCTAATCTGTTAAGCAAACATCCCGATGTTTTAAATTTATTATCTAAAATTATATATTACATATTTTTAATTTTTGGATATTTTTTATTTCTGAAAATTGTTGGTTTAGAGCAATATTTTTCTAAAATCCTTGCGGGTGCTGGAATTGTTGGAATTATTGCAGGTTTTGCTTTAAAAGATATCGCTTCAAACGCCTTTTCTGGTTTGTTGCTTTTTATTAAGAAGCCTTTTGTAAAAGGTGATTGGGTTCAGCTTGATGGACATTATGGAAAGGTTGAATTGGTTGGCTGGTTAACCACAGCTTTATCTAACAAAACGGGGCAGGAGATTTATATTTCGAATCAGTTGATTTATAGTGGAACTTTTATGAATTATTCTAAGTACAAAAAACGTAGAATTTGTCTTCAAGCTGATGTCCAAAATTTCATTGATGTTCCTAAATTGAAGCAATTGTTGAATGATGAAACTTCAAAGTTTTCGAATCTTTTACCAAATAATTTAATCAATTTTTATGTTACGAAAATTGGAGTTGATGGTGGATTTTCCTTTGAATTGTTATATTGGATACATTTTGATGAAGGACATAATTTTAGAGATTCTATTAGTAAAGCGCTTTTAATGATTAATAATATTGGATTAAATAATTCGATTACCATTAAAAATATCACTTGGCAATCGGATGAAGAAGATGAAACGTCAGCTGAAAGATTTGGAGTTGGAAGCTAGATTTAGCGGAAAGCTGGAAATAGCTTCTAATAAAAATTACTTTTCTTTGTGGTATAAATCTCTAACTTCTAATTGTTGTTTGTAACCGCGAGCAACTATTTTTTTATATCTTTTTTCAGAGCTAAAAGCATATTTTTCAACGATTGTATTAATGCATTTGATGAATTTAACCCAATAAATAGCTTTGGTTTTTGGAATTTGTAATTCGGTACAACTTGCTGTTCCGAGCATTTCCCAATTGTAACCGAGATTGGTTTTGTAAACAAAGTTTTTTAATAAGGTCGAATTGGTAAAAGTAACATTTTTAGGTTCGGTGTACAACGAATGTGCCAAAGCTACCGAATCTGTATCGGCTCCTTTTTGAGTTTTACTCCAAAGAAACAGCGCATCAACAGCTTGTTGTTCGTTTTCGACCAAAAGATGTTCTGGAATTCCGATTAAATAACCCACGTATTTCCAAAGATGTAAGGTTCCATCGATTTCTTTTTGTGTAGGATGGAAGTTTAGTTTCTTCAATCCATCGATATATGCGATTGAAAAGCCTAAATTGGTAGCCAACATATCCCAAAGATTTAAAGGGCGTCCCCAAAGTTCGGATTCCCATTCGGGATTTTTTTCTATCATAATCCTTGAATATGAATGAATTAATCGGGTGGTGACGGCGCTAAAGAATCCTTTTTCTTTTAGTTTTAATTGATTTTTTCCCGTGACATTAACCCAGAAAACTACGGTGTCTGAAAGACGTTTAACCGCACCTTTTTTCAAAGCGCCTGTAAAAATTAAAGGTTTGTTTATAGCAGATGATTCGTAGCCGCCCATTAACGAATAATCGCGTAAGGTTGCCAAACCTGAAGTTCCGGTTCTGTTGCTGAAATCACAACCTGCATCGATCAAATCGTAATTTATCCAGCTTGGAACGGTAAAGATTTGTTTGAGAAATTTTTGTGTGTTTTCAGAATACGTTTCTTTGTTATTTGGGTAGGAAGCTATGATTTGATGTAACATCCCAATGCCTTTTGCGAAACCGTATTTTACTAAATATTCTTCTGCAATGGCATCACCTAATTCGTCAACTTCAAAATAATACTTGATGTATTTTTCTGCATCTTTGGTAGTTATATTTTTCGAAAGTTTTGAATTAAAATAAATACTTGTTTTGGGATTCCAATAACTTGAAAAGGCAGTTGAATTTTCTGAAATATGTCGGGTCGGAATAGTCATTAGAGTTTAGATTTCGATTTATAAAATTACATAAAAAAAGTCGGAACAAACGTCCGACTTTTCTTAATAAAAATATAAATCAACTAATTAACTTAGAATAAATTCAAGATTGAAGAAGGACAAAGTCCCATTGCAATGTTTAATAATATAGCTAAAACAGCAACGGTTTTATAGATCCAACTGTGATTGGTTTCTGGTAATTCAGAAATTGCTTCTTGAGAATACATTTGGTTTATTACTTTGAAATAGTAGTAAACGCTAATGATTGAGTTGATAACACCGAAGATTACCAATTCTAAATGACCGCTTTGTAAGGCTGAATCAAATAGGAAGAATTTTCCAAAGAAACCTGCAAATATTGGAATTCCAGCCATTGATAATAAAGCCATTGTTAAAACAGCTGCCATCATCGGATTTTGTTTTCCCAAACCTTTGAAATGTTTGATTTTTTCGTCTTTGTAGTTTTTACAAACGGCAATGATAATTGCAAAAGCTGCAATACTCGCAAATGAATAAGCTGCTGCGTAATAGAATAATTCTGCTGTGGCATTAGCTGTATTAAACAAAGCAATCATCATAAAACCAGCGTGAGAAATACCCGAATAGGCTAACATACGTTTGATGTTATCTTGTTTTAGAGCCATGATGTTTCCAACAAACATAGTCACGATTGCCAAACAAATTAAAAGAACGGTAAATGCTTCTGAGATATAAGATTCAAAAATCGCATGTATTTTAAATAAGGTTGCCATTGCAGCGACTTTTGCCAATGTACTCATTGAAGCCGTTGTAATGGTTGGTGAACCTTGATATACGTCTGGTGCCCAAAAATGGAAAGGGAAAGCTGCGATTTTAAATAACATTCCAATGGTTACCAAAACAACTCCTAAAGAAAGGAAGTTTGGTGTTTCTGGATTTAAAATGGCGTTTGAAATGGTGTTTAAATCAAATGATGCAGTTGCTCCGTAAATCAATGCAATTCCGAATAGGATAAATCCTGAAGCAAATGAACCAAGTAAGAAATATTTCATTCCCGCTTCGTTACTTTTAATTTTTGTTGGATTGCTTCCTGCAAGAATATAAAGCGTGATTGATAAAATTTCTAAACCGATAAAGAACATCGTTAAGTTTCCGAAAGAAATCATACATACAGCACCGATTAATAGAAATATTTTTAAGGAAATATAATCGGAAATCTTTTCGTATTGTTCTTTATAAAAATCTTGGCTCATTGCGACTAAGAAAATCGTTATGACAATGAACAAACTACTAAACATTTTGCTGAAATTGGTTTCAACAATCATATTGTTATAGTTGTCTGAAAGTATTTGAACATCACAAAATGTAATTCCAAGTGCAGCCAACAAACCTAAAATGGTTAGTGGTACTATGGTTTTACGAAGGTTTATGATTTCTAAAACCAAAATTAAAACAGCTAATCCTGCTAATGCAATTAATGTATTCATAATATTTTTGAATTAAATGAAATCGGTTGCCCGAATGCATTTTAAATGATTAGTAAGTTATTAAATAGAGAAAAATAATAAATCGGTTATTGGTTTAGGATAAATTCCGAAGAAGATAACGGCAACTGCTAAAACGAATAAAACCAAAAATTCAATACTATTTAAATCTGCAAATGTTTTTACGTTTGTTTTTCCTAAAATAGCATCTTCAAACATCTTTAACATATAATAAGCTCCGAATATAATTGTTGAACCTCCAAGGATCGCGTAAATCCAACCGATTTGAGATAAACTATATAAAAGTGTAAATTCTCCAATGAAACTAAAAGTTCCTGGTAAACCGATGGATGCGAATAAGAAGATTAAAAAGAAAGAAGTAAACTTGATTGCGTGTGCACGAATTCCTCCTAAATCTTTAATTTCATAAGTTCTGTAACGTTTGTAGATGATTTCAACTAAGAAAAACAAAGCAACAATTACAATTCCGTGTGCTAACATTTGAACCACCGCTCCTTGCATTCCGTCTTGTGTAAACGTATAAGCTCCAGCTGCAATTAAACCAACGTGAGCCATTGACGAATAAGCCAATAATCGTTTTAGGTTGGTTTCGCGTAATGCGATTAATGATGCATAGATAATTCCGATGATACATAAAACCAAAACCGTATTTAAGACGCGTTCATCTACTTGCGGTGTTAACGGAAGTTGCCAACGTAATATAGAATAAACTCCCATCTTAAGCATGATTCCAGAAAGTAACATCGTTCCGATTGCAGGAGATTTTTCGTATGTGTTTGCTTGCCAAGTATGGAATGGGAAAATAGGTAACTTAATCGCATAAGCCAAGAAGAATGCTAAGAAAATCCAAGTTTGCTCATCGGCAGTCAAGCTGATTTGTGCTAAGTTTGGTAATAAGAAACTTCCTGATTTTTGATATAAATACAAGAAAGCAATTAACATAAATAACGAACCAGCAAAGGTATAAATAAAGAATTTGATGATTGCTGCTTTACGAATTTCCCACGTATCGCTTCCCCAAAGTAAAGCAATAAAGAAAATTGGTATTAAGGCTAATTCCCAGAAAATATAATATACAAATCCGTCTTCTGCTAAGAATGTTCCGGTCATAGCAAAAGCCATGAATAAAACTAAAGCAAATAATTTATGCGGGTTTTTATAATCTTTTCCAACAGCAGTTAAAAGAATTAACGGAGTTAAGAAAGTGGTTAAGGTTACCATTAACAAACTCAATCCGTCTGCTTTTAGAGAAATCCAAATGTTTGGTTTGGTCATCCATTGCGTTTGAAAAGAAACATCGATTCCGTTTTGAAATTCGCAAATGTTGAAAGCTGTTAAACCCAAGGCAACTAAACTTGTTAGTACCGCGACGTTTAAAGCCATTTTTTTACCGGCAACAAAAGTTAATATTGCTCCGATTAATAAGGTAAGTAAGATAAAAGTTACGTTCATTTTATATAAATTATCTTGCTATGAATAAATAGTAAATCATCGTACAAACTCCGAATACAAAGGCAAATAAATACAATCCGATGTTTCCGTTTTGTAATTTTTTTCCTTGGTAAGAAACTTCGCTAGCAAATTTTGCAAAGAACAGTACGATTCCAGAAATAAGTAACTCAATCACATTTTTAAAGAATCCGCCCAACATATTTAAAGGCTGAACAATGATTGCCATATAAATTTCATCTAAATAATATTTATTAGCTAATACTTTTTGGATTCCACGAACTTGATTGTCGTTAACCGGAATTTCCTGATTTTTGATGTATTTGTTGTATGCCAATCCAATTCCGATTAAAGCACCAATTACAGCAATTCCCATTAAAATATATTCCGTTGTTCCTAAATGATGTGGATGTGAGGCAGCATTATTTACAATCACCGGAGCTAAATATTCGTTTAACCAGCTATGTCCAGGTAAAGAAATCAATCCGCCAACAGCAGCTAAAATTGCTAAAACAATCAACGGAATAGTCATTGAAGCTGGACTTTCGTGTAAATGAGCTTCTTGTTCTTTTGTACCTCTAAATTTGTTGAAGAACGTTAAATATAACAATCTAAACATATAGAAAGCGGTCATGATTGAAGCTAATGAACCAATAATATATAATGGAATATTGTTATGGAAAGCAGTCATTAAAATTTCATCTTTAGAGAAGAATCCAGATAATGGTGGAATTCCAGAAATAGCTAAAGTTGAAACTAAGAATGTAGCATAAGTGATTTTCATATATTTCTTCAAACCTCCCATGTGACGCATATCTTGTTCGCCATGAATTGCGTGAATCACAGAACCCGATCCTAAGAATAAGCAAGCTTTAAAGAATGCGTGCGTGATTACGTGGAAAACTGCAATTTCATAAGCAGCAAATCCAATTGCCATAAACATCAATCCCAATTGTGAAACGGTAGAATATGCTAAAACTTTTTTGATATCGTTTTGCATCAATCCGATAGATGCAGCCATAAAAGCTGTTATTCCTCCAATTATTGCAATAATGTTTTGAACATCTGGAGTTAAATCAAAAAGGAAGTTTAAACGCGTAATCATAAAGATTCCGGCAGTTACCATCGTGGCTGCGTGAATTAATGCCGAAACCGGTGTTGGTCCTGCCATCGCATCAGGTAACCAAGTGTATAACGGTAATTGCGCACTTTTTCCGGTTGCTCCAATAAATAATGCTAAAGTAGCAAAGCTTAATAAAACTGCGAATGAAGAAGCTGTGATTCCCATCACCGTTTGTTCTCTTAACTCAACAAAATCAATTGTTCCGAAAATGTAAATGATGATAAAAGTTCCAACTAAGAAACCTAAATCTCCTACACGGTTCATGATAAAAGCTTTTTTAGAAGCGTTGTTGTATTCGCGGTTTTGATGCCAAAATCCAATCAATAAATAAGAGCATAAACCAACGCCTTCCCAACCGATGAACATCATTAATAAGTTGCTTCCAGAAACTAAAACCATCATAAAGAAGATGAATAAGTTTAAGTAAGCAAAGAACTTATGAAAGTTTTCATCTTCTTTCATATAGCTTGTTGAATATAAATGAATCAACGAACCGATTCCGGTTACAAATAATAACCAAAGCGCTGTTAGTTGGTCGAAATAGAAAGCGAAATCTATTTTGAAATTCTTTAAAGAAAACCATTCAAAAAGATGGATTCTTATAGCTTCTCCAGTTTCTTTTATATGTAAGAATAAACAAACGCTAATGATAAAAGAAATAACGATTGTTGTTGTTCCGATGATTCCAGAAAGGGATTTTCCTAATTTTTTACCGAATAAGAAATTGATTAAAAAACCTATTAACGGAATAATCAATGCGAATAAAAGTATGTTTGTATCCATTTAAATTAGCCTTTTAAGTTTTTTAATTTATCAATATCAATTGAACCAATATGTCTGTAAATCGATACCAAAATCGCTAATCCAATAGCAACTTCTGCGGCAGCAACTGCCATAGTAAAGAATACAAAAACTTGTCCTTGAGGATCTTGATGGTAGTTTGAAAACGCAACTAAAAGTAAGTTAGCAGCGTTTAACATAATTTCAATTGACATAAACATAACGATTGCGTTACGGCGATATAAGATTCCGAAAACGCCTACACTAAATAGTAAAATAGCTAAATAGATGTAGTTTTCAATTCCGATGATTTGTAAAACGTTCTCCATAATTATGCTATTTTTTTATCTTTTTTAGAAATTAATACGGCACCAATCATAGCCATTAATAATAAAACAGCTGTCATTTCAAACGGTACAACAAATTCATTCATTAATACTTTTCCTAAAACTTGAATGCTTTGGTAATCTTGTCCAGAATTTACATAAGCATCAAAAGCTGGAGCTGTTTGTGTTAATGCAGAAACCAATACTAATCCAACTAAACAGAAAGCTATAGTCGCGACAATTTTAGTTACTAATGGTTTTGAAATTTCGTTACTGATGTTCAAATTCATTAACATGATGGTGAATAACATCAAAATCATAATTGCACCAGAATACACAATAATGTGAACCATAGCTAAGAATTGTGAGTTTAATAAAGCGTAATGTCCAGCAATACTAAAAAAACAAACGACTAACCAAATGGCACTATGAATAGGATTTTTACTTAAAATGGTAATAAAAGCACTTCCTAATGTAATTGCTGAAAGCAAATAAAATAATATCTCGATCATAATTAGGCTTGCGTTTTTTGAGTGTTCTTGATAGCCATTTCTAACGGCATTACTAATTCTTCTTTTCCGAAGATGAAGCTTTCACGAGACGTATCAGAGAAAACAATTTGTTTTGACTTAGTTAAGTAAATTGCTTGTTTAGGGCAAGCTTCTTCACATAAACCACAGAAAATACAACGCAACATATTAATCTCATAGATTTCTGCGTATTTCTCTTCTCTGTATAAATGTTTTTCGTCTGCTGTGCGTTCTGCTGCTTTCATTGTGATGGCTTCCGCCGGACACGATAATGCACAAAGTCCGCAAGCGGTACAACGCTCTCTTCCTTCGTCGTCACGCATTAACATGTGTCTACCGCGGTAAACATCGCTAAACGGACGTGTTTGTTCTGGATAACTAATCGTTACCTTTTTCTTGAACATATGTTTTAAAGTAGTCCACATTCCTTTGGCAATCGCAATTATGTAAATGCGTTCAGCAAAAGTCATTTTTTTGTTGGCTACTTGTTTTTTTCTTCCTGATAATGATACCGTTTCTATTGACATTTTCAGTAGTTTATTGGTTTAATAAAATAACAACAGCAGTAATAATGATGTTGATTATCGCTAATGGAATTAATGTTTTCCAACCTAAATTCATCAATTGGTCGTAACGGAAACGAGGGATTGTCCATCGAACCCACATATATAGGAATAAGAAAAAACAGATTTTAATAAATAAAACTCCAATTCCAATTCCGTTTGCTACGTTAGTTCCCCAGTTTTCTGCTGCCCAAGTCATACCTGGATAATTGTAAGCTCCTAAGAAAAGAACTGCAAGTAGGGTAGAAGAGATGAACATAGCCGCGTATTCTGCAAATAAGAAGAATCCCATACGCATTGATGAATATTCGGTATGATAACCTCCAATTAACTCTTGTTCACATTCTGCTAAATCGAATGGTGTACGATTGGTTTCTGCAAACGAACAAACCAAGAAGATGAAGAATGCTAATGGTTGGTAGAAAATATTCCAATGCATTTCATGCTGACTTGCTGCAATATCACGTAAGCTCATTGAACTTGACATCATAATAACTGCAATTATTGAAAGTCCCATAGCAATTTCATACGAAATCATTTGAGAAGCTACACGCATCGCACTCATTAACGAATATTTATTGTTCGATGCCCAACCACCAATCATGATTCCGTAAACACTTACAGATAACACTGCGAACACATAAAGCATTGCCACGTTTATATCTGTAGCTTGAAGTAAAACTGTTCTTCCGCCAATTTCAAGTGAATCGCCCCAAGGAATTACAGCACTTGTCATCAAGGCCATAGTCATTGAGATTGTTGGACCTAATACGAATAAAAACGTATTTGGTGTGTTTGGCATAAATTCTTCTTTAGAGAATAGTTTTAAACCATCGGCAAGTGGTTGGAAAATCCCACCTGGTCCGGCACGGTTTGGTCCGCGTCTGTCTTGAATCCAAGCTGCAATCTTACGTTCAGCTAATGTACAATACATAGCAAACAACATCGTAATTGCAAAAACAATTAAGATGATTACTCCTTTTTCTATAATAATAGCTTCTTCCATAATTTATGATTTTGGCGTATTATCAATTACAGGAACATCAACCATAGAAATTTTCTTACGGTCTTGTTCACGTCCTTTCAGAATTTGTTTTTCTGTATGAATTTGAACCGGTTCCAATTTTCTTGTATAATTATTCTGATTGATAACTGAGAATTTCTCGAATTTACGAGGTCCTTCAATAACCCAATCTTTTACGTCTTTGTGATCAAAACGACATTCGTTACAAATGAATTCTTCAACTTCATGATATTCATCTTTACGTGCTGTTACACGTTGAATCTCGTTTCCGAACATCCAAAGAGTAGTTTTTCCACAACATTTATCACAATTTCTGTGCGCTGTAAATGGTTTGTTAAACCAAACTCTTGATTTAAATCTGAATGTTTTATCGGTTAAAGCTCCAACAGGACAAACGTCAATCATATTTCCTGAATATTCGTTTTCGATTGCTGCCGAAACACAAGTAGAAATTTGTGCGTGATCACCACGACCAACAACTCCATGAACGCGTCCGTCTGTTAATTGTTCAGCTGTGTAAACACAACGGTAACAAAGAATACAACGGTTCATATGTAATTGAATGTTGTTTCCTAAATCTTCAGGTTCAAATGTTCTCTTTTCTTCGTGGAAACGAGTTAATTCTTTTCCGTGGTTGTAACTTAAATTTTGTAAATCACATTCTCCCGCTTGATCACAAACAGGGCAATCTAATGGGTGATTCATCAATAAAAATTCGGTAACAGATTTGCGAGCTTCTGTAACTCTTGGAGACGAAATACTTTTCACTTCCATTCCGTCCATAACTCCAGTTACACAAGAAGCCATAAGTTTAGGCATTGGTCTTGGATCGGCTTCACTTCCTTTCGAAACTTCAACCAAGCAACAACGACATTTTCCGCCGCTTCCTTTTAATTTTGAGTAGTAACACATTGCTGGTGGAACACTTTCGCCTCCAATCAGACGAGCTGCTTGAAGAATTGTGGTTCCTGGCTCTACGTCTATTTCTTGTCCGTCTATAGTAACTTTCATGTTATTTATAGTTTCTTGGTTTACCTTTATGAGGTTAAATTGATTGTTTTTGTAATAGATGTTTCACTTTTTCAAATGGTTCATTGGTAAAGTGATCTCTGTTTTTAATTCTTTCAGGGAAACGAATATGATATTCAAACTCATCTCTGAAGTGACGAATTGCTGCTGCGACTGGCCAAGCTGCTGCATCTCCTAATGGACAAATCGTGTTTCCTTCAATTTTACTTTGGATGTCCCATAGTAAATCGATGTCTTCTATTCGTCCTTCACCGTTTTCAATGCGCCAAAGTACTTTTTCCATCCATCCTGTTCCTTCACGACAAGGAGAACATTGTCCACAACTTTCGTGATGATAAAAACGAGAGAAATTCCAAGTGTTTCTTACAATACAAGCAGTATCGTTATAAACGATGAAACCACCCGAGCCTAAAGATGAACCTGTTGCAAAACCACCATCAGCTAATGATTCGTATGTCATTAAACGGTCTTCGCCGTTAGCTGTTTTAAAAATTAAATGTTGCGGTAATATTGGAACTGAAGAACCTCCCGGAATTAATCCTTTTAACGGACGGTCATCAATCATTCCACCACAATATTCATCTGAATTCATGAATTCTTCAACTGTCATTCCCATTTCAATTTCATAAACTCCTGGTTTTTTTACGTGACCTGAAACTGAAAATAATTTAGTTCCTGTTGAGCGTCCTAAACCTATTTTTGAATATTCTTCACCTGAATTTAATACAATCCAAGGCACTGAAGCAATTGATTCTACATTGTTTACTACGGTTGGATTTTGCCATAAACCTTTAACCGCAGGAAATGGAGGTTTAATTCTTGGATTTCCTCTTTTTCCTTCTAACGATTCAATTAAAGCAGTTTCTTCACCACAGATGTAAGCACCACCTCCACAATGAACGTGTAAGTCTAAATCGTATCCTGTACCTTTGATGTTTTTTCCTAACCAACCAGCGGCATAAGCTTCTTTAATAGCTCTTTCTAAGGTTTTGAAAACCCACATATATTCTCCACGAATATAGATATATGAAAGATTAGCACCTAAAGCGAAAGAGGATACAATCATTCCTTCGATTAATAAATGCGGAATGTATTCCATTAAATAGCGGTCTTTGAAAGTTCCAGGTTCTGATTCATCGGCATTACAAACCAAATGTCTTGGATTACCTGACTTTTTATCGATGAAACTCCACTTTAGACCAACAGGGAAACCTGCTCCACCACGACCTCTAAGTCCTGAAGTTTTAACTTCTTCAGTGATGGCATCTGGATCCATTTTTAATGCTTTTTCCACCGAAGCATAACCTCCATTTCGACGGTAAACTTCGTAGGTTTTGATACCCGGAATATTAATTTTATCTAATAATATTTTTCTTCCCATGGTATTATTTATCGTGTAAAATTATTTTTCCAACTCTACAATCTTCGATTAATGAATCGATTTTTTCTTTAGTTAAATGTTCGTGATAGAAATCACCTAGTTGCAGCATTGGAGCATAACCGCAAGCTCCTAAACATTGAACGCCTACCACAGAAAACATTCCGTCTGACGTAACTTGTCCTGGTTTTACATTTAATTTTTCACATGCATATTCCATCATGTTCTCTGCTTTGTTAATGGCGCAGCAAGATGTAACACAAAATTCTAACATGTATTTGCCTATTGGTTTCTGATTGAACATCGTGTAAAACGTTGTTACTTCAAAAACTTCAATTGGTTTGATATTTAATATTTCGGCTACTTTGGTTTGAAGTTCTAAACTCAACCAATTGTCATGTGCGTCTTGAACTTCATGAAGAACTGGTAAAAGTGCCGATTTTTGTTTTCCTTCCGGATAATGACTAATCAATTCGTTGATTCTTGCCATTAATTCTGGAGTGAAATTTATGTCTTGTTTGTAGTTTGTTTTTTCCATAATTAACAGTCTAATTCTCCCGCAATAACGTTCATACTAGAAAGTGTGATAATAGCATCTGATAAACTTCTGCCTTTTACAATTTCGTTAAATGCTTGGTAATAAATAAAACATGGTCTGCGGAAGTGTAGACGATACGGAACACGACTTCCGTTTGTGATTAAGTAAAATCCTAATTCACCATTTCCACCTTCAACAGCATGATAAACTTCTGTATTTGGAACAGGTATTTCTCCCATTACAATTTTGAAGTGATAAATTAATGCTTCCATATTTTGATAAACATCTTCTTTTGGAGGAAGATAATATTCTGGAACATCTGCATGATAAGGGCCTTCTGGCATTTTAGCGATTGCTTGGCGAATTATTTTCATACTTTCCCAAACTTCAGCATTACGTACGCAAAAACGATCATAACAATCTCCGTTTTGTCCAACAGGAACATCAAAATCAAAATCCTCGTAAGAACAATAAGGTTGTGCCACACGAACATCGTAATCAATTCCAGCAGCACGAAGGTTTGGACCTGTAAAGCCGTAGCTCATTGCCATTTCTGCAGGAACAGCTCCAGCTCCGATGGTACGATCCATGAAAATTCTGTTTCGAGATAACATGTTTTCAAATTCAGACCAAACACCTGGGAATTCATTTAAGAATTCATCAATTTTTCTCCAAGCAGTTTCAGACCATTCGCGTTCAAATCCACCAATACGTCCCATGTTTGTAGTTAGACGAGCACCACAGATTTCTTCGTAGATTTCGTAAATTTTTTCACGGTATTGCATTACGTACAAGAAACCTGTTAAAGCTCCAGTGTCAACTCCCATTACTGAACTACAAATAATGTGGTCTGCAATACGAGCTAATTCCATAATAATTACACGTAAATATTGAACGCGTTTTGGGATTTCAATTCCTAAAGCTTTCTCAACCGTCATCCACCAACCTGTGTTGTTGATAGGAGATGAACAATAATTTAATCGATCGGTTAAAACGTTGATTTGGTAAAATGGACGGTTTTCAGCAATTTTTTCAAATGCTCTATGTATGTATCCAACAGTTCCTTCACCATCAAGAATTGTTTCTCCATCCATCAATAAAATGTTTTGGAAAATTCCGTGAGTAGCAGGGTGGGTTGGTCCTAAGTTTAAAACTGATAATTCAACACCGTCTTTTTTTAGGCGTTCTTCAATTTGTTTTTGAAAACGATTTTCTGGGGTTAATAGTAAGTCAGACATATGCGTTTTTTAACAATTATTAGGTATTCTTCCGAAGAAACGATCGTCTTTATCAGTACGTCCTTGGTCTTCCATCGGGAATTCTTTTCTAAGTGGGAATGATTCCATTTCATCCATATTTAAAATACGTTTCATTTGTGGATGATTATTGAATTTAATTCCATAGAAATCGTATGTTTCTCTTTCTTGCCAGTTTGCTGATTTGTAAAGATCTACCACAGAATCAACATTTGGATTATCTGTACTTGTAAAACACTTTATACGAATACGAACATTTTTATACCAATTGTGTAAATGATAAACGACAGCAAATTGTCTGTTTTTTTCGTAATCCGGAAAATGAACACCACAAACATCTGTCAAGAAATTAAAGTTTAAATCTTTATCTTCTTTCAAGAATTTAATGATTTCGTGATTTTTTTTACTGTTTATTTCAAAAGTTAAAATGTCGTGTGATTCGTGAAATTCTATAATATCTAAACCAAAAGTATCGACTAATTTCTTTTGAATGGTTTGGTTATCTAAGCTCATTTTATTTGATGTTATATGAGTTTAATAATTCTTTATATTCATCTGAACTTCTTCTTCTAACAGATTCGCTTTTAACGATTTCTTGTAAAGTTAAGATTCCATCTAAAATTTGTTCTGGACGTGGTGGACAACCAGGTACGTAAACATCAACTGGAATTACTTTATCGATTCCTTGTAAAACAGAATAGGTATCGAAAACACCTCCTGAAGATGCACAAGCTCCAACTGCAATAACCCATCTTGGTTCTGCCATTTGTTCGTAAACTTGACGTAAGATTGGTGCCATTTTTTTAGAGATTGTTCCCATTACCAGAAGCATATCCGCTTGACGGGGAGAGAAACTCATACGTTCAGCTCCAAAACGACCAATGTCATAAGTTGCTGCCATAGTTGCCATATACTCAATTCCACAACAAGAAGTTGCAAAAGGAAGTGGCCACATTGAGTTTGCACGAGCTAAACCTACTACTTCATTTAGTTTTGTAGCGAAGAAGCCTTCGCCAGCATAACCGTTTGGTGCATTTACCAAATTTGGTTTTGAATTTTTACTCATAACTTAAATTAAATTAATCCCACTCAAGTCCTTTTTTCTTGAATTCGTAAAGAAGTCCTACAACTAATAAAAACATAAAGATTCCCATTTTCCATAAGCCATCCCATCCAAATTCTTTGAAGTTTACTGCCCAAGGATACATAAAAATTACCTCGACATCAAAAAGAACGAATAAGATTGCTACTAAGAAATATTTTATATTGAAGGGAATTCTAGCGTTACCTATCGACTCAATTCCACATTCGAAATTTTGGTCTTTGTTTTTTGACGCTCTTTTTGGTCCTAAAAAGCTAGAACCAATAATTGTTAAAACAACGAAACCTGCCGCAAAGCCTAGCTGCATAAGTATCGGTACTAAATCAAATTGACTAGATTGCATATTTATGTTTTTATTTAACTTATAATTCACAAATATAAATTTATATTATAAATTTTTGAGTATAACATGTTTTTATATTTGATTCCGAAAGGGTTTTTGACTTAATTTAGAATGTTTATAAATAAAATCATCAGATTAAATTTAGATGATATTTTTTAGAATTAAATTATTTCTATAAAAAAGTACACGATTTGTAATTCTGTTAATGTAGTTTTTAAATAAAAAAAAGGGCTATTTCGTTAAGAAATAGCCCTTTTAAGTAAGGTGTAAATATATATTTAAATATAATTAGTCTATAACAACAACTTCTGATGCAATAGTACCTTTTTTACCGTCAGATTCTACGTAAGAAACTGAGTCTCCATCACGTAATTCTCTACTTTTGATTCCTGAGATGTGTACGAAGATGTCGTTACCTGTTTGATCATCAGTAATAAATCCGAATCCTTTTGATTCGTTGAAGAACTTAACTTTACCTGTTCTCATTTTAATATAAAATAATAATTAATAATATTCAAAGATATACTTTTTTTAAAAGTAGTCAAGTTTTTATCTTATTTTTTTTATTTTTTTTTAATAGAATATTTTTAAATGAAAAAAATCAGCCGTAAGGCTGATTTTTATTACTCTTCTTGCTTTTTTATAACAAATGAATCCATAAATGCAGTGGTGTAATTTCCTGCTACATAATCTGGATTGTCCATTAATTGTCTATGGAATGGTATTGTAGTTTTGATTCCTTCAATAACAAATTCATCTAATGCGCGTTTCATTTTGCTAATTGCTTCTTCACGTGTTTGTGCAGTAGTAATCAATTTAGCGATCATTGAATCGTAATTTGGTGGAATTGTATATCCAGAATAAACATGTGTGTCTAAACGAACACCGTGTCCGCCTGGAGCATGTAATGTTGTGATTTTTCCTGGAGAAGGTCTAAAGTCCATAAATGGATCTTCTGCATTGATACGACATTCGATTGAGTGTAGTTGAGGTAGATAGTTTTTACCAGAGATAGGCACTCCAGCAGCAACTAAAATTTGCTCTCGTATTAAATCGTAATCGATAACTTGTTCTGTAATTGGATGTTCTACTTGGATACGAGTGTTCATTTCCATAAAATAGAAATTACGATCTTTGTCAACTAAGAATTCGATAGTTCCAGCTCCTTCGTACTTAATGTATTCAGCAGCTTTTACAGCAGCTTCACCCATTCTTGTACGTAATTCGTCAGTCATAAATGGAGAAGGAGTTTCTTCTGTTAATTTTTGATGACGACGTTGGATAGAACAGTCTCTTTCTGATAAATGACAAGCTTTTCCGTAAGAATCTCCTACAACTTGAATTTCGATATGGCGTGGATCAACAATAAGTTTTTCCATATACATACCGTCGTTTCCAAATGCTGCAGCTGATTCTTGACGAGCACTTTCCCAAGCTTTATCTAAATCTTCAATATTCCAGATTTCACGCATTCCGCGACCACCACCTCCAGCAGTTGCTTTCATCATTACTGGTAAACCGATTTCTAAAGCTACTTTTTTTGCATCTTCTAATGAAGCTAAAAGTCCTTCAGAACCTGGTACGCAAGGTACACCGGCTGCTTTCATTGTTTCTTTAGCCGTTGCTTTATCACCCATTTTTTCGATCATCTCAGGAGATGCACCGATAAATTTGATTCCATGTTTTTGGCATAATTCAGAAAATTTAGCGTTTTCTGATAAGAATCCATATCCAGGGTGAATTGCGTCAGCATTTGTTATTTCTGCAGCAGAGATAATATTCGACATTTTTAAATACGAAAGATTACTTGGTGCAGGTCCGATACAAACGGCTTCGTCAGCAAAACGTACGTGTAAACTATCTGCATCTGCAGTTGAGTAAACAGCTACTGTTTTAATGCCCATTTCTTTACATGTTCTTATGATACGTAAAGCAATTTCACCTCTGTTTGCAACTAATATTTTTTTAAACATCTGATTTTAAATTGAAAGTTAAACAATTTGAAAAATTTGAAATCAATTCAAATGATTTTACTTCAAATTAAGATGGATCAACTAAGAATAATGGTTGATCAAATTCAACTGGAGAAGAATCGTCAACTAATACTTTTACAATTTTACCTGAAACTTCAGATTCGATTTCGTTGAATAATTTCATTGCTTCGATTACACATAAAACATCTCCTTGTTTAATTGTAGTTCCTACTTCTACGAATGCAGGTTTGTCAGGCGATGGTTTTCTGTAGAAAGTTCCGATAATTGGTGATTTTACAGTGATGTATTTACTGTTGTCAATAGCTTCTGTCGCTGCAGGTGTTTCAGTTGTAGCTGCAGGAGCTGCTTGTGTAGTAGCTGGAGCGATTGATTGAGTTTGAACAGGAATTTGTTGAATATAAGCAGTTTCAGCAGCACCTTCTGTTGTTGTTTTGATGGTGATTTTGAAATCATCCATTTCTAATTTAACTTCAGTAGCACCAGATTTCGCTACGAATTTAATTAAATTTTGAATTTCTTTAATGTCCATATAATTCTGAGTTAGTTTGTTAGTTTTTTTATTGTTTACTTGTATAAGCCCATTTTAAATAGATTGATCCCCATGTAAATCCACCACCAAAAGCAGCAAAAATTAAGTTATCTCCCTTTTTAAATTTATCTTCAAAATCAGCTAATAATAATGGCAAAGTAGCTGATGTAGTATTTCCGTATCTGTGAATGTTTATTAGTACTTTAGATTCTTCTAATTCCATTCTGTTTGCTGTTGCATCAATAATTCTTTTGTTAGCTTGATGAGCAATTAACCAATCTATATCATTGTTGGTTAGATTGTTTCTTTTCATGATTTTTTCGCTAACGTCAGCCATTCCAGAAACAGCGTATTTGAAAACTGTTTTTCCATCTTGATGAACAAAATGTTGTTTGTTTTGGATGGTTTCAATTGAAGCTGGTAGTATAGATCCGCCTGCATCGATTTTTAAAAATTCTCTTCCAATACCATCGCTTTTTAATATTTCATCTTGAATTCCTAAACCTTCTGTGTTTGGTTCGAATAAAACAGCTCCTGCACCGTCTCCAAAAATGATACAAGTTGCACGGTCAGTATAGTCTATAATTGAAGACATTTTATCTGCTCCAATTAATAAGATTTTTTTGTATCGACCAGATTCAATATAAGCTGAAGCTGTTGACATTCCAAAAAGAAAACCTGAGCAAGCTGCTTGTATATCATATGCAAATGCGTTTGTTGCACCAATTTGCGTTGCTACGTAAACTGCTGTTGAAGCAACTGGCATGTCAGGCGTTGTTGACGCTATGATTACTAAATCAATTTCTTTTGGGTCTGTGTTAGATTTTTTTAATAAATCTTCGGCTGCTTTAATTGCCAAGAATGAAGTTCCTTGACCTTCTTCCTTTAATATTCTTCTTTCTTTAATTCCTGTTCTAGAAGTAATCCATTCGTCATTAGTTTCTACCAAAGTTTCTAAAATAGTATTTGATAATACAAACTCAGGTAAATATTTACCAACGGCTGTAATGGCTGCTGTAATCTTTGTCATAAGGGTTTACTTTGTATTTTTTAAAAGACCAAAAAGTCTCGAAAATTACAAAAAAAAATCGAAATAGAGCTTTTTTTTGTTGAGAATTGTAAAAAATCGGGTTTTTTTGAATGATTTCGTCAAAAAAAAAACTCCCACAAACGTGAGAGTTTAACTTAGTTTTTTACAAAATTAAGCTACAGCTTCAGTTTTGTCAATTACAACTTGACCTCTGTAGTATAATTTTCCTTCATGCCAATGTGCTCTGTGGTATAAATGAGCTTCACCAGTTGTTGGGCAAGTAGCGATTGTTGGTGCTACTGCTTTGTAATGAGTTCTTCTTTTATCTCTTCTTGTTTTCGAGGTTTTTCTCTTAGGATGTGCCATCTTACAATATTATTTATCCGTTAATAGTTGTTTTAATTTATCCCATCTAGGGTCAATTTCTTTATTTGTATTCTCTTGTTCTTCTTCTGTTGAATCTTCTTCTTCAATTTCGATGTCTATTTCATCATCAAAATCTAAAAAGTCGAAATCGTCTTCATCTAGAATTTCGTCTAATAATTCTGGTCTTACTCTTCTGTAAGGTACCGAAAGAACTATCATCTCATAAATGTATTGACTTACGTTGATTTGAAATTCTCCGTGAGGAATTATTAATAATTCTTCGTTGTCGTTGTTGAATTCCTCACCAAACTTAATAATAAGATTTAGATTTCCTTCTGTTTCTAAATCAAAATCTTCGTTTGATACATCGCAAGGTACATTTACTGTTCCTGTGTGATTGAATGAAAGCTCAAGCATTGTAGGTTTTTTATTTAAAACTAAATCTACTTTTACGTCAGCTTCATTGTAATCTTCATATTCAAATAAATCAAAAAATGATTTTGTAATATGATATTCAAATTGATGTTTTCCGTCTTTTAATCCTACAAAAGGAATTAAAAAATCTTTTTCAGTTACCATAACGGACCTATTTGAGCGTGCAAAGATAAAAAAATAATATTATAACAAATGGGTTATGAACATTTTTTTGTTATTAATTTTTTTTATTCTCGTAAAGCGGAGCTTCTTTGCTTTTTAAATACGCGTTTCTATTTTTATAAATGTCTAAAGCTGCATAAATTGCTTCTGTGAACGATGTGTGATTTGCTATGTTTTTACCTGCGATATCATAAGCTGTTCCGTGATCTGGTGAAGTTCTTATTTTTTCTAAACCAGCTGTGTAATTCACGCCTTCTCCAAATGATAACGATTTAAATGGAATTAAACCTTGGTCGTGATAACAAGCAACAACGGCATCATAATTTAAATATTGTTCGTTTCCAAAAAAAGCATCTGCAGAGAATGGACCGTTTACGATATAACCTTCGTTTAATAATTCTTTAATGGTTGGGAAAATAGTTTCGATTTCTTCTTTACCAATTACACCGTTATCTCCGCTGTGAGGATTTAATCCCAATAAAGCAATTTTAGGTTTGATGATGTTGAAATCTTGAATCAAACTTTGATTAATTGTTTTTATTTTCTGTTTGATTAATTCAGGTGTGATTGCTTCAGAAATTTCGTTTATTGGTAAATGGTCAGTAAGTAATCCAATTCTTAAATTCTCGGAAATCATTAGCATCAATGCATTTCCTTCGATTTGTTCGTTTAAATAGTCTGTGTGTCCAGGAAAATGAAAATCTTCTGATTGAATGTTGTATTTGTTGATTGGTGCAGTTACTAAAATATCAATTTCGTTTTTCTTTAATGCTTCTGTTGCAGCAACAAATGATTTAATTGCATATTTACCAACTTTGTCGTCAAGTTTACCAACTTCTAAATTAACTCCTTCTTTCCAAATGTTCAGAACATTGATTTTTCCTAATTGTATTTGGTCTATGGAATCAATGGAATGAATCGATAAAGTACAACCAACTGATTTCTTGATGAAAGAAACTAATTTTGCATTTGCAAAAATAACCGGCGTACAAAGCTCCATCATTCTTGTATCTTCAAGAGATTTTAAGATAACTTCAGGACCGATGCCATTCATGTCACCGATTGAAATTCCTAATATTATATTTTCTCCTTTTTTACACATAACTAATTTTAATTATTGCTAATTTTGTTGCAAATTTAGTAAAATAATTCAAGATATGTTTACTGGTATAGTTGAAACCTTTGGTGAAGTTAAGGAAATTGTTCACGAAAATGATAATGTGCATTTATTTGTACAATCAAAAATAACAAATGAGTTGAAAATTGACCAAAGTGTTGCTCATAATGGTGTATGTTTAACAGTTGTTGAAATCAAGGATTCGATTTATAAAGTTACTGCGATTAAAGAAACGGTTGAGAAGACTACTATTGGGAATTGGCAAGTTGGTAATTTTGTTAATTTGGAACGTGCAATGTTATTGGGTGCTCGTTTAGATGGACATATTGTTCAAGGACATGTTGATCAAACTGCTGTGTGTGTTGCTATTGAAGATGCAAACGGAAGTATCTATTTTACTTTCGAATACGATTTTGCTAAAAATAATATTACAATCGAAAAAGGTTCAATTACTGTTGATGGAACGAGTTTGACTGTTGTGAATTCAGGTAAAAATACATTTAGTGTCGCGATTATTCCTTATACGTTAGAGAATACATTGTTTAAAACATATAAAGTTGGAACTCAAGTTAATTTAGAATTTGATGTAGTAGGGAAGTATGTTTCTAAACTGATGAGTTTAAAATAGATATAAAACCAAAAAATCCTGCATCAGCAGGATTTTTTTATAACTATAAACTAAGAAATTAATCGTGTAATTGTTCTTTTAAGAATTCAACTTCACCATTATCAACATTATAATATGCTCCAGCGATTCCGATTTCGCCACTCATAAATAATTCTTTTAATACATCGCTTTGTTCTAAAATAGCGTCCATTGTGTGGATTACGTTATGGTTTGCAACTGCTTCGATAAACTCAGTTGAAGACTGCTCTACATTTGGCATTTCTTCTTTTACTTCTTTGATTGAAACATCGAATTTGTTTAAAACCTGACCTAATTTACCTGGTGCTCCACCTTTACAAGCTCCGGTTGCAGCTCCACATTTACTGTGTCCTAAAACTAAGATAACTTTTGTTCCAACATATTTACAAGCATATTCCATACTTCCAATCATATCGTCAGTTAAAACATTTCCTGCAACTCTTAAACTGAAAATATCTCCAATACCTTGGTCAAAGACCAATTCAGATGAAGTACGGCTATCCATACAACTTAAGATAATTGCAAATGGAAATTGTCCGTCTTTTGTTTCGTTAACTTGATTTAAAAGATTTCTATTAACTTTTAAGTTGTTGATAAAACGTTGGTTACCTTCTTTTAAAAAATCGATTGCTTTAGCTGGTGTCATTGTTGCTAAAGTTTCTGCTGTATGTGCTTTCATAATGATATTATTCTTTAAAAATTAATTATATGGGCTAAATTAAATAGCGCCATTGTGAGTGATGTTAATGTGTGAATTTTTGTCTTCTGCGTATTCTTTATACGAAGTTTTGAAGCCAACTAAATTCACAGTAATGTTTTCTTCTTTTGCTCTTACGTTTGCAAAATCTTGAATTAATTCTAAAACATCTGTTGTGATATAAGAAGTTCCAGAAGCGTCAATCGTAACCTTTGAACCAGGTTTTACATTTTTAATTGTTTTTTTGATTGCTGCTTTGTTTAAGAAAGAAACTTCTTCCGCTAATTTGATTGTGAAATCATCTGTTTCGTTTAATTCTTCACGGCTTAAATAGTAAGCGCGTTTCATATTTCCTTGTAGGATATAGATGATTGAAATTAATAATCCAATTCCAACTCCTTTTAATAAATCTGTAAATACAACAGCTAAAACAGTTGCTAAGAACGGAATGAATTGGTATTTTCCATTGTGCCAGAAATGCATAAACGTTGCTGGTTTAGCTAATTTATATCCTACTAAAATCAATACCGCTGCTAAAGTTGCAAGTGGAATTAAGTTTAAGATGAATGGAATAGAAATTACACAAACCAATAATAAAACTCCGTGGATGATTGCTGATGTTTTTGAAGTTGCTCCTGCGTTTGCATTTGCAGAACTACGAACAACAACAGAAGTCATAGGTAAACCTCCAATAACAGAGCTAATTAAGTTTCCAATTCCTTGAGCTTTTAATTCTAAGTTTGTATCAGTAATTCTTCTTTTTACGTCTAAACGGTCAGAAGCTTCGATACATAATAACGTTTCAATAGAAGCTACAATTGCAATCGTTGCTCCAACAATCCAAACTTGTGGATTTGCGAATCCTCCGAAATCAGGAATTGTAATTAAGTTTTTGAAATCCTCAGCTGATTGTGGAACGGGTAAAGTAACTAAATGTTCAGAGCTAATTGCTAATGAACTTCCTGTTGCGATAAATAATTGATTAAGTAAAATACCTGCAACAACAGCAACTAATGCTCCTGGTAACATTTTGATTTTCTTTAATGTTGCAACGTTATCCCAAGTCAAAAGAATAGCCATAGAAACCAACGTAACTATGATTGCTCCTGTGTGAACTGATGAGAATAATTCTGAGAAATAAGACATATTGAAACCGTCTTCAAATAAAGTTTGGTTTCCTTCATAATCTTTATCAAAACCTAATGCGTGAGGAATTTGTTTTAAAACAATGATTATACCGATACCGGCAAGCATTCCTTCGATAACGTTATTTGGAAAATAATTTGAAATACTTCCTGCGCGAATAAATCCTAAAACCAATTGAATGATTCCGGCGATTAATCCTGCTGTTAAGAATAATTCAAAAGTTCCTAATTCTGTGATTGCTGATACAATAATTGCAGTTAAACCAGCTGCTGGTCCAGAAACACTGATGTTTGAATTACTAATAAATCCAACAACAATTCCTCCGATAATACCTGAAATAATACCTG
The DNA here is from genome assembly GCF_003865405.1 of Paenimyroides tangerinum. Classification (GTDB taxonomy): domain Bacteria; phylum Bacteroidota; class Bacteroidia; order Flavobacteriales; family Flavobacteriaceae; genus Flavobacterium; species Flavobacterium tangerinum. The sequence continues at coordinate 28,383 of NZ_RQVQ01000005.1, forward strand.
ATAAAGGTGGTGCTCCAGAAGCTAATGCAATTCCAAGACAAAGTGGTAAGGCTACTAAAAAGACAACCAAACCGGGTGCGAAATTTTGAGAAATTCCGTCTTTAATATTACTAAAACTCATTTAAATTTTGTTAAGTTAAAACATAAGTGGTACATCCAGATGTGAAAACATTGGATATAAATCGTTAAAACTTAAGCTAATTCGGGAGGTGGTGATGGTATTTTTAGGACTAAATCGTCGTTAATAGAATGAATGGTTTCTGTACCAAATTCATTCATGTATTTAGAGTCCGTATTAAAAAAAGGTGTGAAAAATAAAGAAAGATATTTTAAATCTTCTTCTTCAGAAATTGGATTATTTTTTTTATTTGAAGAATGTGTTTCTTCTTCTTCAGACATTGTTAATCCAGCCATAGGTAAATCTATATCCAAAACCGACGCTACAGTCGGAGCAGACATAAAATTCATAAAGACGAATAGTAATAAAATATTTATTGCTTTTACCATGTTGCTAAATTACTTCAATATTTTAAAAACTTAAAGCATCTTTAAAAAAAATAAGAAAAAATTAACGTGTTTTACCTAGTGTTTAATGTATGTTTCGTAAAATTAAAGATAATGTAATTTTAATTTGTTTTTTTTGTTTACTACATAAATTTCTATGGTTGATTATATTATTATATTTTTGTAAATCAATATAAATCTACTAATTAGTTTCTTTTAACTTATGAAAAAACCAAATTATTTAAAACCACAAGACAAAGTTGCAATTGTTTGTACAGCGCGAAAATTTACTGCTATTGAAGCACAACCTGCGATGGATTTACTGAAAAGCTGGGATTTAATTCCTGTTTTAGGAATTACAATTGGTTTAGATAATTTTCAGTTAGGTGGTTCTGATGAGGAACGTGCTGCAGATTTTCAAGCACAACTTGATAATCCTGAGATAAAAGCCATTTGGATTGCTCGTGGCGGATATGGTTCTGTTCGAATCATTGATAATTTAAACTTTGATAAGTTTCTTCAAAATCCAAAATGGATTGTTGGATTCAGCGATATCACCGTTCTTCATTCGCATATAAATACTTTAGGTGTTTCAACGATTCACGGAATTATGCCTTATACAGTTCCGAATACAATTGAAACTTCTATCGAATCGCTAAAGAAAGCTTTATTTGGAGAATCTTTATCGTATGAAATTTCTTCTCATTCTGATAATCGAATAGGAAAAACTACAGGTGAGTTGGTAGGTGGAAATTTATCTATTATTTATAGTTTGTTAGGTTCAGAATCAAGTATTGATACCAATGGTAAAATTTTGTATATTGAAGATTTAGATGAATATTTATATCACATTGACCGAATGATGCAAAATTTGAAACGCAACGGATATTTTAAAAATTTAAAAGGTTTGATTGTTGGCGGAATGACCGATATGCATGATAATTCAATTCCGTTTGGTTTGGATGCCATTGGAATCATTAAGGATGTAACTTCAGAATATGATTTTCCAATATGTTTTGATTTTCCTGCGGGTCACGTAAAAGACAATCGTGCGTTGCGATTGGGTCAAGAAATTTCATTTGAAGTTACCGAAAATAAAGTTGAAGTAAACTTTTTGTAAATGGCAGAACACAACGATTTAGGTCAATTTGGTGAAGATTTGGCAATTTCTTTTTTAGAAGAAAAGAAATATAAAATTCTGCAACGTAATTATCGTTTTCAGAAAGCCGAAATCGATATCATTGCACAATTAGAAAATACTTTAATCGTTGTTGAAGTGAAAACCAGAACTTCGATTGCTTATGGTTTACCGCAAGATTTTATCAAACCAGCTAAAATTAAATTATTAGTAAAAGCAATTAATCATTACGTTGAAACGAATAATCTTGATTTCGAAATCCGTTTTGATGTAATCGCTATTCATAAAAATAAAGAAGGTGTTTTTGATATCGAACATATCGAAGATGCCTTTTATCATTTCTAATCAAAAAATAACTTCTCGTTTTGTATTAAGTCTTTGGTTTTTTGTAATTTAGAAAAAAATAAACTAAATTATGGAAGATTTTAGATTAGAAACCGATTTGTTAGGTGAACTTCAAGTACCTGCAAATGCATATTATGGCGTTCAAACTCAGAGAGCTGTTAACAATTTCAAAATATCAAATCACAAATTATCAGATTATAAAGAATTTATTCGTGCTTTAGGAATTGTAAAGCTTGGAGCTGCAAAAGCAAATTTTAAGTTGGGTTTATTATCTGAAGATATTTATAAAGCTATTGAATTTGGTTCAAACGAATTAATTCAAGGTAATTATTTCGACGAGTTTCCAGTTGATATGATTCAAGGCGGTGCGGGAACTTCTGTAAATATGAATGCCAACGAAGTAATTGCTAATCTTGGTTTAGAATTTTTAGGAAAAGCCAAAGGAGATTATACTTTTTGTTCTCCAAATGACCACGTAAACTTATCACAATCTACAAACGATGCGTATCCAACAGCTTTGAAATTGGCTTTGTTTGATATGAATAAGCAATTGGTTTTCGCTCTTGAAAAATTGTTTTTTGCATTTGATAAAAAAGCAGGTGAATTTCATCACTTAATAAAAATGGGAAGAACGCAACTTCAGGATGCTGTTCCGATGACTTTAGGACAAGAATTCGAAGCTTTTGCCATTACTTTAAAAAAAGAAATTATAGCTTTAAGACGTGTGAGTTTATCATTTCTTGAAACAAATATGGGAGCAACTGCCATCGGAACAGGTTTAAATGCTGCTCCTGGTTACGCCGAATTATGCACCAAAGAAATTGCCGAATTGTTGAACGAACCTGTTGTTCTTGCAGAGAATTTGGTTGAAGCAACTTCAGATACAAGTGCTTTTGTTGAATATTCAGGTGCATTGAAAAAGTTGAGTATTAAGCTTTCTAAAATATGTAATGATTTACGTTTGTTAGCTTCTGGTCCGCGTGCTGGTTTATTTGAAATTAATCTCCCACCAAAGCAGCCTGGTTCTTCAATTATGCCAGGGAAAGTAAATCCGGTAATTCCAGAAGTTGTAAATCAAGTTTGTTTTAAAGTTATCGGAAATGATTTAACCGTTGCTTTTGCTGCTGAAGCTGGTCAATTGCAATTAAACGTAATGGAACCGATTATTGGTTTTTCGATTATGGAATCAATGCAATATTTGACTAACGCTATGGATACTTTACGAAAAGAATGTATTGATGATATTACTGCAAATGCAGAACATTTAAAAAATGAAGTCCAAAATAGCATTGGGATTGTAACTGCCTTGAATCCGCATATTGGTTATAAAGCAAGTACAAAAATAGCAAAGCAAGCTTTAGAAACTGGGGAAAGTGTTTATCAATTGGTTTTAGACCAAAATTTATTGAGTAAAGAACAATTAGATGAAATTCTCGACCCGAAAAATATGGTTGGACCGCTATGAAAATTGTAATTTATTTATGCTTTATGATTTTGTTTTCTAATTTTGGATTTGCTCAGGAAAACTTAAATAGTCCAGAAGATAGAATTCATAATTTTGTTCAGCAAAAAGCAAATCCTTCAGAAAAAAATATCGATGACTATAAAAAGACATTGATGGTTGACATGAAATCTAAATGGAATTTGAGTTTTTCAGAAGTTATTTTAAAATTTATTGTCGAAAAAGATGGAAGCATTTCTAATTTAATTGTAATTTCTGAAGAATGGAAGCCAACAGAAAATGACATGATTCAGTTAAATGACTTAATTTCTGAGAAGGGAAAATGGAACCCTGCAAAATATAAAGAACTTAATGTTCGGTCTAGTTTAAATATAAAATTAATTTTTCAGCAGTAATATAATGATAAAACCTCCTGAATTACGGGAGGTTTTATCTTTTTGTTTTAAATTTATTAATATTGGTCTAATAAATACTTCACAATATCGGTTGTAGTTACAATACCAACTATTTCTTCGTTTTCAATTACTGGAAGCGAATGGAAACTTTGATTATAAAAAATCTCAGCAACATCTTTAATGTTTGTATCCGCCGTTACCGTAATCGGATTTTTAACCATTACGTTTTTTAATTCAAACGAATCGTAAATTGCATTTAAGGCTTCTGAGTTTTCTTCGCTTGTTCCGAATCCTAATTTTTGAACATCGTTTTTACTAATAACTCCAATAATTTTTGAGCCATCAACAACCGGAATATGACGAATTCCATATTCATTGTACATTTGGTTTACTTCACTAATTTTTTTTGTTGGATTCACAACAATTAAAGCTTTTGCCATAATTTGAGAAACGGGAACTCTTTGTTTCATAATTTATCTAGTTTTAGGTTTTTCTGTATAACAAAAGTCCGAATAGAATGTGTGAAATGAGCTGATTTTTATTAGTTCAAAATTGAATTATATTTTGTATCTTAATGTGTTATTTAAAAAAATAAAACCGAGTTTTTGACTCGGTTTTGATTTCTATAAGCTCAACATATAAGCTTCTAATGATTTTATTTCTTCATCTGAAAATGATTTGATAATCGCGAAATTCGTTTTCATAACTTCATACTGCGATGGATCAACAATTGGTTCAGATTTCTGACGTAAAAAATCAAAAATCGAAGCGTTTTGTTCTTTGTATATTTTTGCAATATCTTTTATACTCGGACCAATTACTTTTTTGTCTGCTAAGTGACAAGATGCACAAGCAGCTTTATTACTTTCAAATAATTCTTTTCCGTTTGAAATTAATTGTTCTTCTGCAGATAATGCAGTTTCAGGATATAAAACCTCTTCTTTTTTTTCTTCTTTCTTTCCGCAAGATGCTAAAGAAATAGCGATTAATGCTAATCCTAAAATTTTTTTCATATCAATTTATTTTTTGTTTAATAAAACCGCAGCTTCTTTCGCAAAATAAGTTGAAATTAAACTAGCTCCAGCACGTTTAATACACATCAATTGTTCCATCATAATTTTATCGTGGTCTAACCATCCTTTTTCTGCAGCAGCTTTAATCATAGCATACTCGCCAGAAACGTGATAAACCGCAACCGGAACATTAACGTTATCTTTTACTTCACGAACAATATCTAAATAGGCTGTACCTGGTTTAACCATAACCATATCAGCACCTTCTTCTGCATCCCAAACTGCTTCTTTAATAGCTTCAATTCGGTTTGCATAATCCATTTGGTATGTTTTTTTATCTTTAGGAACAACTTCTCCAGTTTCTTTTGGAGCTGAATCCAATGCGTCACGAAATGGTCCGTAAAATGCCGAAGCATATTTAGCAGAATAACTCATAATACCAACATTGATAAATCCGGCTGCATCCAAACCTTCGCGTAAACGTAAAATTCGTCCGTCCATCATATCAGAAGGAGCAACAAAGTCAGCGCCAGCTTCTGCGTGAGAGATGGCCATTTTTACTAAAGCTTCTACAGTTGTATCGTTTTCAACGTCACCGTTTTTGATGATTCCATCGTGACCGTACATTGAATATGGATCCAAAGCAACATCCGGCATTACAATCATTTCTGGAACTGCATTTTTGATGGCACGAATTGCGTTTTGCATCAATCCATTCGGGTTCCAAGCTTCTTTTCCTGTATTGTCTTTTAAATCGTCACTAACTTTAACGTAAATATTTACAGCACGAATTCCTAAATCGAATAATTCTTTAACTTCCTTAACTGTTAAATCAATTGAACGACGGAAAATTCCAGGCATCGATGAAATTTCAATTTCTTGATTTTCTCCTTCCACAATAAACATTGGGAACATAAAATCTGCTGGACTTAAACTTGTTTCACGAACCAAACTTCTGATTGATTCGTTTTGTCTTAATCTTCTACCTCTGTGTAATGGAAACATATTTTTTAATTTTTAGCAACCTGCTATTTGTTTTTACTTTTGATATTATAATTTTATTGGAATGAGATTTAGAGCATCATCATATATTTTTTTTGCTTTTTTAGGCGTTTTAAATCGATATCCAACTTCAAATTTGATTGCATTAAAAGTATTGTTATAATTTTCTCTACGATTTTCGAAAGCTAATGAAGTACCATTATATCCAATTGACGAAAAGAAATTGTCTGTATTGTATCCGATTTTAATATTCGTTGCTAATTCAATTAATGGATCCACAACACCGTTAACAATATTTGCACCTATTCCTAAATTGACACCTGCACCAATTAATATTTTCTTATTAATTACAAAGTTATAATAATATGACGGAGAAGTTGTTATCGAATAGATGTTTATATTTAATTCATCTTCTTTTTTTTCAGATTCCAACTTTGAATAATATCCTGTAAAATGCAAAATAAAACTTCCTGTACTTTTACTTTGCCATTCATTTGGATTAAATAAGGTTTGATAGGAATACTTTTTATTGAAAATGTACGAAGTAGTTCCACCTACTTTTGTCGATCTAAATTGCGGAAAGTAAAAATGTTCAATAGTATTGTCAAGATCTAAATAAAACCCTCGTTGATTTAAATACATAAAAGATTGCGACCATTGTTTATGATTCAATCTGAAAGCGAAATTAAAATTTCTTGATCGATTCTGTGCTTTATTCGATTTTAGAAAATTTGGTGTATATCCAATGGCAAAATCAATTATTTTGTACGTAAAATTAAAATTTAATTTTCGTTCAAAATTAGGTGTTAATTCTGCTTTGTATTTTTCTAAATGATCTTTGTAACCTATATAAAAAGTGTCATTAATTTCTTCAATCGAAATGCTTGTTATTATCATTTCATCATATGAAATAAAATAATTATTAAGCGTATCATTCTGTGAAGAAAGTATATTGCAACAAAAGAAAAATATTATTGAAATAATGATTTTATTCATCAAAGCTTTTTTGTTTTACAAGTATTATTCTAATTGTTGTTAAAGTTTTTTCGGTATCAATTTTATTGCGTCATCATATACTTTTTTTATTTTTTTAGGTGGATCAAACCTAAAACCAACTGCTATCAAAGCATTCAATGAAGTGTCGTCTAAACGAGCTCTATTTTCGTTGAACAGAATGTTGGTGTTATTGACCTCCAAGTAACTATAAAAAGAAGTTGTATTATAACCTAATTTTGAATTAAATATGACCTGACAAAGTGGAGATGTTTTTTTGTTATGAATTTCAACACCTGCGCCAACACCTGCTCCACCAGATAAAAACACCCTTCGGTTTATAACCCAAGTATAATAATAGGATGGCGACAATGAGAAACTATACATCTGTAAATTGAAATCTGCCTTATCATCTTTGTTTAATAAGCTGGTATAAAAGAATGAAAAGTTTGGTACAAAACTTCCCGCACTTTTGATCTGCCATTGATTTTGATTGAATAATGCCGAGTATGAAAATTTCTCATTGAAAACATATGAAGTCGTTCCGCCAATTTTAATGGATCTAAAAGATGGTAAATACAAACTTTTGTCATCAAGAAATTCTGTAAAAAAGCCCATTTGTTTAACGAATTCTACTGATTGATACCATTTTTTATGATTAAATCGCGTAGCAAAATTCATGTTACTAGCCTTATATTTATCAGCATTTGATCTTAAAAACCACGGAGTATAACCAAATGATATGTCAATCATTTTGTATGTTAGCCCAAAGGTTATTTTATTTTTAATATTTGGATAGAATTCTAAATTGCGTCTTTCGCTATCAATATCCTGGCTTAAAACAAACGAATCTGTATCGCTTTGAAAACTCGCACTTACAATAACTTTTTCAGCATACGAAACCATATATTGATTCAATGAATCTTTTTGTGCAAAGTTTTGTTGTGCGCAAAAGCAAATAAAAATTATATTTAAATATATTAATCTACCCATTTTTTTGGTTGTGCTAAAACCTTAATTAATTTTTCTTCTATCGAACCCGCTTCTGGTTGATGGTCATAAACCCATTGAACGTGCGGAGGTAAGCTCATTAATATCGATTCAATACGACCGTTTGTTTTTAACCCGAAAATAGTTCCTTTATCATGAACTAAATTGAATTCAACATATCGACCTCGACGAATTTCTTGCCAAGTTCTGTTTGCTTCTGTAAAAGGTAAATCTTTTCTTTTTTCCACAATCGGAACATAAGATTCTAAGAAACTGTTTCCAACTTCGGTGACAAAATTGTACCAATCTTCCATTGACATCTCATCGTTTTCAATCAAATGGTCAAAGAATAAACCGCCAATTCCACGTGCTTCGTTTCTGTGTGCATTCCAAAAATATTCATCACATACTTTTTTGTATTTCGGATAAAATTCAGGATTGTGTTTGTCACATGCTGTTTTACAAACTTGGTGAAAATGAATCGCATCTTCATCAAATAAATAATACGGCGTTAGATCTTGTCCACCACCAAACCAAGAACCGACTTTATTTCCCTCTTTATCATACATTTCAAAGTAACGCCAGTTTGCATGAACCGTTGGAACCATCGGGTTTTTAGGATGAATAACCAAACTTAAACCACATGCAAAGAAATCTACATCACCTACGTTAAATGCTTTTTGCATGGTTTCTGGTAAATGACCGTGAACGGCAGAAATGTTTACGCCGCCTTTTTCAAAAACAGCACCGTTTTCAATAACACGTGTTCTTCCACCGCCACCTTCTGGACGTTCCCATAAATCTTCTTGAAATTTCGCTGCGCCATCAACTTCTTCTAATTTTGAAGTAATAGTATCTTGTAATTTTTGTATATATTGGTAAAATTTATCTTTCATTTTTTTGATGATTTTTATTATTCTGTTAAAATGAATATCATGTTACAAAGCATAACAGCTAATAAAATAACTAACGGAATAATAATTAATTCTAGATTTCTTTTATAATGTATTTTATTGAACCAATTAATAGCAAATAATCCCCATATAGTACCTAATGAAACATAAAAGGTATGAGATATGTTTATAAATAACTTATACGGTTGGTAAGGATTTATCCAATAATCAGTAATAGCATATAAGTTGTAAATAGACCATATCCAAAAAACTATAATTGGAATAGTTGCCAGTTTAATTTTTAACATAAATTATAATTTCGCCATCTTATTCATAATTTCAAACGAGAACATTTTACTTTCGTTTAAAATAAATTGATATAAATGTTTGGCTCTTTCTTTTAATAATTCATTTGGTTGCTTTTTTTCAAAACCGACTAAAATATCAGTAAAGGTTTCCATTTGTTCCCAAGGCCATTCGTTTTCTATAAATTTCTGAAAGAAAACATTTTCATCTTCGTTTAGAATTTCTTCTTGTGAAAATCCGCTTTCTTCAATGGTTTCCCAAAACAAAGCTTCGTTCCAATTATCAGGGACAAATGTAATTCCAGATAAACGTTGTAATATGGAATTTAATCTTTGTTGAATTTCGTCTTTTTTACTTGTGAGCATTTTAGTAGTTTTTAGTTCTCAGCATTTTGTCCTGCAAGGTTTTGTAAACCTTGTAGGTATTAAAGTTAGCAATAATCTATTATAATTTAACTTATTCAAGTGTATAATTTTCTATTAGAATTTCAAATTCTATTTGATGTGAACTAATGAAATTTGACTGATTAAAAAACAATTCGAGTACTTTATTTCTTGCAAGTTTAGTTTCTTTATTAGTTATAAACGCTTGATATGATGAGAATCTATATTTTTCAAAATCTAAATCTAGATGATGGTATGGGTTTTTATGAATATAAATGATTAAGTTTCTTAAATAGGTTTCATTTTGAAGTTGTATTCTTTTGAAATGTTTCTCAAATAAACTTCCAGTACGATTTTCTTGTTTATTGAATCCTTTAGCATAAGCATTTAATACATTTGAAAGTTTTTGAATTACTTCATTCTCGTTTAAAATTTTAACTAAAAAATGAAAATGATTATCCATTAAACAATATGCATAAATTTCAAGAACATTTTCTAATTGTGTTTTTATCTTATTTAAGAAATATTGCTTGTTTTTGTCTGATTTGAAAATATTACAGCCATTTATTCCACGATTATAAATGTGGTAAAAATGTTCGTTTTGTAATTTTTCAAGTTTCACAAATTTTATTTTTAAAAAAGAATCCTACAAGGTTTTTAAAACCTTGCAGGATCAGTCCTATTTATTATATTCTTTCACAGCTTCAATAAATGCTTTCGCGTGATCTACTGGAATATTTGGTAAAATTCCGTGGCCAAGGTTTACCACTAATTTATCTTTTCCGAATTCGTCAATCATTTCGTGAACCATTTTCTTGATTGTTGGAATTGGAGAAAGCAATCTTGATGGGTCAAAGTTTCCTTGAAGTGTGATTTCGTTTCCTGCAAACAAACGTGCGTTTTTAGGAGAACAAGTCCAATCAACTCCTAAAGCAGATGCTTTTGATTTTGCCATATCGCCTAAGGCAAACCAACATCCTTTTCCGAAAACAATAACTTCAGTTTCTTCAGCTAAAGCTTCAACAATTTGGTTGATGTACTTCCAAGAGAATTCCTGATAATCTACCGGAGAAAGCATTCCTCCCCAAGAATCAAAAATTTGAACAGCATCAACACCAGCTTTTACTTTTTCTTTTAAGTAAGCGATAGTTGTGTCTGTGATTTTTTGTAATAATACGTGAGCAGCTTCTGGTTGAGAGAAACAAAATCCTTTTGCTTTGTCAAAGCTTTTAGATCCTTGTCCTTCTACAGCATAACAGAAAATAGTCCAAGGTGAACCTGCAAAACCAATTAACGGAACTTCATTGTTCAACATTTCTTTGGTAATTTTAATTGCTTCCATTACATAGCCCAAAGTTTCTTCAATATTCGGAACAATTACTTGTTCTACATCTTGAGCTGTACGAATAGGATTTGGTAACCAAGGTCCAACGTCTTCTTTCATTAGAACTTCAATGTTCATTGCTTGTGGAACTACTAAAATATCGGAAAATAAAATAGCAGCATCAGACTTTACAATGTTGATAGGTTGAACAGTGATTTCTGCAGCAATTTCTGGCATTCTACAACGTGTAAAGAAATCGTATTTTTCACGTATTGCACGAAATTCTGGTAAATATCTACCTGCTTGACGCATCATCCAAACTGGAGGTCTTTCAACAGATTCTCCTTTTAAAGCTCTTAGAAATAAATCGTTTTTTAACATATCTTCTGTTTGTATTTGCAGCTAATAGCAAAGCTAAAAGCTAAAATCTATTTGTAATAATTAATACATTGTTCTATTACATTTTCAACGGTTTGTTGGTTTGCAATAACAATGTTTGTTGTGATTCCTGAAAGTGCCTCGGCAGTTGTAGTGCCTATGCAAAAACAGATTTGGTTTTCGATTTTGTTTTGGTTTAAGTAACTGTAAACTCCAGACGGACTAAAAAATAAAATAGCATTTACAACTGAATTTATTTTTTCGTGGTTTGGAGTGTTTTCATAAACCAAATATTCATCATATATAATGTTTGCTTTTTGCATTGCAATAGGCAAAACGTTACGTCTTAAATTTCCTGCAAAAAAAGCAATATGATTTTTATTGAATTTGTTTTGAATAATAGGAGCGAGGTCGCTAGCATATTCTTCAGATTCTAAAACCGTAAAACCATTGTCTTCTAAAAGTTTTTTGGTTTTAGATCCAACACAAATTGCAGGTGTTTGTTTTAATTCATTAAGTGTTTCACTTTCTAAAACGCTTTTTACACCGTTTTGTGAAGTGAAAAGTAATAAATCAGGTTTGTTTTTTATTTGAAATGAAATCGATTTTATTTTAATGAAATCAGCTTCATCAACTGAAAAATCTGCATTCAACAAAAGTTCCTTTTGATTGCTCTTTAGTTTTTTTGTCGATAAAATGCTGATGTTTTTCATTTTATTTTTTTAATTGACTGCGTAATTCTTCCATTAATTGAGCTCCTCCTTTTTCTAAAATTTCTTTAGCAGCGAAGAATCCTAATTTTTTCCATTCAATCAATGGAACTGTTTTTTCTACTTCAAACTTTTGTTTTCCGTCTAAAGAAAACAAAGCTCCTTTGAAATACATCGTATCATCTTTCTCGTTGTATTTTGCAATAGCTCCGATTGGTGCTGTACATCCACCTTCTAATGTACGTAAAAACTGACGTTCAATGTAAGTTGCGATTTCTGTTTCTAGATGATTTAGTTGTCCAACTGCATCCAAAACATATTCATCATCTTGCATCGCAACAACTAACATCGCACCTTGAGCAGGAGCAGGAATCATCCAATCTAAATCAATAAATTCAGAAGGTTTTAAATTGATTCTTTCCAATCCAGCAGCGGCAAAAATAGCTCCGTTCCAGTTGTTGTCTTTTAATTTTTGCATACGGGTGTTTACGTTTCCACGTAAATCTTCAACTAAATGCGTTGGGTATTTGTTAAGCCATTGCGCTTTTCTTCTTAAACTTCCAGAAGCAATTGTTCCGTTTTCGTTTAAGAAATCAAAATTCCCTTTGTGAACTAAAATGTCTAAAGTATTGGCTCTTTCCAAAACAGCTGCCTGAATAATCCCTTGAGGTAAAGCTGTAGGAACATCTTTCATTGAATGAACTGCAATATCAACTTTTCCGTTAATCATTGCAACATCTAATGTTTTTGTGAAAATTCCTGTAATTCCTAATTCATATAAAGGTTTATCAAGAATAATATCTCCGTCAGATTTAACTGCGATAATTTCTGTTTTATAACCTAAATCGTTTAATTTTTTTTGTACAGTATGCGCTTGCCAAAGTGCTAATTCGCTATCGCGCGTACCAATTCGTATAACTTTACTCATTTTTAGCAGTTTCTAATTGGAACACTTTTTCAATCCATTCAATACTATTTTCGATTTCAGTTTCTTCACTTTTTAAGTGATTTGCGAAATGTGTCGTAATTTTTTGAATGATTCTACTACTTATTAAATCGGCTTGTTCTTCGTTGAAATCAACAATTTTCTTTTTCTGATAATTCAGTTCATTAGATTTGATTTCTTCAAGCTTTGCTTTTAAGGCGTGAATCGTAGGAGCGAATTTTCTTGCTTGTGTCCAAGTAATGAATTCTTCTTTTATTTCTTCGATGATTGCCATTGCTTGCGGAACGTATTGTTTACGTTTTTCAAGGGTATCATCTGTCATTTGAGATAATTGGTCAAGGTGAATTAATTCAACACCTTCTAATTCCAAAACATTGTCATTAACATTTTTTGGAATCGATAAATCTAAAATTAAAATAGGTTTCTTTAAATTTAAGATTTCTTTATCTATGGTAGGATTTTGTGCGCCAGTTGCAACTATTAAAACATCAGCTTTCTGAATCTCTGCTTGTAAATCTGCATAATCTTTTACGATTAAATTAAATTTACCTGCGATTTTCTGAGCTTTATCCTTTGTGCGATTTATCAAAGTAATTTGATTATTCTTAGTGTGTTTTACTAAATTCTCGCACGTATTTCGACCGATTTTTCCTGTTCCGAAAAGTAAAATATTCTTATCGCTAATGTTTTCAACGTTGTTCATTATATATTGAACAGACGCAAACGAAACTGAAGTTGCACCAGTGCTAATTTCTGTTTCATTCTTAATGCGTTTACTAGCTTGGATAACAGCGTTTACTAATCTTTCGAAATAATTTGTAGTTAAACCTTTTTCTCGGGCATCAGTGAATCCAGTCTTTACTTGGCTGATGATTTCAAAATCACCTAAAATTTGACTATCCATTCCTGTTCCTACTTTGAAAAGGTGAGAGATAGCTTCGTTGTTTTTGTGCACGTAAGCAACACGCTGAAAATCTTCAACGGTTCCATTACTATATTCACATAATAAACTGATTAATTGAAAAGGATGTTCTGCAAATCCATACAATTCAGTACGGTTGCAGGTAGAAATAGCAATCATAGATTCAATTCCATTACATTTAGCTTGCTCAAGCAATTGAGATTTTGCTTGTTCTGTTAAACTAAATTTCCCTCTTGTTTCGGCATCTGCCTTTTTGTAATTCAATCCAACTACATAAAAATGCGTATGCTTCATTTTGTTGTTTTCTTCCATTCTTACTAATCCTAATAAAAAGTACACAAAGTTAAGACAACTAAATGTATAAAAACAACGCTAGAAGGACTAATTTTATCGGTTGTTGATTTTATGTTTTTTTTAGCGTTAGATTTGACGTAAAATATCTATTTTTGTAGTGTTTATGTATTCTTTGAATGAAATAATTTAGATTAATTCTAAATAAATATTCTCTATACAAAGATTTGTTAAATCTATAAAAACAACGCTATGAGTTCAAAGGAAAAAATAATTCTAGAAGACGATTTTGTTTGTCTTCGTTTTAAGAATGATGCTGTAAATGAAGTGGTTGTTGAAAAAGAGCAGCCTCACGGAATTATGCAGTTTCATTTTTGTTTGAAAGGAAATGCAACTTTCTATTTCAATAAAGGAACTTATGAGATGAAATTACCAGAAGAAAAGGGGTTAATCTTGTATAATCCGCAACGTTCTTTACCTTATCATATTAAAGTTGATAAAAATTCGTGGGTTATTTCTGTTTTGATTTCCGTAAAAAAATTTCATTCTTTGTTCTCTACAGAAGCGGAGTTTATTCCATTCTTGAATAATGAAAATCGCGATAAAAAACATTATTCAGAAGTTCAGTTATCTCCATCAATAGCGATTGTTTTAAATCAGATTATGAATTTTCATTTGAATCCGATGGTTCAGAAAATTTATTACAAAGCTAAAGTTTATGAATTATTAAGTTTGTTGTTCAATACAAACGAAAATGAAGATGGCGAAAATTGTCCGTTTAGAGCTGATGAAGATAATGTAATCCGAATCAAACAAGCAAAAGATATTTTAATTCGTAATATGGTTGAACCACCAACTTTACAAGAATTAGCAGATGAAGTTGGATTAAATCTAAAAAAACTAAAACAAGGTTTTAAACAGATTTACGGAGAAACGGTTTATGGATTTTTGTTTGATTATAAGATGGATTTCGCTAGAAAACTTTTAGATAGCGGAACGTATAACGTTAACGAAGTTGGGATTAAAGTAGGATATAGTACAGCGAGTCATTTTATTGCGGCTTTTAAAAAGAAATACGGAACAACTCCAAAAAAATACTTGATGTCGATTAATATGAATTAAATCGATTTTAGAATAGATAAAAATTATAAAAATTTAAATTTAAATAGAACAAAGCGTAATACCTTTGTGAAAAATAAAGAAGATGAAGGGAGTTTTATTAGTAAATCTTGGTTCACCAGATAGTCCAGAACCTAAAGATGTTAAACCATATTTAGACGAGTTTTTAATGGATAAATATGTAATTGACGTTCCGTTTTTATTGAGAGCATTCTTAGTAAGAGGAATAATTTTACGTAAAAGACCAGAAGAATCTGCTCACGCTTACAAAAAAATATGGACAGATGAAGGTTCTCCATTAATCGTTCTTTCTGAAAGAATGCATAAAAAAGTGAAACCTTTGGTTGACGTTCCGGTTGCTTTAGCAATGCGTTATGGAAGTATGACTATTGAAAAAGGTTTACAAGAATTGCATGAACAAGGTGTTACAGATGTGATGTTGCTTCCTTTGTATCCACAATATGCAATGGCTTCGACTTTAACAATTGAAGTTTTGGCAGAGAAAATTCGTAAGAAAAGTTTCCCGAATATGAAACTTACCAATTTTCCTGCGTTTTATAACAAACCTGGTTTTATCAGAGTTTTATCAGAATCAATTAAAAAACATTTAGAAGGTTTCAATTATGATCAATTGGTTTTTTCGTATCACGGAATTCCAGAAAGACATATTCGTAAAACCGATGTAACCAAATCACATTGTAAAATTGATGGTTCTTGTTGCGCAACTGCTTCGGAAGCGCACGCATTTTGTTACCGTCATCAATGTTATGAAACGACACGTTTGGTTGCAGAATATTTGCAGTTGCCAAAAGAAAGTTATACCTTAACTTTTCAATCGCGCTTGGCTGGTGATAAATGGTTAGAGCCATATACCGATGTTGAAATTGACAATATGCCAGCAAAAGGAATTAAGAAAATTGCTGTTGTAACTCCTGCTTTTGTTACTGATTGTTTAGAAACTTTAGAAGAAATTGCAATGCGTGCTAATGAAGATTTTAAAGAAAACGGAGGCGAAGAATTTTTAGCTATTCCGTGTTTGAATGATGATGACGAATGGTGCGAAGTTGTTGCCGATTGGATTAAAGATTGGGTTAAAAACTAATATTTATGTATTTATACTTAAAAGCTTTACATATCATATTTATCGTATGTTGGTTTGCCGGACTTTTTTATATTGTTCGGCTTTTTGTGTATTATGCCGAAGCACAAACAAAAGAAGCTTTAGAACGTTCGATTTTGACTAAACAATTGGCTTTAATGACCAATCGATTGTGGTTTATCATTACTTGGCCAGCTGCTATTTTAGCTACGATTTTTGGAATCTGGATGTTGTTTGAAAATCCGTTTTTGTTACAACAACCTTGGATGCACGTAAAATTACTTTTTGTTGTTTTATTATGGATTTATCACATCAAATGCCATCAATTTGTAAAGCAGGTTGAAAATGATACACTGAAAAAATCAAATTCTTTTTTTAGAATTTGGAACGAAGGTGCGACAATAATCCTTTTTTCTGTTGTTTTTTTAGTAATTTTAAAAAGCGCTTTCAATTGGATTTTCGGCGTTGTTGGAATCATTGTTTTTTCAATGCTTTTGATGATGGGATATAAACTCTACAAAAGAATAAGAGAACGCAAAAAGAATTAATGACAAAAGGTTTTAGCATACAAAATTCATCTTTACGATTTAGGATTTTCATTTCGATGATTTTTCTAACACTTGTTTCATCCGTATTGATTGGAATTGTTGCTATTTATCAATTCAAAGAAGAAGCCAAATCGTATCATCAAGACCGTTTACTTCGAAAAGAAAATTCCATAAACGAACATGTTAAGTTTGTTCTTGATAATACTTCATATCCATTAACGACAGAAAATTTACCGTTGATATTCAAAGATAAAATTCACGAATTATCAACCATTCACAGTTCTCAAATCAATATTCACGATTTAGAAGGTAATTTGATTATTTCATCTAAGGGAAATTTTAAAGTTGATGGAACAAATCATTCTAAAATTTCGGATATTATTTTAAAAATTATTCGTTCTTCACCACAAAAACGTTTTGTCGATTTACGCTTATTAAACGGATACCGATTCCGTTCAGCATATAATTATATCGAAGATAATCAGTTTAAACCTTTGGGAATTATCAATCTTCCGTATAAAGAAGAAACCCAATTTTATGATGAAGAAATGCAAAGCTTCTTGATTCGTTTCGGTCAGATTTTTGTGTTTGTGTTTTTGATAGCAATTGTTTTAGCTTATTTTCTTTCGAGTTATATTACTAAAAATATTCAGTTGATTAGTGACAAAATTCAAATGACTCAGCTTAATAAGAAGA
Organism: Paenimyroides tangerinum; assembly: GCF_003865405.1. Lineage (GTDB taxonomy): Bacteria > Bacteroidota > Bacteroidia > Flavobacteriales > Flavobacteriaceae > Flavobacterium > Flavobacterium tangerinum. The sequence continues at coordinate 45,840 of NZ_RQVQ01000005.1, forward strand.
ATGAACGAATTAATGTTGCACACGCTTCAAGCGAAATTCTCACGTTGATTGATGCATATAACACAATGGTTGATCAGTTGGAAGAAAGTGCGAAAAAATTAGCACAAAACGAACGTGAACACGCTTGGCGGGAAATGGCAAAACAAGTAGCGCACGAAATTAAAAATCCGTTAACTCCAATGCGATTAACCGTTCAAAGTTTTGAGCGTAGATTTAATCCAGAAGACCCAAATATTCGTGAAAAGCTAAAGGATTATTCGAATACTTTGATTCAACAAATCGATACGATGACTTCGGTTGCTTCTGCTTTTTCAAACTTTGCTTCAATGCCAGCTCAAGAAAATGAAACATTGAATATTGTTGAAACTGTTGAATTGGCTTTGGATATATTCAATGAAGATTATGTTACTTTTGAATCTTCGGAAGAAGAAATAATTACTACTTTTGATAGAACGCAAATTGTTCGAATTATCAATAATTTGGTAAAAAATGCAATTCAAGCTATTCCAGAATATGAACCTTTTCCTTCAGTTAAAGTTAAGATTTATCGAACAGGAACTGATGTTTGTATTGAAGTAAAAGATAACGGTAGCGGAATTCCGGTTGAAATCCGAAATCGAATTTTTGAACCACAATTCACAACTAAATCAAGTGGAATGGGATTGGGATTAGCAATGATTAAAAATATGGTAGAATCTTATGGTGGAAACATTCATTTTGAAACTATTATTGATAAAGGAACAACTTTCTTTGTGAAATTACCTATAACTAACTAAATATATAAAACATGAATTTCGAAAATATTTTAATCGAAAAAGAAAATGCAATCAGTACGATTATTATCAATCGTCCTACAAAATTAAACGCTTTAAACAAAGCAACGATTGAAGAGTTACACCACGCTTTTAAATCTTTAAATGAAGATAAAGAAACTCGTGTAATCATCATTACAGGAAGTGGTGAAAAAGCTTTTGTTGCTGGAGCTGATATTTCTGAATTTGCAAGTTTTTCAACTTCAGAAGGAGCGCAATTAGCGGCCAAAGGGCAAGAATTATTGTTTGATTACGTTCAGAATATGAACAAGCCGGTAATTGCTGCAGTAAACGGATTTGCTTTAGGTGGTGGTTTAGAATTGGCAATGGCTTCTCATTTCCGTGTGGCTTCAGATAATGCAAAAATGGGATTGCCAGAAGTTACTTTAGGAGTTATTCCTGGTTATGGAGGAACACAACGTTTACCTCAATTAGTAGGAAAAGGTCGTGCAATGGAAATGATTATGACGGCTCAAATGATTGATGCGCAAACGGCTTTAAATTACGGTTTAGTAAATCATGTAGTTACTCAAGAAGAGTTGTTAACTTTTACGAAAGGAATCGCAACTAAAATCGCTAAAAATTCTCCAAATGCAATCAAAGAAGCAATTGCTGCGGTTAATGATAATTTCAAAGACGGTGTAAACGGTTTTGAAACTGAAATTAAAAACTTCGGAGCTTGTTTCGGAACTGCCGATTTCATTGAAGGAACAACCGCTTTCTTAGAAAAAAGAAAAGCTGAGTTTAAATAAGATTTCAATATGTCATAAAAAACCTCAAAACGAAAGTTTTGAGGTTTTGTGTTTTATAAAATATATTTTATGCAATTTCAGAAACACGAATAGTATTCACCATTCCCTTTTCGATAATTGGCATCGAAGCTAAACTAATTGTAAAATCACCAGATTTAACGTAGTTGTGTTCTTTGGCAATATCGTTAATATCTTCAATTGTGATATCTGTACTTTCATATTTGTCATACCAAAAAGCGGTAACTCCCCAAAGTAAACTCAATTGAGTTAACATATTTTTGTTAGATGTAAAAGCTAAAATATGAGCTTTCGGTCTCCAAGCAGAAATTTGAAAAGCTGTATAACCCGAATTTGTTAACGTGTTAATCGTTTTCGCTTCAATATCATTAGCTAAAATGGCAGCATGTAAACAAATAGCTTTGGTTAAGAAACGATTTGTTTTGATTTTTGGATCGGTAACTGCTAGTTTGATTAAATCCGAATCTTCAACGCTCAAAATAATTTGGGACATTTTATCGATTACTTGCACAGGATAATTTCCTACAGAAGTTTCTCCAGAAAGCATTACCGCATCAGCTCCGTCCATAACAGAGTTTGCGACATCATTAACTTCTGCACGTGTTGGTGTTAAGCTTGTAATCATCGTTTCCATCATTTGTGTTGCAATGATAACCGGAATACGAGCTGTTTTTGCTTTAATAACTAATTTTTTCTGAATTAAAGGAACTTCTTGAGCTGGAATTTCAACACCCAAATCTCCACGAGCAACCATCAATCCATCACAATGAGAAATGATATCGTCAATGTTTTCAACAGCTTCTGGTTTTTCGATTTTTGCAATAACTGGTATTTTGTATTCAGAATGTTCTCTGATGATTTTGTGTAAATCTTCTAAATCTTCTGAAGTTCTTACAAACGAAAGTGCCATCCAATCTACTTTCAAGCCAGCTGCAAAAATGGCATCTTTGATGTCTTTTTCAGTCAAAGCTGGTAAAGAAACTTTTGTATTTGGAAGATTAACTCCTTTTTTAGATTTCAAAGGACCACCTTGAATTACTTTCGTTTTCACTTCTGTGTTTTTATCAGTCGCTAAAACTTCAAACATCAATTTTCCGTCATCAAGTAAAATAGTTTCACCTGGATTTACATCTTTCGGAAATTGTTTGTAATTCATATAAACACGATTTGCATCGCCTTGGAATTCTTTCTCAGTCGAAAATGTAATTTCATCACCTGGTTTTAAAACCACATCTTCTTTCATTACACCAACACGTAATTTAGGACCTTGTAAATCGGCTAAAATTGCAGTGTTGTATTTATGCGTTTCATTTAATTCGCGAATTATGTTTACTTTTTCTTCAATGTCAGCATAATCTGCATGAGAAAAATTGATTCTAAAAACATTAACTCCAGCTTCAATCATTTTTTGAATAGTTTCTTTAGTGCTGCAAGCAGGGCCTAAAGTTGCTACAATTTTTGTTTTTTTTCTTAATAACATATTTAAAATATTAAATTGTTTATCGATTTTATTTGTTCTGTATCAGCTAAATATACAGTTGATATGTGCTTTAAATTACTTAGTTTTGAAATAAACGAATCGATATCATAATAATCATCAATTTCGTCAATCTTTAATAGATAATCGAATTTGTTTAGTTCAGGAATCAAATTGATTTGCGAACTAAATTTATGGTCGATTTCTGTAAATAACGAGTTTTTTTGAGAGGTATTATTTTGAATAAAGGATTTGTTTTGAACCAAACTCCAGATTAAATCATTTCTAGAATCTTCAAATATGAAATGGCTAAAACTTCCAGTTCCAGTTTCGTTTGTAAATTCAATTTCTACGGGTTCTTTGATAAAGCGCATTTCTAACATTTTATTTAATGTAAATGCGACTTTATAATCTTCGAGATGTGTTTGTATAGCAATAAGTTTGAATTCCTCAAATGAGAATTCATCTAAACTTAATTTTACTATATTTTTTGATTTTTGGATTGCCATTACAAATTACTCTTTTACAAAATTACTACAAATAAGTAAGTTTAATTATAAAAAAGTAATAAAAAACAATTCCTTAATATTTAGGTTTGAAGTTTTCTTGTAATGCAAAATAAGCACGTTGAGCGGCTTTTTCTTCAGCTTTTTTCTTTGAAGTTGCTCTTGCTCTTGCAATAATTGATTCGTTGAAATATAAACGTACTGCAAAATATTTTGTATTCTCACAGCCATCATCTTCATATGAATCGAATTTGAAAGTCTTTTTTTGTTTTTGACAATATTCTATGAATAAACTCTTGTAGCTAGTTATTTTGCCTTCAAGCTTTTCGATATCTTCAAGTTTAACCAAAATATTTTTTTTGATGAATTCTTCGCAAAAGAAAAATCCTTTATCTAAATAAATAGCACCGATTAGCGCTTCTAAAATATTACCATAAATATTTTCTCCAAATTGATTTTTTTGGATTTTACTTTGTAATAAATCGATAAGTTTAAGTTCTTTTCCTAAAGTGTTTAGGTTTTCACGGCTTACGATTTTAGAACGCATTTTGGTAAGGTAGCCTTCGTCACCATTTGGTGAAGCGTGAAATAAATGAGAAGCAGTAACGGTTCCTAAAATGGCATCGCCTAAAAATTCTAATCGTTCGTAACTTATTTGATGACCTTTTTCGTCAATCTTGTTTGCTGAACGATGTGTAAAAGCTTGTTCGTAATAGGTAATATTACTTGGAGAGAATTGTAATAAAACGGAAAGTTTTTGGAAAAGAATCCCGCCTTCAACTGGGCGAGATTCTTTTTTAAATATATTAAATAAGAAATTCATTTAAGAAATCTTAGATATCTAATTTTTTTACTAAAACACAAGCATTGTGACCTCCGAATCCGAAAGTATTACTCATTACCACTTTCATGTCGCGTTTTTGAGCTACATTAAAAGTAAGATTTAGTTTGTTATCAATGTTTTCATCATCCGTGAAATGGTTGATTGTTGGAGGCACGATTCCGTGTTTGATTGAAAGAATACAAGAAATAGCTTCAACAGCTCCTGTCGCTCCTAACAAGTGACCTGTCATTGATTTTGTTGAATTGATATTCAAATTGTAAGCATGTTCTCCAAAAACCTGTTTGATAGCTTTTGTTTCAGCAATATCACCAAGTGGAGTAGAAGTTCCATGTAAGTTAATTCCATCTACATCTGAAGGTTGTAAACCAGCATCACGTAAACAGTTAATCATTACATTTTTAGCTCCTAATCCTTCTGGATGTGGTGCAGTAATATGATGTGCATCAGCAGACATTCCGCCTCCCCCAATTTCGCAGTATATTTTTGCTCCACGTGCAACAGCATGTTCGTATTCTTCTAAAATCAAAGTTCCAGAACCTTCACCTAAAACAAAACCATCACGGTCTTTATCCATAGGTCTTGAAGCTGTTTTTGGATCATCGTTTCTTGTTGAAAGTGCGTGCATTGCGTTGAAACCTCCCATTCCTGCAATAGTAACAGCTGCTTCAGAACCACCTGTGATGATTACGTCTGCTTGTCCTAAACGGATGTAATTAAAAGCGTCAATTATTGCATTTGTAGAAGAAGCACAAGCAGAAACAGTAGTGAAGTTTGGACCTCTAAATCCGTATTTCATTGAAATGTGTCCACCTGCAATATCAGCAATCATTTTTGGTATGAAGAAAGGATTAAATTTTGGAGTTCCATTTCCTTCATTGAAGTTTGTAACTTCGTCTTGGAAAGTTTGTAAACCACCAATTCCTGATCCCCAAATAACTCCAGCACGATCTAAATCTAATTTTTCTAAGTCAAAGTTGGCATCAGCCATTGCTTCCATAGTACTGACTAGGGCATATTGCGCATAGCGATCCATTTTTCTAGCTTCTTTTCTATCTATAAATTCTTCAACATTGAAGTTTTTTACTTCACATGCAAATTGTGTTTTAAAGTTTGAAGCATCGAAATGAGTGATTGGTGCAGCTCCACTAACTCCATTTATTAATCCATTCCAAAACTCTTGGATGTTATTTCCAATTGGTGTAAGTGCGCCTAAACCTGTAACAACTACTCGCTTTAAGTTCATATAATAATTTTTTATTATCGTTTATTTATTAAAAAAGGAAACCCAGCGTTTCGTAAATGATATTAGAAACATTGGGCTGCTATTTTCATTTGATTGTTACCAATCTTTGTTCTTTCTTTTAATTAAAGCTTATGCTTTTTTTAAAAATAATAACACTCACGTGCTTTCACACGTGAGCAATGCTGTTATTATTTCTTAGCTTCTTCGATGTAAGAGATAGCTTGACCAACTGTAGCAATGTTTTCTGCTTGATCATCTGGGATTTGAATATCAAATTCTTTTTCAAATTCCATGATAAGCTCAACAGTGTCTAATGAATCAGCCCCTAAATCATTAGTGAAGCTTGCTTCAACTACAACTTCGTTTTCGTCAACACCTAATTTGTCAACGATAATCGCTTTTACTCTTGATGCAATGTCTGACATAATCTTTTAATTTTAAGTTTAATTTACGGCGGTAAAGGTATAAAACCTAATTTAATTACCGCACAAAAAATGATTTTTGTAACTGCGAAATTAAAAAAATAATTAATACTTCCCAGAGTTTTTTATCGTTTTGTCGTTTATTATTCTTTTTTTTGCAGTCACAATTGACTCTTTTTATAACACAATTTTTTTTAACGAATGAAAAACATCGTTTTATTTGCCTCTGGTTCAGGAACTAATGTAGAAAATATTATTGAATATTTCAAGGATATTGACGTAAAAAATAATTTTTTTGTATTCACAAATAATCCAGATGCATTTGTGATTGAACGTGCAAAAAAATTAGATGTTCCTTATTTTGTTTTTAATAAACAAGGTTTGAAAGATGGTGCTGTTTTACATAAAATCATGGAAATTAATCCAGATTTAATTGTTTTGGCTGGGTTTTTATTAATGTTTCCTGCTTCAATCATAGAAAAACATCCTAATAAGGTAATTAATATTCATCCTGCTTTACTTCCTAAATATGGAGGAAAAGGTATGTATGGAATGCGCGTTCATGAAGCTGTTGTTGCAAATAAAGAATCAGAAACTGGAATTACGATTCATTATGTAAATGAAAAATATGATGAAGGAGCAATTATTTTTCAAGCTAAAACTAATATTGAGCCTGATTTTTCTCCACAAGATGTCGCAAATGCAATTCATAAATTAGAATATGAATATTTTCCTAAAGTAATTTCTGATTTACTTACTTAGTCTATATTCTAAATTTTTATAATAATATTTTTTTCCTAAAAGTTGTGTTTCATTTGTTTGAATCACAGCTTTTTTTGATTTTAAGTTAAAATTTTTAATACATTTGCTTTTAATTGTTAAAAGTACATATGAAAATATATTTCATTTCTTTTTGTGTTATTTTTTTTATTTTTTTTGGCTGTGTTGATAAAAATGCAAAAGATGATGTTTTGACTACTGCGCAACTTAATCATTCTGAAGATTATTATCTAAAAAAAATTCAATCTTTAGATACAATTCCTTTTTCTAAAAGAGAAGATTTTTTACAAAAAATACTTACCGATTTTGATGATATTTCGAATAAAGATACTATTCAGATTTATAATATAATTAAGTCTATACATTTTTCGAATATCAACAACCGTGATAGTGTCATTCTTCATTTAAACCGAATTAAAGGAAAAAATGAAATAAAAGTTTTGGAATTTTTATATAGATACAAATACGAGACTTATGGAAGCGATAAAATTTCTTATCAGAAAATCGATTCGCTGTACAGAATATTACATATTGCAGAAAATCATAATAGTAAGTTTACTCATTTGTTGTATGATGAATTGGCTCGAGCTTATTTTCAAAATGAAGATTCTGAAAAAGCTTTAGAATATACCAAGCTTTATTTTGAAAACACTCCGTTTAAAAATAACGAAAAAGTCATGCAACGCTATTTTGATATTCGTGTTATTATTGCTATCAGATTAGAAAATCTGGATGAAATGCTGACTTATATGGATAAGGCACGTGAATTAGCTTTTCATTTAAATGATACGATTGCTATTGCTAGAGCTTATGACTACAAATCGCAATATTTTATGAAAACGAATCAATTCAGTAAGTCTGTTAAAGCAGCTCAGAGGAGTTTTGCGTTTCATAAAAAAACAAACTTATTAAGTAATGCTGTTTATCACAATCTAGCATTTAGTTTCTTGAAAGATAAACAACCAGATTCGGCTATTTATTATTTAAATGCTGGGCAAAAATTTTTGAAAGAAAACGACATTCCGTCTGATATTAGTGGTTATTATCGATTGTTAAAAGATGTTTATCTATTCAAAAAGGATTATGAAACTGTGGTGAAAATTCATGATACGTTACTTAATCTTACCCATGTAAATCAGATTAAAGTAAAGAATGATAAAATCGCTGAGCTTGAATTGAAACTGAAAACCGAGAAAAAGGACAATGATATTAAAGTTCTTATAGAAACAAATAGTTTAAATCAACAAGTGATTTTACAGCAAAAATGGCTTTTGATTATAGGTGGTTTAATTTTGATTGTGATTTCTGTTTTGATTTACAATACATATAGTAAAAAATTACTTAAAGAGAAAAATGAAAAATTAGAGATTGATAAAAAACGTTATCTGTTGGAGCAAAAGGCAAGACAATCTCAGTTAAATCCGCATTTTATTTATAATGCAATTACCAATATGCAAGGACTTATTATGACGGATAAAAAAATGGAAGCGAATGTTTATTTGGTTGCTTTGTCTAAATATATTCGGGATGTTTTGGAATTAAATCGTCAGGAGTTTGTGAATTTGGATGATAAAATAAATGCGATTGAAAATTATTTAAAATTGCAACAAATGCGTTATGAGAATGTTTTTGATTATAAAATAAATATCAATATTCAATCTGAAGATTTGTTGATTCCGCCTATGATTGTTCAACCTTTTATTGAAAATTCTATCGAACATGGTTTCAAAAATATCGAACATAAAGGTTTGTTAGAAATCGATATCGAAGAAAGAGAAAATCAATTATATATTAAAATTCTAGATAATGGTTCAGGGAAAGGCGTTGATTCAATTACAGGAAAAAAATCACTTTCAAGAATCATTACTCAAGAACGTTTTGATTTGATTTTTAATCAAGATGGAAAAAGGAATGCGTTTTTCGAAGCTCGTCCGTTTAATGAAAATGACGTTTCTGGTTACATCGTTGAAATTTTCTTACCAATTATAAAAAGCTAATTTATGAAAGTTTATATACTTGAAGATGAAATGAATATATTGAGATATATTATTTCTTTAGTCGAAAATATTCCTTATTTACAAATTGTTGGATATTCTGCCGAAGTTGAAAAGGCTAAGATAGAAATTCCTAATCTTTTACCTGATTTGATTTTGGCTGATATTCAATTACGTGACGGAATTAGTTTTCAGATTTTTCAGGAAATCGAAATCGATACTCAAATTATTTTCATCACTGCTTTTGACCAATTTGCGATTGATGCGTTGAATCTTGGAGCTTTTGCCTATTTGTTAAAACCTGTTGATGTTGAATTGTTTAATAAAACATTGGATAGATGTTTTCAAAGACAAGAACAATTTAAATTTGATAAACATCAATTTCAATTGGTTGATAATCATTATTCCGAAAAGGAACCTATTTCTCGAATTGCTTTAAAAAGTTTTGATTATACTCAAATTGTTCAAATTATGGATATTGTATATTGTCAAAGCGATAAAGGTTATACAACATTTCATCTAATTGATGGTTCAAAAATATTGGTTTCAAAGGTTCTTAAAGAATACGAAAATCTACTTCCAAATACAACTTTTCTTAGATGTCATCAGTCTTTCTTGGTAAACGTAAATTACATAACCAAATACTTCAAAGACGGACAATTGGAATTGTCAACCAAACAATTAATTCCAGTTTCTGATCGGAAAAAAGAAATTGTTCAAGCTTATATTAATCGAATGATTTAATCAAATTTCGCTTTTTTACGAATCAAATATTTTTGATTTTCATGCAAATATTGAATTGATGTTCTCGAATATTTATTAATTATTTATTGAATCGGTCCTCGTTATATTTTTGGGGTATTATTTTAAATATGTTGATAAATAAATTATGAATATAGATGAAGCAAAACAGATAATCACTTGCGAATCTGATTATGAAAGAAAAATCGTTGTTAGAAATATAATTCTAATTATAATACTTATTATCGTAATTGTTGGATTGGTTATAAAGTACGCAATGCCTCAACTTAAAGATTATATTTCAGGTTTTGGATCTGATGAAAATCTAAATAGCCAGGGTTTCGGTGCTTATTACAAGTTTATTGTACCTGTGATATTATTGTTGGCGCTTATCAATCCAATAAAAAATCTAATTGCAATAAAGAATAGACGTAAACACATCGAAAAAGTTTTTGGTTTTTTGTCTGAAGGAAGCGAGTGTCAGATACACGGAAATCACACTAAGTATTTAACCATAATCGCATTAGCTAAAATTAAATTTAGTCTAAATCCTGTGCATTATTTGGAGATTGGAATCAATTCAAAAAATTATGCATTGCCGCTTCCAGAAAATTATGTTCCAGATGTAGTTCGTGTTTTTAGTAATGCAAATACAGCTTATTTTCAAGAAGTTATTTCTGAATTATATAATGATTCAGAGATAAAAGAAAATTATAAAACCGATTTAAAACCATTGAACGAATTTCAATCTTTTGCGCAAAATGAATTTGCAACTGAAATCGCTCAAATGGAAAGAGGAAGAAGGAAAAGTAAAAATATGATTTATCTTCAAACCATTATAGCTATTGCGTTTGTTGGTGGTTTTGTCTATTTATCTAGCACTGGAACGTCTTTGTTTACAAATTCAAATCAATTGATGTTCATTATTGGTGGTTTTTTACTTTTTACTTTAATTTTAGGTTATGGATTCAAATTTTATCACCAAAAAACAGCATCTGCAGGCGGGAATTATTTAGATTTCAAAAAAGCTATTTTATCAAGATTAGTAGCTTTTGTCAATCCAAAATTTCATTATATAGAGAAAACTTACATTGGAATCGACGAATTAAATCATTCTAATTTATTTGAAGATAAAAATTATAGTCTTTCAGGTGGCGACCAAATTATTGGACATTATAATGGCGTTGCTTTTCAATCTTGTAATTTGACAATTAGTTATAGACCTAATTTCTCAAATGAAAAAACACCAGATGATGTTGTTTTTTCTGGTAATTATTTCGTGGCTCGTTTCCCTAAAAAGTTTAATGGAAATATTATCATTCATCCAAAAAAAGGATTTTTTGGCTCATTAAAAAGTAATGATATTGCAGATTATCTGAAAACTACTGGAGATAAAATTCGACTTGAAGACCCTGAATTTCAAAAGCAATTCGAAGTTTATTGTGATGACCAGATTTTAGCAAGATATATTTTAACTCCTGCTTTTATGGAACGATTGAAAGAAATAAATGTTCGAAACAAAGGTGAAGTTTATATTTCAATCAATGAAAGTAATATTGTGATTGCTACAAATAGAACGAATGCTATTTCAAGAGGTGGTTCTGGAATTGATATGTTGTACGTCAAAATTAATATGGAATTATTGGATGATATTTATACAGAATTGACAGAACAACTAACTGTTATAGATACTTTAAAATTGAACGATAATATTTGGAGAAATTAATTTTTTGAAAGATGACAACAACACAATATATAATAATTGGAATTGGTATAGTGTTTTTATTATACATAATCAGTCTTTATAATAAATTATCGACAAAAAAGAATCAAATTCAAAATGCAATTTCTTCTTTGGATGCTTTATTTATTCAACGTGCAGATTTGATTCCAAATTTAATCGTAACAGTTAAGCAATATGTGACTTTTGAAAAAGAAACTTTGGAAAGAATTACAGAATTACGAAGACCTGCAAATCCAACAAAGAACGAAAATCCTTATGTACAACAAGAAGAAGGAAGCTCAACTTTGAAACAAATTATGATTCAAGTTGAAAATTATCCAGAACTTAAAGCGAATCAACAATTCAATCAATTGCAACACGCATTTAAAGATTGTGAAGAGCAGATTGCAGCAGGAAGACGTTTTTTGAGTGCTTCAATCACTGATTATAATGATAGTATTGTTGTTTTTCCGTCGAACTTAATCGCAACTATTTTCGGTTTCAAAAATCATCAATGGCAATATGCAACAGAAATACAACGAACTGCTATAAATGCAGATGAATTATTTAATAAATAAACTGATTTAAAAATAAGAAAAACATTAAAATACGAAAAACGTATATCCAATTAATTTGTATGGTTTTTATTCTGATAATAAAGACAAATTCGAAGAACGAACGAATAAAGTCAAAAAAGCAATTTCTTTTTTAATACTTGCTTTATGCCTATTCTTGATGTTTATGCATGGTGTTATTCCATTTTCAAGTCTTGTAGTACGAATAGTTGCTGGAATTGGAATTGTTATTTCAGGATTAGCTGCTTTATACGGAGGAACAGAATTTTATAACAAAATGAGTGGTGGGAAAATCAAAAGTATTGCCATTAAAAAATTTGATAGTAGTGCAATTTCAGAAAATGAATTGGCTTTAATGTTTGCAAATAGCGATTATGCGGGTTTGGTAAATGCAAGCAGTGCAGATAATCAACCTATTCAACTATATGTTGATGAAGATGAAACTGGAAAAGTATTTTACATTCAATTGATGAAATATTATTCAAAATCAGATTTTAGTGGAATGAGTGAAGTAAAAGTGATTTCTGAACCAGAATATTCACAAGTTTACAAAAACATAAAAAATATCAAATCAACATAATTGAAAGTTTTATGTTGATGAAAATACACAGCGAAACACACAAATTACTCAATTATTATTTATAAACAGTGTGTAAAAAATGTTATGAAAAAGAATTTTTTCGTTGTGCTAAAAGTTAGATTCGATACTGAATCTAACTTTTTTTGTTTAGCAGATTTTTATCCACCAATTTGAATGGCTTCAAAAATAGAATCCGCATTTTTATTTCTTTGAATCACGCGTTCAGCTCCTTTCATAATCAACCAAAGTTTTATAACGTCAGAAACTTGAAGGTTTTTTTCTTCAATTGTAATTCGGTTTCCGTAACAAGAAATCTTAATTTCGTATTTGGAATCGTTCTTTTTTGTGAGTTTCATTTTGGAAAAAACGGGCTTTTCTAAATCGAAAGTTTCATCATAAACGGTGATTTCATTTTTAGAATATTTTCCGATAATTTGTTCATAATCTGTGTCGATTTCATAAATGATACCATCTTCAAACCAATAATAATCATTTACGATTTTTTGTTTTTCTAAATCAATTTCACAAACACTTAAATCATTATAATAAACTTCTAGAATATTATCTGAGGCGATGTCATATTCAAAAACGCTTCCGTTCAAATATTGCGCATTTGCATTTTGAATCAGTAAAAAGAAGGTAAGTAAAAGATGTTTTTTCATTTCGAAATCCGTTTTGAATTTATCGGTATGTGAAATTAATAAATTTATCTTTGTAAAAAATTATCAAGTGCAAAATATTCAAGTAATATTATATACCGATGGTTCTTCTCGTGGAAATCCTGGTCCTGGCGGATATGGATTGATTTTGGAATGGGCGGGTAAAAATGTTTTTAAAGAAGTTTCTCAAGGTTATCGAAAAACCACTAACAATCGAATGGAACTTTTGGCTGTGATTACTGGTTTAGAAATGTTGAAAAATCCAGGAACTACAGTTTTGGTTGTGACTGATTCTAAATACGTGGTCGATGCGGTTGAGAAAAGTTGGGTTTTTGGTTGGGAAAAGAAAGCGTTTAAGGATAAAAAAAATCCGGATTTGTGGAAGCGTTTTCTGAAAATTTATCGTCAACATCAAGTTGCTTTCAAATGGATAAAAGGACATAACAATCACAAAATGAATGAACGTTGCGATGTTTTGGCTGTGAATGCTGCGACCAGTGGCGATTTTTTAATAGATGAATATTACGAAAATATTGAATGTAAATAATTTGTGAATTATTAACAATTTCAGACGTTTAAAAAAGTTGTAGAAATTTGAATTTTAAGTATATTTGCGTCTTCATTTAGAATAAAGAATATGAATAAATTATTGATTGTAGGAACGGTTGCTTTTGATGCTATTGAAACGCCATTTGGTAAAACAGATAAAATACTTGGTGGAGCAGGAACTTATATAGGTTTGTCGGCTTCTCACTTTAATGTTGCATCTGCTATTGTTTCGGTGGTTGGAGATGATTTTCCTCAAGAATATTTAGATCTTTTAACAAGTAAAAATATCGATACAACTGGTATCGAAGTAGTTCCAGGCGGAAAAACATTTTTCTGGAGTGGAAAATATCATAACGATTTAAATTCTCGTGATACATTAGATACACAATTGAATGTATTAGCAGATTTCAATCCGATTGTGCCTGAAAATTTTAAGGATGCTGATGTGGTTATGTTAGGAAATTTACATCCAAACATTCAAATTGGTGTTTTAGATCAAATGACAAGAAAACCAAAATTAGTTGTTTTAGATACAATGAACTTTTGGATGGATTGTGCTTTGTCAGAATTAAAAGAAGTAATGAAACGTATTGATGTAATTACAATTAATGACGAAGAAGCACGTCAATTATCTGGAGAATATTCATTAGTTAAAGCTGCTGAGGTAATTCATCAAATGGGGCCGAAATATGTGGTGATTAAAAAAGGTGAACACGGAGCATTGTTATTTAACGATGACCACGTGTTTTTTGCACCAGCTTTACCGTTAAAAGAAGTATTTGATCCAACAGGAGCTGGAGATACATTTGCTGGAGGATTCTCTGGTTATTTAGCTCAAAGCGAAAATATTTCTTTCAGTAATATGAAAAATGCCATTATTTATGGTTCAAATTTAGCTTCGTTCTGTGTTGAAAAATTCGGAACTGAGCGTATGGTCAACCTTTCTGAACAAGAAGTTGATGCTCGTTTACAACAATTTAAAATGTTAACGCAATTCGATATCGAATTAGCTGACTAACTATATACAAACTAAAGCCTCCTCGTGGGGCTTTTTTTCATCCAACAACACAACAACAAAAAATTATGAGTGACGCGATCAAACACGAATGCGGAATTGCACTTTTAAGGTTAAAGAAACCTTTAGAATATTATAAAGAAAAATACGGTTCTTCTTTTTATGCAATACAAAAAATGTATTTGCTTATGGAAAAACAGCACAATCGCGGTCAAGATGGAGCAGGTTTGGCGAGTATTAAATTGGATATGGAACCAGGTGAACGTTACATTAGTCGTGTACGTTCAAATAAAACGTCTCCAATTCAAGATATTTTTTCTCAAATTAACGGAAGAATCAATCAAGAATTAGAAGATCGTCCAGAATTAGTAAATGATGTTGCAGCCCAAAAAGCTGATTTGCCATACATTGGTGAGGTTTATTTAGGACACGTTCGTTATGGAACTTTCGGGAAAAATAACATCGAAAGTGTTCATCCATTTTTACGTCAAAACAATTGGATGCACCGTAATTTAATAGTTGCAGGAAATTTCAATCTTACGAATGTTAAGGAGTTATTTGCAGATTTAGTTCGTCTGGGACAACATCCAAAAGAAATGGCGGATACCGTAACAGTGATGGAAAAAATCGGTCATTTCTTAGATGATGAAGTTACTGATTTGTATTTCGATTGTAAAAATGAAGGTCTTTCAAAACGCGAAGCTTCTCCTGTTATTGGTGAACGTTTGGATATTGGAAGAATTTTAAAACGTGCATCTAAAAACTGGGATGGTGGATTTGCTATGGCTGGAATGATTGGTCACGGTGATGCTTTTGTTTTACGTGATCCAGCAGGAATTCGTCCAGCTTTCCATTATGAAGATGATGAAATTGTTGTTGTTGCCTCAGAACGTCCGGTTATTCAAACAGCTTTCAATGTTCCTTTAGAGAGTATAAAAGAGTTAAATCCTGGAGAAGCTATTATCATTAAGAAAAGTGGTAGTGTTTCTTTTGAGCAAATTTTAGATCCATTAGAAAAAAGATCGTGTTCATTTGAGCGTATTTATTTCTCAAGAGGAAATGATGCTTCTATTTACCAAGAGCGTAAAGCTTTAGGTAGATTGATGATGCCATATATTCTTGAAGAAATTAAAGGAGATACAGAAAATACGGTATTCTCTTATATTCCTAATACTGCTGAAACTTCTTTCTTTGGTATGATGGAAGGTGCTCAAGATTATTTGAATGAAAAGAAAATCGCTGCAATTCTTGCAAACCAAAACGATTTATCTGCTGAGAAATTAAGTGAGATTTTATCTACTACAATTCGTACAGAAAAAATCACAATTAAAGATGCAAAACTTCGTACGTTTATTACAGATGATAGTAGTCGTGATGATATGGTTGAGCATGTTTATGATGTAACTTATGGCGTTGTGAAACCTACAGATACTTTAGTTGTTATTGATGATAGTATTGTTCGTGGAACTACTTTAAAGAAATCGATCATTAAAATGTTAGATCGTTTAAATCCTAAAAAGATTATGGTTGTTTCTTCTGCGCCACAAATTCGTTATCCTGATTGTTACGGAATTGATATGGCTAAAATGGAAACGTTAATCGCATTTACTGCTTCTTTAGAGTTGTTGAAAGATCGTAATATGTATCATATCGTTGATGAGGTTTATACGAAATGTAAAGCGCAAGAAAACTTACCTGATGCTGAGGTTGTGAATTTTGTAAAAGAAATTTATGCTCCATTTACAGATCAAGAGATTTCTGATAAGATTTCTGAAATGTTACGACCTATTACTGTGAATGCAGAGGTAAAAATTGTTTTCCAAACGGTTGAGAATTTACATCAAGCTTGTCCTGAAAATTTAGGAGATTGGTATTTTACAGGAAATTATCCAACTAATGGAGGAAATAGAGTTGTAAATCGTGCATTTATGAATTTCTATGAAGGAAAAGACGCAAGAGCGTACTAGAAAAAAAATAAATATTTAAGTTAAAAGCATCAAGTTTTCTTGATGCTTTTTTTGTTTACCGCAATTTTTTATCGGTTTACCTATGTTTTGTTTTGATTTTTTGTTTTGGCACAAGTATTGAAATTACAAAATCAAATAACAATAAAATATATTTAAAATGAAAAAATTAATGACAATTGCAATGTTAGCTTTAACAGTTGGAGCTTTTGCACAATCAGGAAATAAAGTAAATAACCAAGAAGGTAAAAAACAATCTACAGAAATTAGAGCTAAAAAAGACGGCGATAAAAAAGAAGGTTGTAAGAAAGATGGGAAAAAAGGTGATAAAAAACGTGGAGATAAGAAAAAAGGTGGCGACAAATTTGCTGATTTGAATTTGACTGAAGCTCAAAAATCACAATTGAAAGCTTTGAAAGGTGAAAGAAAATCAAAAGGTGAATTGGCTCAAAATACAAAACCTTCAAAAGAAGAAATGCAGGCTAAAAGAGCAGAACGTGATGCAAAAATCAAAACGATTTTAACTCCAGAACAATATGCAAATTTTACTGCAAAAAAAGAAATGAAATCAAAAGATAAGAAACAAGTTAAAAGCTAATTTGAATTGTTTCGATAAGTAAAAATAAAACAACAAAATCAGAATAAAATAAAAAATCTAAATGTCCAAAACAATGAAAAAAATAATGACAATTGCAATGTTAGCTTTAACAGTTGGAGCTTTTGCACAATCAGGAAATAAAGTAAATAACCAAGAAGGTAAAAAACAATCTACCGAAATTAGAGCTAAAAAAGACGGCGATAAAAAAGAAGGTTGTAAGAAAGATGCTAAAAAAGGTGATAAAAAACGTGGAGATAAGAAAAAAGGTGGTGATAAATTTGCTGATTTGAATTTAACTGAAGCTCAAAAAACACAATTGAAAGCTTTGAAAGGTGAAAGAAAATCAAAAGGAGAATTGGCTCAAAATACAAAACCTTCAAAAGAAGAAATACAAACTAGAAGAGCAGAACGTGACGCAAAAATCAAAACGATTTTAACTCCAGAACAATATGCAAAGTTTACTGCAAAGAAAGAAATGAAACAGAAAAAGGTAAGTAGAAGTTAATCCTTCTGCTTACCAAATAAAAATAAAAATTATGAAAAGTTTATATGTAATCGCAATGATGGCTCTTTCATTCGGAGCTTCAGCACAGCAACGTTCGGTATATCAAGTTGGGCAGCCTCCAAAATACCAACAAGAAAGAAGAGAAGTAGGACGTGAACAACGTTACGATTCTTACAATCACAAATATGATTCGAAAGATTTTGATTACCGCGGATTGGATTTGTCTTACAGTCAGAAACGTGATTTAGATGATATTATGTTTCGAATGCATCAAGATATAAAAATTGCACAACGTAATTATCGTCGTCCTGAGGCGCAGATTAGAAAAATTGAAAAAGCTTATGATTTAAAAATCTCAAAAGTTTTAACTAAATATCAATATGATAAATTTATGAGAATGTATGCTTATCAATATCCAGGTTTCGGTTATGGAAGAGTATAATTGTAGATTTTTAAAGCTTAAATATTATTAAACCCAATAAACATCAATTTGTTTGTTGGGTTTTTTCTTGCTTTCTTTAAATCGATTTGTATTTTTACGATATTGTTTAAATTGATTATGAACTCAATTATGAAAAATATACTTACGCTTTTTTTGGTCTTTTTTGGGATTTCGACTTTTGCTCAAGAAGTAAAACCGTATCAAATATATAATTCAAAAGGAAAGAAAATATCATTTGAAAAAATGGTAAAAGAACTTCAAAAATCTGATTTGGTTTTGTTTGGAGAATTTCATGATAATTCAATTGTACATTGGTTGCAATTAAAAACTATAAAAGCTTTAGCTAATAAAAAACCTTTGATTTTAGGAATGGAAATGTTTGAAAGAGATAATCAGGTTTACCTGAATGAATATTTAAGCGGGAAGTTGTCTGAAGAAGATTTTGCAAAATCAGCTCGTTTGTGGAATAATTATAAAACCGATTATAAACCAATTGTTGATTTTGCAAAAGAAAATCAAATTGAGGTTATTGCTTCAAATGTCCCACGTAAATATGCAAGTTTGGTTTATAAACAAGGTGAAGAAGCTTTATTAGACTTACCAGAAGAAGAGAAAAATTGGATAGCGCCACTACCGTTTCCTTATGATGCGACTTTGCCTGCGTATGTAAAAATGATGGAAATGTTTAAAGATAGCGATCACGCAAATCCTAATTTTCCTAAAGCTCAAGCGATAAAAGATGCAACGATGGGATATTCGATTGTTTCTAATTTTAAACCTAATAATTTGTTTGTTCATTTCAATGGTTCGTATCATTCAAACGATTATGAAGGGATTTATTGGTATGTAAAAAAATATAATCCTGAGATAAAAATCGCAACAATCACTGTTTTAGAAAAAGCTAATATTTATGAGATTTCTTCAACAGAAAAGCAACTTGCTGATTATATTATTATTGTAGATGAAGATATGACGAAAACTTTTTAATATTTAAGGTTGATTTGCTTTTATTTATAATCATTTTAAATACACAATAATTAAAAGAATTTACTTTGGTATTATTTGTAATTAGCCTTACTTTTGTATGATTTTTTTAAGGAAAAAAACTACTAAAATTACATTATGGCAAAATCTGCACTTTTAAAGTCGTCAATCGGTAAGAAATACTGGATGGCGCTTACGGGTTTATTTTTATGCGTGTTTTTGTTAGGTCACTTAGCAGGTAACTTACAGTTGATTTTTGGAACTGATTTGCAGTTCAATCAATATGCTTACTTTATGACAACAAATCCAGCAGTAAAAGTTTTATCTTATGTTACTTACATCTCAATTTTATTCCACGCTATTGATGGAATTATGTTGGCTGTACAAAACAAAAAAGCAAGACCAATTGGTTATGCAAAAAACAATGCGGCAGCAAATAGTACTTGGGCATCAAGAAATATGGCTGTATTAGGAACATTGTTGTTGGTATTCATCGCTACTCACATGATGAATTTCTGGGCGAAAATGCATTTTGAAGAAATGCCATTACAAACCGAAGTTATCAAGATTGCAACTCCAATGGGAGAACAACAATTTGATATCCACAACACAACTGATGGTGCTTTTGTATTAATCCAAGTTGATCAAGAAGGAAAAACAGTTTATGGAGATCCAGCTTTAGGTCAATTAGAATTGCAAGATGGTAGAGATTTCTATTTAGGTGGTGTGAAAATCAAAGAAGGATATAAAGATTTATACAAAATCACAGTAGATTTCTTCAAAGATCCAACTTATGGATTAGTATTCACATTATTCTATGTGTTTTCTATGATAGTTTTAGCTTTCCACTTGTCTCATGGATTCCGTAGTGCTTTCCAATCATTAGGAGCTAATAATCCTAAATATAACGGATTAATTAATGTATTAGGTTTAGGTTTCGCTTATTTAGTTCCGGCTTTATTTGCAATTATTCCTCTTTACCTTCATTTTATTAAATAATCTACCAAAGTTAATTGATTATGAGTTTAGATAATAAAATACCTCAAGGTCCAATCGATACGAAATGGACAGATTATAAAGATCACATCAACTTAGTGAATCCAGCTAACAAACGTAATATTGATATTATTGTTGTTGGAACTGGTTTAGCAGGTGGTTCTGCTGCTGCTACTTTAGCTGAGTTAGGATATAACGTAAAAGCTTTTTGTTACCAAGATTCACCTCGTCGTGCACACTCAATCGCTGCTCAAGGTGGTATCAATGCAGCAAAAAACTATCAAGGTGACGGTGACTCTGTTTACAGATTATTTTATGATACTGTAAAAGGTGGAGATTACCGTGCTCGTGAAGCTAACGTTCACCGTTTAGCTGAGGTTTCTGTAAATATTATTGACCAATGTGTGGCTCAAGGTGTGCCTTTAGCTCGTGAATACGGAGGTTTATTAGATAACCGTTCTTTTGGAGGAACACAAGTTTCTCGTACTTTTTACGCAAAAGGACAAACAGGACAACAATTATTATTAGGAGCTTATTCTGCAATGAACCGTCAAATCGGTCGTGGAAAAATCAAAATGTACAACCGTCACGAAATGTTAGATGTTGTATTAGTTGGTGGTAAAGCTCGTGGTATTATTGCACGTAACTTAATTACTGGTGAAATTGAGCGTCATTCTGCTCACGCTGTTGTTGTTGCAACTGGTGGATACGGAAATGTTTTCTTTTTATCAACAAATGCAATGGGTTCTAACGTAACTGCTGCTTGGAAAATCCATAAAAAAGGAGCTTACTTTGCAAACCCTTGTTATACACAAATTCACCCAACTTGTATTCCGGTTACTGGAGATCACCAATCAAAATTAACTTTGATGTCTGAATCTTTACGTAATGATGGACGTATTTGGGTTCCTGCAAAATTAGAAGATGCTCAAGCTATTCGTGAAGGGAAAAAGAAACCTACTGATTTAGCTGAAGCAGATAGAGATTATTACTTAGAGCGTCGTTACCCATCTTTCGGAAACTTAGTGCCTCGTGACGTTGCTTCACGTGCTGCTAAAGAACGTTGTGATGCTGGTTTCGGTGTTAATGCAACAGGAGAAGCAGTTTACTTAGATTTCGCAGCAGCTATTGAGCGTTACGGAAAAGAGCAAGCTCGTATCAACCATTTAAATGAAAATGATGCTAAATTAGTTTATGATTTAGGTCAAAAAGTGGTTGAGAATAAATATGGTAACTTATTCCAAATGTACTACAAGATTGTAGATGAGGATCCATATACAACTCCAATGATGATTTATCCTGCAGTTCACTATACAATGGGTGGTGTTTGGGTTGATTATAACTTAATGACAACTATCGAAGGATGTTACTGTATTGGTGAAGCTAACTTCTCTGATCACGGAGCAAACCGTTTAGGAGCTTCTGCTTTAATGCAAGGTTTAGCTGATGGTTATTTCGTTTTACCTTATACAATCGGAAACTATTTAGCTGATGATATTCGTACAGGTAAAATTCCTACAGATACTCCAGAATTTGATGAAGCTGAGAAAAATGTAAAATCGTTAATTGATCATTTAATGAACTCTAACGGAACGCATTCAGTAGATTATTTCCATAAAAAACTTGGAAAAGTTATGTGGAATAAAGTAGGTATGGCTCGTAATGCAAAAGGTTTAACTGAAGCAATGGATGAAATTGCAGCAATTAGAGAAGACTTCTACAAAAATGTAAAAGTTTCTGGAACTGCAAATTCTTTCAACCAAGAATTAGAAAAAGCTTTACGTGTTGCTGATTTCCTTGAATTAGGTGAGTTATTTGCTAAAGATGCTTTACACCGTGAAGAATCTTGTGGTGGTCACTTCCGTGAAGAACACCAATCTTCTGAAGGAGAAGCAGAACGTGACGATGCAAATTTCGCTTACGTAGCTGCATGGGAGTATAAAGGAAACCCAAGAGAAGCTGTTCTTCATAAAGAAGACTTAGTTTACGAAAACATTAAAATGGTAACTCGTAGTTATAAATAATATTTGAAAGTCAGATTCGGCTTTTTATCAAGTCGAATCGATTTTCACTGTAAAAATTCTGTACACATGAATCTTACATTAAAAATTTGGCGTCAAAAAAACGCACAAGATAAAGGTCAAATGGTCGATTATAAAATCGGCGGTATTGAACCAGATATGTCTTTCTTAGAAATGCTTGATGTATTAAACAACGAGCTTGTTGAGAAAGGTGACGAACCTGTAGCTTTCGATCACGATTGTCGTGAAGGAATTTGTGGAATGTGTTCTTTATTCATCAATGGTGAAGCTCACGGACCAGATCGTGGAATTACAACTTGTCAATTGCACATGCGTAAATTCAAAGAAAATGATACAATTTATATAGAACCTTGGAGAGCTAAAGCATTTCCAGTAATTAAAGATTTAGTTGTTGACCGTTCTTCTTTTGATCGTATCCAACATGCAGGTGGATTTATTTCTGTGAATACTTCTGGAAATACGCAAGATGCAAACAATTTACCAGTTAACAAACATGATGCAGATCGTTCTTTTGATGCTGCAACATGTATTGGATGTGGTGCTTGTGTGGCAACTTGTAAAAACTCTTCAGCAATGTTATTTGTTTCTGCAAAAGTTTCTCAGTTTGCTTTGTTGCCACAAGGTAGAATCGAAGCTACTGAACGTGTATTAAACATGGTTGAAGCTATGGATAACGAAGGTTTCGGAAACTGTACAAATACTGGTGCATGTGAGGTTGAATGTCCTAAAGGTATTTCTTTAGAAAACATCGCTCGTATGAACCGTGAATATTTATCGGCTTCTATTAAATAAAACAGAATATTTGTTTATATATTTAGGCTCTCTATGAAAATAGGGAGCTTTTTTTAATTATAACCAAATTTATTTATGAAAAACCTTTACAAACTTTTACCACTTATTTTATTTTTCTTTGTTTTTAGTGCAAATGCACAGTTTTTACATTTGAGAGCTGGTCAAGAATCTAAAGATCCAGTTACTATTATTTTTGAAGATGGCTCTGAAAAAAATGGCTTTATTAAAAATAATGAGCCCAAAAATAAAGTTCTACGCGCAATTTCTTTTAATAGTAATACTAGTGCATTTTCGAACCCAGAATTAAGTATTGATTATATATTGTTTAAAGCATCTGAGGATGCTGTTGATTATTCTAATATTGATGTAACAACTATTAAACATGTTATATTCTCTAGAAACAATTCATTAGTTTATGATAGATTTGTCTTGTATGATATTAATGAAAAAACTCTTGAGATAGATTATTCAAACCCCAAACAGATTTTTTTTCAGGCGAATAATTTAAATGGTTTTAAACGTTATATTATTTTTACAAGAATGACGGAACGTGGAAAAACTGTTATGTACACTCCATATTATTATATTAAATCTCCAACTAAAAATGAATTGGTTGCGCTTAATCCTTGGAGTTTGATATCTTATAATCGTGTGATAAATTATTTTAAATTTTTAGGAAGTGATTGTAAGCCTTTCTTAGATTATCTTGTGAGATCAGAAGATAGGAACTCTGATGAATTTAAGGAGTTTAAAAAAATTCGAAAAGAATATAGACGTTCTTTTGATAAAGAAATAAAAAAAACCTTTAAAGAAAATAAGAAAAAGAAAATTGATAATGAATATATTTATCAAGAAAAGAGTACCAGAGATTTCGAGTTTTTATTCGATTATATGTATCAAAAGTATTTGGATTTTAATTGTAAATCATAATTTATTCTATTCAAAAAAATCTTTAGTATTTTTACGTTTTAAATTCTTACTATGAAAACCGTCTTGATTTAATACAGTCCACTTTGGGAAAATAGTAATGCTATTTTACAAACGCTTATTTTTAAAATAAGGCTTATTGATGTTTTTTATTTATATTTAGGCTCTCTATATTCATAGAGAGCCTTTTTTAATTTTAATAATTATGAAAAATTTCAAAATACATTTTTTTGTTATCTTATTTCTTTTTGCTTATAAGACAAATGCACAGTTTGCACATCTTAAAAATAATGAAGAAGATGATCAACAAGTTTTGGTTGTGTTTAATGATGGTGGTACAAAAACTGGATATATTAAGAACGATAAAACAAATGCTGCCCTAGGTCGTACTTTATCTTTGTTGACAACAGATCTTAATGCATTCAAGCACACAAATACCATAGCTGATCATATTTTATTTAGAGAAGAAGGTTCTAATGATTTTAATAAAATCGATGCGAAAAACATTAAGCAAGTTCGTTTTAATTCAAGCGATAGCCTTTCATACGACAGGATTACAGTCTATAGATTTAAAAGGAAAAATTTTGAATTAAAAAAGGATGAGCCCGAAATGATGTTTGCTATTTCGCAGGTAGATGATGTGTTTAAAATGTATTCTAAATACTATTTGTCCGAAGATTCAACTGGGAGAGAAAATGAACAATACTTTTTCTTTGTGAAATTAAGAGATAGCGATATGACCTATTTTTTCTCAAAGTCTAGTTTGGTTAATAGAGCTTATTTTTTAGAATATTTTAAAATTTTTGCGCCAGATAATGTTGAATATACGACTTATATCGATCGTTTAAAAAAAAAAGGAACTCCCGAGTTTAAAGAGTTTGAAGAAGCTGGTAAAGCTATTACAAGTAAGTTTTTGAAGGAAAATAATATTGATGAAAATAATTTGACTAATGAAATATTCGATATTGAATTTAGGGTGAAATCTATAAGCAATCATTATAATTTTATGTTTTATTATATGGGAAAAAAATATGAAGAAATTGTTTTAGGTAAATAACAGAAGACTGTTTTTTAATCTTTTGTATCAAAAATATGTTTCATTAGGTTGTGAATCTTGATTTTTTTGAATTAAAACTTTATTTTTTTAAGGTTTTATTTATTTCGTAATTTTACATCTTAAATAATTACTATGAAAATCGCCTTGATTCAATACAGCCCAGTTTGGGAAAATATTGATGCTAATTTACAAACGCTTACTTATAAAATAAACCAATTAGAATCTGATGTTGATTTAGTGGTTTTACCAGAAATGTTTTCGACTGGCTTTTCTATGAAACCCGAGCCAATTGCAGAAACCGAAAACGGTAAAGCGGTTCAATGGATGATTGAAATTGCAAAAAGTAAACAGGTTGCAATCACAGGAAGTTTGATTATCGAAGAAAATAAATCTTATTACAATCGTTTGTTTTTTGTTTTTCCTGACGGAAGTTATAAAACGTATAACAAGAAGCATTTGTTTTCATTAGCTGGAGAAGAAAAAATCTATGAACCTGGAAGTGAAAAATTAATTGTTAGCTATAAAGATTGGAATATTTGTCCACTTATTTGTTACGATTTACGCTTTCCTGTTTATTCTCGAATTGTCGATGAAGCTTATGATTTATTGATTTATGTTGCTTCTTGGCCAGACCAACGAATTTACGCTTGGGATTCGCTTTTAAAAGCACGTGCGATTGAAAATATGAGTTTTGTGATTGCAGTTAACAGAAGTGGAGAAGATGCTTTCAATAACAATTATTCAGGGCATTCTCAGGTTATTGATTATATGGGTCAATATCTTCAAGAACCGATGATTGATGAGCAATCGGTAATTCTAACTTTTGAAAAGGAAGGTTTGGTAAAAGCACGTAATCGATTTGCTTTTTTGAATGATGCTGATAAATTTAAACTATTATAAAATTAAATAAATCCGAGTTTCAAGCTCGGATTTATTGTTTTAATTCGGTATAACCAATGTTTCATTAACTTCCCAATTGGCTCGGACATCAATTGGTTTTTCAAAGAGATAAACTTTTTCTGGTTGTATTTTTTTCAAATAATTCCCAGTGTCAAATTTCCCATTTTTGTTTTCATCAACAATGATTCTTACAAAGTATTTGTTTGGTTTTAAATACGGAAATTCAATTGGTATGTTTTCTTCAATGGATTTAAATATGATAATTTTTCCCTTCTCATCTAATAATTCTATAATCAAAGGGAATTGCGACGTATTTCCTAAACTTATAGTAAGATTTCCGTATTTTGTATAAGCTTCAGTTTGAAACGACGTTGATAAACTATCGTTTGATTTGTTGTAAAAATCGATTATTGCACCTGGTAACATTTCAAATGAATATCTTTGATTTTCCAGCTTTTCAAAATCGATAAACATTTTCAAATTCAATTCATCATTTATGATGTTAAACGGAATCTGAACAGAATCTTTATCAATTAAGTTCATCTTTGTTTTGTCAAAAGTTGAAACTGGTGTGGTTGTTAAAAGTTCAATTTTATCTGTAAAATCAATTCCTCCCGATTTATTAAATGAAATACTAAGTGAATCAATTTCTTTTAATTTTCGAGATTTATTTACGTATGATTTTTCGTAATCTCCATTTTTAAAATTAAATTGAATCGAATCGTAAGCAACTTTTGGAACAAAAATATGAAGTGAATCTTTTTCTTGAATTTTAGAAAATCTTATATCAATAGGTTCATTGTTTGCTAAAGCTTCTATTTTTAGATTTTTATAATCTCCTTCAAACGGAACCAACCATTTATTTTGACTAACCATAGATGGTTTCACTGCATTCGGAAGTTTTTCTTCTTTGAATAAAACAAGTTCTCTTAAAGAATCGTTTGGTAATTGAATTGGAGTTGCATAAAAACCAATTTTCTCTGTTTTTGCTTCGAATTTATTGTTGTTATTTCGATCTTTCATTGCAACCAAATAATACGATCCTTCTTTTACGTTTTCAATCGAAAAAGTTGTCAAACTATCTAAAGTATTTGTAATATAGATTGGTTTTTCTTTGTAAACCGTAGAATCGTTAAACGTTGTTGCATCATACAGCATTACCGAAATAAAATTATCTTTCTTGAAATTATAACTTTCTTTAATTGAACCTTGAACTTTTAAAGAATCGATATAACTTCCTGTAGAAAAAATGTATTTAAAATCTGTTAAAACATTTCCTTCGTTATTATCTGCAATACTTTGACCGAAATTGAAGCTATAAGTTGTATTTGCTTTTAAAGAATCAAGAAGTTTTATTGTAACCGTTTTTGTAGCAGAACCTGCAGGAATAATTTCCGGTTGCGTATCAAATGGAGGAGAAATAATTAAGTTCTGATTGATTTTGTTTAATTTGATGTATTCATCAAATGTGATTTTAATTTCTTTTGCGTCAAAATTCGTTGAAAAATTTTCAGGAATACATTTCAAAACAACTGGTGGAAGTGTGTCAGCTAAACCTCCGGTAATATATCCGCGTTTTGCACAACTTGTTAGAAGTAAGCATGAAACAAAAAAGATTGCAAGTGTGTATGTTAGAAATTTCATTAATTACAAATTTCTACAAAGTAACTATTTTATTTTAGAGTTTGAAAATGTTTTAGCAACTTGTTATTTTGTAACTGCCATAAAAAAAGTGCTTATTTTACTGTTTGGGATTTTAAGTAATTCTTTTCCTAATATTTCTAAGGTTGAACCTGTTGTAACAACATCATCCAAAATCATAAAATGTTTTCCGTAATCAGATTCGTTGTAATTTACTGTGAATAAATCCGATTTTAAAGAACTACGTAAGAATAGATTTTTTTTCATCGCCTGTGGAGTTGTATAAAAATTCCGAGTTAATCTTTCTTTGTTATAAGGAATTCCCGTTAGTTCAGATAATCGTTTTCCAAACGAATCCAATTGATTGTATCCGCGTTCTTTTTCTTTTTTCTTATGAAGTGGAACTGCCACTAGTTCATCAACTTCTTTGAATGCGATGTGATTTTTGTATTTTTCAAAGGTCAATTCCGCAAATAAAATTCCAATATTCTGTTGGTCTTTATATTTTAATTCATGAATCAAGTTATGAGAAACTTCTTTTTTGTCATAATAAATCAATCCGTTTGCGCAAACTAAAGGAAGCTTTCCGAAGAAACGAGTTAACAAAGTAGGATTTGAATGGTTGCCGACCGTTACAAAATCTAAACTATGCAAACATTCAGGACATATATAATGCTTGGTGTTGATTATTGTTTCATTACAACCCAGACATTTTTTTGGAAAAACTAAATTGAAAAGATGTTGAAACATAAGCGTTTTTTTTTAGCAATGTTAAGTTACAAAAAATAGTTTAATTCAATTTTTAATTTTTTACAAAGAACAAATAATTATAAACTATTTGCTATTTTTGCATCATGGCAAAACAAGAAGATATTTTTAAGAATGTAGTTTCGCATGCAAAAGAGTATGGATATATTTTTCCATCTAGCGAAATTTACGATGGTTTGAGCGCGGTTTACGATTATGCTCAAAATGGAGTAGAATTAAAGAAAAACATCCGTGAATATTGGTGGAAATCAATGGTTCAAATGCATGAAAATATTGTAGGTATTGATGCTTCAATTTTTATGCATCCAACCACTTGGAAAGCATCGGGTCACGTTGATGCTTTTAACGATCCATTAATTGATAATAAAGATTCTAAGAAAAGATATAGAGCAGACGTTTTAATTGAAGATTATTGCGAAAAACTTTGGCAAAAAGCTCAAAAAGAAATCGAAAAAGCTCGTGGTCGTTTTGGTGAATCGTTTGATGAAGAACAATTTATTGCAACAAACGGAAGAGTTGTAGAATATCTTTCAAAAAAGAAAGAAATTTTAGAACGCATGGCTCATGGTTTAGAAACTGGAGATTTGGCAGATGTGAAATTGTTAATTGAAGAATTAGGAATTGCAGATCCAGAAACTGGTTCTAAAAACTGGACAGATGTTCGTCAGTTCAACTTAATGTTTGGTACAAAATTAGGAGCTTCTGCAGATACAGCAATGGATTTGTATTTACGTCCAGAAACGGCTCAAGGTATTTTTGTAAACTTCTTGAATGTTCAGAAAACAGGACGTATGAAAATTCCTTTTGGAATTGCACAAACCGGAAAAGCTTTCCGTAATGAAATCGTTGCACGTCAGTTTATTTTTCGTATGCGTGAATTCGAACAAATGGAGATGCAATTTTTTGTAAAACCAGGAGAAGAAATGAAATATTACGAGTATTGGAAAGAAACTCGTTTAAAATGGCATTTGTCTTTAGGTTTAGGAAAAGAAAATTATCGTTTCCACGATCATGAAAAATTAGCACATTATGCAAATGCTGCTGCAGATATTGAATTTAACTTCCCGTTCGGATTTAAAGAATTAGAAGGAATTCATTCTCGTACAGATTTCGATTTGAAAGCACATGAACAATTTTCAGGAAAGAAATTACAGTTTTTTGATAACGAAACAAATTCATCTTATGTTCCTTATGTTGTAGAAACATCAGTTGGTTTAGATCGTATGTTTTTGTCTGTTTTTTCAAAAGCTTTGCAAGAAGAAACTTTGGAAGATGGATCTACAAGAACTGTTCTGAAATTACCAGCAGTTTTAGCTCCAACAAAAGCTGCAGTGTTGCCTTTAGTGAAAAAAGATGGTTTACCAGATGTTGCTCGTGAAATTATCGAAGATCTAAAATGGGATTTCAATGTCGCTTATGACGAAAAAGATGCAGTTGGTCGTCGTTACCGTCGTCAAGATGCGTTGGGAACACCTTTTTGTATTACGGTTGATCATCAAACATTAGAAGATAAGACAGTTACCATTCGTCACAGAGATACGATGCAACAAGATCGTGTTGCGATTTCGGAATTAAGAAGTATTATTAACGAAGAAGTTTCTATGAGAAATTGGTTAATGAAAATGTAAAATAAAAAAAGTTGCTAAAAATAGCAACTTTTTCTTTTTTAATTAAAAAAAAGTTTTATATTTGAACTGTCGATGAAATATAAACTATTTCAGAGGCAAAAATGAATATTTGATTCATTTTATAAGTGGTTGGTTAGGTTGCTCATTTATGGGCAACCTTTTTTTTGTAAATAACATTTCTTTAAGAGTATTTGGAGTAGTTATTTCTAAATTAGTTTTTTAACTTTGTGCTATAACTTAATTTT
The DNA here is from genome assembly GCF_003865405.1 of Paenimyroides tangerinum. Lineage (GTDB taxonomy): Bacteria > Bacteroidota > Bacteroidia > Flavobacteriales > Flavobacteriaceae > Flavobacterium > Flavobacterium tangerinum. The sequence goes on from NZ_RQVQ01000005.1 coordinate 76,019, forward strand.
ATTATTATGTATCCAGAAGAAATGGTAAAACCAATGCGTGAAGAATTAACTTTAGCTGGTTTTCAAGAATTATATACAGCGGAAGATGTTGAACAAGCTTTAGCTAAATCAGGTACAACTTTAGTAGTTGTTAATTCGGTTTGTGGTTGTGCAGCACGTAACGCACGTCCAGGAGCTCGTTTTAGTTTAGATAACGACAAAAAACCAGATCAAATTGTAACTGTTTTTGCTGGAGTTGATAGAGAAGCTGTAAATGCAGCTCGCGAAAAGATGTTTCCTTTTCCTCCATCATCACCTTGTATGGCATTATTCAAAGATGGAGAATTGGTTCATATGTTAGAACGTCACCACATTGAAGGACATCCTGCGGAGGTTATTGCTGAAAATCTGAAAGAAGCTTATAACCAAAATTGTTAATCTTCTTTTTAAAAACAAAAACAAACCACCTTTTTTGAGGTGGTTTTTTTGTAAAATCGTATATTTGAACCAAAATATTCATTAAAGTGGAAAAAATTATTTCTTACCCAATAAGTGCGGTCTTTTATTTATTGCTTGGATTATGTTTGGTTGTTTTTCAACCTATTCAATGGATATGCTATAAATGTTTTGGATATCAGGCGCATAAGCAAAGTGTTGTGGTCTTGAATTGGTTTTTATTACGATGCGCTAATGTTTTAGGAACAACTATTACTGCTAAAAATGTAAATGTAATTCCAGAAAACAAACCTATCATTTTTGTATCTAACCATCAATCGATGTTTGATATTGCAGCAATGATTTGGTTTCTTAGAAAATCGCATCCTAAATTTGTTAGCAAAAAAGAATTAGGTAAAGGAATTCCAAGTGTTTCTTTTAATTTGAAATATGGAGGTTCTGTTTTGATTGATCGTAAAGATCCAAAACAAGCTTTACCTGCTATTAGAGGTTTAGGAGAATATATTCAGAAATACAATCGCTCGGCTGTGATTTTCCCTGAAGGAACACGTTCTAAAACAGGAGTGCCAAGAAGTTTTTCTGAAAACGGATTAAAAATGTTGGTAAAATATGCTCCAGATGCATATGTTGTACCTTTAACTATAAACAATTCTTGGAAATTATTCAAATTTGGAATGTTTCCGAATGGTTTAGGAGCAAAGATTTCTTTGTTCGTTCATGAACCAATGAAAGTATCGGATTATGATTTTAAAACACTGTTTGATAAAACACATGAAGCGATAATTTCAAAAATCGAATAAAATAATGTTATCATCGAGATAACGAATTAAAATGATTATATGTCAATAAAAAATGTGCGTTTAGAAGTAATGCAATTTCTGGAAAAAAACATAGATAGTTTTGTAGAAAACTATTTGATTCCAGTTGAGAAAATTTGGCAACCATCGGATTTATTACCTGATTCGGAAAGTGAAAATTTTTTAGAAGAAGTAAAAGAATTACGTGAGTATGCCAAAGAATTGCCTTACGATTTTTGGGTTGTTCTTGTTGGAGATACAATTACTGAAGAGGCTCTACCAACTTACGAATCTTGGTTGTTAGATGTTGAAGGTGTTGATCAAAGAGGTGGAGAAGATGGAAGTGGAAATGGATGGGCAAAATGGATTCGCCATTGGACAGGTGAAGAAAATCGTCATGGAGATTTGTTAAATAAATATTTATATTTATCAGGTCGTGTAAATATGAAAGAAGTTGAAATCACAACACATCATTTAATTAACGATGGTTTTGATCCAGGAACGGATAGTGATCCTTACAAAAATTTTGTATTTACGAGTTTCCAAGAATTGGCTACTTATGTTTCGCATAATCGTGTGGCACAATTAGCTAAAAAAGGAGGTGATCATAAATTATCTAAGATTTGTAAATTAATTGCTGGTGATGAAATGCGTCATCATCATGCATATTCTGAGTTCGTTGATCGTATTTTCAAAGTTGATCCATCTGAAATGATGTTAGCTTTTCATTATATGATGAAGAAAAAAATTACGATGCCAGCAAATTTAATCCGTGAATCGGGTGGTAAAATTGGAGATGCTTTTCATAATTTCTCAGATTCAGCTCAAAGAATTGGTGTTTATACTTCAATGGATTATGTTGATATTCTTGAAAAATTAATCAAGCGTTGGGAAATTGATAAGATTAATAATCTTACCGATGATGCTGAAAAAGCTCGTGATTATCTGATGAAATTACCAGATCGTATGGCGAAATTAGCAGACCGAATGAAAATTGCTGAAGAATCTCATGTTTTCAAATGGGTGACACCTGCGATTATAAAATAGTATAAATAAAGAGCTGATGAATTCATCGGCTTTTTTAATTTGATCGAATGAATAAGTTTGAACAAACGATTGCTTTTGTTAAGCAAGAACTTAAAAATGCCGAATCTGGTCATGATTGGTTTCATATAGAAAGAGTTTATAAAAACGCTTTAAATATTTTAAATTCTGAAGAAGGAAATAAAGAGATTGTTATTTATGGCGCATTATTGCATGATATTGCTGATAGTAAATTTCATGATGGAGATGAAACTATTGGTCCTAAAAAAGCAGCTGAATTTCTTAGAAGTATTTCTGTAGATGAATCGATTGTGGGACAAGTGGTTAAAATCATCGAAAATATCTCTTTTAAAGGAGGTAATTTTGAACGTAATTTCGAATCACCAGAATTGTTTATTGTTCAGGATGCTGATCGTTTAGATGCGATTGGAGCAATTGGAATTGCTCGGACATTCAATTATGGAGGATTTAAAAATAATTTGATTCATGATCCTGAAATTGCTCCTAAGATGCATATGTCAAAGGAAGAATATAAAAATCATAAAGGAACTACGATTAATCATTTTTACGAAAAGCTATTGTTGCTTAAAGATTTGATGAATACGCAAACAGGGAAAGAAATTGCTAAAAAAAGACATCAATATATGATAGGTTTTCTTTCTCAATTTTATTCAGAGTGGGACGGTGAATTATAATAAAAAAGGCGAACATTAGTTCGCCTTTTTTATTTAATTATTTTTTGATAATCTTCTTAGTTGATTGGTTTGAACCATCTTTGATTTTAACTAGATAGATTCCAGAATCGTAATGAGATAAATCAATTTCACTTGAGATTGTTCCGATGTTCTCGATATTAACAGATTTCAATTTACGACCTCTAATGTCAAAAACTTCCATGTTAATTTCATTTCCAGATGTTGATGTAAATGATATGGTAACGATGTCTGAAGTTGGATTAGGATATAATGAGAAATTGTCAAATTCAAAATTGTCATTAGTGGCTGTAACGCTAATTCCGATTGGTTTAGAAACGGTATAGAAAATATTTCCTACCGCTTCAATCTTTATACGTGCCGGTAAAGTTGCATCTGTCAAAGCAGGAACCGTAATAGATTGGCTACCGTCATTTGGTGTGTTTGCTGCTAAAACAAAAGGATAGGTTTGCCCGTTATCTTGAGACATTAAAATGTTTACTTGAGACGTATTTATTCCGTTTGCTGTTGTACCGGCCACATTCCATGTGATTGTTTTTTGTTGACCAACCGACCAGTTTGGTTCTGTAGTGGTAGTGATATTATTTGGATATGTGATCACAAATGGACCAACATTAGCAAAAGTTATATTAACTTCAGCTGATTTAGTTTGACCTCCATTAATACCATTATTATCTCTAACTGTTGTTGCAAATTTCATTGTTCTAGCTACTGTAGGGAGTCTTTCCCAAGTTGACGATACAATTCCGTTAGCATTTGTAGTTCCAGCTAAAACAGTTGCTGTTGAAGGGAATGATCTACTTGGATTTGATGTTGGTATAACAGATCTGAAATTAGGTCCTGTAGTTGCATTTGCTAAAGGTGGTTGTTCTGAAATATTATTGTTCATTTGCTCCCAAGTATATGTTAAGCTATTTGGGTTGTTAGTGTCAGTTGCATTTGTAGTTAAAATAAATGGAGTTCCATTAGGAATTGTTTTATTTCCAGATGTACTTGTGATTGTTGGTGAAGGATTTGCTGTAGATATAATTGTAGGACAATTGTTCCAGTTGGATTGTAAAAATTCAGAGATCTCTTGAATACTTATTTGGTGAAAATAGGCATCTGAATTATCTTGTATGTTTGGAGCGCAAATTCCCGCATATGCCATAATTGTTGTTCCACTACCTGGTTCTACAGCGGTTGCGTTGTTTCTGTTTCCAAAACATAAATTGTTGTAAGTATGACTTGCCCAAAATTGATGACCAACTTCGTGAGCTACATAATCAATGTCAAATGGATCTCCGACTGGAAAAAATACTCCAGTTATTCCACTTGCTTTTGAAGAAGCATCACATGGCGATGGAGAAGCTAATCCACCACCTTCAGTACTAACCGTATGGCCAATGTCAAAATTAGGTGTTCCGATAATATTTGTAATTACAGCTTGACTTTGATCAATTAATATTTCTGGATCATCGTTTGCAAAATTATCTGAATTGATAAAAATTATATTAGTATTGTTAGCTACTAAAACAAAACGAATTGAAAGATCACGTTCGTAAATTGAATTTAATCTATTGATAGTAACGTTCATCGCTGCCAAAACGATTTGCTTTTTTTGTGCTTCTGTAGTTTGCGGAACGTTGTTTGGTGCGGCGTTTACATGAAAAGCAGCATATTCAGTTGTACAAGCCATCGCAAAGCGGTATCTTCTAAACTTACTATCTGTGCTTAAAATTTGATTTTCTGAATTAATTTGATTGTCAGAAGTTAAATGATCTTCTGTATCTTCAACTAAACATTTGAACGATTTATTTGAATTCTCAATATTACTTCTTTTGTAAAAAATGTAAGTATTAAAATCTGTAGTATAAGTGTCAACGTAATACGTTGTTCCTTCTCCGTTATAACCCATAATATGCATTCCGAAAGCTGGAGTAATACTTATTTTGATTACGTTTGAAGGGTCTTTACGATTGATTCCTGTAAAGTTGTGGATGTTTGGATTTTGAGCTGCCAATTCTGGCTCTAACATTTGTGATTTAAAAATTTCAAAACTTGAAATATTTCCGTTTCCATCAGGGAAATTTACATAAGTTGTTGATGAATCCGTTGTTGTATCATCTGGGGCGATAATTAGTTTGCTAGTTAATTCTGTAAGATTAACATCAAACAATTGATAGGTGTGAGGTACATTACCTCGGTTCATTTTTTCTTTAATTAAAATCTGATTTTCATTAATTTCTTTCCATTGTGAGGATTGGGCGAAATTTGTAAAAATTGAAAATAATACAAAAATGAACGCGAATAAAATAGGCTTTTTAATCATTTTATTTTGTTTGTTGGATTATATCCATTAAAAATAATTTATTTTTTCCAAAATTGCGAATTTTTTATTTTATAAATAAATTTTTTAACGCTTAGATTTGTTAAATATTTTAAATTTGCCAAAAAAAACTTTGAAGGTATTTAATTCCATTTTTGATTTTAAATCAGATAAAAAAACAGTTGTAACCCTTGGTACGTTTGACGGTGTACATTTTGGTCATAAATCGATTTTAAATAAATTAATTGAGTCAACTATTAATTCTGACGAAGAAAGTCTTGTTTTGACTTTTTTTTCGCATCCAAGAATGATATTAGAGCAAGATTCTGATATCAAACTTTTAAATACAATCGAAGAAAAGGCTCAATTGCTAAAGGAACTTGGTATTCATAATTTGGTTATTCAAAAATTTGATAATTCTTTTTCTCAATTACTCCCAGAAGATTTTGTAAAACAAGTTTTAGTTGATATCTTTAATGTTAAAAAAATAATAATTGGTTACGACCATCGCTTTGGGAAAAATCGTGCTGCGGATATTAATGATTTAATTGCATTTGGTAAAAAATATAATTTTGAAGTGGAACAGATTTCTGCTGAAGAAATTGATAATGTTTCCATAAGTTCAACAAAAATTAGAACAGCTTTACAATCTGGAAATATAAAACTGGCAAATGAATATTTAGGATATCCTTATTTTATCAACGGAAAAGTTGTGAAAGGTAAGCAACTTGGTAGAACCATCGGATATCCAACAGCTAATATTGTTGTGAGTGATAAATATAAATTGATTCCTGCGATTGGAGTTTATGCTGCTTACGCTATTATAAACGATGTTAAATATTATGGAATGCTAAACATTGGTACAAATCCAACAATAGGCGATAATCCATTAACAATTGAGATGAATATTTTTGATTTCGATGAAGATATTTATGACCAAGAAATTGAAATTGGTTTTATTGATAAAATTCGAAATCAGCAAAAATTTAATTCTTTAGATGAGTTAAAACTGGCACTATCTAAAGATAAAGAATTTGCATTAAATGTAATAAAATAGAAAATATGGTACAAAGACTTTTTAAATCTGTAGATAATGCCCCTTTGGTTTTGTTCAGAATCTTTTTCGGGCTTGTTTTTGTTTTTGAAAGTTTTGGTGCGCTTTCAACAGGCTGGGTTAAACATAATCTTGTTGAGCCGCGTACAAATTTTACGTTTATCGGATTTGAGTTTCTTTTAAATTTGATGGGTGAATATATGTATGTTCATTTTGCGATAATGGGAGTTTTTGCCTTGTTTGTAACATTTGGTTTTAAATATCGTTTTAGTATTATTGCTATGACAATTATGTGGGCTGCAGTTTATTTTATGCAGAAAACATCATACAACAATCATTATTATTTGATGATGTTGGTTGGTTTGATAATGAGTTTCTTACCAGCACATAAATTTGCTTCAATTGACGCGAAGTTAAATCCATCTATTAAGAAAAATTTTATGCCAAATTGGATTCTTTTGGTATTTATAATTCAAATAACTTGTGTTTATTTTTATGCTACCGTTGCTAAGTTTTATCCAGATTGGTTAGATGGAACGGTAACTTCAAATATGTATGCATCAATGAAAAAGTTTCCTGCTTTTTCTGAGCTATTTAAGAATCATTATTTTCATTTAGCAATTGCTTATATTGGTATTGCATTTGACGGATTAATTGTACCCGCTCTTTTGTGGAAACGTACTCGTGTTTTTGCAGTTCTTTTATCTTTGGTTTTTCATATCAGTAATTCAATTACTTTAGAAATTGGAGTTTTTCCTTATTTTGCTTTGGCTTTGTGTGTTTTCTTTTTTCCTCCAGATCAAATTCGTCGTGTGTTTTTTAGAAGAAAACAACCTTTAAATAATGAAACTCCTGCGTTAGATTTTGAATCAAAAAAGATATTTCAATATTTCTTTGTTCCGTATTTGATAATCCAAATTTTATTACCAATTCGTCATTGGTTTATCAAAGGAGATGTGCTTTGGACAGAAGAAGGTCATCGTTTAAGTTGGCGAATGATGCTTAGAAGTCGTACTGGATATGCTAGATTTCATGTAGTTGATAAAGCAACTGGAGAAAGAGTGCTGTTTAAATTAGATGACTTTTATAATAAAAAGCAACGAAAACGTATTAATACACCAGATATGATTTGGCAAGCTGCACAATATATTAAAAGTGAATATGCAAAAGAAGGAAAAGATGTTTCTGTTTTTGCAGCTTCAAGTTATGTTTCTATTAATAAAAAGCCGGGTTGTCAATTAATTGACCCAGAAGTTGATTTAACTACGGTTGAATGGAGTCATTTTAAACATCATGACTGGATTTTGCTTTTAAAATGCACTGAAGATTCATCATCACGAAAATTCATTAACTCAAATTTACCATTAAAAGTTATAACTCCGTAAGTAAAATATTGAATCCAATCACCAAGATTTACGTAGGTTGTGTTATTTCCAATGTTTAAAGTCATTGGTAAATGGCGATGTCCAAAGATGAAATAATCGTTCGGATGCGTTTGCATTTTTTTCTTTGCGTAAAGAATTAGCCATTCTTTTTCTTCGCCTAGATATTTTGCATCCTCATCACCCGAAATTAATTTGTTTTTTACAGAAAGATATTGAGCTAATTTTACTCCTAAATCTGGATGAAACCAACGAAACAGCCATTTAGAAAACGGATTTGTAAAAACCTTTTTCATGCGTTTATATCCAAAATCACCTGGACCTAAACCATCTCCATGACCTATGAAGAATTTCTTATCGAAAAATTCAAATTCTTTTGGTTCGTGATAAACAGGGATGTTTAATTCGGTTTGGAAATAATCTTCCATCCATAAATCATGGTTACCTACAAAAAAGAAAATTTCAATTCCGTTGTCACGCATTTCGGCTAATTTCCCTAAAATACGAACGAAACCTTTAGGGACTACGGTTTTATATTCGAACCAAAAATCAAACAAATCTCCTACAATAAATAAAGCGGCAGCATCTTTTTCGATAAGTTGTAGCCATTTCAAAAATTTCTTTTCGCGTGGTAAACTTAGTTCACGAGTTGGTGCACCGAAATGATGGTCCGATGTGAAATATACTTTTTTATCTGTAGGAATGTTTAGTTTCAAATCTTATAAATTATCAGATTGATACCATTCTGCGTACGAACTTTCAGTTTCTTGAAGTCGTAAAGAAAATAACTTAATGTTTTGTGGTAAACGATTTTTAATTTTCTGTGCAAAATCAATAACCATGTTTTCACTTGTTGGTTGATAATCTACCAATATTACATGATGACCTCTTTCTTCAAGTTCTTTTGCTAGCTCAACATGTGGCGTGTTTTTGTTGAAAACTGTTGCATGGTCAAAAACTTCTACAATTTCTTCTCGTACAATTTTCTTTAAATCACTAAAATCAATCACCATTCCAAATTTTACATTGCTTGAATCTGTAATCGGAGAACCAATTACTGTAACTGAAAGTTTATAGCTATGTCCGTGAACGTTTCTGCATTTTCCATCGTAACCATATAAGGCATGACCAGTTTCAAATGTAAATTGTTTGGTGATTCTAATATTACTCATTGTGAAAAAATTTATGCAAAATTACTAAATAAAGCCGAACTAAATCTTAATGTAAACAAAAAAAGCACCATGAATAGATGCTTTTGTAAGTGTTATTTGTTTTTGAATGCATTTAGCGCATTTACTGTAAAATCAGAAAGAACTAATTTGCCTGAAATACCAGCGCGTTCTTTTAATAAAACATCCCAATGTTCGGTGTTTTTCCATAAAACTTTTTTCATTTCGGAAAGTGCTTCAGGGTTGTAGTTTGATAAGCGGTTTGCGAATTTTTCAATAGCTTCGTCCATTTCTTGAATAGAAGAAAAAACTTGCGTAAACAATTGTTTTTCTTTTGCCCATTGCGCTGATTTCCATGTTTCGGCTTCTAAAGTCATTTCGCTCATTGCTGGGAAACCAATTTTTCTTGTTACAGCTGGTTCAATCACAAATGGTCCGATTCCAATTGCTAATTCTGAAAGTTTAATTGAAGCATTTTCTGTTGCAAAACAATAATCACAAGCTGCAGCTAATCCAACACCGCCGCCAACTGTTTTTCCTTGAACACGTCCGATTATTAATTTGTTTGAAGTTCTCATCGCGTTGATAACATTTGCAAATCCACTGAAAAACTTAGTTCCGTTTTCTAAATCATTAATTTGTAAAAGTTCATCAAATGAAGCGCCTGCACAAAAAGCTTTTTCTCCTTCACTTGCTAAAATGATAAGTGTAACTTCTTTGTTGGAATTTAGTTCGTTTATTGCGTTTGTTAGCGCTTGTAATTGTTCACTTGGGAATGAATTACTAGCTGGATGATAAAAATTTATAGTTGCAATTTTTTCTGTAATTGTTGTGTTTATAGTACCTGTTGTTTGCATTTTGAGTTGTTTAATGCGACGAATTTAATCATTTTAAAATTAATGTTAAATTATTATCTATTTATTTAACTTTGTAATTAAAAAAAAATGCTGTTATGATTAAAGGTTTAGTTTCTATTGTGTTAGGATTGTTTTTTATAAATGCGAATTCTCAAAGTAATTTTGATTTTTACAAAGTTTATGAATTAAATATTTCTGACTTAAATACATTAACGACTAATGAGAATTATGATTTTGGATATAATTTCTCTGAAGATGCTTCTAAGTCTATTGAATTAGGTTATTATTTATGGATTGAAAATACGTGGTATAAAATTGCAAATGATAATGAAATTTTCAAAGTTGAGGATAAATCGCCATTGTATTTTAAAATTGATAAATCCAATCAAAAGGAATTACAGATTAAAGATTCTGTTGGGTCTGTGTATTCCTATAAGGTTCAATTATTGGAAAGTTATTTGGTTTCTGAATTGATTTATAAAACAAATTTAGATGTAATTAAAAATATAGCTCAAGCAGAATCAATACCTGTTTCTGTTTTAAATGAATCTAAAAAATCTGAAGAAATTAAGATTGCTTCGGTTGAGTTAAAGACAAAAAATAAAGATGAATTCGATACTAAAGATCAAATCACTTATACTGATAATGTTTCGGCTAACGAGATAAATATTGCAAATGCTGAAGCGATGTTGTTTCCGATGGATGAAGTTCAAAATAATAATGTTGTTGTCAAAGAGGAGGAGTTGGTCGTGGTTGAAGATGTTGTAATTGAAAATAATGTTGATGTCGTAGCTGTAGTTTCTGATAGAAAAGAATTGCCAAAATTGTTAACTGGTTTTTTTATTGCTCCTAATATTGAACTTGCTATTTCTGCTCGAAAAGGAAGAGTTTTAGATTTTGACTTGTTCGATTATTACGAGAAAAATTTTGCAAATGTTGTTGTTAGTAGTTCTAGTAATCCAACAAAAATTCAATTAACTAAATCTGATTTGGAATATCAATTAACTTCTTTTAATAAAGATGAAATCGAAATTATTGAAATATCTGAGCAAGGTGTTTTGAGGTATAAGATTTTAAAATCCGATTCATCTAAGGCTTCAAATATTAATGTTCGTTATATCTTAAATTAAAATATTCTATACAAAAGTATAAAACCAATCCGTAAAGGATTGGTTTTTTTTGTGTGATTTAAAATGTTGTTGTTTTATATGATCTATTTTTTAACTAAATTATTTAAATATAATCTATTTATTTTGTGTTTATTATGTTGATTTATTTGTTTTGTTGCAAATGTGTGGTTTTATTGATGGTTTCGGTGTTTTTTTTGTTAATGTAGTAATTGTTTTTTTTGTTTTTTTGTTAATTATTGCGAAAATAAAATTTATTTCAGTAATTTTTTTGTTAATAATTGGTTTTTACAGAAAGTTTTTCTTAATATTGTCTTAAATAACTAAAATACTTAGAAAAGATGAAAAAGATTACATTATTAGCTGCCTTATTAGGTACAGTTTATTTTTCAAATGCCCAAGTTGGAATCGGTACTGCAACGCCAAGTACTTCAGCAATGTTAGAAATCGCTGGAACAAATAAAGGGGTTTTAATTCCTCGAGTTAGTTTGACAGATTCCGAAACTGTTCTTGCAACAGGTGTAAATCAAGAGAATAGTTTATTGGTTTATAATGTTGGAGCGAGAGGTGCTACAGGAAAAGAAGTAAAAGATGGTTTTTATTATTGGAGTAATACTGGTAGTACAGCAAGTACCATAGGTAAATGGATTAGAATTGTTAATCAAGCAGATTTAGATACTATAGTTGCAGGACAAACAACAGATATAGCAAAAATTAAAGCATTATTGGATGCAGCATACGGTTCAAATAATTTAGGAAATTCACCTACAACAGGAACATTTGGAGGAATGGTATTTGCACCTGGTGCTACAGGTACTCCAGCGAAAATTGAATATGTAAAGTGGAATCCAACCTTGAATGGTCCTACTACAGGAGGTTATGAAAAAATTGATATTACATCCATAATTTCAAGTCTGATTAATGCTAATGAATCAAATACTTCTTTGATTAGCGATACTGATAAAAAATATCAATATTATATTTCGGAAGAATATATTAAAGCTATTAAACTTGCAGCAAATGGAGTTTACACAGCTCCAACACAAACTGCAATAGATGGATGGGATGCCACACCGCCAACAGGTGTTTTTATGATTGAGTTTGTTAAAGGAATTTCTAATAATTTCTTAGAACTTTCAACAACTGTTACTAATATACCAAAACCAGGAGGTGGTTTCTATAATGTTAAGGAATATATTGAGTTTTTAGCACAAAATACTAACGCTAACGGCGATACTAAGATTGTATTGACTGGTGCTGGTACTCCAGCAGATCCTTATGTAGCTAAACTTCAAAGGGGGGATACCACTTTAACTCCGGCAGCTTGGGTTGATGTTGATAATTCTGCTTTCAAAACAATAGTGAAAGACAATGAAACAAAAACTGTGGTAAAAACATTAGATGGAAGAACTTTCTATTTTTCTGAAACATCTTCTATAGTTCCTGCTGATACTACAACAGCAGCTCAAGCAACTGCAACAGGTGTTGTAGGTGTTTATGAATTACATATGGGTAATACAGGATATACAACGGCAATAATACCTGCTGCTCAGAATCCGAATGGGGATTTAATACCAGCAAATACATTATATTATATTACAACTGCAGGTGTTAAAATTGCAATTCCTATGAATGATATTGTTTATCAAGGTATAAGTCAGTTTACAGCAAACCAAATTAATAGTACTAAATTAAAACTAGGAGATAATCTATCAAGTACATCTTTTACTGGTGATACGATTACAGTTGGAGGTGATACTCATTATATTTATCGAGGTGTTTATTCTACTATAGTTACTGCAAATGAAGCAAATACTTCAGGTGTTACTTTAGGACAAAGTGGATCTAAAATACTATCTATTGATTTAAGATATGATGGAGGTATGGTGGCTTCTGTAACCGATGTGACTTTGACTGGAGCTACACTTGATTTTAAAATTGGTACTGGAAAAATGTATAATGTACTTGGAGCAGCTAATATAACTGCAGATGTTATTGTGGAATTTGCTTCGGCTACAGCTCCTGCTTTTGTTACACCATAAAAACAGTAATGAACAACACCGAAACGATTCTTTGTTTTGGTGTTGTTGTTTCATTAATATCTAACAAAACAATACTAACATAACCGCCCAAATTATGAATAAAATATACTTAACTCTATTGTTTTTTGTAATCGCTCTGAGGGTTCAAGCCCAGGTAGGTTATGGAACCGCCACACCCGATAAATCTGCGGCTATTGAAATTCAGGCTTCTGATAAGGGAATTTTGGTGCCGAGAATTAATTTAACTTCTGCAACTCAAAAATTAAATGCAACGGCAAATAACGCCAATGCATTATTGGTGTTTAATACTGGAACTGTTTTATCACAAGGATTTTATTATTGGAAAGCAAAAATTGAAAATGACATAGATAATGGTTCTTGGATCGCCTTAGGTTCTGAGGTTTCATCAATGCCGAAGTTTTTTTATATGCCGTCTGTAGTTTTACCAACGGTTTCAACAGATTCTAGAATTACAGCTAATGGTAATTATAGATATGCAGATGCAACTTTTTCTGTGAATTTATATGTCTTGTTTTCTTCTCAATTTACTACGCCTGTTACCTCAAGTACAGGAAGTACAGGTTTGGATGGATTTGTTTTTTCAGATGCAACACTTTATGAATATTTTATAACATTTGCCGACTCTGATGTTTTTACTAATGTTGCAGTTACTAATAGTGGACTTTTAACCTATAAAGTTAATACCAACTCAATAATCCGAAACGGATCTTTTATGAATATTGTATTGAAGGTTAAAAATTAACTTTCGTTAATTCTTTAATAATCTTTAAAAATAATACAATATGAAAAATATTATAAAATATATATTAATAGTTGTATTTGCTTTTGCACAAATACAAACTTTTGCGTTTAATAACTCTTCTGATTTATGGAAGAAAGTTTCTATGAAGGAAGAAGTGAATTGGTTATTTTCTAATTCCGATAAAAGTTTTTTTAAACCTGATTTTCTTGTCGAGGGTAATTATTTTTCTGTAAAAAGTGAAATAATTGGTGGTGAGTGTTATGCTAGTACAGTTAATGCAAATAGTAAGAAAATAAAATATACCTTAAAAAATATTTCTGGAAGTGCTATTACGCTTGTAGGTAGAAATTCAACAGGTAATAAACTTCAATTTAATTTCGATGGTATAAATTATTCTACATTAAATCCTTCGAATTCTTTGACAGATTCGGGAATTTTTGGAGCGGGTCCATATTTTCTTGCTTCTCAAACCATAGCAGCAAATGCTGAAATTGTCTTCGAAGTTAATCTTGCATCATCTTCATCGGACGCAATTCAAACAAAATTAACGATTACTTATGGTTCTAGTATTGGAGCGGTTTCTATTTCAGAAAGCAATACAATTGAAAATTTAATTGAAAGTAATACTATTTATAAAACCTTAAATGCTCCAGGTAGCTTGTCAAAACAATTAAACCAAGCAAGTTATTACACTCTTGCAACCGCATCTGGTTTAGCTAATGTTGAGAGATATAAATTTTATGATGCTTCAAATAATGTTTTGTCAGGTTCTTTACCAGTTAAAATGCAAAATGGTTTAATAGCTTTAGGAACCTATGTCAACGGAGTATTGACATTTGGTAATTATACTTCAGCTTTAAATTTACAATATGCTATAAGTAATGGACCTTGTGAAAGTAATAAATCTAGTTATACGTTAACAGCTTATACAGGAAGTGTTCCATCTAGTCCTGGTACAATTAAGGGTAGTCCTGCTTCAATTTGTTATGGTGATACTTTTGTTGTTGAGAATGTCGAATTGGCAATGCTAGCATCAGGACTTGGTTATAATGCTATTTTAAGTAATTATTCTTGGGAAATTAGCTATGATGATGGAGTTTCTTGGTTAGTTCCAACGAATACTTCATTAACTACTATAAGTGGAACTGATCCTACAAATTTTAAAATAACTTTTAATAATTTAACTCAAAAAGTTTCTGTACGAAGAAAATTCAATCCTACAGGAGCTGGGTCTTTAGAATATTCATATTCAAATGTGGTTAGTGTAGAAGTTGTTCATAATAAAATTGATTTTCCTTTTGATTGGGATGTGTATTATGTACCAATGGGAGAAAATTTTACTTTGCCTACTGCAATTACTACTTATCCTTCAAGTGTTGTTATAAGAAATTCTGGAGGTTCAATTGTATCAAATAGTTTTATTGCACCGAACTCAATTGGGGAGCATAATTTTACTTATACAGCAACTCCTCAAAATCCAATAACCGTTTCTGGTGTAGTTTTAAATTGTGTTACTACTAGGGTTATAAAGGTTGTAGTTTATGACATTACTTCTTGTAACATGACTAAAAAACGAACTTTTGCTACAATTGCTAAGCCTTGGACTTCTGGTTTAAGTGGAGTCGCAAATCCTAATAATGCGGTGAATGGTAATAGAGCACAATATGCAACTATTACAGGTGGCGTTGTTATACTTGGTTTAGGAACTGTTGGTATTGATTTGTATTTTACTAAGCCTGACGGTTCGCTTTTTAGTGGAGCCGAATTGAAAGGTAAAAAAGTAGTGGTAAAAATGGGTGAGCAATATTCGGGTTTAAAACTTGCAGGAGGGATGTCTGTCAGAGGTAGGCTCACTAATTCGGGAGTTACAGCTGCAACAGTTACTTCTGCAAATGCAACAAATGTAGGGTCAACTTTTGCGGTTAAAGGAGGTGTTTTGGATTTATTAAAAGGAGATAACGTTTTTGAATATACTTTTACACCGGCCGATGGATTAGAAAATGGTACACCTGTGAATTTTAATGGAATACGATTTGAATTGAGTGCATTATTATCTGTAGCGGATTTAGCAACTGTTTTTTATGCATTTATCGAAGAAGACGTTTTAATCGACTCTTCCAATAATCCTTGCAATGATTTAACTAACCAAATTAAAGTAACTCCGCCTACATCTTTACAATATCCATCTTTGCAAAAAGGTATTTCAATTCAAAATGTAGATTTTCCTTTGAATCCTTTTGTTGAAGATATTTTTTGGGGTAATTATACTGAAGTTTTAAATGTAGCTTCTGGATTATCTTCTGTAACATTTCCTTATTATTCAGTAGATAATAATTATAATAGCTATGCTATTTTTAATACAACAGTAGGAGTACTTAATAAGCAATTTATAAATGTAAAACTTAGGCGAGATGCAAGACCAGGAGATAAAGTACAAATTGTTTTAGGGACAGAGGCTATTAATGTTTTGAACTTATCTTTATTAAATTTGGTTGATTATAAAGTAAAGTTTTTTAAAGGAGATACTGAGGTTGGTTCAATAACACTTGATCGTTTTAAAGTGTTGGATTTAGGTCTGTTAGGTTTTACTGGAAGTCAAAAAGCAATAATTTCTGCTCCAGTTTCTGGTGTCTTTGATCGAGTTCAATTGGAACAATGGAATACCGTAAGTGCAAATCTTGGAAACCAATTATATGTTTATGATATACGCGTTAATCCGACTAGTAATTTTCCTGGTGAAGTTGAATCAAAAAAGGTTACAGCATTATGTGCTACTGATTTTATTAAAATACAAAAATCAGATTTTTGTACAGATTTTGAAGTCTCTTTTTCAGAAGCGACTTTTAATACAAATCTTCAATTAAGAGATGAGTTGGGAAACCCGTTGTTAGATTTAGATGGTAATCCTATTTATAGTATATCAGCTGTAACAGATATTTCTAATTCTAGTTTGGGTAATCCTAAGCAAGTGAAAGATAATATTGCATATTATGAAGTTAATAGATTGTTCACAGAAGTTGGAAATAGATTATTGTTAAAAATTCAGACCAAACGAAATGGTTGTAATTATGGTGATCCGCAATATTTACGTGTTCGCTTAACAAATTGCGAAAGTGCAATTGTAAATCCTGTGATAAAATCTGGAACTAATTATTAATAAGTGTAAGTATGAAAAATAGAATCTCAAAAGCTATTGGAATATCACTTTTACTTATTAGTGGTATAACTTTAGGACAGACAAATCAAAATATTACCGTCAACAACGGAGATATGTATATTTTACCAAATACATTAATTTCAACACATTCTAATTTTGAAAATTCAACTTCTGGTATCGTGTTCAATGATGGAGAATTTCAGTTCTATAAGAATTATAAAAATGATGGCATGTTCACGCATACCACAAATTCAACTACTGGTTATACCGTTTTTCAAGGAAATAATCCACAAATAATTTCGGGTTCACTGCCTTCTAGACATTTCGATATCTTGTTTAATAATAATTCAACGGCTTACGCTTTTCAATTAAACAACGATTTTATGATTGACGGAACAGCCAATTTTGCAAATGGTATCGTAAAAATCAATCGTAATCAAGAAGGAGCAATGTTGTTTACAGAAAACTCAAAACACATCAATACTTCTGATAAAAGTTATGCAGAAGGAATGGTAGAGAAAGTAGGAAATAAACCTTTTGGTTTTCCTGTTGGGAAAAGTGAATTATATCGTCCAGCTTCAATTAGTGCTCCAAAAGAAATTTTGACTTTAATCAAAACCGAATATTTTTTAGAAAATTCAAATCGCGTTCATCCTCATACAAATAAAAGTCAAGAAGTTGTTGGTATTAACGATAAAGAATATTGGTTTATTACAAGAGATGAATCTAACAGCAGTGTGATTTTGACTTTAAGTTGGAACGAAAATACAACACCTCAAGAGTTTACCGATGATGCTCAAAATTTAGTAATTGTTCGTTGGGACGATGCTCAAAATTCTTGGATAAATGAAGGTGGAATTGTTGATTTTGCTAATAAAACGGTTACTTCTCCGGTCGAAATTTCGAAATATGGTGTGTTTACTTTTGGAAAATTGAAAGGTGCTGTAGCTCCAGAATTTGAAGTTATTGTATATAATTATATGACTACAAATGACAATGGTAAAAACGATTATTTAATTATTGAAAACATTGAACGTTTTCCTGAAAATAATTTAGAAATATATAACAGATATGGAGTTAGAGTTTATAAAACGGATGGTTATGGTATAAACGGAAATGTTTTTACAGGATATTCTCAAGCTAAAGTAACCGTAGATAAGAATGAAAAACTTCCAACAGGAACTTATTATTATATTCTTAATTATACAAAGCATGATAAATCTGGGCAAACTCAAGTGATTAAAAAAGTAGGATATATTCATTTAGAAAATCATTAAACATGAAAATAGATTTTAAACTAATTATGTTCATATTGGGTATTTCTACTGCTTCTGTTTTCGCACAACAAGAAGCTAATTTTAGTCAATATATGTACAATTCTTCGATAATAAATCCTGCTTATTCTGGCTCGCGAGAAGATTTGACGATTTATGGTCAATTTCGTTCGCAATGGGTTGGGATGGAAGGTGCTCCACAAACCGCCGCTTTGACGGTACATTCGCCATTTACATATTCCAAATTTGGTTATGGAGTTTCTGTAATTAGTGATAAGTTAGGAGCTATGAATGATAATACATTAGCTTTAGATTTAAGTTATTCTATTGATTTTAATCAAGATTATAAATTAGCATTTGGGGTTAAAGTTTCAGGAAGTTTTTTAAGTGTTGATTATAATAAACTTGATATTTACGATGAAACCGAAGGAACATATAATCTAAAAAATCAATTCAATCCGAATATTGGTGCAGGACTTTATCTATATTCTGAACGAACTTATTTCGGGATTTCTGCTCCAAACATGTTAGAATACGATCGTGGAGGAGATCAAATATATGCAACAATGAAACGAACTATGCATTTTTATGGAACCTTCGGACACGTTTTCGATCTTTCAAGAGATGTTAAGTTTAAACCAACTTTGTTGACAAAAGTTGTACAAGGTGCACCTTTACAAGTAGATTTATCTGCAAGCTTCCTGTTTAGTGAACGTTTTACGGCTGGTGCGTCTTATCAATTTTCATCATCTGTAAGTGCATTGGTTGGATTTCAAATCACTGAACAACTCTTTGCTGGATATTCATACGATTCCAATGTAACCAAGTTAGCGAATTATAACAGTGGTTCTCACGAGATATTTTTACGTTTTGAATTGTTTAATAAATACAAGCGTTTTACAACTCCAAGATTCTTCTAAAATATGATGAAAAAAATAGCACTTTTGGTTTTCGGTTTTTGTGTGATGACATCAAATGCACAGCAACTTCAAGAGCTAAAAGCAAATCGAAATTACCAAGATTATGCGTATATCGATGCAATTTCTATTTATACAAAGCTTGCCAATAAAGGTTATAAATCCGAAAATATATTACGAAAATTAGGAAATGCTCATTATTTTTCGGCAAATTATCCAGAAGCAGCTAAATGGTATAACGAACTTTTTGAAATGACCACAAATGTTGAACCTGAAATTTATTTTAGATATTCGAATGCTTTAAAATCCATTGGACAAATTGAAAAAGCGAATCAATATTTAGATAAATTTATTCAATTAAGCGAAAATGATTCTCGTGCAGTCAAATTCAAAAACAATCCAAATTATTTAAAAGAAATAGAAAAACAAAAAGATAAATATTTGGTTGGATATGCAAACGTAAATTCTAAATATTCGGATTATGCAGTTACTTTTTGGAACGATAAATTAATTTTAAGTTCAAATCGTCCGGGTAGTTCAAAAGCTAGTAAAATCAATACTTGGGATGGACAACCTTTTGCATCTTTGTTTGTTTTGAACGGAAAAAAAATGGAAAGTTTTGACGCATTAGATTCGAAATATAATATTTCAACGCCAACATTTACAAAAGACGGAAACACGGTTTATTTTACTCAAAATAATTTGATAAAAAATAAAAATAATCACGGTTTTACATCAAATCTAAAAATTTTTAGAGCTGATTATGTTGACGAAAAATGGAAAAATATAACAGAACTTCCATTTAATAATGATGATTATAGTTGTGCGCATCCTATTTTAAGTCAAGATGAAAAAGCATTGTATTTTTCGTCTGATATGCCAGGAACTTATGGCGATAGCGATATTTATCGAGTAAAGATTTTTGGCAACAATCAATATAGTTTACCTGAGAATTTAGGTAAGAAAATCAATACAGAAGGTAAGGAAACTTTCCCATTTATGGGTTCAGATAATGTTTTGTATTTTGCGAGTAATGGGCATTTAGGATTAGGTGGTTTAGATATTTATAAAATCGATTTAAAAGACGAAAATGCTGAGGTTGTCAATCTTGGAGAACCAGTAAATAGTTCGTTTGATGATTTTGCGATTTATCTAAAAACGGATAATAAAACAGGATTTTTTGCTTCAAACAGACCTAAAGGTTTAGGGTATGATGATATTTATTCGATTAATGATATCGTTCGCACTCCCAAACCCGTTCCGTATTTGCACTCGTTCTCAGGAAACGTTATGGATAGATTAACCGAAGTTCCAATAAACAAGGTTAAAGTTTCTGTTTTAGATGCAAATTTCCATCCACTTTACGATGTGTTTTCTGTTGCTAATGGAACATTCCAACTTCCAAAAATAGCTGGTTCTCCTGGAGATGTTGTTTATGTTAAAGCAGAACATCCAGATTATATCACAGAAGAAAAACGAATGATTCTACCAGAAAAAGCAGGTGATACAAAAGTGATTATCAAAATGGATAAACGCATTGTTGAGGTCGGAAAAGGTGACGATTTAGCAAAAGTTTTTGAAATCGAAAATGTGATTTATTTTGATTATGATAAATCGAATATTCGTATGGATGCGGCTGTTGAACTAGCAAAAGTTTATGAAGTATTAGCTGAATATCCAAAAATGAAAATCGATGTGCGTTCACATACAGATAGCCGTGGTTCAGATAAATACAATCAGAAATTATCAGAACAACGTGCGCAAGGAACAATAAAATGGTTAATTGAACAAGGAGTTGATCCATCTCGATTATCAGGCAAAGGTTATGGTGAATCCATGTTGGTAAATGATTGCGAAGATGGTGTTAAATGTTCAGAAGAAGAACATCAAAAAAACCGACGAAGCGAATTTATCATCACTGATTTATAAAAAAATAAAAAAGGGCATTATACGTAAGATGTATAATGCCCTTTGAATTCAATTGTGTTTTTTTTGGCTGTCTTCTTTGGTTTTAAAGACATTTCAAAAATAGAACACTATTTTTTATTGAACATCAGGGTTTACCCTGAATCTTCTAATATGTACTGTTAATTTTTTATCTGTTATTTTTTAATTAAATGGATTTTTATTCTACATTTCCAATACAAATATACTTTAAATCAAGGTAATAATCCATTCCATATTTAGATCCTTCTCGTCCTTGACCGGATTGTTTTACACCTCCAAACGGAACCATTTCAGAAGAGATTAAACCATCATTAATTCCTACAATTCCATATTCTAAAGCTTCGCGAACACGCCAAGTTCTGTTTAAATCTTTTGTGTAGAAATAACTTGCTAAACCATAAATCGTATCATTAGCCATTTCAATAGCTTCTTCTTCGGTTTTGAATTTGAAAATAGGAGCAATAGGTCCAAAAATTTCGTTTTTAGCAAATAACATTTCACTGTTGGCATTTGCTATAATTGTAGGCTCAAAAAATTGTGGAGTAACAAAATTTCCTCCAAGTTTAATTTCTCCACCTTTCGATATTGCATCCTGAATCATTTCGTTCATTCGTTCAATTGCCTTTTGATTGATTAATGGACCAATCTGCGTTTCTGAATCTAATCCATTTCCTAATTTTAAATTCTTTGCAGCAGCCGTAAACTTTTCTACAAATGTATCATAAACATTTTCCTGAACTAAAATTCTGTTTACACAAACACAGGTTTGTCCGCTAAAACGAAACTTTCCTGATATTGCTCCTTTGACTGCTAAATCCAAATCGGCATCTTCAAAAACAATGAAAGGCGCATTTCCTCCAAGTTCTAAACTTAGTTTCTTTAACGAATCCGAACATTGTTGCATCAAGATTTTTCCAACAGTTGTTGAACCAGTAAATGATATTTTTGAAACTTTTGAATTCTCACAAAGTTCTTTTCCCATTTCCGAAGCATTTGTACCAACAACCGTATTGATTACTCCTTTAGGAAAACCAGCTTCATGTGCCAAATAATTTATTGCCAAAGCGGTTAGTGGCGTTTCTTCACTCGGTCTGATAACTACCGTACAACCAACTGCTAAAGCTGGTGCAATTTTTCGAGTAATCATTGCAATCGGGAAATTCCAAGGCGTAATTGCTCCAACAACTCCAACGGGCTCTTTTAAAACCATGATTCTTTTCTCTGATGTAAAACCTGGAATCACATCACCATAATTTCGTTTGGCTTCTTCAGCAAACCATTGAATATAATTGGCTCCATAATCTATTTCTCCTAAACTTTCTGCAAATGGTTTTCCAGATTCCAACGTCATGATAGTTGCAATTTCAATCTTGTTTTGCATGATTAAATCATACCATTTCATCATCAAAATGCTACGCTCTTTTACAGATGTTTTTTTCCAAGTTTTAAATGCTGAATGTGCTACATCAATTGCTTTCTTTACTAGTAAACGATCATCGTTATAAACTTGACCAATCACACTTAAATCAAAAGGATTTATAACTTCAAATTTAGAATCGCTTTCATTTATCCATTCGCCGTTTACAAACGATTTCTCAAAGATTAATTTGCTATAGTCATTCATCAGATTCAAATATTTAGATTCGTAAATCTACAAATAAAATCATTTTTAATTATCTAAATAGAAACAAAAAAGACCAACTATTCTGTCGGTCTTTTCGTAATTTCATTATGTTGTTCTTGCATCGCTTTGTAATAAGCTGCTCTACTTAAAGGTTCATATTCTTCTGTTTCGCCAAGCATAACAATGTCTTGATTTTGAGCTTTTCTAAAACTAAAATGGGCTAAATTTCCAGTTCGTGTACAAACCGCATGAACTTTGGTAACGTACTCCGCTGTTGCCATTAATGCGGGCATAGGACCAAATGGATTGCCTTTAAAATCCATATCTAAACCAGCAACAATAACACGAACGCCTGCGTTAGCTAAATCATTACAAACACGAACAATCTCATCGTCAAAAAATTGCGCTTCGTCAATACCAACAACATCACAGCCGTCTGCCAAAATACGAATATTTGCAGCAGCAGGAACTGGAGTAGAACGAATTGCATTTCCTTCATGTGAAACCACATCGACGTCATCGTAACGTGTGTCAACAGCAGGTTTAAAAATTTCAACGCGTTGTTTTGCAAATTGGGCACGTTTTAATCTGCGTATCAATTCTTCTGTTTTGCCAGAAAACATCGAACCACAGATGACTTCAATCCATCCAAATTGTTCTTTATGATTTACTGTATTTTCGAGAAACATTTTCTAAATTTCGGGTTGTGTAAAACAGAATTTTCTGTTACTTTGTAAAAGACAAATTTATCAAAAAAAGATTGGTATTATTTCAAATCTAAAAAAAGTTATGAAGAAAATAATTGAATCGGAATTAATCAGTATTGCACATCGAATTCTTAAATTGAAAGATAAAGCCGACATCGATGCTTTGTATAATGAATCTAAAAACGTATTTGAAAAAATCTCAGTTTTAAAGTTTTATGAAGATAATAAATTCAGAATAGATCCTTTGATTACTGAAGAAAATATCAAGAATGCTTTATTTAATGAACAAGTTGATAATTCTGATGCTGAAATAACTAGAGTAAAAAATATCGAAATGAGAGACACTTCGATGAATCTTGATTTGATAAATGAATTGATTGAAGATTCTGAAAATTCCGAAATTATATCTTTCGAAGATAATCTTAGTTTCGTTTCTGTAGAAGAAAATTCTATTAAACAAAATCGTGAAGTAGAAGTTTTTGAAATCCAAATTGAAACTGTTAAGATTTCTGAAGAATTAAAAGAAGAAATTCCACCAATTGAAAATATTCCAGCACAAGAAGTACAAAATGTAACTATTGAAACGGTTCAAATTGATCCTGTTTTTGATATGCCAATCGATGAGATTTTTTTCGAAAAAGTTCAATCGGAAACTGAAAGTCAAAATGTAATTCCAGAAGAAGAGAAGCATCCAAATTTTGAAAATCAACATTTGTTAGATGTCTTAGAAAAGAATGAAATTCCGTTTCATGAAATTCCATTAAACAAAACCATTAACGATGCTTTTTCGCACATGATTACCGTTGGTTTAAACGATCGAATCGCATTTGAGAAAAATCTATTTAACGGAAGTTCTGAAGATTTGAACCGTGTAATTTCGCAGTTAAATACCATTGAAACATTCCCCGAAGCTAAGGATTTTATTGAAGATTTGGTAAAGCCAGATTTCAATTATTGGAAAGGAAAAGAAGAATATGAAGAACGATTTATGGAGTTAATTCAAAAAAGATTTTAAGAGTGAGTAAATTATATTTAGTACCAACTCCAATCGGAAATTTAGACGATATGACTTTTAGAGCTATAAAAGTTCTAAATGAAGTTGATTTGATTTTGGCAGAAGATACAAGAACCAGTGCGAAGCTGTTAAAGCATTTTGAAATTGCGACCCAAATGCACAGTCATCACATGCACAACGAACATAAAACGGTTGAAAATATCATTCAGAAATTACAACAAGGAATGACGATTGCATTGATTTCAGATGCTGGAACACCTGCGATTTCTGACCCTGGTTTTTTACTTACACGCGCTTGTGTAGAACACGGAATTCCTGTGGAATGTTTACCTGGAGCAACAGCTTTTGTACCCGCTTTGGTGAATAGTGGTTTACCGAATGATAAGTTTGTTTTCGAAGGTTTTTTACCTGATAAAAAAGGACGTCAAACCCGTTTTTTGGCATTAGCAGAAGAAACTCGTACCATGATTTTATATGTTTCGCCGCATAAATTGGTAAAAACTTTAGCCGAATTTATTGAATATTTTGGGGCAGACAGACAAGTTTCTGTTTCGCGCGAATTATCTAAATTACACGAAGAAACGGTACGAGGAACAGCAACAGAAGTTTTAAAACATTTCGAAGAAAAACCACCAAAAGGTGAAATTGTTGTCATCGTTGGCGGAAAAGAAAAAGCTAAAAAAGAGAAAAATGGCAACACACAAGATTAGTACAACTTGGAAAGGCAACATGCAATTTGAATCTTCAAATCCTGGCGGTTCTTTACAGATTGATGTAGCTGAAGATTTAGGCGGAAATAGTAACGGGTTACGTCCCAAAGCATTGATGTTATCTGCACTTGCAGGGTGCTCAGGTTTAGATGTAGCTTCATTGATTAAGAAAATGCGTCTTGAAGTTTCTGATTTTAATATCGAAACAGAAGGTTTTTTAACCGATACAGAGCCAGCTGTTTATGAAAAAGTTATCGTTAGTTATAATTTTTCTGGAAATAATCTAAATGAAGAAAAATTAGCCCATGCAGTTGATTTATCAGTAGAAAAATATTGTGGAGTTATGCACATGTTCCGTTCATTTGCTGAGATAGAAATCAAAATAAATTTCAATAAATGAATTTTGGGCGTTCCCTCGCTCATTATATTTTTCTTAAAAACAATATTAAAGCCCAACCGCTCGGTCGGGCTTTTTGCTTTATCTTTTTTTACGCTTCGCTTAAAAAAAGGATATCGCTCCAATCCCTAACGCAATCCTCAAATCGTATAAAGTCCCGTTGTTTCTTCAATAGTTCAGATATTATATAAAACATTTTGAATTTTAAAAATTATCTAAATTTTGTATAGATACTAAATCTTTAATCTATTATTTAGTTTGTTGTTGGGCAAAATGTCTATTTTTTGTTTATTTCTTAATTTTTTAACTATAATAATATTTATTTTTTATTATAATTTAGTTTTTTAACATTAATTAGGTTATATTCGTTAGTTATAGAATAGAAAAAATTGTTAAACTTTTAAAAAATTGTAAAGATGAAAAAAATTTACTTACTGTATCTGATGCTCTTTTTGCCTCTGGTACATTATGGACAAATAAATCAATCCTATAATTGGGATACTGATTTGCAAGGATGGGTTACATCTGGGGATGCAACAATGGCAACGACTACTATTGGATGTGCAAGTTCGGGAGCTGTTAGAACTAATATATATTATGATTTTTGGGATGACTTAACTTATTCGCCTAATTTTTTTAGGTCTCCATTACTTTCTAATTCTAATGGGGATCCAGTAACAGTTGAATTTTTGTATCAGGCTGTTAATTTTAATTTTAATGCTCCAACTTCTGCGGCACTTGCTGGATCGTTTGAGATACAATTACAGTGGTCAAGTTCAACTTCTGGACCTTGGACAAATTTTGCTACTATAACAGCGCCTTCTCTTAGTTGTGCAAGTTATTCTGCAACTTTTACTCCTGGGATCAGTGATGTTTATATAAGATTTGTAACTAATCTACTCGATGATGACGAAGATCTTCAAATTTATTTTGATGAATTAAATATTTATCAAGGTCCACCTCCTACATGTATTAACCCAACGAATATTGTGATGACAGCAGTAACATCGAATTCTGCAACAATTAATTGGACAGCACCTTCAGTTTTGCCTAATAATGGTTATATTTATGAAGTGAGAACAGATACTAATCCTGGTACACCAGGTGCAGCATTGATTGCTTCAGGTGCAACTGGAGCTGGAGTGACATTAGCAAATGTGTCAACATTGTCTGCGAATACTCAATATAATGTTTATGTACGAGCTAATTGTGGAGCTGGTGATTTAAGTGGTTGGAGTAATGTTTCAACTTTTAGAACACTTTGTTTACCATTTACAGCACCTTATACTGAAAATTTTGATTCTTATACAGCAGGTGCCTTTCCAACTTGTTGGTTAAGACCGATATTGTATTCTGGTTACCCTTCAATTGTAGCCTCAAATTTTTCAACCTCACCAAATTCTTTAAGATTTCAGTCTTTAACTACTATTCCAACTTATGCGATTACTCCTGCTTTTTCTCAAAATATCGAGACTTTACGTGTTAAGTTTAATCTGAAAAGAGAAGGAGCGAGTTCAGGTCAAATTGAAGTTGGTTTAATGTCAGATCCAAGTGATTTATCTACTTTTGTTTTAATTCAAAGTATCAATCCGCCAGATAATATTTACCATGAATATGTTATTCCTTTTAATGGTTCTACGGTTACTGGAGCTAATAGATATATTGCCTTTAAACATGTTTCAGGTGCAAATAATTGGTATTATTGGTTAGATGATGTAATTGTTGAGCCAATTCCATTATGTCCTGATATGACAGGTGTAGCAGTTTCAAATATAACAAAAAACACGACAACAATTTCTTGGAATGGTTTAACACCAGAGCCAGCTAATGGATATGCTTATGAAATTAGAACTTCTGGTTTACCTGGTACTGCAGGTGCAATTCAATCAGGGACAGTTGCAGCGGGTATTCACTTTAAAGACTTAATTAATTTACTTCCTTCAACAGAATATTTTGTTTATGTAAGATCTGTTTGTAGTGCTACGCAATTTGGAATCTGGTCTGATGGACGCGCTTTTAAAACAATGTGTGATTACCCAGAATTGGTTTTGGCTACGCCTGCTTCAATATGCGGAGAAGGAACAGTTAATCTATCAGCTTCTTTTAATTCGGGAACTTTAAATTGGTATGGTTCACAAACTGGTGGGATTTCATTGGGTACAGGTAATAGTTTTACAACGCCTGTTATAAATTCAACGACAAGTTATTGGGTTGATTCAAGTTTACTAGGGACAAGTGTTTTTGGAGGGAAAGCTTTACCAGGCGATGTGTCTTCAACAACTGCATCAACTTATGGATTGGTGTTTGATGCTTATTCAGGTTTTATTTTAGAAACTGTAGATGTGTATTTAGCTTCTGCAACTGCTGGAAATATTGTGATTAATCTAACAAATAGTTCAGGTACAGTAATTGAAACTCGTACAGTTGCTGTTCCTGCAGGAAACGCTACAACTCCTGTTTTGCATACCATAACTTTAGATTTAAATGTTCCAGCTGGAGTTGGTTATAGATTACTGGCGATCACTTCACCTAGTTTAGTAAGAGATACGACTGGTAATACTTTTCCATATGTTTTAGGAAGTTTAGGTTCCATTACAGGTGGTTATCTAAGCGGAGCTTCAACGTCTTATTATTATTTCTATAATTGGTCAATTAAATCGAATTGTACTTCTCCACGAACAGAAGTAATTGCGACAGTTACTCCAGCTCCAGTGTTAACGTTATCTACTAATCAAGTTCAAATTTGTGAAGGAGATTCGTCTTTGGTTACTGTTACTGCGGGTGCTTCAGATTATAATACTTTTGTATGGTCGCCAACTACAGGAGTAACTGGAAATGCTACTACAGGTTGGACGTTTAATCCGACGGTATCAACACTTTATGTTTTGACAGCTTCACAAACAGGAGGTTCTCAATGTGTGTTTACAACAGGTGTAAATGTAGGTGTTAATTCATTGCCAGAGTTTACTCCGTTAGATACAACTTATGATGTATGTGCTAATGTAGTTCAAGAGTTAAATACAAATTTGGTTGCAATAAAAGAATATGTAATTGGTACAGGTACAACAACAACGTCAACATCTGATATTCCTACTGCGTTTATGAATCGTTGGCCTCAAACCAAACAACAATATATTTATACAAAAGATGAATTAAATGCGATTGGAATTTATGGTGGAAATATTGATTATTTAGCATTTAGAATTTCGTCTTTGGGTTCTGGTGCTACTAATAATAATTACACGATTAAGATGAAATCAGTAGCGGAGTCCAATTTTGCTAACTCAAACTTTTTGACTGTTGGATTTACGACCGTTTATGGACCTGTGACACATACGCATACTGCAACTGGTTGGCAAGAATTTAATTTAACAACACCATTTATTTGGAATGGAAATTCAAATGTTTTAATTGAATTGACTCATCTTGGTGCTGATTCTTCTAATAATGCAGAAACGTTTTATTCAGTAACAACTGATAATAAAGGGTTAGGTGCTCAAGGAGCTTCAGCGTTAAGTGCAGTTTCGGGTACTTTAACTACAAAACGATTAAATATAAGATTTAAACAAGATGGTTCTTCTACAGCAACTTGGTCTCCACAAACTAATTTGTATCTAGATCAAGCAGCAACTCAGCCTTATACAGGTGGTCATGCTACTAAAGTTTATGTTAAATCTTCGCAAACTGGTAGTACAGTTTATACTGTAAATATGGTTACTGATAAAGGTTGTTCAGCAAATCTTACAACTACAGTTAATGTTACAGAAGTGTCAACCCCTGTTGCTGCTGATCAGACTTTCTGTGATGAAACAGATGTGGCTGATATCGTTGTAACTGGTTTAGCAGGAGCAAATATGAAATGGTTTGATTCTGCAACAGCTACTTCGGAAATTACTTCTGTTGCTACATCAGGAACATATTTTGTAGAACAAGAGTTAAATGGTTGCGTGTCTGCTAGAGTTTCTGTAGATATAGATATTAATGGAGTTAATGTTGCTCCTGTGACAAACGCTACTCAAACATTTTGTGGTAGTTACACAGTTGCAGATTTAGTTGCTACTCCATTAACAGGAAATACAATTGGATGGTTTGATAGTGCAACATCTACTACGCCTTTAGCTGTAACTACAGTTTTAGCTACAGGTAATTATTATGTTTCACAATATAATGGGTCATGTTGGTCACCTAAGGCTGAGGTTTCAGTTACAGTAGGTTCTGTTCCTGCTGCTCCAGTTAATGTAGCTCAGGTTTTCTGTGGAAATAAATATTTAAGTGAAATTGATTTAGGGCAAGGTGCAAATGCAACTTTGAATTGGTATCAAACAGCTACTTCTATTAATGTATTGCCAATGACAACGCAACTTGTTACAGGAACACATGCATATTATGTTTCTCAGACAATCAATGGATGTGAATCTTCTCGTGTGGAAATTCAGGTGAATATACAACAACAATTACTAGTGCCAGTTGCTCCAGAGATGCAGTTGTATTGTGTTGTAATTCAGTTTTCTGATTTAGAAGTTACAGCTTCTGTAGGTGGAATAATCGGATGGTTTGCGTCTGATATATCAACAACGCCAATTGATGCTAATCAGGATGTTGTAACAGGAACATATTATGTAGCTCAATATAATGGAGCTTGTTGGTCAGATAAAACTACAGTTCAAGTTACTGTTGGAAATAAGCCATCTGCACCAAGTAGTGATAATGTACAGTTATGCGGAAACTATAATTTTGGACAAGTATCGATTGGTCAGATATCAGGTGCTACTTTAAAATGGTATGAGACATCAACTTCAACAACGCCTCTAGGGTCATCAACAAATGTTGTAGGAGGTACATATTTTGTGTCACAAACAGTTGGTGGATGTGAGTCAGATCGTGCGATGGTTGTAATTTCTCAAACAGATGCTTTAAATAATCCAACGGTAGTTTCTCAGTCATTCTGTGGGTCTGCAACTGTTGCTGATTTAGTAGCTCAAGGTACAGCTGGAGCAACAATTGTTTGGTATAATTCATCAGTAGCGTTGAATCCATTGTCTTCAAATGCAGCTTTAGCTACAGGGACATATTATGCGGCTCAAACTGTAAATGGATGTATATCTTCTAGAGTTCCAATTTCAGTGTTTGTAGTGTCTATTGCAGCTCCAAATGTAGATACATTTAATTTCTGTGGAGGTGCTACGGTTGCTAATTTAGTATTGCCTACACCAACAGGAGTTGTTTATAAATGGTTTGATTCTCCTTCAAATCCGACTCAATTAGATGCTAATATCGCTTTAGTGTCGGGAACTTATTTTGTTTCTCGTACGCAATACGGATGTGAATCTTTAAGAACACCAGTTACTGTTAATATTAATTCAGTACCAGATGCTCCAACTGGAATTAGTCCGCAAGTGTTTATTGAAGGTTCTACAATCAATGATATTTTAATGGATCAGCCAAATGTGGTTTGGTATATGACGCAACAAAATGCTCAAAATGGAGTAAATCCATTAGTTCAAGGAATGCCTTTAGTTAATGGGACAACTTATTACGGTGTAATCATCGGAACTAACGGATGTCCAAGTTTGCCATTCGCATTAACTGTTGATGTTTATTTATCAGATGACAAATTTGTTAAAGAAGATTTGAAATATTATCCAAACCCTGTTGAAGATATTTTAAACGTTACTTATTCAGAAAGAATATTACAAATTGAAGTATTTGATTTATTAGGTAAACGAGTTAAAGTTAAATCAACAGATGATAAAGAAGTTAATATTGATTTATCAGATTTAGCAAGCGGAACTTATATGATTCAATTAAAAACAGAATCGAAGCAACAATTTATAAAAGTTGTGAAAAAATAATTCTAATTTTTTTTAAATAGTTTTTTAAATCCAGAGGGAAGTTTTTCTCTCTGGATTTTTTTGTTTAAATATCCGAAATTTCGTGAATTTATGTAAGGTGATAGGGCTTTTTCTAGTTTTATTATGGTATTTATAATTTGTTGTTAATTTTATTGTTTTTGATATGAAGTGTTTTTTTTAACGTATTTTTTTTGATATGTAAAAAAATAATCTATTTTTGTTAATTACTATAATTAATATTTAACCTTAAAAAATTATTTAAAATGAGGAAAATTTACTTACTCTTTTTGATGCTTATAGTGCCTTGGTTGCATTATGGGCAGATAAATGTCTCGTATACCTGGAATTCTGGGTTGGAGGGATGGACTACGTCTGGACCTGCTGAAATGGAAGCGACCACAATTGGATGTAATGGCTCTGCTGGAGCGGTTAGAACCAATTTATATTCTGATTGGTGGGATGTTCTATATTCTCCAAATAATTTTAGATCACCTTTATTAGCAAATTCAACAGCTGATATGGTGACGGTTTCATTATCTTATCGTGTAGTGGATTATGAGTATGAAGCACCTTCAAATGCTGCGTCTGCTGGATCGTTTAATTTGAAACTTCAGTGGTCTTCTTCTCCAACTGGGCCATGGACGGATTTTGGTACACCTATTACAACACCTGCATTACTATGTACACCTTATACAGCGACTTTTACTCCTGGTGTCGGGGATGTTTATGTTCGTATGGTTTCAGTACTTTTAGATGAGTTTGAAGATATTCAAGTGTATTTTGATGAATTAAGTATAACTCAAGGTCCGCCACCTTCTTGTCAGGTGCCAACAAATGGTGTTCTAACAGATGTTTCGTCATCTTCTGTTGCTTTTAGTTGGTCTGCTCCTTCTGTGGTTCCTTCAAATGGTTATCAGTATGAAGTGAGAACAGATACAAATCCAGGAGTTACTGGACCTGCTTTAGTAGGACAAGGAACAACCGCGGCAGGTGTTTTAAATGCTAGTGTCGCTACCTTGGCTCCAAGTACAGCATATAATGTTTATGTAAGATCAAATTGTGGAACTAATAGTTTTAGTCAATGGGTTAAAATTTTGAATTTTAATACTTTGTGTACTGCTCAGGATGTTCCATATTTGATGCCAATTGATGCAACAACAGGTTCTGCTTTACCTCAATGTGTTACTATTGAGAATTTAAATAATGATACTAAATTCTGGGAAACTACTTCAGCACAATCTGGTATTACAGACAGAGTAATGAAATATTCTTATAATTCAACTCAAGCTGCTAATGATTGGTTTTTTACTAAAGGATTGAATTTGACAGCGGGTCACGCTTATCGTTTGAAATTTAAATTCAAGACTTCTTCAACATCTGCAGTGGAGAAACTTAAAGTAATGTTAGGTACAGGGAATGTTAGTACTTCAATGCAAACAGAATTATTTAATGTTACAACTACGTCGGCAAATGCAAGTTCAACGGTTGAGTATACGATTCTTGATTTTGTGCCGGCTGCAACAGGGGTTTATTATGTAGGTTTCCAATGCTATTCTGCGGCGGATCAGTATACTTTATATGTTGGTGAGGTTTCAGTTGATTTATCTCCAACATGTTTAGTTCCAGGAAATTTACAAATTACGAATGTGACTAGATACGGAAGTAAAATTCAATGGCAAGCTCCAGTTGTTCAGCCTCAAAATGGATATGAATATGAAATAAGAACATCAGGTGAGCCAGGTTCTGGTGCGGTTGGATTGGCGCAAACGGGCATACTTCCTAATACCGATTTATTTAAAAATGTTACAGGTCTATTGCCTTTAACTCAATATTTTGTATACGTACGATCAGTTTGTGTTGGAACTGACGTCAGTGTATGGACACCTGTTAAGACATTTAAAACACTATGTGATTACTCTGAATTAACTTCAGTTACACCTGGTACTCGTTGTGGAACTGGTACTGTTGATTTATCAGCGGCTTCTAATTCAGGTCAAATAAAATGGTTTAGTACTCAAACTTCTAGTTTGCCAATTTATACAGGTAGTGCTTTTACAACTCCTATTATAGAAGGAACAACTTCTTATTGGGTTTCAAATTATTCGAGTACTCAATTGTTAGGAAGCGGAGGGATTTCTGCAAATACTAGTACTTCGGCTAGTTCATTAAATAATTATGGATTAGTTTTTAATCTTTCTCAAAATGTGTTACTAAAATCTACAAAAGTATATCGTACATCAACGGCTGCTTCTGGAACAATAAGTGTAAAGATCTTGAATTCTTCCGGGGATGAAGTATATAATACTGGTTTAATAACTTTAACACAAACGGGAGGAACAAATCCTATTGAGGTTCCATTGAATGTTAATTTGCCATCAGGAAATGGATATAGAATATTATTAAATTCTTACTCTTCAGCTGAATTAGTACGTCTTAGTTCAGGGGTTTCTTATCCTTATGTGGATACTAATGGGATTTTAAATGTTACTAGTGGAGCAACTGGTTTGACATCAGTTAGTGCAACATCATATTATTATTTCTTCGATTTACAATATGATGCTACTTGTGCTTCTCCACGAACAGAAGTAGTTGCTACAGTAACTGCACCTCCGGTTCTAGAATTATCTGAAACTGAGTTTGAAATCTGTGAAGGTGAATCTGTTTTAGTAACTGTAACAGAAGGTGTTTCAAACTACGATTCGTATGATTGGTCAATAAATGACGAGGAGGTTGAAGACGGAATTATTGGAAATCATACAACAGGATGGACATTTAGTCCTACGGTTTCGGGTGTTTATACTTTAACGGCTCATAATTTAACAAGTGATTGTACTTCAGTGATTGATGTAACTTTTAATGTTAATTCATTACCAGATTATACTCCTTTAGATGAAAATGCTACTATTTGTATTGACGTGCCTCTTGAATTGAATCCAAATATTTCTGGAAAAGATGAATTTATTGTTGGTACTGCAACAACGTTGACTGGAAATTTTGACAGTACAACTGCATTTAATAATCGTTTTTCAGGTTCTAGACAACAATATATTTTTACAAAAACAGAGTTAAATGCTTTAGGGTTTGATGCAGGAAATATAACTGGAATTTCTTTTGAGATCGCAACATTAGGTTCGGCGAATTCAAATTCAAATTATACAATTAAGATGAGACAAGTTTCACAAGAAAATTTTAGTACAACTTCTTTCTTGACGGGAACTTTTACTACGGTATTTGGACCGGTAAGTTATACTCATCAACCTAGTGGTTGGCATGATTTTGAATTTACGACTCCTTTTGTTTGGGATGGCTCTTCGAATATTTTGATTGAATTGACTCATGGCGGTGCAAATAGTACTAATAATGCGCAAACTTATTATACAGAAACTACTGATGACAAATCACTAGCGGCGATTAGTGTGACGGCAGCGACTGGTACGTTATCTAAGAAGAGATTAAATACAAAATTCTTAGTTAATGGTTTGGGTGAAACAGTATGGACACCTGCAACTAATTTGTATTTAGATGAAGGTGCAACTCAACCTTATGTTGGTGGAAATGCTAAGAAAGTATATTTTAAGTCTTCAACAGTTGGAGAGTATAATTATTCAGTAGTTTTAACTCCTCCTAATCAATGTGTGGTAAATCTTACAACAGCAATCTCGGTTATCGATGTAACTGAACCGATAGTTGCTGATCAATCTATTTGTTCTACTGAGGTATCTAATATTACTGTAACAGGTTTACAAACAGGTGGTACTGTAAAATGGTATGAAACTGAAACGTCAACAGAAGAGTTAGATGAAATTCCTGCTACAGGCACTTATTTTGTAGAGCAAGTGGTTGGTACTTGTAAATCAGCTCGTGTATCTGCAGTGATTACTTTAAATTTACAATTACCTGCTCCTGTAGCACTATTAGATCAAAAATTCTGTTTAGATACTGTGAATACAAGTTATACAGTAGCAGATTTAGACGCTACTGCAACTACAGGTACAATTGGTTGGTTCACGAATGTAGAGGATACTACGCCTTTGGAATTAACAACTGAATTGATAACGGGTACTTATTATGCTGCAGAATTTAATGGTACATGTTGGTCTCCAAGAACAGAGGTTGAAGTTGCTATTGGAACTATGCCTGCGGTGCCTAATGGAGCTAGCCAAGCATTTTGTTCTTCTTTAACTCTTGCTGATGTTGAAGTAGGGCAAGTTCCTGGGGCAACAGTTAATTGGTATGCTTCTGCTGATGCTACTGAAACTTTAGATACAGAAAACCCACTTACTGATGCTACTTATTACGTTTCACAAATAATAGGTTTCTGTGAATCAGAAAGAATTCCAATTCAAATTCAATTAATTCCTGTATTTGATGCACCTGTTGCGCCATCTCCAGTTTTATACTGTCAAGAAACTACTTTTGATGATTTAGAAGTGACTCTTCTGCCAGGTGGAACGAAAGGTTGGTTTACTTCTATAGCAACTGCTGAGCCTAATATACAGCTTACTGATATTGTTACTTCGGGTACGTATTATGTGGCTCAATATAATGGAGCTTGTTGGTCTAATAAAACACCGGTTGTTGTTACAGTGAATCCTACACCAGCTGCTTTAAATAATGTAGCTCAAACTTTATGTGGAACATTTACATTAGCTGATGCTCAGTTAGGTCAGGTTGCTAATGCTACAGTTAAGTTTTATACTTCAGTAACTTCAGACATTGTTTTACCAATGACTACTCCTTTGGTTACTGGTACTTATTATGTTTCTCAAACTCTTGGTGGTTGTGAATCTGATAGAGTTGCGGTTCAGTTTACAGTTCATGAAAAATTAACTGCTCCAGTAGCTCCTGCTACTCAGTTCTACTGTGGAACTAAAACATTTGCTGATTTAGATGCTACTCTTACTACAGGTACAATTGGTTGGTTTGCGATAGATGATACAACAACCGCTCCATTGAGTTTAACAGCAAATGTTTCTACAGGTACATATTATGTTGCTCAGTTAAATGGAACTTGTTGGTCTCCTACATCTGAGGTTGAAGTTACTATTAATCCAATTCCAGCAACTTTAAATGATGCGGATCAACAATTATGTGGTACGTTTACATTAGCAGATGCGGAGTTAGATCAAGTTGATGGGGCTGAAGTTAGATTCTTTGCTTCTGAAGCTTCAACAACACCAATGGCACTGACATCACCTTTAGTTACAGGTACGTATTATGTAAGTCAAATGATTTTAGGTTGTGAGTCAGTTCGTGTACCAGTAAGTTTTGTAGTGAATGAAATTTTAACAGCGCCTCAAGCACCAGCTGTTCAGTTCTATTGTGGACCTACAACATTTGCTGACTTATCTGCGACTCCTACAACAGGAACAATCGGTTGGTTTGCAACAGATGATACAACAACTACTCCATTGAGTGCAACAACAACTGTTTCTACTGGTGTTTATTATGTTGCACAGCTTAATGGACAATGTTGGTCTCCTACTACACAAGTTACTGTATCGGTTAATCCAATTCCGGCTAGTTTAAATAATGCTTCTCAACAATTATGTGGAATATTTACTCTTGCGGATGCGGAATTAGGTCAAGCAGAAAATGCTGTTGTGTTTTTCTATGCAACTGCAACTTCATCAAATATTTTACCATCTACTAATTCGCTATTAACAGGTACTTATTATGTGAGTCAAATGGTTTTAGGTTGTGAGTCACCTCGTGTAGCAGTAAGTTTTGTGGTAAATGAAAATTTATCTGCTCCTCAAGCTCCAGCTGTCCAATCTTATTGTGGAACAACAACATTTGCAGATTTATCAGCAACTCCTACAACAGGAACAATTGGTTGGTTTACTTCTGCAGATGCAACTACACCGATGGCTTCTACAGCTTCTGTTGTTACAGGAACTTATTTTGTTGCTCAACTTAATGGACAGTGTTGGTCACCTAGAACAACTGTTAATGTAACAGTTAATCCAGTACCAACTGCACCAAGTAACGCAACAATTCAGTTGTGTGGTAATTATAATTTTGGTCAGGTTTCTATCGGTCAAGTTTCAGGAGCTACTATTAAGTGGTATGCAACAGAAACTTCAACAACACCTATAAATCCAGGTACAAATGTTGTTAGTGGTTCTTATTATGTTTCTCAAACCATTGGTGGTTGTGAGTCTGAACGTGTGATGGTTACTATTTTCCAAACAGATGCATTAAGTAATCCAACTGCTGTTTCTCAAACATTTTGTGGTTCTGCAACTGTAGCTGATTTAGTTGCTCAGGGAACGAATGGAACAATAGTTTGGTATAACTCTTCTGTTGCATTAAATCCATTGTCGTCTAATACAGCTTTAGCTACAGGTACATATTATGTGGCTCAAACATTAAATGGATGTTTCTCTAATAGAGTGCCGATTTCAGTGTTTGTTGTATCAATTACTGCTCCAAATGTTGATGCATTTAATCTATGTGGAAGTGCAACGGTTGCTGATTTAGTATTACCTACTCCGACAGGAGTTGTTTACAAATGGTTTGATTCACCTTCAAATCCAACTCAACTAGATGCTAATGTCGCTTTAGTTTCGGGTACTTATTTTGTGTCTCGTACACAATATGGATGTGAATCTTTAAGAACACCAGTTGCTGTTAATATCAATTCAGTTCCGGATGCTCCAACAGGAGTTAGTCCGCAAGTGTTTATTGAAGGTTCTACTATTAATGATATTGTAATGGATCAGCCAAATGTGGTTTGGTACATGACGCAACAAAATGCACAAAATGGAATAAATCCATTAGTACAAGGAATGCCTTTAGTAAACGGAACAACTTATTACGGTGTGATCATCGGAACTAACGGATGTCCAAGTTTACCATTCGCATTAACGGTTGATGTTTATTTATCAGATGATAAATTTGTAAAAGACGAATTGAAATATTATCCAAATCCAGTTGAAGATTTGTTAACGATTTCTTATTCAGATCGAATCTTATTAATTGAAGTTTTTGATTTATTAGGCAAACGAGTTAAAGTTAAATCAACAGATGATAAAGAGGTTAATATTGATTTATCTGATTTAGCAAGCGGAACTTATATGATTCAGTTAAAAACTGAGAATAAGTCACAGTTCTTGAAAATTATCAAAAAGTAATTTTAATTTATAATTGGTTTTTAAATCCAGAGGGAAATATTCTCTCTGGATTTTTTTATTAACAAAAAAAATATGATTTTTAATTTTTATAAATACTTATTTTTGGTCTATTTATTTATTTATTATGATGTTTTAGTTTATAATGTAAGATTTATGGATGTAAAATATTTATATAACTATTGTTTATGTTATTTT
The DNA here is from genome assembly GCF_003865405.1 of Paenimyroides tangerinum. Taxonomy (GTDB): domain Bacteria; phylum Bacteroidota; class Bacteroidia; order Flavobacteriales; family Flavobacteriaceae; genus Flavobacterium; species Flavobacterium tangerinum. The sequence continues at coordinate 114,641 of NZ_RQVQ01000005.1, forward strand.
TTTGATTAATTTTAAAAAATATTATATTAACTATTTATTAAAACTTTTTAGTTTTTTTTACTAACTAACAATTAATTTATGAATGAAATTACTTTAAACAAATTAAGATGGGGCTATGGTAGCAGTGTCAAGCGATGGCTGCTACAAAAACTCCTAGTTTTAATGGTGTTGTTTGGAACAGTGTCATTAAATGCACAAATTCACATTGGTGCTAATGGAACAACAACTACCAGTTATTTTCCGCTCTATGGATTGTATAATTATAATTATTCGCAGCAAATTGTTTTAGCTAGTGAATATGCCGCCGCTGATGGAGTTGGAGGGCCGATTACTCAGATAAAATGGAAAATCACAACAAATGGAACAGGTTCTACAAATTGGAATAATTGGTCGGTTTTTATAGGGCATACTACTAAAACTTCATTTACAGGTACTACAGATTATGTGCCTCATGCGAATTTAGGTGCTGCTGTTTATTCTGGAATTGTTACTTTTGATGGGAATAATACATGGGTGACAATAAATTTGACGACACCATTTGTATATAATGGAACAGATAATATTTTAGTTGCTGTGATAGAAGATGCACCTGGATGGGGGTCGACTCCTTCTTTTGCTGCTTATAATAATTCAGCAACACATGCTTTTCCTACAACAAATAGAGGGGTTTATTATTATCAAGATCCACAGATTATTGATACAAGTGCTCCTGATGGCAGTGTTTATAAAGGAGTAAGTAACACTATTGCTCAAATTCAATTTACGGGTGTAATGTCACCCTGTGCTAGTCCTCAAAATGTTGTTATAACGAATACACATAATAGTGCAACGGCAACTTGGAATGCAAATGCAAATGCCGATTTAGGAGTTTCTTATGAATTGAGAACTTCAGGTGGTCCTAATAGTGGTGCTACTGGATTGGTGGACTCTGGAACTTTGGCTGCAGGTGTCAACACAGTTTCTCTTTCTAATCTATTACCAAGTACTAATTATACATTGTATCTAAAAACGAATTGTAGTACTTATACAAGTTCATGGGGTGCGGGGAATAGTTTTACAACTTTTTCTTTGGTCCCTTCTCCTTGGTACGAAGGTTTCGCGACAGCAACAGCACCAGTTGGATTTGTTGTTAATGGGTTCAGTTTAACAAATTCAGCGATTTCTAATCCTGGATCTACTGGTTACTTTTATAGAGTTGAACAATGGGTTCCTGGGGATATTGATGCTGTTACAGTTGTAAATGTTGGTCCAATATTAACTGGTGATAAATTTTCGTTTGATTATAACGTGTCAGATTATTATACTCCTGGTGATTTTGTTGATGTCGGAGCTGTTAATTTTAGAGTTGAGTTTTTTGTTAATTTTTCTAATACTCCGGTTTTAATTAGTGAATTTACAAATTCAGGTGATAATCAATGGGGAACATTTGAATATCCGTTAACAAGTTATGTAGGTCAGGTTGTAAAGGCTAAAGTTACTGCTGTTTATACAAGTACGGATTATGATTTTGACTATTATGTCGGATTAGATAATTTCTATATTGGTTCTTGTGCTTTACCTTTGACCACTAATATTGCAAAAACAAATAATTCTGCAACATTATCATGGGATGGATATACTGGTAATACATATACTATTGAATATGGACCAACTGGTTTTGCTCCTGGTACAGGTACAATTGTGACAGGTGTTACTAACAATCATTTAATTTCAGGTTTGTTACCAACAACTACTTATCAAGTTTATGTTATTAATAACTGTGGTAATAGTTCGAGTCCTAAGGTTGGGCCTTTTGCATTTACAACTGAAACAGTTGTTCCTTCACCTTGGTTTGAAGGTTTTGCAACGAGTACCATGCCTGTTGGTTTTAATGTTACTGGTTTAACATTGACAAATGATTTAGCGTCTAATCCTGGATCAAACGGATATTTTTACAGACAAAATTTAGATTCTGCTGGTGAAATCGCTGTCTTATCAACTGTGAATGTTGGTCCTATTTTAACAGGGGATGTTTTTTCATTTGATTATAGTTTGAGAGAATGGAATGGAGGGCCAGGAACTCCAGCAGGTGAAGCATCCTTTAATATTGAGCTTTCTACTAATTTTGGAAATTCTTATATTAGCATTGGAGATTTTCTTAATGAAGAAAATTCTGATTGGGTTCGTTTTGAGTATCCTTTAGGTGCTTATGTTGGTCAAGTTGTTAAAATTAGAGTTAAGGTTGAAAGATTATCAGGTGATTATTACATTGGATTAGATAATTTCTATATTGGTTCATGTGCAATGCCAAATGTTCCTCAAGTTGCTAATACTACGATGAACTCAGCTCTTTTAGAGTGGATAGCTTCACCAACTGATGTTTTTGAAATTGAGTACGGTCCTGTTGGTTTTGTACAAGGTTCAGGAACTGTTTTGATTGCTACAGGTTCATCAATTAATATAAGTGGTTTAACAGAATCAACACAATATGAATATTACATTCGTAGAAAATGTTCAGATACCAATTTTTCACCAAGAATGGGGAAATTTAAATTCATTACATCTTGTGCTGTGTTTACAACTTCTTTTGTTGAGAATTTTGATTCTACGGCTACTGGTTCTTCTACTAATTCTACAGTGCCTATTTGTTGGACATTCTATGATGGCGGTGCTGGATATGGTTTTGTAAATACTGGAAGTGTAGCCCCTGCAACTCCGTCTAAGCATTTCTATATTTACAATAATTCAGATATGACAAATCCTTATATATTGATTTCTCCTGAAACTGATAATTTAGGTAATGGAGCATATCAAGTAAGATTTAAAGCTAGAACAGGTTCAAATGGTGCTAAATTGAAATTTGGTAGGATGTCAAATAAATTGGATGCATCTACTTTTGTAGAAATAACAGAAATTACGTTGCCAACAACTTATTCAGCAACTGATTTTGTTGTGTATTTGCCAGTAACTACAGATGATTATTTTGCCTTTAAATTTGCGCCATCAGCAACTTATCAAAGTTTGTATATTGATAATGTAAATTATGAGCCAATACCTGCGTGTGCACCACCAGTAGGTTTAAATGCGCAAGCTAATTTCGCTAATATGACTGCGAATTTGACTTGGCAAGGACCTCCAAATGTTACAAATAATAATTTTGAGATCGAATGGGGAGAAACTGGTTTTGTACAAGGGTCGGCAGATGGAACAATAGTTACTTCAACTACTCTAAACACAACAATTTCTAATTTAGTTATGGGAGAGTCGTATTCTTTCTATGTTAGAAGAATGTGTGGTGCCGAAAATACAGCTTGGGTTGGTCCTTATACTTTTGTAATGGATTATTGTATTCCAAATTCTAATAATGTAGAAGGAGTAGGAATGACTGGATTGGTTGTTGATGGTACTGACTTTGAGATCACTATGGATGATTCTAATTTGTATAATACACAATATTTAAATACTAACGAACTGTCTTTGACTGCAGGTGTTAATATTCCAATCGAAGCTACTTACAGTACAGCATCTTCGGGAGGTTGGCTTTATGATTACTATACTACGATATGGATTGATTTAAATAATGATGGAATTTTATCTAATTCTGAAATTGTTTTTACTGCAATTCCTATTGAATCTAGTATTGATGGTGTAACTCATGAACTTCCGGCTGGTTCTTCTTTTATTATTCCTGATGGTGGGAATAATATTACAGGAGTTTATAGAATGAGAATTATTGGAAGAGAAAGTAGCTATGCTGTTGATTCTTGTGTAACAGGTTCTACATCTTGGTTTTTTACAGTTGACATGAATGTGAATATTGTATTCCCATGTATTCAACCTACAAATATTAATTTCTTAGATGTTGGTTACGAGTATGTGGTGTTAGATTGGGAAGGTCAAGGTAATAATAATTTTGAATTAGAGTATGGAGTTACTGGTTTTGTTCCAGGAACAGGTACAACTCTTTTAAATGTTACTAAACCTTATACTTTAGAAAATTTAACTCCTGGTACAACGTATGATTTCTATATCAGAAAAAAATGTGGAGATTTGTATAGCGATTGGAGCGCTGTGGCTTCTACTTATGTGTTCTGTGATACTCCTGAGCCAACTGGTGCTAGTTCTCAAACGTTGGTTTCTGATCAATTGTTATCTGATCTTGTAATTGAAGGGCAAAACTTGAAATTCTATACAGATCCTAGTTTGACTCAAGAAGTGCCAGCTTCAACAGTATTACAAGTTAGTGGAACTTACTTTGTAACACAAACGATCAATTGTGAGAGTGATTCATTCTTGATTGTTGATGTTACTGTTTTACCTCGTATTGCTATGCCTATTGTAGCAGCTGGTCAATCATATTGTGATGGAGGTGTTATTGCAGATATTCCTGTTACTTCGATTTCTGGTGCTACTGTTATTTGGTATGCTTCAGCAACAAGTACAACTCCTTTAGCTGCAAATACTCCTTTAGTTACGGGGGTTTACTATGTGGTTCAAACAGATGGTATTACAACTTCGCATAGATTATCAGTGCCAGTTGTTATAAATACAACTCCTCCAAATCTTGTTTCTCAGACAATTAGTTTGTGTGGTTCTTATACATTTGGAAACTTAGCTATTAATAATTTACAAGGAACAACTGTTAAGTGGTATGTTTCTACAACGGCAACAGCTCCTATTGCGAACAATGTGCCAGTAGTTACAGGAACATATTATGTGACTCAGAGTTTTGGTATTTGTGAATCACAAAGAGTTCCTTATCAAGTTACACAAAATGAGTCGTTGAATAAACCAATTGCTGGCGTTCAAAATTTCTGTGGAAGCGGTACAGTTGCTGATTTAGTTGCGCAAGGTGTTCCTGGTGCTCAATTGTTGTGGTATGCTTCTGCAACATCGGTTAATGCATTGAATCCATCAGCTACATTATCTAGTGGAACATATTATGTGGCTCAGACTATGAATGGATGTTCTTCTGAAAGAAGAGCTGTTGCGGTGAGAGTGATTTCGATTGCAGCTCCTCAATTGACTCCGTTTACTGTTTGTGGTGGTGGTACAATTTCTGATTTGTACATTCCAGTTTCAACAGAAACTTCATATAGATGGTATTTGACTCCATCTAGTGATTTTGAATTAGAACAAACAACTCCATTGGTTCAAGGAACATATTTTGTTGAAAGAGTTCAATATGGTTGCGTTTCTGCAAGAACTGCAGTTCAAGTTAATATTGGTGAGGTGCCAAATCCACCAACAGGTGTTGCAACTCAATCTTTTGTTGAAGGTTCAACAATTGCTAACTTAGTTCTTAATCAATCAAATGTTGTTTGGTATGCAAGTTTCAATGATTCTCAGAATGGTGTTAATCCTTTACCTTCTTATACACCTTTGGTAAACGGAACTACTTATTTTGCAGTAATTATTGGTACAAACGGATGTCCAAGTTATCCTTTAGCTGTAACTGTTGATGTTTATTTATCTAATGATGAGTTTGATAAAGAAGGATTGAAATATTATCCAAATCCAGTTAATGATGTGTTGAATATCGATTATGTTGAATCTATTAGATTTGTTGAAGTGTTTGATTTATTAGGAAAACGAGTGAAAACTCTAAATACAAATGATCAAAATGTTCAAATTGATTTATCTGATTTAGCTTCTGGAACTTATATGATTCAGTTGAAAACAGATTCAAAAACACAATTTATTAAAGTAATTAAGAAGTAATATATTAATTGTAATGAAAAAGCCAGGATGTAAATCCTGGCTTTTTTTGGTCTAAAAATGAAACAAAAAAACCGATGATATAATTTCATCGGTCTTTAGTTTTATTTAGATAATTCTGTGAAATATTTGTAGAATAGCGGAATTGTTTCGATTCCTTTCAAGTAATTGAAAACACCGAAATGTTCGTTAGGTGAATGAATTGCATCTGAATCCAAACCAAATCCCATCATAATTGTTTTTGATTTTAATTCCTTTTCAAATAAAGCAACAATCGGAATTGAACCTCCAGAACGAACTGGAATTGGAGTTACTCCAAATGAATCTGAATAAGCTTTTGAAGCAGCTTGATATCCAATAGAATCGATTGGAGTTACATAACCTTGTCCTCCGTGATGAGGAGTAACTTTTACTTTTACAGATTTCGGAGCGATACTTTCAAAATAGTTTTTGAATAATTCTGTGATTTCTTCCCAATCTTGATTTGGTACTAAACGCATTGAAATTTTTGCAAATGCTTTTGAAGCGATAACTGTTTTTGCACCTTCTCCAGTATATCCTCCCCAAATTCCATTAACATCTAAAGTTGGACGGATTGAATTTCTTTCGTTTGTAGTATATCCAGCTTCTCCATAAATATCTTCAATATCTAAAGCATTTTTGTAATCATCTAACGAAAATGGACGTTTTCCCATTTCATCTCTTTCTTCGCGAGAAAGTTCTTCAACCTTGTCGTAGAAGCCAGGAATCGTAATGTGGTTGTTTTCGTCGTGTAATTGCGCAATCATTTTAGATAAAATATTGATTGGATTTGCAACTGCTCCGCCATATAAACCAGAATGTAAATCTCTATTTGGTCCAGTAACCTCAACCTCAACATAACTCAAACCTCTTAAACCAGTAGTTATAGAAGGTTGTGTATTAGAAATCATTCCTGTGTCTGAAATCAGAATAACATCATTTTTTAATTTCTCTTGATTTCTTTCAACAAACCAAGCTAAAGACGCTGATCCAACTTCTTCTTCGCCTTCAATCATGAATTTTACATTGCAAGGTAATGTGTTTGTTTGCATCATTAATTCCAATGCTTTAACGTGCATAAACATTTGTCCTTTATCGTCACAAGCACCACGTGCAAAAATAGCACCTTCTGGATGAATTAGTGTTGTTTTGATTACAGGTTCGAAAGGTGGTGAATCCCATAATTCAATTGGATCTGCCGGTTGAACATCGTAATGTCCGTAAACTAATACGGTTGGTAAAGAAGAATCGAAGATCTTTTCACCATAAACAATCGGGTATCCTGGTGTTTCACAGATCTCAACTTGATCGCATCCTGCCTTTTCTAAAAAAAACTTTACTTTTTCTGCAGTGTTTAAAACATCTTGTGAATAGGCACTATCAGCACTTACAGAAGGGATTTTTAAAAGGTCAATTAGTTCATTTATAAAACGTTCCTTGTTTTTGTCAATGTAATTCTTAATGTGTTCCATGATTTGATTTTGAATGAAAGGTTAAGTCGAACAAATATAATTATAAAAAAAATAATATTTTTTCTTGCAGAATAAAAAACCATTCGTATATTTGCAACGTCTTAAAGAAACAACGGTACTCTTTCTGAGGTCAGAGTTTATAAGCCATCAGCGGGTATGGTGAAATTGGTAGACACGCCAGACTTAGGATCTGGTGCCGCAAGGTGTGAAGGTTCGAGTCCTTTTACCCGCACAAAAAACCTCTTCAGAAATGAAGAGGTTTTTTAATTTTTATTCAAAATGATGATGAACTGATTCAGCTTTGTTTTCAAATTTAGTTCCATCAAAATATTCTTGTAATGGCACTTTTTAGTATTTCTGTTGATTTATAATCAAGACCATTTTTTATCTCTCCCCAACTTTTGCGCTTGCCCCCTTTTTTATCGACGAAAAAATAGAAGTTTAATTATCTATCTTTTAATTCTGATTTAGTTTTTTTTAAAGTTATTATTATAAGAAATAGTTTTGTTTATTAATTTTTTATTGTTATTTTTAACTAATATTTAAATTATTGTTAATAAATTGTGGTTTTTTGTTGTGATTTTATTTATTTTAGGAAATTAATTTAATAAGTAAAATAATTTAAATCAATCAACTATTTATTTATGAATGAAATTACTTTTCAATCAAAGTTGACAAGATCCATGCGCTTTTTTAAGTATGGAATTTATTGTCTCGTATTTCTTGTCGGGCATCTCACGTTCGGTCAAGCGGTTGGAACCATACAAATCGGTTCTGGATCAAACACCTCATCAGGTGGAACTGGTATTCCTGTTACAAATTTTGACTACAGTTATTCGCAACAAATCGTTTCGTCTTCAGAGTACGCAGCGGGTGGAGGTATTGCTGGTAATATTACTAAATTAAGATATAAACCGGCTGCCGTTGGTGATGTTTTAGTTTGGAATGACCTTAAAATTTATATTGCAAATACAACTAAAACAGAGTTTACTAGTGATTCAGATTGGGTATCATTTTCTGATTTAACTCTAGTTTTTAATGGTGTTATTTCTCCAACACCGGTTGATGGTCAATGGTTCGAAATTACATTTATAACTCCATTTGCATATACGGGAGGAAATCTTGTTGTAGCTGTTCATGAAAATGCAATGGGTTGGCAAGGAGGACATGAATTTAGTTCTTATGTATCAACATCTAATACTGGTATTGTTTGGAGACAAGATACAGATAATATTGATCCAGCTACTGCTACGATCGTTGCAAATGGGAGAACATCTAATTTAGCTCAAATACAATTTGTTGGAGCTGTTGCTCCGTGTTTGGCTCCAGCAAATATTCAGATAGTTCCAACTGCAAACGGAGGAACTGTATCATGGGCATCAAATTCGAATGCTGTTGATCACGAATGGATTGTGGTAGCTAATAATGCGGGTGTTGGGGCAACTCCTGTAGCTTCAGGTATAGGTGCGATTTCATCAGCTATCGTTACAGGTTTGAATGCTGCTACTCAATATGATTTGTATGTGAAAACAAATTGTTCTGGAACAGATGGAGTGAGTCTCTGGTCTATAAAAATTGATTTTGTTACAAATTGTGATGTTACACCATTAATAAATGAAAATTTTGATTCTACTCAACCTTCTTTATTACCATTTTGTTGGACTTTTATTGGGGGGGATCCTATGGATTTTTTTTCAGGACATGGATGGGTTGTTGATTACAATGGTGTTTCTGAACCTAACAGTTTTGAGATTTTTAACGGATTAGATAATTTAAGTGATTATATTTTAATTAGTCCCGAAACAAATAACTTAGGTAATGGAACTAAACAATTACGTTTCTTTGCTGGTACAGGAGAAACTAATGTTGAATTAATTGTTGGAACAATGAGTGATCCTACTCAAGTCTCAACTTTTACTCCGTTACCTGGAGGTGTTATTCAATTGACAAATCAATATGTAGAATATGTAGTTACTTTGCCTGCTGGTACAGACGACTATTTTGCATTTAAACATGGTAACTTAGATAGTTTTCAAGATATTTATATAGACGATGTTGTAATGATGGATCCACCTGTTTGTAATGGTGTGGATTTCGGAACTGGTACTGCTACTGAGATTACTAATGTCCAAGCAAAATTGAGTTGGGTTAGTACGGCAGCAAATTTTGATATTGAATATGGTGAGGTTGATTTTGTTCAAGGCTCAGGTACTTTGTTGACCAATGTTGCAAATAATTATGTTTTATCTAATTAGATGAATTTACAACTTATTCTTTTTATGTAAGAAGTAATTGTGGAGCTGATGGAGTGAGTACATGGAGAGGTCCATTTACATTTATGACTCAAAAGGTTACAACTTCTCCTTGGTTTGAAGGGTTTGCTTCTGCTACTGCTGATGGTTGGAATAATATTTCTTCAAGTGTGTTTAATTTGTCTAATTCTATTTCGGCTTTAATGCCTATGACAGATTATGTGATTTATAAAAATTTATATACTGCTGACGGTAACGGTTCAGGTATCACGAGTTTGAATGTTGGACCAATATTAACAGGTGATAAATTAGCCTTCAATTATAAAATGGCTATGTTCTCCAATCCTTATGGACCAGTTGATGCATCAACAGGTAGCGTAGATGTTTTTATTTCTACTGATTACGGTCTTAATTATACTTTATTAACAAATCTTCCATATAATGAAGTTGATGGATGGCAAGATTTCGAAACACCTTTAAACTCATATATTGGGCAAATAGTTAAAATTAAAATTGTAGCTAATTATAATTATGATCCAGATGATTATGTTGATCACTATATAGGATTTGATAATTTTTATATAGGATCTTGTCCATTACCGTCAACACCTATCGTAACAAATGTTTCAACAAATACGGCAGTAATTAATTGGGAAGCTTCTGCGACTGATCTTTTTGAGATTGAATATGGATTAGCTGGTTTTACTTCTGGAACAGGGACTATTGTGTCAGCAACTGGTAATTCGATTACACTTAACAATTTAGTCTTAGCTTCTAATTATGAATATTTTATTAGAAGAGTTTGTGGAACTAATAATTCTCCTTGGTTAGGTAAGTTTAAATTTTCTACAACATGTGAGGTGTTTACTACTGGGTTTACAGAAAATTTTGATTCTACAGATTCAACTAATCCTACGGTTTCTGTTTGTTGGAGCTTTTTGGATGGAGGAGTTGGTTATGGAACTGTGATTGATTGGAATAGTAGTTCTACTCCTAACTCATATTATATGTATAATGATTCAGATATCACAAATGCTTATATCTTAGTTTCTCCTGAAACATTAAACTTAAACGATGGAACATATAGAGTTAGATTTAAAGCTAGAAGTGGAAGTAATGGTTATAAATTGAAGTTTGGAACCATGTCTAATAAATTAGATGCTGCGACTTTTACTCAGTTGCAGGAGTTTAGTTTGACGGGTGATTATCAAGAGTTTGTGGTTTATTTACCTGTTGGTACAAACGATTTCTTTGCTTTTAAACATGGACAAGCTGGTGCTTATCAATCAATTTATATTGATGATGTGGTATATGAACCAAATCCAACATGTGTAGAACCTGTTTTGCTTGGTGCTTCAATAGATTTAGTAGGTTTAACTGCTGATTTAACTTGGTCAGGACCTGAAGTTGTAACGAATAATAATTTTGAAATTGAATGGGGAGAAGCTGGTTTTGTACAAGGTACAGGAACTATAGCTGAATCTACTTCTTATTCTACATCCATTACAAATTTAGTAGCTGAAGAGGGTTATTCGTTCTATGTTAGAAGAATTTGTACAGGAGAAAATACGGCTTGGGTTGGACCTTATACATTTGAAATGGGATATTGTATTCCAGTACAACCAGAGTTTTATTCTGTGGATAATTTAGGTGTTACCAATATTACGATAGATAATTTAAATGTTAATCCAACTCCTATAATGTACACAAGTTATTTAAATGAAATATTAACTCTAAATTCAGATGAACTTATTTCGTCATCAATGACGTTTAATACAGATTCAGGATTTAGTAGTTATACATACGATACACATATTTGGATAGATTTAAATAATAATGGAGTTTTTGAAAATAATACAGAAAAAGTCTTTACAGGTGTTGCCCTTGCAGAATCACCAACAACATTAAATACTTCTTTTATAATTCCTAATACGGGTAATAATCTAACAGGTGAATATAGAATTAGAATTGCAACTGCAGACTCAGCTCAATCAACACCTAGTCCTTGTTATGCAGGTAGTTATTCACATATTTTTGATTTTAAAGCAACGGTTACTTTCCCATGTAATCAACCTTCAAATATCAATTTTGTTGACGTCGGATTTGATTACGCAACGTTGGATTGGCAAGGTCAAGGAAATACTAATTTTGAGATAGAATACGGTTTGACTGGATTTACTCAAGGATCAGGAACTGTAATACAAAACGCAACTAAGCCTTATACAATTAATAATTTAACTCCTGGATCTACGTATGATTTCTATATCAGAAAAAAATGCGGAAATATATTTAGTGATTGGAGTACAGTTGCGACAACTTATGTCTTCTGTGATACTCCAGAGCCAACTGGGGCTAATTCGCAAACATTAATTCAATATGAATTACTTTCGGATCTTGCTATAGTAGGTCAAAATTTGAAATTCTATACGGATCCAGGCTTAACTCAAGAAGTTCCGGTTTCAACTGTTTTAAATGTAAGCGGAACATATTTTGTAACTCAAACAATTAATTGTGAAAGTGATGCGTATCTGATTGTTGATGTAACTGTTACGCCTAGAATTGCGCAACCAATAGTAGATTCTAATCAAAACTTTTGTAATGGTGGTACTTTAGCTGATATTCCAGTTACATTACTTCCGGGAGCTACTGTGATTTGGTATGCAGATGAAACTAGTGCGACAATACTTCCTGAAACGACTGTAGTGACTAATAATACTTATTACGTTGCTCAAACAGATGGAGTAACAACTTCGATTAGAGTTCAGGTAAATGTTACTGTTAATCCAACTCCTGTAGATTTGGTTTCACAACCAATTCATTTATGCGGAGCTGCAACTTTTGGTAATTTAGTTATAAATAATCTTCCAGGAACAACAGTTAAATGGTATGTTTCTCCAACTGCTATAACTCCAATTGATGGTAATGTACCAGTTTCAACAGGAACTTATTATGTAACTCAAGCTTTCGGTATTTGTGAGTCACAACGAGTTGCTTTTCAGATATCTCAGTATGATGCTTTAGAGAGACCTCTAGCTTCTACTCAAATATTCTGTGGGAGTGGAACTGTTGCTGAATTAGTTGCTGATGGAGTAAATGGAGCTCAAATTTTATGGTATGCGTCTTCAACTGCTGTTACTACTTTATCGCCTGCAGCTGTATTGTCAACAGGGACATATTATGTTGCTCAAACAATTAATGGATGTACATCTGATAGAAGAGCAGTTGCGGTAAGAGTTATTTCAACAACCGCTCCTCAAGTTTCGCCTATTAACCTGAATTCGATTATTAATACAAAGCTAACTGACTGGAATTTAGATGTTCAAATTTA
>NZ_RQVQ01000050.1 GCF_003865405.1 Paenimyroides tangerinum
CTATTTCTTTTTTTTACCAACTATTTTTCTTGATTTATTAATCGAACTCAGGTTATTACAATATGTGGAGGAGGAATGGTGTCAGATTTATACGTTTCTGGAGAGGCTGGTGTTGCATTTAAATGGTATAATTCTCCTTCAAGTACGGATGAGTTAGCTCAAAATACTGCATTAGTGAATGGAACTTATTTCGTAGAAAGAATACAATTAGGTTGTGTATCGACAAGAACCCCGGTTCAAGTTACTATTGGTACAATTCCTACTGCTCCAACTGGTGCTGCTATTCAAACATTTATTGAAGGTTCATCTATTGCTAATTTAATATTAAACCAAGCAAATGTGGTATGGTATGCAACTTTTAACGATTCTCAGAATGGTATAAATCCATTGGCAGCTATTACATTATTGGAAAATGGTGTTACTTATTATGCCGTGATAATTGGAACTAATGGTTGTCCAAGTTTACCATTTGCTGTAACTGTCGATATTTTCTTGTCAAATGATGAATTTGATAAAGAAGGATTAAAATATTATCCGAATCCGGTAAATGATATATTGAATATCGATTATGTTGAATCGATTAAATTTGTTGAAGTTTTTGATTTATTAGGTAAACGAGTGAAAACTTTAAATACGAATAATGAGAATGTTCAAATCGATTTATCTGACTTAGCTTCTGGAACTTATATGATTCAGTTGAAAACAGATTCCAAAACACAATTTATTAAAGTAATTAAAAAGTAATAAATTAATTGAATGAGAAAAGCCAGAATGAGAATTCTGGCTTTTTTATTTGTGTAAGTTTCAAAATCTAGCAATAATTATTTTGTTAAAGTGATTAGCTTCTAACATTAATTCCGTAATTTTGATAGGTTCCATTTTAAATATTTATGAATGGAAATAAGCGTAATTATATACTAAGAAGACTAGATTGATTTGAAATTGTAAAATAATTCATATTCTCAAGTTAATAAATTGTTTATCTGATAAAAATTGGTCAAATAATTTTAAAATCTACATTCTAAGTCTTATTTTTGCCCTTCCACTATTAAATAATATATTTAGCAACAGCTAATCTATAAAGCATATTTTATGAAAGAAATTACAAAAGAAGTATATCTAAAATGGTATGAAGACATGCAGTTTTGGAGAAGGTTTGAAGACAAACTTGCTGCTTTATATATTCAACAAAAAGTAAGAGGATTTTTACATTTATATAACGGACAAGAAGCAATCTTAGCAGGTGCTTTACATGCTATGGACTTGTCTAAAGACAAAATGATTACAGCTTATCGTAACCACGTGCAACCAATCGGAATGGGTGTTGACCCAAGACGTGTAATGGCTGAACTTTTAGGTAAAGCAACCGGGACTTCACAAGGGTTAGGTGGTTCAATGCACATTTTTTCTAAAGAACACGGTTTTTACGGTGGTCACGGAATTGTTGGTGCTCAAATTCCTGTAGGTGCTGGAATGGCGTTTGCAGAGCAATATAAAGGCACAGGCGGGGTTTCATTAACTTATTTTGGTGATGGAGCAGCTCGTCAAGGTTCTTTACATGAAGCTTTCAATATGGCGATGTTATGGAAATTACCTGTAGTGTTTATCTGTGAAAATAACGGATATGCAATGGGAACTTCTGTAGAAAGAACTGCAAACCATTCAGATGTTTGGAAATTAGGTTTAGGATATGAAATGCCTTCATTTGCTGTTGACGCAATGAATCCAGTAAAAGTTGCTGAAGCAATGTTCGATGCAATGGAAAGAGCACGTCGTGGAGAAGGACCTACTTTCTTAGAAATGAAAACGTACCGTTACCGCGGACATTCAATGTCTGATGCACAACATTATCGTACAAAAGAAGAGGTTGAAGAATACAAAAAAATCGACCCGATTACCCAAGTTTTAGACGTAATTAAAGAAAACAATTGGGCAACACCAGAAGAAATTGAAGTAATCGATCAACGTGTTAAAGATTTAGTTTCGGAATGTGAGCGTTTTGCAGAAGATTCTCCGTATCCAGAATTAAATGTTATGTACGATGTAGTTTACGATCAAGAAAACTATCCATTTATTCCTCATAAATTATAAAAAATGGCAGAAATTATTACAATGCCTCGTTTAAGCGATACCATGACTGAAGGTACCGTTGCATCGTGGTTAAAAAAAGTTGGAGATAAAATTTCTGAAGGTGATATTTTAGCAGAAATTGAAACAGATAAAGCTACTATGGAATTTGAATCTTTCCATAATGGTGTTTTATTATATATTGGAATTAACGAAGGTGAAACTGCTCCAGTTGATAGTGTTTTAGCTATTATTGGTAATGAAGGTGAAGATGTTTCAGCTTTATTAAATGCGGCTTCTGCACCAGCTGTCGAAAAAGTAGTTGATGCACCAACTCAAGAAATAAAAGCGGAAGTGAAAACTGCTGAGATTCCTGCAGGAGTTGTCGTAGTTACAATGCCTCGTTTAAGTGATACAATGACTGAAGGTACTGTTGCTACTTGGTTGAAAAAAGTTGGAGATAAAATTTCTGAAGGAGATATTCTTGCAGAAATTGAAACCGATAAAGCGACTATGGAGTTCGAATCGTTTAACGAAGGAACTTTATTGTATGTTGGGATTCAAGAAGGTCAAACTGCTCCAGTTGATAGCGTTTTAGCAATCTTAGGTCCAGAAGGAACTGATGTTTCTGCTATTGTTGCAAACGGAGGAAAAGTTTCAGAGGTTGCTAAAGCTGTTGAAGCTCCAAAACAAGAGTCAAAAACTGAAGTAAAAGTTGAAGCTGTTGTTGAATCTACTTCAACTAACGGAAGAATTTTAGCTTCACCTTTAGCTAAGAAAATTGCTCAAGATAAAGGTGTTAATTTATCTCAAGTAAAAGGTTCTGGTGAAAACGGACGTATCGTAAAAAGTGATGTAGAAAACTTTACACCTCAAGCTGCGACTGCTCCAGTAGTTTCTACACCAAAAGCTACCGTACAAACTTTTGTACCTGCTGGTGAAATGAATGCGGAATCTGTGAAAAACTCACAAATGCGTAAAACTATCGCACGTCGTTTAGCTGAATCTAAATTCACAGCACCACATTATTATTTAACTATCGAAATTAACATGGATAACGCTATGGAATCTCGTAAGTTAATTAATTCGTTACCAGAAACTAAAGTTTCTTTCAATGATATGGTAGTGAAAGCTTGTGCAATGGCGTTGAAAAAACATCCACAAGTAAATTCTTCTTGGACAGATGAGGCTACAATTATCAATCATCATGTAAATGTTGGTGTTGCTGTAGCTGTTGAAGACGGCTTAGTTGTTCCTGTAGTTAATCATACAGATTTATTGAGCTTATCTCAAATCGGAGCGTCAATTAAAGATTTAGCAGGAAAAGCGCGTAATAAAAAATTACAACCTAAAGAAATGGAAGGTTCTACATTTACAGTTTCTAACTTAGGAATGTTCGGAATTGAAGAATTTACTTCAATCATCAACCAACCAAATTCTGCTATTTTATCTGTTGGAGCTATTATTGAAAAACCAGTGGTTAAAAACGGACAAATTGTTGTTGGTAACACAATGAAAGTAACTTTAGCTTGCGACCACAGAACGGTTGATGGTGCTACAGGTGCAGAATTCTTACAAACATTGAAACATTTTATTGAAAATCCAGTTACAATGCTGGCATAATCAATATTTTTGAATAAATCTCAAAAGCCCGTTTTGATACTTCAAGACGGGCTTTTTTTTGTATTTTTGTTTTTAAAACATTCAATTATGAAAAAGATATCTTTATTAATTTTAGTTGCTTTAGCAGGATTCTATTCGTTTGCACAAACAAATCAATCGTATCAAATTAAAGAAGAAAATATCATCGAAACCTTAAAATATTTAACTTCAGATGAATTAGAAGGGCGCGATTCTGGTTCAAAAGGAATTGAATTAGCAGCTAATTATTTAGAGAATCAATTTATTGAATCTGGAATTAAAACGTATTTTAAAACCTATAAAGATACGCTATCTAATTTTGAACCTGCTGCTTACAATGTGCTTGGCTTGATTGAAGGAAATGATCCTAAATTAAAAAATGAATTTGTTATCATTGGTGCGCATTATGATCATATTGGTAGAATAGCTGCAGTTGATGGAGATGATATTGCAAATGGAGCAAATGATAATGCTTCTGGAACAACAATGGTTTCTGAAGTAGCTAAATACTTTGCTAAAACAAAATCTAATAAACGTAGTATTTTAGTGGTTTATTTTTCTGCTGAAGAGAAAGGTTTGTTAGGTGCTTATTCATTAGCTGAAAAATTAAAAAAAGAGAACTTCAATTTGTATTTGATGTTGAATTTTGAAATGTTAGGCGTTCCGATGGATAAAGATTACGAAGTCTTTATTACTGGTTTTAAAAAATCTAATATGGCTATAAAAATGAACGAATATGCAGGAAGTAATTTCGTAGGATATTTACCTCAAGAGTTCCAATATCGTTTGTTTAATGCTTCGGATAATTATCCAATTTACGAGAAATTCAATGTTCCATCACAAACCATTTGTACTTTTGATTTTGATAATTTTAAATATTATCATCACGTAAAAGATGAGTTCGAATTAATGGATACTAAGCATATGACAGAGCTTTCTAATAAATTATTGCCAATTGTTACCAAAATGGTGAATGCTCCAACACAAGAGATTAAATTAAACGAATAATGAAAAATATACTTATAACAGGAACGAGCCGTGGAATAGGTTTAGAATTGGTTAAGAAATTAGCTAATCAAGGAAATCGTATTTTGGCTGTTTCTCGTCAAATTGCTGATGAATTAGCTTCTCTACCAAATGTAACTTGCATTTCTGCGGATTTGTCTGTTTCTAGTGATTTAGAAAAAATTGCTGAAGAAATTAAAAATAATTTCATCAGTTTAGATGTGGTTATACATAACGCTGGAGCAATTGTAAACAAACCATTTAAAGACATTACTGCAGAAGAATTTGAATACGTTTATAAAGTTAATGTATTTGGAGTCGCAGCTTTGAATCGTACAGTTTTGCCATTTATGCAAAAGGGAAGCCATGTAGTTACGATTAGTAGTATGGGCGGAATTCAAGGAAGTTTGAAGTTTCCTGGTTTAGCAGCTTATAGTTCAAGTAAAGGTGCGGTAATTACGTTGTCTGAATTGTTAGCCGAAGAATATAAAGAACAAGGTATTGCCTTTAATGTTTTAGCTTTAGGTGCGGTTCAGACAGAAATGTTACAAGAAGCTTTTCCTGGTTATCAAGCACCAATTAATCCGGAAGGAATGGCAACTTATATTGCTGATTTTGCATTGAATGGAAATAAATATTTCAATGGAAAAGTATTGCAAGTTTCTTCATCAACACCATAAAAATTGAAAACGGTTTTACAAAAATATTTACCTGAACACGCAGTTGAACCAGTTATCGAATTGATAAAAACTAATTTTGTCCATTTGAAAATTGTCAATGAACGCAGAACTCGTCATGGAGATTATCGAAAAAATCCGGACGGTTCGCATGCTATTACCGTAAATTCAAATTTGAACAAATACCGTTTTTTGATAACATTAATACACGAAATTGCACATTTAGTTGCTTTCAAAAAATATGGAAGAAACATCAAACCACACGGAATAGAATGGAAGCATTCGTTTCAGTTGTTGATGTTGCCGTATATTAATCCGAATATTTTTCCTAACGAGGTATTACCTTTGATTGCTCGACATTTCAGAAATCCTACAGCGAGCAGTGATACCGATGCAATGCTTTCAATGGCATTGAAACGTTATGATTCTCCTAACGAAAATTATTTTATAAATGATTTACCTTTGGGATGTTTTTTTAGAATTCCCAATGGAAGGATTTTTAAAAAAGGTAATTTACGAGTAAAGCTTTTTGAGTGTGAAGAGGTAAAAACAGGAAGAACTTATTTATTTAAACCCAATGCAGAAGTTGAACTTCTGAAAATTAGTTAACATAATGAACGAAAATTATTATGCAATTATAATGGCTGGTGGCGTTGGTTCACGTTTTTGGCCAGTGAGTACACCAGAGTTTCCGAAACAATTTCACGATATGTTGGGAACAGGTGAAACGTTGATTCAGAAAACATTTTCTCGTTTAAGTCAGTTGATTCCAAAAGAAAATATTCTGATTTTAACGAACGATAAATATGCTGATATTGTTCAAGAGCAATTGCCGATGATTAATAACGAGCAAATTGTTTTAGAACCAGAAATGCGAAATACAGCGCCTTGTATTTTGTATGCTTCAATGAAGATTAAGAAGAGAAATCCAAATGCATTAATGATTGTTGCGCCGTCTGACCATTGGATTGAAGATGAGGTTCAATTTGTAGCAAATTTACAACGTTCGTTTGATATTTGTGATCACGACAATGTGTTGATGACTTTAGGTATTTTACCAACTTTTGCAAATACAGGTTACGGTTATATTGAATTTGATAAATTAGATTCACGTCAGGTGAAAAAAGTGGTTCAATTCCGTGAAAAACCAGACTATGCTACAGCAAAGAAATTTATTCAAAGTAGAAATTTCTTATGGAATTCAGGTATTTTTATTTGGAGTGTTTCTTCGATTTTAGATGCTTTTGAAAAATTTCAGCCAGTGATGTTCAACTTATTTAATGAGGGTTTCGATAAGTTGAACACAGAAGCAGAAGCGGATTTTGTTGCTGAGAATTATGGTAAATCTGAAAATATTTCTATTGATTATGCAGTAATGGAAAATGCTAAAAATGTATTTGTTTTACCTGCAACTTTTGATTGGAATGATTTAGGAACTTGGGGTTCACTTTACGATAAATTGCCAAAAGATGCAAACGAGAATGCTGTAGTTAATGCTACAATTGTAATTGAAAACGCTTCGAATAATATTGTTAGAACAAACGCAGGGAAAAAAGTGGTTATCGATGGATTAAACGATTATATTATTGTAGATGAAGATGATGTTTTACTGATTTATCCTAAAAAGAAAGAACAAGATATCAAACAGATTGTTGCGAAAATTAACGCAAAATAATAACAAATAAAAAACGCTTCAAATTTTAAAATGAAGCGTTTTTTTATGTTTTATATTTTCTTAGTATTATGGAAATTTCGAATCTCTTTTAATAAATCAGATGAATAAACGAAGTCGATAATATCTTCGTTTTCTGTATGCATAATTTCTTGACTATTTCCAGTCCAAACCAATTTTCCATTTTTCAAGAAAACAATATGTTCTCCAATTTGTAAAACCGAATTCATATCGTGTGTGTTAATGACTGTTGTCATCTGATATTCGTGTGTGATTTCTTGAATTAATTCGTCAATTACAATTGCTGTTTTTGGGTCAAGACCTGAGTTTGGTTCATCACAAAACAGATATTTTGGATTGTTTACAATAGCACGTGCAATAGCAACACGTTTTTGCATTCCTCCAGAAATTTCAGAAGGCATTTTTAAATTTGCTCCATTTAAATTTACACGTTCAATAACTTCTTGAACACGAATTTTAATATCTTGATCAGATTTTTGAGTAAACATTTTCAAAGGAAATGCGATATTTTCTTCAACATTCATTGAATCAAATAATGCTGAACCTTGAAAAACCATTCCGATTTCTGTTCTGATTTCACGCTTTTCTTCAACATTAAGCAATGCATAATCTTGTCCGTCAAAAAGTATTTGTCCGCTATCTGGTGTATGAACTCCCAAAAGTGTTTTTAACATTACCGTTTTTCCAGAACCCGATTGACCAATAATTAAGTTGGTTTTTCCTTTCTCGTACTTTGTTGAAATTCCTTTTAAAACTTCTTTTCCGTCGAAAGACTTTCTAATATCTCTTACCTCAATCATTAGCTTAATAAAATTTGAGTTAATATATAATTCACTAAAATGATTGCAACACTCGTCCAAACAAAGGATTGCGTACTTGCTTTTCCTACTTCAAGTGCTCCTCCTTGCATATAATATCCATAGAATGAAGGAATGGTTGCTAATAAGAATCCAAATACTGCAGTTTTTATGAATGCGTAAGTTATGTGATACGGAATAAATGAATCTTGTAAACCAAAAATAAATTCCTCACTAGAAAGATAACCGCTATAAACACCTGCAATATAACCTCCAAAAATTCCAATAAACATACTTATTGTAATTAAAAATGGATAGGTGATTGCTGCAATTAATTTTGGGAAAACTAAATAGTTTAATGAATTGATACCCATAACTTCTAAGGCGTCAATTTGTTCGGTAACACGCATCGTTCCAATACTTGATGTAATATATGAACCCATTCTTCCGGCCATAATAATCGAAATAAAAGTAGGGGAGAACTCTAAAATAATAGATTGTCTTGCTGTGAACCCAATTAAGTATTTTGGAATAATCGGATTATTTAAATTTAATGCTGTTTGGATGGTAACTACTGCACCAATAAAGAAAGATAAAAAACAAACGATTCCTAAAGAGCCAATGATTAATTCATCAATTTCTTTAAAAATTAAATTTTTCATAATTCTCCATTTTGTTGGGCTTTTGAACATATCAACCAACATTATGAAGTACTTACCAATAGTTTTTAACATATTTATCATACTGTATAAAATATTTCGCTAATTTACCATTTTCAATTGAGTTTCTGATTGATTAAATCTAAAATCTAACCAAAGAGTTTTTCTCTGATTTTTTGCCAACGGTAATTTCGGATGAATTTTGCTTGTACATCAGTTACTAAAAGTGGTTTGTTTTCTTTTTTTGCCTTCAAAAAGCCATTGATGTAATCTATAAACAACAAAGGTTTTTTTTTACGTAAAGACAATTTTAAACCTGCAATTGCTGTAATTGTAAAACCATAACCTAGCGTATAAAAAGCTTCACCTTGTTTGTATCGAGCCGTCTTGTTGTAATTTGCTCCGGTTGGTTTTAAATGTTTTACTTTAAGTTCGGGAAGTGTAATAATTTTCCAATCATAAAATCGACATAAAAGTTCATCAACTGTGTCCCAACCCATTGCTGGTTTTAAACCTCCAATTTGTTCAAAACATTCTTTTCTATAAGCTTTAAAGGCACCACGAATATGGTCTTTATCTGTAAGATTTTCTAAAATCCATTCGTTGTTTTTTTCGATGTAAGCGAATCCACCAACCATTCCGATTTTTTCATCAGATTGAAAAGTTTTAGCTACTTCTTCAAAATAATTATCAGGTAAAATTAAATCGGCATCTAACTTTACAATAAAATCATAATCGTTATCTAAAACTTCTAAGCCTTTTTGAAAAGCTTGAATTACTTTACTTCCAGGTAAATGAATGTTTTCTGATACTTTTAAAACTTGCTTAAAAAGTGGAGATTTATTTTCAAATTCAGAAATAATTTCACCAGTCTTATCTGTTGAATTATCGTTTACTACAACTACTTTTTTGGGAAGTAAAGTTTGATTTAAAATAGATTGCAAAGTAACTTCAATAAAAGCTTCTTCGTTGTAAGCTGGAATAACAATATAGTAATTCATCTTAAATACGTTCAGCGTAAACTAAATAATAGCGCGGTGTGAATTTTCTTAAAATAGGTCTGATTCCAAATTTCTTAACCGGATGTGCCCATTTGATCGAATCAACAATTTTAAAGCCAGCTTTTTCCAACAACCAATCCAATTGCCAATCTTCAAATTCGTGATAATGTCTGTCCCACATATCGGTTTTACTTCTGTAAGCCGGCGAAAACCACAAACGCAACGGAACCGAAATAAAAACTTTATCGGCTTTGCAATGCTGTAAAACGGTAAACGGATTTAATAAATGTTCGAAAATTTCAAAAGCAGTTAAAATTTCGTAATTGTTGTTGTCAAGCGATTCAAAATTCACATCAATATCTTCTCCTTTGGTGTTTTGAACGTTGAAACCTTCCTGTTTCATTAATTTTGAAAGCGGATTTTCAACACCTAAATCCAAAATATTTTCAGATTTATTAAGATGTTTGTTCAGGAAATTTAATGTTTTTTCGAATCTTTCTTTCGGATATGTTTTTTCGTACATTTTATTCTAACTATTATCTTTCGACTTTTGAAAAAGAATATCAATATTACGATTATATTTGTAAAAATTAGCACAAATGGATTCTAAATTTTCGAGTAAACAAGCCTTATTATTCTCAATAATCAACTACATCGGTGTTGCTATTGGAATGATTTCGACTTTGTTTATTTATCCGAACGATAAAGAATTTCTTGGAATTGTTAGATTCATTGACGGATTTGCTCAAATTTTATATCCGATTATGGTGCTTGGAGCTTCAACAGCTTTATTGAATTTTCAACCCCAATTGAATGCTTTTTTACAACGTAAGTTATTCTCTTATAGTGCAGTTTCCATTATTTTTATGATTGGATTTTGTGCTTTTTTTGTTTCTATTTTTTACTTTTTAGAAGTTACAAAAAATACCGAATATTACATTTACGGATTTATAATTGCCGTTTTTTTGGCTTTTATCGATTTGATGAAACGCCAAGCTTACAACCTACAAAAAATTGCGGTTCCTACTTTTTTTGAAAAGATTGTTCCAAAAATCACTTTGCCTTTAGCTTTTATTTTGGTTTTATATTTTTCGGTTTCTTATCACCAAGCTTTAAGTATTTATACGTTTTCGTTTTTACTAATTTTTATTGCTATTGGTTGGTATTTGTTGCGGATTTTTAAGCCTGTTTACAGTTTCAATTATCAAGATTTGTTTCAGGAAATTTCTAAGAAAGATTATTATAAATATAGTTTGTATGCGTTTTGTGCGAGCTTAGGTTCTTTTTTTGCTTTTCGAATTGATTCGATTATGATTCCTGAATTCATTTCGAATGAAGCAAATGGAGATTTTAATATCGGTGTGAATTTAGCAAATGCATTGATGATTCCAGCAATTGGAGTTTTTGCACTTTACAGCCCGATAATTTCCGAAGCTTTGAAAAACAATGATTTTAAATTGCTAAAAAATAAATATACGGAAGTTGCTAAAAACCTTTATTTCATCGGAATTTTAATGTTTGGATGTTTGCTTTTAGGAATTTCTGATTTGTTTTCACTTCTTCCAACAGCACAGAAATTAGCACCGACAATTCCGATTTTATATATTCTTGGTGTAAATGTTATTTTGAATATGTCAACCGGTTTCAGTACAGAAATTATTGCTTACTCAAAATTTTATAAATTCAATTTAATTGCTATTTTATCATTGGCTGTTTTGAATATCGGACTGAATTATTTGATTCTTACACAAACTGATTTTGGAATAATTGGTGTTGCTTACGCATCTTTAATTTCGATGTTCGTTTTTAATTTAATGAAATTAATCTTCATCTATAAAAAGTTTCAAATACTTCCAATTAATATTTCGTATCTAAAAACAATTCTTCTTTCATTGGTTTTACTTTTTTTATGTTGGATTTTACCGATTCAATTTTTAGGTGATTTTAGTTTTGTTATTCGTTGTGCGTTATTTTCAATTTCTTTTAGTGGAATTGTTTTCCTATTTGGTTGGGTTCCAGAATTAAATACTAATGTTTTTAAGATTTTAAATAAATTGAAAAGTTAAAATTATTTAGAATGATTTAAAATAATTTGTTTTCTCTCGAATTTAAAATACCTTTGTAAAGTCTAAGAAAGTAAAGGTTTAGTCTTACTTTTTTTGAAATTAATATTTATTTGTTGTTTAAAAAAAGCAGCTTTCATTTTGATTTGAAAGCTGCTTTTTTGTTAGTTTAATTGTTGTTTAAATTCGGATAATTTGTTTTGAATTTTTTCTTTTTCTTTTGTGAAATACCACAATTCTGGATTAAATAAATTTTTATAATATTCAATTCCTTCTAATAAATTATCTTTTAATTTATTTAGCTTTTTCAATTTAATTGAAGTTGGTTCAGATTCGTAATCTTGTTGTTCTTTTTTGAAATGCTCAATGTACATTCCCAATTCTTTAATAAAGAAATGCGGGCGCTCTTTTGTTTCAATCAAATTGACTTTTCCATAAATATGTTTGGTCATATCTTTTAAGGAAGCTTCTTTTGTAAAATAAGCAATATTTGGTCCAGGACAAATTACAACACCTTGTTCTTCACCTTTAATTTCAATGCCTAAGTCTAAATATGAAGCATTAGCTAATCCAATACATAAACAAGATTTATCAACAATTTTTTCAAATTCTTTCTGATAAGCTTCTTCTGTTAATTGGTTTTTCTGCTTTTCAAGTTCTACTAAAGCTAGTTTTTGATGTTTTCTTGAAGATGTACACGTTCCTTCTTGGGAGAATGATTTATCTAATGCCAAATATTTTCTTGGACAAGCACTTCCTGGATTGTTTTTCTGAATGCGTTTCTGTTTGATATATTCATTTGATGTACCTCTAACGGTGTTGAAAGGAACTCCTAAAGGCGAAATATTACTTAAATACAAATCAGATTCATCTGCTTGAGCAAGTAAGTTTCTTGTATTAATGTCTGTTGAAGTTGCTTCAGGAACTAATAAAAAAGGCGAACCCCAACCTACAGAATCAATGTCGTAATGTTTTAAAAGAAAATCGTGTTCTTCAGCTGTTCCAACTCCGCCTTGAGCTGTTATTAATAAGTTTAATGGTTTTTCAGGAACATATTTACCTTTTTCAGATAAAGCTTTACATAATAAATTATGAGTCGTTTCAATTAATTCATTTCTTTTTTCCTGAAAAGATTTTAAAATCGTACCCATTAATTGACCATCGGTTGCAAATGCATGTCCGCCACAATTCAAACCAGATTCGATTCTATATTCAGAAACCCATAAACCCTTTTTAGCTAATTGTTGACCTTGAATAAAAGCCGAACGATAATCACTTACTTTTAGAATGATTTTCTTTTCTAAATAATTTTCTTCGGTCGGATAAAAGCTTTCAAATTCTTCAAAATAAGAATATAATCTAGGATTCATTCCAGCAGATAAAACAACAGAACCTTTTACGTTGCTGTTGGCAAATCCTCGTAATGCTGCATGCGCATCGTTATGAATGCTTGGTAGAGCTTCTTTACCTTTGTAATGTTCTCTGTCAACCTTTGTCATAATATTGACATCAATGCTTCCTGGTTGAAAAAAATCGTCTAATACATTTTTTAGATAATTAACCGAGTGATTTTTTTCTAAGTAAGTATTTAATTCACTTTTTAATTCAGAGAAATTGGGTAATGAATCAATAAAATCTTCTACAGATTTTTTATTTTCAAGTAATCCTTTCTTTATTTCTGAACATTTTTTAGTTACAATCGTATCAACAGTGTTCAAGTAAGCTGTGATTCTTTTTGCTCTAAAGTCTTCAATTTTATTAGTGATTTCTTTATAAGGTAATTTAAACTCCTGACAATAAAAATTATTCATTCGTTCAATAAGTTCATCATCCATAACCGAAATCACTGACGAAATTCCTTGATGAGCCACTCGAATTGGAGAATCAATCGTGTAAGCTAATCCCATTACAGGTATGTGAAAAGTATGTGTTTTGTAGTTACTCATTATATTTGTGTTTTCTAAAGGCGCTAATTTCTTGTTTTTGATTCTAAGAATAGATGACAAAAATCATGTTTGAGTTTTTCTTTTTGTTTGTTAATATTTGTAAATGTTGTTTTTTTTGAATGGATTCCTTTATAATTATATATTTTTGATTATTTTTGGCGGTAACTTTTAAAAATATCTCAAAAAAATAATTTATGATAACTAAATCTTTTTCTATTAACGAAATCAACTCTATTTTAAAAGGAGATATTGTAGGACATTATTCAGGTCAAATTATTGGGCCAGAAAATATTGAATCTGCTAAGGCTTCTCAAATCACTTTTATTGGTAATAAAAAATTTGAAAAAAAATGGATAAATTCAAAAGCTTCTGTGGCTGTTGTAAATAGAGATGTTTCAATTGAGCCAGGCGAAAAACGTGCATTTATTAAAGTAGATAATGCAGATTTAGCAATGTCTCAAATTTTGAGTATTTTCGCTCTACCTTTAGCTGAAGTTAAAAATGAACAACACGCAACTGCTGTAGTTGACTCTACTGCAATTATAGGAAAAGGTGTGAAAATTGGTGCAGGTAGTTATATTGGACCACGTGTAATTATTGGTGATTATTGTGTTATTTATCCGAATGTAACTATTTTGGATGATTGTGAGATTGGTAATAATAATGTTTTTTGGTCAGGAGTTGTAGTTCGTGAACGTACAGTAATCGGGTCTAATTGTATTTTTCATCCAAATGTTTCGATCGGAGCAGATGGTTTTGGTTACAGACCATCTCCTGAATTTGGATTAGTTAAGATTCCGCATATAGGTAACGTTGTTATAGGAGATTGGGTCGAGATTGGAGCAAATTCATGTGTAGATCGTGGGAAATTTAGTTCAACTGTTATTGGAACAGGTTGTAAAATTGATAATTTGGTTCAAATTGGACACAATAGTATTTTAGGAAAGTTTTGTATTATGGCAGGAAACAGTGGTTTAGCTGGTTCTGTAACTCTTGGTGATGGTGTTATAATCGGAGGAAGTGCTTCTATTAAGGATCATTCAGTAATTGGAAATGGTGCAGTAATTGGTGCTGGTTCAGGAGTTACAGGAGATGTTGCTGCAGGAGTTACGATGCTTGGATATCCAGCTTTAGAAGCAAGAGATACCTTAAAACAATGGGCAATCATGAAACGTTTTTTAAAAGATAGTTACAAATAATTAATTATAGAAGGGTTGGCGGTTGCTAATCCTTTTTTTGTTTCTGATTTCTTAATATAGTTTTTATTATGAATTAATAATGAATTCTGATGTTTGCAATTAAAAATGAAACAATTTTTAGTACTACTTTTATTTATCAGTATTGATTTACAAGCGCAATCTTTAGAAATTTTGGCGCATCGTGGTTTTCGTGGATTACATACCGAAAATACTTTAGAAGCATTTAAAAAAACACTTCATCATAGCCATTTTTTAGAGATGGATGTTATGGTAACTAAAGACATGAGAGTTGTTGTTACTCATGATCCTGTACTTCATGAAAAATTATATGTAAATAAAAAAGTAAAAGATTCAACAGATTATAAGCGACGTGTTTATGATTTGGATTATAATGAAATCACAAATTATAAATTAGGTTATAAAAAAAGTAAAGGTTTTGATAAGCAACAAAATATCATTTCCACTATACCTTTACTTGAAGAAGTGTTGCAACAAACTCAAATGTATGCAAAAGTAAATAAGTTAAAAGTGCCTAATTATTTTATTGAAACTAAAATTACAGATCGTACAGATGGTATTAATCATCCAGATCCAAAAGTAGTGGTAGAGTTGTTAATCAAAGTTTTAAAAGAAAATATTAAACCTACGCAAGTAATTATTCAGTCTTTTGATCCAAGAACACTTTCGTATATTTCAAAAAATTATCCCGAGTTTAAAACATGTTTACTTGATAAGAAAAAACAATTATTGAGTGTTTATTTAAAAGAGTTAGATTTTAAACCCGATTATTTTTCACCTAATTTCAAGCAAATTACGCCTGAACTAATTGAGGAGTCAAAAGAATTCGAAATTCCTTTAATTGGTGGTAATACTAATAATAAAGAAGAAATCGATAAAATGTATGAGTTAGGAATTTTCAAAATTATATCAGATTATCCATATTCTGAATTACCTTAAAAAAAGATCGGCTTTGGGCCGATCCTTTTTTTAATATTTATATACAATTGCATTGATATTCATTCCGGCTCCAACTGAGCAAATGATTGCCAGGTCTCCTTTATGAATTCTGTGATTTTCAATTTCATTATTTCTTAAAATATCAATCAATGTTGGAATAGTAGCTACACTACTGTTTCCTAATTTTCCGATAGTCATTGGCATTACGTGTTCAGGAACTTCCATGTCAAACAGCTTATAAAAACGATAAACAATCGCTTCATCCATTTTTTCGTTTGCCTGATGGATTAATATTTTTTTAACGTCTTGGATTGATTCCCCACTTTTGTCCAAACATTCTTTCATTGCTAATGGAACATGAGTAAGAGCGAATTCATATATTTTCTTTCCAAACATTTTAATGTATCGAATATTTGGATCGTGATCTGTATTATATGATTTTCCAAAATGTATAAAATCAGATTCATTTAAAGTATGAGATTCAGATGCGTGAGAAATAATACCGCAATCATCATCAGAATTTTCAATTATAACAGCACCTGCGCCATCAGCATAAATCATACTGTCGCGATCATGTAAATCAACAACTCTAGAAAGAGTTTCTGCGCCAATTACCAAGCATCTTTTTGCAATTCCTGCTTTGATAAATGCATTAGCTTGAATCACACCTTCAACCCATCCAGGGCATCCAAAAAGTAAATCGTACGCTACGCATTTAGGATTTTTAATTTGAAGATTGTGTTTAACACGAGCTGCTAATGATGGAACTGAATCGGATTGAATAGTACCGAATTTAACATCTCCAAAATTGTGTGCAAATATAATATAGTCTAAAGTCTCTGGATCTATTTTTGATTCCTTGATTGCTCTTTGTGCAGCTATTAAGCCTATGTCTGAAGTAACTAAATTTGTCTCAACATATTTTCGTTCTTCAATTCCTGTAATGTCCTGAAGTTTGTTGGCAATAAATTCACTTTTTTGTTTTAAAGCAACACCTTCTTCATTTAAAAATTGATAATCTTTAAAATAAAGATTGGTAATAGTTTGAGTAGGGATGTAACTACCTACGCTGATAAATTTACTTCCCATTTTAAAAGTGTGTGTTTTTTATGTCTTATTTTTAATAAATATAAAGGTAGTAAAAATTTTTATTATTATTATGCGCGCATAATATTTTTTTATAAAGTAGATGTTGTTAATTTTTTATACAAAACCAAAAAAGCTGAATCCGATGTCGAATCCAGCTTAAAAAAAAACACATTTAATAATTATACGATATTAAAGAGGTAATAAAGTATA
>NZ_RQVQ01000051.1 GCF_003865405.1 Paenimyroides tangerinum
AGCGATTAAACAAGGATTTGAAAATCTGAAAGAAGGAAATACTTTTGATGGATTGTATTATGCTGCCCAAGGACGTACTCGTTCAGATTGGCTTGTGGGAATAAATGCTTCACAAGCACTTAGTATTGCTATAGGCAACGGAATGTATTCTTTAGGTAGAATGCAAACCCCAACTTTAGCATTAATCTGCAAACGTTTTTTAGACAATAGAAGTTTTGAAGTTAGTAATTATTGGCAAATAGAACTTTTATTTAATAAAGATTTTATAGAGTTTAAAGGAAGTACACAAATAAAATGGAACGAACAAAATGCAGCAATAAATTCGTTGAAGTCTATTCAACGTAATGGAAAAGCTACTATTACATCAATAGAAAACGGAAACCTTACAGAACAAGCTCCATTATTATTTGATTTAACGGGACTGCAAAAAGAAGCAAATAAAAAGCTAAACCTTACAGCAGAAGATACTTTAAATATTGCACAAAGTCTCTACGAAAAGAAATTCATAACGTATCCTAGAACCGGAAGTAAACACATTCCTGAGGACATGTGGGATGAAATTCCGAAGTTATTAAGAGCTTTACAAGAGCATGAAAAGTATAAATTAGAAGTATCTAAGTTAAAATGGGGGCGTTTCAATAAACGTATTGTAAATGATCTGAGAGTCACCGATCACCACGGATTATTAATCACAGATAAAATTCCTTCAGCTTTATCGGCAAAAGAAAATGCAATTTATAATTTGATCGTTTTTCGATTGCTTGAAGCCCTTTCATCATCTTGTATTAAAGAAATAACAGTTGTGAATTTAGAAGTACTACATTACGAATTTACAATAAAAGTTGTTAAAATAGTAGACGTGGGGTGGAGAGCTATAAAAGGAAGTCTTTCTGAAGATGATAATGAGCTATTACAACATTTACCAAATCTTAAAGTAGGAGACGAGCTAAAAATTAAAAAGGCATTAATGTTAGAAAAACAAACCAAACCTCCAATGCTTTATACAGAAGCAAGTCTTTTATCAGAAATGGAAAACGCTGGAAATACTATTGAAAATGATGAAGCAAAAAAAATATTAAAGAATATCGGAATTGGAACACCAGCAACCAGAGCGTCAATCATCGAAACTTTATTTAAACGTAACTATATTGAAAGACAAAAAAAAGCATTACTTCCAACCCAAAAAGGCTTGTTTGTTTATCATAAAGTAAAAAATATGAAAATTGTAGATGTAGCTTTAACAGCTGAATGGGAGATTCAATTTGAGAAAATCGAAACCAGAAAACTAAATCCCAATACTTTTCAAAAAGAAATTGAAGTATTAACAAAATCCATTACAGAAGAATTACTTCAAACTACTACTATCCAAAATAGTCAACCAAAATTAACTTGTCCTAAATGTAAAACGAATCATCTTCTAATTCGGGATCAGATTGTGAAATGCTCAGACGAACTTTGTAATTGGGTACAGTTTAGAAACATTTGCGGCATACAGTTAACAATCAATAACATTGAGGCATTGATAAGTAAGGGTAAAACAGGACTGCTAAAAGGAATGAAAAGTAAATCAGGAAAAATTTTCAGTGCTTTTATCATTTTGAATGAAAATTGTAAAACATCTTTCGAATTTGTTTAAAAATGAAATAAAAGATATAATTTATATAGGAAACAGTTCTTTCTTTCAATAATTAAAATCTTATTATATTACAAGAAACCCTCCAATTTTGGAGGGTTTCTGATTAAACTTTAAATGTTGTAATCTTTACTATTAATTAGTAGAAGATATCAAAAAAGATGAATGATCTATGTTGTTATTACTTTGTCAATATACCTTGAATTCATAATTCTAACAATTCCCATATAATCTAATTGTAATGTAACAATACTACCTACTGCATAATTTTGCTCATTTTTTCCCAGATCAAGAACAATTATGTCTGAAGTAGCTGCTTCAATTTTAATATGGTCATCTATAGGATTTAAATATTTAATATCAACATCCAATAAACCAATATCAATTAAAGCCCGAATACTTTTTTTACCCAAATCATTTAAATTAAACTTTGGGATGTCACCAGTAACAGAAGTTCCCATTTCACCAGATGGGATTAATGGTTTTTCATATAATTCAATTATTTCAGCACAGAGTTCAAAAACATTTTGTTTTAGTTCTTTATAATTTGATTGATCATAAGCATTAGTACCCATAAATAAAGTTTCACCAATTCTAAAATGATTAATCTTACTATCTATAAGTTTATTTTGTAACAAGGGTATAGTCACTGAAGAGCCGCCTGAAATATATTTTAATTTAGTTTTGTATTTTAACTCTACAAGCTGTTTATAAAGGTATAACTGATTAAGTTTATCAGAGTTTGGCAATATCCCATACAAACATGATAAATTACTTCCAATTCCAATAATTTCTATATTACTTAATTGATGAGCATTATCAAACAATTCTAAAAAATCTTCTCTCATTACACCCTCGCGTAGTTCTCCTAAATCAATCATTAAAATTATTTGATGCTTTTTGTTATTCTTTTTAGCTTCCTCATCTAAAAGCTTAATAGTATATAAGCTAGAGTTTAGGCTAACGTCTGCATATTTAATAATTTCACTAATTACCCCTTTAGCAGGTGGTTTAATATAGATTGTTGTGCAATCAGGTTTTCTATTTTTTATAATTTTTAAATTACTGATTCTAGAATCCGAAAAGCTTTTAATATCAAGAGAAAAAAGAATTTCTAAAAAACATTTGTTTCCACATAATATTTTGGTTACTACAGACCATTCAATTTCTTGATCTTTAAAGAAAGCATTAAGATATTTATAATTATGATAAAGTTTGTCTTTGTTTAGTATAATATGTGCCATCTTATTTTTCTAATCTCATTTCTAAATACTTATTTGTGAAGCCTAATTTTTCATATAAATACTTTGCTGGATTATCATTTTCTACATGTAGTGCAATATTACCTTTTGTTTCTTCAATGATTTTTAACATTAAAAGTTTACCAATTCCTTTTCCTCTATTTTTTTTGCATGTGGCAATATAAACTAAAATATTTTCCGGAATATAACCTGACATTCCCGTTTCGTTTATAACAGAAATCCCTATGATTTCAGAATTTTCTAAAGCTTCAATTATAAAACCAGAAGTTGTTCTTTCGGACAATTCATTAAATACATACTTAAGACATTTGCGAATGTCTTCTTTTGTATCGCCATACTCTTCTAAATTTTCATATAAAAAATTAATAATATTATTTATTTTTATATCAGAAGGTTTGTTCGTTTCATCCCATTTAATCACTTGCATATTGTTAGAATTTTAATGTTAATTCTCTCAATTTACAATTAATTTGATAATAATAAAAAAAACGCGTCATAATTAACTTTTTTTATATGAAATTCTTAAAATTAATCAAGTTTTGTTTGTAGATATCTAATATTTGAAATATGTAGTAAACAGAGGTTTATCTTTTTGTAGATCTTAATAATACAAAGCCTAAAACACCTGCAATTAAAGAGGAACATAAAACAGCCAACTTTGCTTCTTCTACGAAAGTAGAATCTGAAAATGATAGATTAGAAATAAAAATTGACATAGTAAAGCCAATTCCTGCAAGAAATCCTATTCCAATAATATGTTTAAAGTTACTACCTTCAGGAAGTTGACCTATCTTAAGTTTAGAACAAATAATAGTACTCAATACAATTCCAATAGGTTTTCCTAAAATAAGTCCCAATCCTATTCCTAGACCTAAAGGTGATGTAAGGCCTTGAATCATTTCATTTTCTATCGTAATATTAGTGTTTGCAAACGCAAAAATCGGTATAATTAAGAAATTAACAGGTTTCACCAAAGCATGTTCTAATCTTTCTAAAGGTGATTCTACAGCAGTATCATTTGTAGGGATAGTCATTGCAACTAATACACCGGCTATTGTTGCGTGAATTCCAGAATGATGAATAAAGTACCAAATAAATATTCCAGGAATTAAGTATAAATATGGATTTTTAACTTGAAAACGATTCATTAAAATTAAAACGATTAATCCAATTCCTGAATAGCCAAGATAGGTTAGATCTATACCCGATGAGTAAAATACAGCAATGACTAGTATAGCTATTAAATCGTCAACAATGGCTAATGCAGCTAAGAAAATTTTTAAACTTATTGGAATTCTTTTATCTAGAAGTGAAATAACAGCCAAAGCAAAAGCTATATCCGTAGCCATAGGTATTCCCCAACCACTCGCACTAGCTTCACTATTATTAAAAAAGACATAAATAAAAGCAGGTACAATAGCGCCCCCAATGGCTGCAAGTATTGGTACTATTGCCTTTTTAGGTGAAGACAATTCCCCTTCAACAATTTCTCTTTTTATTTCTAAGCCGACTAGAAGAAAAAAAACAGCCATCAACCCATCATTAATCCACATAGATGTACTGTAATTTAAATGTACATATTCATTTTCAATTCCAAATTTATAATCTAAAATGTTTTGTAAACTTTCTGATAAGGATGTGTTGGCAATAATTAAAGAGAGAATTACACATAAAAAGAGTAATAAACCTCCAAAGTTACTTGATTTTACAAATTCTTTAAATACTTTTAGATTGATAGATTGAATCATGGTTTTAATTTAAAATTATAAAATTAAGCTGCAATTAGCGCGATTAAATAAGCAATTAACGAAACTATAAAAAAAATGGTTATGATAATACTCTTCAGAATATTACCAAACAACCTCACGACTAAAAACTTATGAATGGTCAATTTATTAACGAAAGTCATAAATTTAAACTCGTCTACTGATTTTTGTTGTCTGTATTCATAATCTTTTTTAATTTCTTCTTTTATTTTATCTTCAGTTATAAAAGGTTCCAAACAGTTTTTACACGCAGTACTGTTATCTGTGAAAATTCCACATTTTAAACATTTTCTTGTAATCATAGCATTCAAGAATTAAAAATAAAATTAAACCTAAGAAATAAGCAATAAAATCAAAAAAATCAAATGTATATCTTGTATACCAAAATGGAAATATAATCTCAAAAACGAAACCATAGTATAACCAAATAATTAGCATATATCCAATGTTGTCAACTAAAATAAAACCATACAATTTTTTTAGAATTAAACTACATATCTTTAATGTAAGTGTCATGGAAATAAAATCATTGCAATAATTGTTGATAATTGGATAGAGTTTAATCCCTTGGTATTGAAGTAGCAATATTATTGTAGAACATACTATAAGTAAAAGATAACTAATGATTTTAGTTTTATATGTTAACTGTTCGATTGAATTTACATAAATAGGTACTAATTTCATATAAACAAAATAATGGAATAACTAATAATATTAGACTTAAAACATCAGGAGGCGTAATAATTGCTGAAGCTATTAATATAATAACGTAAGCATATCGTCTATAATGTTTTAATAAATCATGATTAACTATTCCTAATTTGTTAAGATAATAAACTAGAATTGGCAAATTGAAAATAACACCTGTTGCAATTATAGTACTTCTTAATAACGAAATGTATGAACCAATATCAATTTGATTTTTAATTATTGAACTGATTTGGACATTTGTTAGAAAGCTAATAGAAAGGGGAACAATAATATAGTATCCAAATATCACCCCAACAATAAACAATAAAGAAATATTTAAAACTTGAAACTTTAAATTAATTGATTTAGAAGCTGAAAACTTTTCTTTAATATAAGTTAAAAGCTGAAAAATTATCCAAGGAAAGGATAGTATAAAACCAAATGTAATTGAGGTATATATCAATACACTTAATTGTCCCTCCATGGTTCTATTTTGTAATATAAAATTGAATTTCTCAATACATAGAGTAGTGTCTATTCTAAATGAGCTAACTAATTGACAATAGATTTTATAAGTTATAAAATTTTTATTTACAGGTGCAAATATAATCTCTTCAAAAATAAATCGATAAAAGATAAGAGATAAAATTGTTGAAATAAGCACACCAATGAGGCTTTTAAAAATAAAAAAACGTAAGTCAACTAAATTTTTTATAATGGATTTCCTATTCATATAAATTTAGGTCAACTGCAAATATAATAAAAAAAAGATTAGAGGTTAATCGAACATTTTTTCTCGGAATTATTACATTTTCTATTCTAAAAAACAAATTGTAAATTACAAGCTTTAAAAAGCGAAAAATGAATTTTATAGAGAAAGTGAACGATTATATTTGGTCTAATTATTTAATTATACTTTGTATTTCTTCTGGAATTTATTACAGTGTTAAATATAACTTCTTACAAATTACTTTAATTAAAGATATGTTGAAACTTCTATTTCAAAAAAGTAATTCAACTCAAGGTATATCTTCATTTCAAGCTTTTACTTTAGCAATTTCTGGTAGAATAGGTACCGGCAACATAGCTGGTGTTGCTACAGCAATTGCGATGGGGGGGCCGGGTGCGTTGTTTTGGATGTGGATTATTGCTTTTTTAGGTAGTGCCTCTGCCATTATCGAAGCCTCATTAGCTCAATTATATAAAGAGAAATCTTCTGTTTATTTCATTGGAGGACCTGCATTTTATATAAAAAAAGGACTTAATTCAAAGATAGGAGCAATAACTTTTTCAGTAGTAACAATTATTAGTACAGGATTTTTACTACCTAGTGTACAAAGTAATAGTATTTCATTGGCAAATACTGAAGCTTTCCAGTTTCCAAAAGAACTTGTAGGAATTATTTTAGTTGTTTTAGTAGCATCAATAGTAATTGGCGGAGTCAAACGTATTGGTAGACTAACAGAATTAATTGTTCCATTTATGGCACTTGGTTATATTATGATGGCATTAATTATAATTATGCTAAATATTAATAAATTACCCGATATTTTTGTTTTAATTGTTTCATCTGGTACTTCATTGCACTCTTTTTATGGCGGTATTGTTGGTAGTGCAATCGCTTGGGGGATAAAACGTGGTATTTACAGTAACGAATCCGGACAAGGTACTGCTCCTCATGCAGCAGCGGCCGCAGCAGTCACTCATCCAATTAAACAAGGCTTAGTTCAAGGTTTTTCTGTATATATTGATACATTATTTGTTTGTACCGCAACAGGTTTGATGATTTTGTTCACAAATCAGTTTAATGTAATGGACACTGAAGGAGGTTTTCTAATAAATAATCTTAAAGATGTTCAAATGGGACCCGCTTATACGCAATATGCGATTGCAAAACATTTTCCTTCGATAGGTAAAGAGTTTGTAGCCATATCCTTGACATTCTTTGCTTTTACAACAATTTTAGCTTATTATTATATAGCCGAAACGAATGTGAAATTTTTATTTAGAAAGAGAAGGTGGGCAGTTTATCTTGTTCAATTTTTACTTTTTACGTCAGTTTATTTAGGGGCAATAACAACAGCTAAAAATGCATGGACACTTGGAGATATTGGAGTAGGGCTTATGGCTTGGATTAATTTAATTTCGATATTTTTGCTTCGTAATGTTTTTTCAATTTTATACAAAGACTATAGAAATCAAAAAAATACTGGAAAAGATCCAGTTTTTGATAATTCAAAATATAAAATCGAAAATGTGGATTGTTGGAATAGTAAATAGTTTTTGTAATGATAACGAATGTTTTTTTAAAAAAAAATTTATCTGGTTTATATAAGTTTAGTTTAATTCTAGCAATTATTTTACTAATAACCCTATTAGGTTTCGGTTTTCCGAATGATTATAAATTATTCGTGAATATATTTTTTATTTTAATTCTAGCGATAGGATTATTAAAAACTATATTAAAGTTTTTTTATACATCTGATAAATTTATTTTTCGTGTTTTTGTATTTGATGTATTGAGTGTACTTTTTATAGGTTATTGTGTCTACATTCAATTAGCAGATTATTCCATATATTTTGTTAGTAAATATTTACAATTTGCGATTTTACTTAAACTAGTTAGAGAGTTTGCAAATCCAAATTTTTCATTTAATAGAAAATATATTACACCCCCTCAGTTGTTTATTATAAGTTTTATATCAATTATTATTTTAGGAGCTTTATTACTTTTATTACCCAAGGCAACAACCCATCCAATAAATTTTTTGGATGCTTTTTTTACTTCAACAAGTGCTGTATGTGTTACTGGGTTAACTGTATTTAATGTTTCAGAAACTTTTACAGTTTTTGGACAAACCATAATATTATTGTTAATTCAAATAGGAGGGTTGGGTATACTTACTTTTGCCGCTTATATAGCTTATTTTTTTAAAGGAAATAGTTCTTATGAGTATCAAATAACACTTGGAAATATATCCAACAACGATGCTTTTAGTGAAGTTTTTGGTTTTATAAAAAAAATAATTTATATCACATTTTGTATAGAATCTTTAGGAGCTCTGATCATTTTCTTTTCTTTAGATGATTTCAATATAGGTATTTTTGATAAAGTTTTTATATCCATTTTTCATTCTATTTCTGCATTTTGTAATGCTGGTTTTTCAACGCTACCCAATGGATTAATGCAAAATATAACAATTAATAATTATTCATTTCAACTTATCTTAATTATTTTAATTTTCTTAGGTGGAATTGGTTTTCCAATTCTAGTTAATTTAATTAAGTATTTAAAATATTTCTTTAAAAAAGTATTTTTACGTTTTTTTTATAAAACTACAGAAGAGAAAAACTGGATATTTTCTTTAAATTCAAAAGTGAATCTATTTACATCATTAACAATTTTTGGAGTCTCTACGTTAATAATATATTTCGAAGAATTTTATTTTACATTGAATGAACATACTGGTTTTGGAAAATTTGTGTCTGCAGCTTTTGTTTCAATGACAACAAGAACAGCCGGATTTAATACAATCAATTTTTCTGAACTACAATTTTCAACTATTATTCTAATTTTACTTTTAATGTGGATAGGTGCCTCACCAACTTCTACCGGTGGAGGTATTAAAACAAGTACCTTTGCAATTGCTATTTTAAATTTTATTAATATTGCAAGAGGTAAAAATTCAATTGAAATATTTAAACGTAAAATTAACGAATCTGTTGTTCAAAAAGCTTTTGCAACCATTACACTTTCATTTCTAGTTATTGGTTTAGGAGTTTTTTTGATTTCTAAATTTGATAGTAACTTACCACTTATTGATATAGCATTCGAAGTTTTTTCTGCTTATTCTACCGTTGGTTTGTCTTTAGATACCACAGTCTTGTTATCAGAACCTAGCAAAATAGTTATAATTATAATTATGTTTATTGGACGTGTTTCAATGATTACAATTTTGACAGCTTTTTTTAAGAAAAATATTTCTTCCAGATATTCATATCCTAGTGGAGATATACTAATATAAATATTTTATGAAACTAATTATAATCGGTTTAGGAAATTTTGGCTCATCTCTTGGTATTAAAATGACAAAATTAGGTCATGAAGTTATTGGAGTTGATAGTAATAATGAGAGGGTAGAATATTATAAAGATAAATTTTCTTATACCATTTGCTTAGATGCAACCGATGAGATAGCTTTAAGTAAATTACCAATTAATAATACCGACATTGTTTTAGTGACTATCGGAGAAAATGAAGGAGCTAATATCATGGCTACAGCTAATTTCAAAAACAAGAATGTAAAGAGGTTAATTAGCCGTTCAATAAATTCAGTTCACGAAAATGTTCTACATGCTATCGGAGTTGATCAAATTATAAGACCAGAAGAAGAATCTGCAGAAAGATGGACTAAAAAATTGAATGCTAAAGGTATTATAGATTCTTTTGATTTAAATAATGATTTTAGTATAATCGAAGTCTTATCACCGAAAGAGCTTGTTGGAAAAACCTTTGATGAGATTCAATTTAAAAAAAATTATAATATTTTAGTAATGACAATTATTAAAAATAAAGAAGAGACTAGTTTTTTAGGTCAATTTAAGATGGTACCCCAAGTTCAAGGGTTTCCTTCTTCATCTACTGTTATAGAAAAAGATGATGTATTAGTAATATATGGTGCAAATAATGATATATATAAATTTATTAAAAGATTTGTAGTCTGATAAAAATAATTATACAATATATAACTTAGTCTCATTTATAATCAGTTCGAAGTCTATTTATTTTTTTGTGTCAAATTCTTGAATATCTATTTCGTCAGTATCCCATTTGTTTATCAGCCATTTTTTTAATTTTGTTGTATCTAAATTTTTTGTTGATTCATACATAAACATTGGTTTTTCAACTATAGAATCTTTAGATATTATGTGATTTTGTAGGCCTACAGAGTAATTTTTTATTTCCGGAAATACAATTGATATATCTGTTATAAAATCTTGATCATACAATTGATACTTTGCTATTGCTTGTCTTAAATTTTTAATTTGGATATCATCACCTTTTGATATATTATTATTCTTTTTCAGCTCAGCTAATATTTCTTGTTTTAAATCTTGAGTATTTTGTTTAATAATTAATTCTGAATTTGGTATTGTATAAATTTTTAGTAAATCATTTAATCGATTCAATTCTAATGAATCAAATTTCTTTGAGATTAGTGCAATTTCAACTTTTTTTGGATTAGACTTAAAATTTATTTTTTTATAAATAATAGTATGCCCTTTTTCCACAAATTCTTTATCTAAAAATACATTCACATTTTGATTATATTTTTTTTCTTGTAAAAGTTGATATGCAATGTACAAACTAGGAATAGTAATTAAAAATAAAAGTATCGTTATTCCATATCTCACATTTTTAGCAGTTTTAAGATTTGTAGTAATTTCTTGTGGTTTGTATTTTAAATATTTAATTATCAAATAAGTTGAAATACCAATAAAAAAACAATTTATAGCATAAAGATAAACTGCTCCAACAAAAAATTTAAAATCTCCTGTTGCCAGACCAAAACCTGCGGTACATAAAGGCGGCATCAAAGCTGTTGCAATTGCTACACCAGAAATTGGATTTCCCTTTTCTTTACGTGTTATAGATATGGCTCCAACGATACCTCCAAAGAAAGCAATCATTACATCATAAATAGTGGGAGATGTTCTTGCTAACAGTTCTGATTGAACTTCTTTAAAAGGACTTAGATAAAAGTAAATAGTCGATACTATTAAACTTACACAAGTTGCTATTAACAAATTTTTTAACGACTTGGATAGTAATTGAAAATTAAATGTAGCTAAAGCAAATCCAGCACCTACTATTGGTCCCATAAGCGGAGATATTAGCATAGCGCCAATAATTACAGCTGTAGAGTTCATATTTAAACCAATTGATGCAATTAGTATAGCACATGCTAAAATCCATAAATTTGCTCCGTTAAAAGAAATATTATTAGTAATATCGACTAGTACTTTTTCTTTATTTTCTTCGCCTTCGTGAAGATTCCATGGATTAAAAATTTTCATAGCTAATTTTTTTCTTAAATATAATTTTTTTTCAAGAAGTATTAAAATTTTATAATGCTTTACTCTTTAGAAAGTAATGTTTTTAATTATTTATATAGAAATCATTAGTTCAATATTAAAATTGGAATTTTTAGCTTAGAAAAAGATTAAACAATGTTGAACATGAATATAAATTTATTTATTACTTAAGATAATTTTTACTTTTATTTAAAGACGTTTTATTTTGATAGTATTTAAATTTATACTGATTTTATTCTCGGACTTGAATTATTTTTAAAATTTTTAATTGTATTTTTTTTTTGTTATACAGACAAATATTGTAATAAAACTAAAAAAAAAGGCTAAAAATGAAAATAATGACTTTTTTTTAAACACTTGATAAATATTATTAATATATCAATGGTTAAATTTCACTAATTGATTATTTTAAATAGTTCGAAATAAAGAGAGGTGTAGATGATTATTACTTGTGAGTGTTTATTATACATAACATTGTTAAATATAAGCCTTTCATATTTTAGTAAGTATTTGGATATTAATCCGAGTTGAAACATATTCAAGCTTATTCAATTATTGCATAATTGACTTTATTTTAAGTATGTTTTTATTTCATCCATAAATGCTAAAAGACATAATTATTATTCTGAAATATAAATTTCTAACGATCTTGTTAAGATACAAAAATCTCTTTTTCCACACATTTTAAATCTGAGTAAAAGAGATTAATCTTTGAATTTTTATTAGGTTTTAATATTATATCTCTTTCTTTAATATTTCAATAAACCACGATGTAACTTTAAATGTTTTAGAAAATTATAGAGCTATTTCTAGTTTATTAATTCGTTTTTAATTATATAATAAGTCAAAATATCTTTTTAAGCCTTTCAGTTTTTCTTTATTTTAATATATTATTTTATAATTTATATTGAATATTTATGAATACATTAGGTTTCCTTTCTAGTTTTACCGTTAGCTGATTTGGATTTAGCTGGTCAATATAACCTAATTCTGCAATCCATTTTTTTGAAAATTGATGTTTCAAACTCAAGTTAAAACGCATTTGATCCAATATTAGTGAATTGGAATTAGAATTTTTATGAAAGATTTCGTAAAACGGTCTTAGTATAGTTTTATTAGTAATTTTGATATCTATACCTACGCGATTTCTCCATCTAAATTCATTTTTTTTGTTGGAAAAAAATCTAAATTCAATGGCTGTTCTAGCATATAAATGAAATCTTTTTTGTTGAATAAATTGATACTCTGCGGCTAAACTATTTCTGTATTCTTTTATATGTGACTTTAGATAAAGTTCGTCTTTGTTCTTATATTTTATGTGGTCAAAAAAAGCCACAGGGGATAATGAAATTTTCATTTTTTCATTAAGTGAATAATGCATCCAAATACGTCCAGAATTTAAAAAAGGGTGTTTAGGTATGCTTTCTGTAGCAATTGTTTGTAACCGATATTGTAACTCTGCATCATAGGTAATTCCTAAAGAATCTTTTACAGAAAACGTAGCTCTCAACCATAAGTTATTGGATTGAGCAACACTATTAGTTGAAATCAATAAAATGAATGATAGTATGTAATAAATTTGCTTGGTCATTTTTAAATGTAATGTTTACAAATCTATAAGTAAGTTTACATTTGATTAGTTACTATTGTTACATTAGTTGATTAAAAAAGAATAGCGAACTCATAAAAAAATCCCCTGAATGGGGATTAGTATCTTATTTAA
This sequence comes from Paenimyroides tangerinum, assembly GCF_003865405.1. GTDB lineage: Bacteria > Bacteroidota > Bacteroidia > Flavobacteriales > Flavobacteriaceae > Flavobacterium > Flavobacterium tangerinum. The sequence continues at coordinate 13,171 of NZ_RQVQ01000051.1, forward strand.
ACTCGTATCCTGTTTCTTTCATTTGGGAGAATACATTATCACCTAAATCTACTGCCTGAGCACGACCATCAATTTTCGGACTTACCGTTTTGTGGTGTTTCAAGTAATCTCTAACAGCATCATGCAATGTGAATTTTTGAATGACCGCATTTTTAGCATTTGGCATTCTACACATTGTCGATAACGGTTCACCAGTACGATTACAAGATGCCATTTTATACATTTTGTCTTTTTCTAAAGGCTTTCCTTGAATGGTTACTTCTAATACACGTTCGCCGATCTCTTTGCTGCTATCAAATTTTAATGTCATGCCAGAGAAGCGTACCAACCAACCGCCAAAACGTTTTAAAGGATCTTTAGCATATACATTATTGATTTCTTTTTCTAGCCAATCTAAAATTTGTTGACCAGAAACTTCTGCAATTTTCATTTTTTCATCTACCGGAAGCATACGCCATAAATCTCGTTGTGTAATGGCTGCTTTTCCTTCTTCATTCGGTAAAATTGGCACCCCAAAACGGAAACCATTAGAGGTTGCAAAATCTACACCTGTTTTCCATAGCAAGGCATCGGTAATTAAATTATCCATCGGATTTTCTACTACCAAATAACGATACAAAGGCGTTGTAGTATACCCCAATACTTCGTTCATTTCTTTGGCAAATGGTTTTAGTTGGCGATCAATTACTTTTTGAACTTTTTTATCTGCCGGATATTTTTTAGGATCAATTTCTATCAAATTATATTGATAATCTATCATTTTTCCATTTTCTACCGTAACGTCCAATCTTCCTAAAAACGAACTAAAAGCGCCAGGTTCTACTACTTTACTGTATTTACCTTCAATAGGTTTTCGAATGCGTTCGTGGGTATCATTTCCAAAAATAAAATCTACGCCTTCTACATCGGGATGATTGGCTAAAGCTACTTGTTTGGAAATACCAATATGAGCGACAATAAATAATAGGTCGACTTTTCTAACAGTTTTCATTTCCGAAACTAAGGCTTTCAGATTATGATTAACTTCTGTAAATGCAATACCTTCAGAATAACCAGGATTTTGACGAATAGGGATTTCAGGATCATTATAAGAAATAAAACCTATTTTAACACCTTTCATTTCTGTAATCCAATGCTGAGGGAACATAGGGTTGTTATCCGTTTTATGAAACATATTGGAGGTAATGACATTGGTTTTGTAATTGTTCATCAATTCCATCATCACTTCTTTGCCATAAATCACTTCCCAATTGCCAGGAATCAGCAAATCATAATTCATTTCGTGGATAATTTTTGGGAAAATAGCACCTTGTGAGCGAACACTTTCTCCACTTCCTTGGTAAAAATCACCACCATCAATCAAAAGCGTCCCTTTAGGATTTTCTTTTTTGATTTGATCTACAACGGTTTTAATATGAGCTAATCCTCCAGCTTTACGAAAGGTAATTTGTCCGTTTTCCACAAATAATTCATCGTGAGGATTCATATATGCATGGATATCTGCTGTCTGTAAAATGGTTATTTTTTGTTGTTGTGCCATAGTTACGAATGGAATAGACGCAAGTAAGGTTAAAATATATTTTTTCATTATTTAGTTTTTGGAAAGATTTGATACGGAAGATTTTTATTGATGATAAAGAAAGACAAGCCACCAAAAATGACTATGTTCTTCCATAAAGGTCCAAACAATATACCTCCATTTATTTGAATAGTTAAAGTAATCGGAATCAATAAAAGCACTAAAGCAATGGCACTGATTCTCGTGTAAATACCCAACAAAAATGTAATTCCGAAAAGTAATAATAAAAAGCCTGAACTTAACGCAAGGAAATGTGGATCAACAATGGAACTTAAAAATTCACCACTTGGTGCTTCTAAAATTCGTTTGGCAACGCCTTGAGGTTTTTGTAAATGATTTATTCCTGCGGCGATAAAAATGCCACTCACAGCGATGCGTAACACCAATATTGATGTACTAGAAACGGTTGTTTCTTTCATATTTTTAAATAAAATTTAGTGACTAATAAATTAAAAAACTTAACATTAGTGCATTCTAAATTCTAAATAAACAATGTAGGATATACGAGGGAACTTTCTCCTTAAAAAAGAAAATAAAAGAATTTGGTAAAACGACTTGAGTAAAACGGTCGTTATCAATTTTTAAAACATCTGAAAAAAGAAATGGTAGTAATTTCGCAATTTGTAAACGATGTTGTTGCTGGGTTGTAGCATAAGTTGTTACACAAACCTTGGCACTATTTTTACCATTGTAAGTCGTTTGAGTTTGCGTAATACTGCCTTTAATTTGTTGTTTTACGGCACAAGGAATCATCATTAGTCCTGAAATCAAGACTAATGATAAGTAGAAGAATATTTTCCTTGTAGCTTTCATATATTATTTTACCAAAGGTAATTTTTTAGCAGACCAATCGTTGATACTGCCGCTGTAATTTAAAATATTTGTGTAGCCTAATTTTTCTAGAATAGAGTAGGCCATAGCACCACGTACACCACTTTGACAGTGAATAATCACAGGTGCATCTTTTTGGATTTTAGAAACGTTTTTCTCTAAAGAATTCAGAGTAATGTTTTCAAAACCTTTGATGTGGATATACTAACTTAGCGTTCAGTTGAAGTTAAGACTAAAATCTTAAATTTGACTCATGAA
>NZ_RQVQ01000052.1 GCF_003865405.1 Paenimyroides tangerinum
ATGAAAGTTGAGACTTTTTTTATTTTAAATATATGTTGATTATTCAACAAACCGATATAGGGTAATTATTGCGTCGGGGCTCACCTCTTTCCATTTCGAACAGAGAAGTTAAGTCCGATTGCGCAGATGGTACTGCATTTAATGTGGGAGAGTATGACGTTGCCTTTTTTTTGAAAGTCCTTTACTGAAAAGTAAAGGACTTTTTTGTTATCTATAACTTTGTGAATCCTAAATCATTTTAGAGCAATAGCACTCCTTTTTATAATAAAACATGCTAACTTTTTACGTCAGCTCGCTTTGTTTAATTGGTTTTAAGGCACGGATTACAAATCCGCGCGATCGGGAAATCCAAAACCATTTTAGAGCAACAGCACTCCTTTTTTATAATAAAACAAGCCTCCATAGGTTTGTAAAGGGGCTGTTGTTGTTTTAAGGCACGGATTGCAAATCCGCGCTATCGGGTAAAAGAAAAGATTACGGTAAAAAGTTTTTAGAACAGTACAGAGAAACTTTGAAAAGCTTACAACAAAATCCACATTTTCAAATTCGTTATAAAAATATTCATTGCTTACCGTTAAAGGATTTTAAGTATATGATTCATTTTAAAGTAAATGAAGCTAAAAAAGAGGTGCTTATTTACGCAGTACTTTCTACCCATTTAAACCCAAAAGAAAATTGGCTATAAAACAAAATCCCAACCTTATGGTTGGGATTTCTGTTTTTAACATAAACCATTTTAGTGCAACAGCAGTAGTTTTTATAATAAAACAAGCCGACTTTTTACGGTCAGCTTGAGTTTGATTAGTTGGTTTTGTAAATGTTGTTTAATGTAGTAGTAATGAGGGGTTGCAGTGATAATACCACTTTTGATGTGTTACATATTGCCTGTGTTATTTAAAATAGGGAAATTTTTTGAATTTTCATCAATTTCTATAAATACTTCTCTACTTATATAAGATGAATCACTATCAAAATGAAATTCTTTAATAATCCCTCTAAGTTTATTTAATTTTAGATTCATTTTAAGAAAATTATTTTTAAGATAAACAGTATCAAATTTTACTTTATTTAAATTACTAAAATCATCATTAATTTGATTGCTATATAATAAAACTGTACCATTTTGATCATCATAATATTTATCAAATAAACTTATAAATTTTATTGTAATCAAATAATCATTTAAAAAATTAAATGTAAAAAATGATGTTTTATTGTGAATCGTATCTCCTTTTTTATCAAAACTTACGCTTTGGTTATAATAAGATTTGTTATCAATTATTTTAAATTCTACAATTTCAAAAATTTGACCATTTGTATCGACATACTCCCATATACCAGTTTTTTGATTGCCATTATAAAGCCCCTTTGCAATAATCGAATCATTAATAACTTCAGATACAATTAAGTTTTCACTTTTCTTTTCACAACTAAACAAAAACAAAAAACAACAACAATATATCAAATTATTTCTTTGTCGCATTGATCTGAATATATAAAGCACCATTTTTTTCCATCTTTGCTTTCTGCTTTTGTGCGTCATTTCTATTATTAGTTTTATAAATTATAAATCCAGATCCAGGATCAGTTCCAATTGTTTGATAAACTGAATCTGATTTTACCTCACTCATTGAATTAAAAACCCCAAAACTATTTGTCAAATATTGAACTAAATTTGCTGTTGTGTTTGGTTTAGTTTCAATCCCGCCTAGACCTGGCATTGGTATGTTGGAAGCGTCAATATGTTTATGTTCTCCTTCAATTTTGATATCATTTCTTCCCATTTCCTCACTCCCAAAGCCCCAAATCTTATAGCCACCTAATTTTTGGATAGATTTATATGTTTTAACTAATTCCTTAACACCATGATTCCATCCAGTATTTTCCTTAATATTCTTCAAATCATTAGAAAATTTATCTTTAGAAAAATTCCTTTTAATCCAATTAGGTTTTCTGTCAGTAGAAATAACTACTTCATCTAAAATGGTATCTTCAATAGGACTTGTTTCTTGTTTATTGATAGATCCAATTCCTAAAAACGATTTTGCCCTACTCCAAAATCCCCCTCCTTCGGGATCTTGTGCACTCATCCACGTAGGATCGATTAAGTTTATAGGATTTTGATGCACATAATGATATGGTGTCCAACCAACAAACTGTTCCGCCAGCGGATCTACATTTATAAATGTACTAAAAATAACATAATACTAGCTCATCATACAATCATAAGTTGGATTTTGACGATTTATGCGGTGGTTTTTTTTACTGGAAGCTTCTAGTTTAGAATTTATTCTAGAATAAATTTAGATTTTATCTAGTAAAAAAAGTAATATTATCTAGAATAAATTGAAATATTATCTAGTAGAAAAGTAAGTATTATATATATAATATTTTCAACTTATGCTGTGATATTTATTTACAACTGCGTTTTGCAATAGGGATGGAAGCTTTGTTTGAGCTCTTTTGCAAATTTTTAATTTGCGAAAAGCGAGTGCGGACAGCCCGACCTGTAACGCAGTGGAAGGGATTGCCATAATAACGATTCAATAAGTAAAATTGTATTTTATATTTTTGATTAATAAAAGATAAAAAATGTTTGATAGATGAAATTTATTCTAGACGGAAATATGCGGATTTTATATTTTTTGAGTTAATGTTAAAAGTGTTATGATTTCATTTACTAATTAATTTTGGTATCTTTGGGGTACTTTGAAGATATTATAATTATGAAATCCATCGTGCCGACCAAAGCAAAATTTATTCATGATATTTACAGCATTATGCATGTAATTATCTTAATTTTATCTCTTTTTCTCGTCATAAGTATCTCAATTGATACATTTAATAACGTTCCTTTTCAGTCTGAAAGTTCATATTTGAAAGTGCAATTGATTATTTGTGCTATATTTCTCTTTGATTTTTTTCTTGAGTTTTTTATGGCTTCGAAAAAAATGAAATATCTAAGAACTCATTTTCTTTTTTTTATAATTTCGATTCCTTATCTAAATATTATAGATTACTATCATATAATTCTCTCTGAAGAGTTAAGGTATTTTGTGCGTTTTATTCCATTGGTTCGTGGTGGATATGCACTTGCAATTATTGTGGGAAGGTTTACTAATAGTAAAGTTACGAGTTTGTTTATTTCTTATTTAACGATGTTGCTAGCAACTGTTTATTTTTCTAGTTTATTATTCTTTTCAATAGAACAAGGTTTGAATCCTGGTGTAAAAGAATATACGGATTCTTTATGGTGGGCGTTTATGAATGTGACAACTGTTGGTTCTAATATTTATGCTGTAACGGTTGCAGGTAAGATTTTATCAGTTGTATTAGCTGCTTTGGGTATGATGATGTTTCCTATATTTACTGTTTATATTACAAGTGTGGTTCAGAAAGTTAATAGTAAATCAACGTAAATAGTATGATTATATCTTTTTATTGATTTGTTATTATATAAAATTTTAAATTGAAAAAGGAAATCTCAAATATTGAGATTTCCTTTTTTATACTTTATGTTCTAATATAAATTCATATACAGCTTCGGTTAAAGCGACTATATCGGGTGATTTTTTATTTGTTGAATTTTATCACCTTTTATATTATAGTAATATTTATTTTCATTCAAAGTATTATCAGGAATTTTTCTCAAAAAGAGTTTTAATTGAATCATAATAACTTCTAATATTAGAATACAAATCTTTCGAAAAATACCAATTTTCCATTTTAAGTAATTCACGCATGAATCTACTTTTACCGCTGTTATTTGTACCAATAAAAATGTTTATATTATTTGTATTAGGTGAATAGATTATACTTTCTTCTTCATTTGGTAAAAAGTAAGAAGAAAATGTGTGTCCATTAGTTTCTGATTTTTGTGAAATTAAATGTAAATCAAAAGTGTTTTCTTTGGTATTCATATTAAATGCTTTTTACAATAATACAAAAAATAAAGTTTTAAAAAACACCATAAAAAAAGCTCCGTGAAAAACGGAGCTTTTGGTTTTATAATCGGTACAATATTAGATATTGTTGATGATTGTATTTAATGTTTCAGAAGGACGCATTGCAGCGAAAGTAGCTTCTGTATTTGGTTGGTAGTAACCAGAAATAGCTTGAGCTTTTCCTTGTGAAGCTATTAATTCTTCGTTGATTTTAGTTTCTTGTGCAGTCATTGCTTCAGCAATTGGAGCAAATTTAGCAGCTAACTCAGCATCTTTAGTTTGAGCAGCTAAAGCTTGAGCCCAATACATTGCCAAGTAGAAGTGTGATCCACGATTATCGATAGTTCCTAATTTACGACCTGGTGATTTGTCTGTGTCTAAGAATTTATCGTTAGCTTCGTCTAAAGTATCAGCTAAAACTTGAGCTTTTACATTGTTTTGAGTTTGAGCCAAATGCTCTAAAGAAGCTTGTAAAGCTAAGAATTCTCCTAAAGAATCCCAACGTAAATAACCTTCTTCAATGAATTGTTCAATGTGTTTTGGAGCAGATCCACCAGCTCCAGTTTCGAATAATCCACCTCCGTTCATTAATGGAACGATAGATAACATTTTTGCAGATGTTCCAACTTCTAAAATAGGGAATAAATCTGTTAAGTAATCACGTAAAACATTTCCTGTAACAGAAATTGTATCTAAACCTTGACGAATTCTTTCTAAAGTAAATTTAGTTGCATCTACAGGGCTTAAGATTTGAATATCTAAACCTGTAGTGTCAAATTCCGGTAAATATTTATTTACTTTAGCGATGATTTCTCTATCGTGAGCACGATTTTCGTCTAACCAGAAAACTGCAGGAGTTGAAGATAAACGAGCGCGGTTAACAGCTAATTTAACCCAATCTTTAATAGGAGCATCTTTAGTTTGACACATACGGAAAATATCTCCAGCTTCAACAGCTTGTTCCATAAACACATTTCCTTCTCCATCAACTACACGAATTGTTCCTTCTTCAGTAGCTTGGAAAGTTTTGTCATGTGAACCGTATTCTTCAGCTTTTTGAGCCATCAAACCAACGTTTGGTACAGAACCCATTGTAGTAGGATCTAACGCGCCATTTGCTTTACAGTCTTCAATTGTTGCTTGATAAACACCAGCGTAGTTACGATCTGGAATTAAAGCAAATGTATCTTGTTGTTTACCTTCTTTGTTCCACATTTGTCCAGAAGTACGAATCATTGCAGGCATAGAAGCATCAACGATTACGTCAGATGGTACGTGTAAGTTGGTAATTCCTTTGTCCGAATTTACCATTGCTAATGCAGGTCCGTTAGCGATAGCTGCATCAATTGCAGCTTTTACTTCAGCTTCTTGAGCGTGACCAGTGATTTTAGCATATAATTCTCCTAAACCATTGTTAGGGTTGATTCCTAATTCTGCAAATAATGTAGCGAATTTAGTGAATACTTCTTCGAAATAAACAGAAACTACAGCTCCAAAAATAATTGGATCTGAAACTTTCATCATTGTAGCTTTTAAGTGAGCAGATAATAATACACCTGCAGCTTTAGCTTCTTCTTTAACTTGAGAAACGAATGCTTTTAAAGCAGCTAAATTCATTACAGAAGAATCAATGATTTCTCCAGCTTTTAAGTTAGCTAAACCTTTTAATTCTTTTACTGATCCGTCTTTTGTAACGAATTCGATTTTGTATTGAGAATCATTTGCAACAGTAACTGATTTTTCTGTTCCGTAGAAATCTCCAGCTTCCATATGAGCAACTTTTGTTTTTGAATCTGCAGACCAAGCTCCCATTGAATGTGGGTGTTTTTTTGCATAATTCTTAACTGCTTTAGGTGCACGACGATCTGAATTACCTTCACGTAAAACTGGGTTTACAGCAGAACCTAAAATTTTTGCATATTTTGCTTTGATTGCTTTTTCTTCTTCTGTTGCAGCGTCTGCAGGATAGTTAGGAATAGCAAATCCATGTGATTGTAACTCTGTGATAGCAGCAGCTAATTGAGGTATAGAAGCTGAAATATTTGGTAATTTAATGATGTTTGCCTCTGGAGTGTTTGCTAAATCTCCTAATTCAGCTAATGCATCTCCGATTTTTTGATCTTCTTTTAAGAATTCAGGGAAATTTGCTAAGATACGTCCTGCTAAAGAAATATCTCTAGTTTCTACCTCAACATTTGCAGCAGATGTGAAAGCTTTAACAATAGGTAAAAAAGAATAAGTTGCCAACATTGGCGCCTCATCTGTTAATGTGTAAATAATCTTAGATTTTGACATTATGATAAGATTTATAAATCGTTTGTTTTTTTTGATAAATTTCGATACAAATATAGTAAATTCTATAACAAAAGAATCCTAAATTAGTTGTAAATGAATCTAACTTTCAAAGAATTACCAATTTGATAATTTGTTATTTTGAATTAATCAATTTCTGAAAAAATGGATGCGTTTTTAATAAAGTTGATAAAATTGCAGTTAATAAATTGACAGTGATATATAAAAAAAGACCGAGTAAATCGGTCTTTTTTAATTCATTAGTTGAAGTAGTAATTATTCAGTGATTACTTCACCTTTAATTTTTAAAGCAACAACACCATTGTCAACGTTTGTAGCATTAGATTCAACAGTAATTACTTTACTGATTTTACCTGGGTTCATGTTGTATTTAACTTCAATTTTTCCAGTTTGTCCTGGCATAACTGGCGCTTCTGGTTTTGAAGGAACTGTACATCCGCATGAAGATTTAGCATTAGTAATTACTAATGGTTGATCACCAGTGTTTACAAATTCAAAAACACGTACACCATTATCGGTACTTTTCTTTACAGTTCCGTAATCAATAGTGTTGTCCATTGCCTTGAATTTAATTTGCGGGCCTTTTTGTGCGAATGAAGCTGCAGTTACTAATAACATGGCAACTAAACTTAGAAATTTTCTCATTTTAAATAATCTTTAGTCTTGTAAAATTAAATACTTTTGAATAACAACCAAACTGATTTAAGTTTAGTTTATCATTTATTTTGTTAATTAATGTTAATATTTTCAAAAAGCATGCCAAATATTATTTTGGTGTTTAATGATTGAATACTTATACGAATTTAGAAAAGATTTAAATAAAATACAATTCATTTACATTTTTTTTATCTGATTATTGTATTTTTTTTGGTAACATTTGTTACAATTGAAATGAAATTTATTGATCATATTTGTTCTGTAGTCCAGTTTGTTGGGAAAAACGTATTTTTTTATTCTTTTTATAATATCTAAATCATGGTAGATAAACAATTATTAATTCAATATTTCGAAAATTTGTTTGAAGATAAATTAATTGAAGAAATAGCTTTTTTAGGGATTTTAAAATCGTTTAAAACCAACGAAATTTTAATTGATCTAAATGATGTAATTACACACATGCCTTTGCTTTTACACGGCGCAATTCGTATCATGCGTGAAGATGCAAATGATGGTGAATTGGTTTTGTATTATCTAGAAAAAGGGGATACTTGTGCTATGACAATGACTTGTTGTTTGGGTCAGAAAAAGAGTAATATTAGAGCTTCTGCCGAAACGGATGGTGAAATGATTATGATTCCTGTTCAAAAAATGGACGAATGGCTAGCAAAATATCCATCGTGGCGTTCTTTCGTTTTGACAAGTTATCAGGATCGTTTAGATGAGATGATTCGAGCAATTGATAATTTAGCTTTTAATGATTCAACGGGGCGTTTAAAGAATTATTTGATTGAAGTGGCGAGTGTAAATAAATCTCGAACCATTAATAAAACACATGCCGAAATTGCTTACGAACTCAATACTTCACGTGTTGTAATTTCAAGATTATTAAAAGTTCTTGAAAAAGAAAAATTTATAGAACAACAACGCAATACAATTACCATTATCTAAATATAGCCTCCGATTGGAGGTTTTTTTATAGCTGTTTTCACTGTAACAAATGTTACGCTTTATATTTTATCATTATCGGAAATTTGCAAGATAAAATAATAAACAATGGAAACACTAGGATATCTTCTAACGATTTTAATAGGACTTTTAATTGGTCTCTTCGGCGGTGGCGGAAGCATTTTAACAGTTCCTGTTCTGGTTTACTTATTTGCTATTCCAGCATCACTTTCGACAACTTATTCGCTTGCATTGGTAGGTATCACAAGTTTAATAGCAGCATCGCCCAATGTTTTTAATAAAAAGATGTCTTATAATAGAATTTTACAATTTGGGATTCCATCTATTATTTCACTTTATTTAGTTAGAGCATTTCTTTTACCTAGCATTCCAACTGAGTTTTTATTATTAGGATTTGCCATTCAAAAAAACATGGCGATGCTGGTTTTCTTTTCTATCCTGATGTTGTTTTCGGGTGTTTATATGATTCGTCAAAAAAATAGAGAGCCTGATTGTATCGATTGCCCATATAAAAGTCTTGTTTTGATTTTGGCTGGATTAGTAGAAGGGTTTATTACTGGGATCGTTGGTGCAGGAGGTGGTTTTATTATTGTACCTGTACTAATGATTTTCGGAAAATTGAATATGAAACAAGCGGTTGCTAATTCTTTATTCATAATAGGAGTTAAATCTTTAATTGGTTTTTTTGGCTCATCTGATATTGGTGATCTGAATTTGATTTTCCTTGTTAAGATTTTCGGAATTGCACTTACCGGAATGTTTATCGGAATGCGATTAAATAAAAAATTAGATTCAAAACAATTAAAACCAATTTTTGGATATTTTGTTGTCGGAATGGGATTTTTAATATTAGGTAAAGAGTTGATATTTAGTTAGTTTTTGTAACAATTGTTACGTTTTGAAATTAAAAGTAATTATAATTTTACATTGTAAATTTTAAAATTAGAAAAATGAAAATAGAACAAATTTATACTGGATGTTTAGCACAAGGTGCATATTATATAGAAAGTAAAGGAGAAGCTGTTATTATCGATCCGCTTCGCGAAACCCGACCTTATATCAACCGATTAACAAAAGATAATGTAATTCTAAAATACATTTTTGAAACGCATTTTCACGCCGATTTTGTTAGTGGGCATTTAGATTTAAGTAAAAAAACAAATGCACCAATTGTTTACGGACCAACTGCTAATCCAGAATTTGAAGCGATTATTGCAACAGATAATCAGATATTTGAAATTGGCGATTTAAAAATCAAAGTCCTTCACACACCAGGTCATACATTAGAAAGTACGTGTTATTTATTGTCTGATGAAAATGGAAAAGATATCGCTTTGTTCAGTGGAGATACCTTGTTTTTAGGTGATGTTGGTCGACCAGATTTAGCTCAGAAATCTGCGAATATGACACAAGAAGATTTAGCAGGTTTGCTTTATGATAGCTTATATAATAAGATTCTTCCATTAGCAGACGATATTACTGTATATCCAGCACACGGCGCAGGTTCGGCTTGTGGTAAAAATATGATGAAAGAAACTGTGGATTCTTTAGGTAATCAAAAGAAGATGAATTACTCTTTAAATCAACCTTCGAAAGACTCTTTCATCCAAGCGGTAACTGAAGGTTTATTACCACCACCAGCTTATTTCGGAATGAATGTAGCGATGAACAAAAAAGGTTACGAAAGTTTTGATAACGTTTTATCTCAAGGAATGACAGCTTTATCAGTTCAAGATTTCGAAAATATAGCAGAACAAAGTAGCGCTTTAATCATAGATACTCGTTCAAATAGTGATTTTGCGAACGGTTTCATTCCTCAATCTATTAATATCGGAATTAACGGAGATTTTGCACCTTGGGTTGGAGCTATGATTATTGATGTTAAACAACCTATTTTATTAGTTACTGATGAAGGAACAGAACAAGAAGTTGTAACTCGTTTAAGTCGTGTTGGATTTGATAATGTTTTAGGATACTTGAAAGGTGGATTTCATTCTTGGTTGGCTGCGCAAAAAGAAATTGATTTTGTAAAGCGTATTACAGCTGAAACTTTTGCAGAACAAATCGATAATAAAGACTATATAATTATTGATGTTCGCGCAGCATCAGAATATGAATCAGAACACGTTGAAGAAGCTTATAGTAAACCATTAGCTTATATAAATGAATGGTTGAAAACTATTGATCCTAAGCAACATTTTTATTTACATTGTGCCGGTGGTTACAGAAGTATGATTGCAGCAAGTATTTTACAAGCGCGTGGTTTCAGAAATTTTACAGAAATTGCAGGCGGATTTAATGCTATAGCTCAAACAAACATTCCAAAAACCGATTTCGTATGCCAAAGTAAAGTTTTGAGGTAATGATTAAAGTTGTAATTTTATCAATTCAGAAAACAATATAATAAATGAAAGATTTTTTTAAATCAAATATTTTGTGGTTTGTAGGAATTCCAGTCGGATTAATTGCTGGTTATTTGTATTGGAATTTTTATGGTTGTACCGAAAGTTGTGCTATCACTTCTAATCCCACAAATAGTACTTTATACGGAGGATTAATGGGAGGTTTGGTTTTTTCATTATTTAAAAAAGAAAAAAAGAAATGACATTTCAAGAAATTATAAATCAAGATAAACCCGTTTTGGTTGACTTCTTTGCCACTTGGTGTGGACCTTGTAAAACACAAGCTCCAATTTTAGATGAAGTTAAACAGCGTTTAGGAAATCAGGTTTCGATTATAAAAATTGACGTAGATCAAAATCAACAAGTTGCGGCACAATATCAAGTACGAAGTGTTCCGACTTTAATTATTTTTAAGAACGGACAAATTAAATGGCGTCAATCTGGAGTGTTTGCCACCAACGAATTAGAAAATTTATTGAAAACGAATCTATAAAATCACAAATCAATTGAGATCAAGCCTTGAATCTATTTCGGCTTGGTCTTTTTATTTTTAATTTAATTCATTTTTATTCTATTCTTCTTTAGAATTATTACTTTTGTATATTGTAGAAAATTTAATAAAAAAAATATTTATGAGTATTCCAGCGCAGTTTGATGCTAAACAAGTTGAAGCAAAATGGTATGACTATTGGATGAAAAACAATTATTTTCGTTCAACGCCAGATCATAGAACACCTTATACAATTGTAATTCCACCACCAAACGTCACGGGAGTTTTGCATATGGGGCACATGTTGAATAACACCATTCAAGATGTTTTGATTCGTCGTGCACGTTTAAAAGGTTTCAATGCATGTTGGGTGCCTGGAACAGACCACGCGTCAATTGCAACAGAAGCAAAGGTTGTAGCAAAATTGAAAGCAGAAGGAATTAACAAAGACGATTTATCTCGTGAAGAATTCTTAAAGCACGCTTGGGAATGGACTGATAAATATGGAGGAACAATTCTTGAACAACTTAAAAAATTAGGTGCATCTTGTGATTGGGAACGTACTAAATTTACTTTAGATGATGAACTTTCGCCTGCTGTTATCAAATCTTTCGTTGATTTATATAACAAAGGTTTAATTTATCGTGGTTTCCGTATGGTAAACTGGGATCCAGAAGCTAAAACTACGTTATCTGACGAAGAGGTAATTTACGAAGAACGTCAAGGTAAATTATACCACTTAAAATATCAAATTGAAGGAACGAATGATTTCCTTACAGTTGCAACTACGCGTCCTGAAACTATTTTAGGAGATACCGCTATCTGTGTAAATCCTAACGATGAACGTTACACACATTTACGTGGAAAAAATGCAATTGTTCCTATTGTAAATAGAGTCGTGCCAATCATTTTTGATGAGTATGTTGATATGGAATTCGGAACAGGATGTTTAAAAGTAACTCCTGCGCACGATGTAAACGATAAGGAATTAGGTGAGCGTCACAACTTAGAAATCATTGATATTTTTAATGAAGATGCGACATTGAATGATTTAGGAATGCACTACAAAGGAAAAGATCGTTTTGTGGTTCGTGACGAAATCTCTGAAGAATTAAAATCTATTGGAGCTTTAGAAAAAGTTGAAAATCACTTAAATAACGTTGGAACTTCGGAAAGAACAAAAGCCGTAATCGAACCAAGATTATCTGATCAATGGTTCCTTAAAATGGACGAGTTAGTAAAACCTGCTATCAAAGCAGTTTTAGAAACTGAGGAAATCAAATTATATCCAAACCGTTTCAACAATACATACCGTCACTGGATGGAAAATATTCGTGATTGGAATATTTCTCGTCAATTATGGTGGGGACATCAAATTCCAGCTTTCTATTTCGGAGATGGAAAAGAAGATTTTGTTGTTGCAGAAACGAAAGAAAAAGCTTTAGAATTAGCAAAAGAAAGAACTGGAAATCCAGCATTGACAACTAATGGCTTAGTTCAAGATAGCGATGCTTTAGATACGTGGTTCTCTGCTTGGTTATGGCCAATGTCTGTTTTTGATGGAGTTGTAAATCCAGATAACGAAGAATTTAAATATTACTATCCAACGAATGATTTAGTTACAGGTCCGGATATTTTATTCTTCTGGGTAGCTCGTATGGTTATGGCTGGTTATGAATATGCAGGAGAAAAACCATTCTCTAACGTGTATTTAACAGGAATTGTACGTGATGCGCAACGTCGTAAAATGTCAAAATCATTAGGTAATTCACCTGATCCATTAGATTTAATTAAGAAATTTGGTGCAGATGGGGTTCGTTGTGGTTTATTATTATCAGCTTCTGCAGGTAACGATATTTTATTCGACGAAGAATTATGTAACCAAGGAAAAGCGTTTACAAACAAAATTTGGAATGCCTTCCGTTTAATTCAAGGATGGGAAGTTTCTGAAACTATCGAGCAACCAGCAGCTTCAAAAGCAGCAATCGCTTGGTACGAAGCTAAGTTACAGAAAACGTTAGCTGAGATCGAAGATCATTTTGAGAAGTACAGAATCTCTGATGCATTAATGGCAATCTACAAATTAGTTTGGGATGATTTCTGTTCTTGGTTCTTAGAAATGATCAAGCCAGGTTATCAACAACCAATCGATGCTGTAACTTACAAAGCAGCAATCGAAATGTTAGAAGCAAACCTGAAGTTATTACATCCATACATGCCATTCTTAACAGAAGAAATTTGGCAACATATTACGGAGCGTTCAACAGAAGAAGCATTAATCGTTTCGGCTTGGCCAGAAATCAAATCGTTTGATGAGCAATTAATCGCAGATTTTGAATACGCAACTGAGGTAATTTCTGGAATCAGAACCATTCGTAAAGACAAAAATATTTCGTTCAAAGAAACGATTGATTTGAAAGTGTTGAATAAAGACAATAAACCAACAACTTTTGATGCTGTTATTACGAAGTTAGGAAACGTTGCTAATTTAGAATATGTAACCGAGCAAGTTTCTGGAGCGCTTTCTTACCGTGTAAATTCTAACGAATATTTTATTCCAATTTCAGGATCAATAAACGTTGAAGAAGAAATCACAAAGTTAGAAGAAGAATTAAAATACTTAAAAGGATTCTTAAGATCAGTTCAAGGAAAACTTTCAAATGAAAAATTTGTGAACGGTGCGCCAGAGCAAGTTTTAGCAAATGAACGTAAAAAAGAAGCCGATGCATTGTCAAAAATCTCCACGATTGAACAATCATTAGCTGGATTAAAATAATTACATTTAGATAAATACAGCCGTCGTTTCTTAATTGAAATGATGGCTTTTTCTATTGATCAACAAATTATCATCTATTGATGGGTTCAAAAATAAAGCAAAAATTAGGATTGGGGAGTGAATGGGACTTTTGGTTTGATCACCCACATACTAATGAAATTATTAATGAGAAAAGAAAAATTCAGAGTTATTATTTCATATTTGATTGCGAAGTGAATGATATTGAATATGTAAGTAAAAGCATTTCGGCGGTCTTAGGTTATTCATCTTCAGAATTCAATATGGCCAAGTTTTTCGAAAGTATTCACCCAGAAGATTTACAATATTGCAATGAATGTGAGCATAATTCCTTTCAGATAAGTAATCATATTTTTTACAAAGAAATTTTCAAATACATCATTTCGTATTCTTTTCGATTGAAGACAAAAGAAGGAAACTATCTAACCATAAAGCAAGAATATCAAACCATTGAAACGGATGAATACGGACGAATGCTTCGGAATTTTGTCCATCACGAAGTAATTGATTCATATGAAAAACGGTCAGAATTTGATTTTCAAATTATCGATAAAATTAAAAATCGACCAGTAAATTTTGAGAAGAAATTCAAATTAACAAAAAGAGAAGTCGAAATTTTAGACCTTATAAATCAAGGATTTCAAACGAAAGAAATCTCAGAACAATTAAATTTAAGCGATCATACAGTTAAAACACATAGAAAAAATATTTTACAAAAAACGCAATCATCATCTTTGATCCAAGTTTTAAATAAAGTAAGAATATAAATTTCAAAACCTCATTTTATTTAGATGAGTTTTTTTATTTAGGCGTTTCCTGTACAAAAACTCCTCACGTCGTTTTTTACAGGTCGCGTCTTTCGCTATATCTTTTGTTTCACAAAAGGATGCCGCTCCAACCGCTAACGCAAAACGCTTTTTTAACTAATCCAAGAAGAAATATCTTCAACAACCTTCCATTTCCCATGGATTTTTTTCAAAATTAAAACACTTCCATTTCCACACAAAGCCCCACAAAAATAACCTAATTCAACATAAGCCGTTTGTCTATCTTTAGATAAAATTGGAATAGAGATTTCAAATTCTCCAAAATATAAATCAGGATTTTCTTTCAATTCTTGTTTTTCATTTTCTTTAGTATTTACTTTTTCAAGTATTGAAGCCATAATTTTGATTGTATCAGGATACGTATTTTGTTGCATAATGTATAGCGAATCTTCAGAAGTAAAATAAACTTTATTCTCAAATCTATTTCCAATTAATTCTGAAATGAAAATTGCTCCTGGAGAAGGTAGTGATTTGTTCCCTTCTGAATCGATTTCATTTAAATCGATTGGAGTCTTTATTAAAAATTCTAAAAGTAAGTTTTCAGAATCTTTATCTGTTTTTAAAACAGCCAAATTATTCTGATGGATAATAGCTTCAACAATCAAATTGAATTCGTCAATTTCTTCCTCAGAAACTTCTCTAATCTCGATGGGTTGAGGTTGTTCAATAACTAATTTTTCTTCTCGTTTTCCACAAGCAATAAAAAATATAATTACCATTAGTAAATAAGTTACAATTCTTTTTCATATTCTCAGATTAAAAAAGAGTTAATGTAGCTTTTGTTTCATGATAGGATTGAAGATGTTTTGTTTTTTGAAAAATTAACACTTTTTAACATTTAGCTACGTAAAACTACTGCAATTTTATAAATTTTAACTATTTTGTTTTGATGTGTTATTTAGTTTTAATAATTTCATTGTCAGATAATTAAATAATTTACTAAAAATGTATTTTTGTTTAACTGCTAACCGCTAAAAAAAATATAATAACCTGAGTTCGATTAATAAATCAAGAAAAATAGTTGGTAAAAAAAAGAAATAGTTGTA
>NZ_RQVQ01000053.1 GCF_003865405.1 Paenimyroides tangerinum
AAATAATTGTTTGATTCTTCCATAACGACTCTTTTTTATGTATCGTTATTTCAGGACGGGACATATTTAATAAGCCTAAAAGTTAAACTAATTCTTGCGTTTAAAGTTTCAGATTTTCGAATTACGTGTTGCTATTAATTTTGATCTCAAAATAATCAAATACAAAACTATATCATTTATTTACTTTAATTTAATTTTTATTTACATTTATAATTCAAACTAAAACAAAAAATTATGGCACAAGTAAATGCTTATTTAAATTTCAATGGTAATTGTGAAGCTGCATTCACCTTTTACAAAAACGCATTTGAAAAAGAATTTGAGTACATCGGACGTTTCAAAGATATTCCTTCAGACGTTGAATTAACTGAGGAGGAAGGAAACAAAATTATGCATGTAACTTTACGAATCAGTGATGCAACCGTTTTAATGGGAAGCGATTGTGATGAGAAATTTTCACCATTAGCAACTTTCGGAAATAATATTTCAATTTCAATTAATACAGATTCTGAGGAAGAAGCAAACGATTTATTCAACAAACTTTCGGATGAAGGAAAAGTTACAATGCCTTTGGATAAAACATTTTGGGGCGCATATTTTGGAATGTTCATTGATAAATTTGGCATCAATTGGATGGTAAATTACGATTACGAAACAAACGAATAAAAAAATTAATTATTAAGAAAGCTCTTTTTATTTTTATATGACGGCTGTTTATGATATATTTGAAAAAGTAAAACTTTTAAATTATTATGAAAACGATTCGAATTAAAAATATGGTATGTCCACGATGTATAATGGTGGTAGAAAAAACATTAGAAGATTTAGGATTCGATTTAAATGATGTTGAATTAGGATTGGTTGAATTTCACGAACCTATTACGCTAGATGACCGTAATAAAATAGAAGAAAAATTAATACCACTTGGTTTTGAAATTTTAGATGATAAAAAAAGTCAAACGGTAGAACGAATTAAAACACAAATTATCGAATTGGTTACTAAGGAAGTAAATGATTTAACCATCACGCTTTCTGAGTATTTATCGAGTAAATTACAAACCGATTATAACAGTTTAAGTCAACTATTTTCAACTCAAGAATCACAAACAATTGAACAATTTTATATTCTTCAGAAAATAGAAAAAGTCAAAGAATTATTGGTTTATGACGATTTATCTTTGAGTGAAATTGCTTATAAAATGAATTATAGTTCAGTTGCTCATTTAAGCACGCAATTCAAAAAAATTACAGGATTGACGCCTACTCATTTTAAAGAAATTAAGTTGTTAAAAGACGAAATGATTAATAAATAAAACAAAAAACTTCCTTAGACGGGAAGTTTTTTGTTCTTAAGAAACAATTATATACAAATAAGCTAAATTTAAAATCATGATAAATCCAAGCAAACCTTCATATTTATCTTCGTGTTTTACTTTATCCATAAAAAAGAAAGTATAAAATTGAAACGCTAGAAAAACAAAATAAAATATCAAAACTCCCCCATTTAGATTTTTACTTGGCATATAATACTTTTGATTTTGAGAAGCATTATCAACTCGGACGTAACTTAGATTATCAGTAAAAGTATTGATTCCCAAATAAACTAAATCATAACGATTTGCTTTTAATACTTCTCCTATTTCATCGGAAATTATATATTGATTTCCATTTGCTCTAATGTACATTTGAGTGTAAGAACCATTTCCTTTATAATTACTAATCTCTTTTCCATAAATATCATTTGCATAAAATGGAATTTCGTGTTTCGGATTTAAACTAAAAAAAACGATTAATATGATATTCAAAACAGCTGTTCCTAAAGTCAATTTGGTTAACCTAGAAAGTGATTTTAAATCGAATTTTTTCGAAAACGAAACTTCCTGATTTTCTGACAATGCTTCTGCTGGTAATCCAAAATCATTCATTACAGAATCGCCTTCTTTTGTTGAAAGGTAAATACATTGAAACCACGAAATAAATGGAATTAAACTTATAAAAGCAAATTTACCCTTCGAATTAAAATCGTGAAAACGTTTTATTGATTGTTTGTAAAGCGTCAGATAATAAGCGAAATTCACAAAAATCAAAATAAAAGGATAATCAAAAGTTATTGGAACAAAAAAATACATCAACACCAAATAAATTGCCGTTAAGACCAAAACTCTTCGGGTAAAAGTTGGTGCGTCGATACGCCCATATACATCGTTGAATTTCTCTTTTTCGAAATGTTTCGGATTTATATGTGGATTGTTTCGAATTAAATTCTGAAAATAAGTTTCCTTTTCATCCTGAATATTTTCATAATAAAATTCATTTGAATGGTTTTGGAAAGTTGTGTTTTGGAAAGATTCACGCTTTTTTAAAATGATTTGACTAAAAACATAATTCTTGGATATTGAATTATAACAAAACAATTCAACTAACAAATTTGTACTTACTTCAATAATTCTAATTTTCTTGGTTCCTGAATTAGCAACTTTTCCAAAAGGTCGTAATTCAACAACATCTGCATCAGAAACTTCCCAAGTAAAAGTAACCACATCACCAACTGAAAACTCAGCATTATCGCAATAAAAAACAGAAATTTTTGGTGTGCTATTTATTTGCTTATTTTGTTGATGAATTGCATAATCGAGTAATTGATTGTAATGAATTCGACGTGCATCATCAATCAAAACTTCGTAAGCTTCTTTAATTTCGATGAAAATAGAACTTGCGTTTGGAGCTTTGTTTACATCTGGATGAAATTGTTTTGAAAGATTACGATATGACGTTTTTATCTCAATTGAGCTTGCGGAACGAGATATTTTTAAAATTGAATAATAATCTTTCATCAAAAAAATTACATTTTAGTTTTAGGATAATTTTATTATGTAATATAATTCAAATATAACATGTTCAAACTTACTTGAAATTACAAGATAAAGAAGAAAAAATAAGCTAAATTGACAATTATAATAAATATTAATGTCGAGTCATATTGTTTTTCTATTCGCATTTTTTTATCAGTGAATATAACATAATATTCGAATAATAAAAAAAGAAAATAGAGAATTGGAATTGGACTATTAAAATCAACTACAGAAATATAATGAGTTATTTCTTCTCCTCCAGCAAAAATTCTAACAAAACTAACATTATCTGTAATTGGATTTTTACCTAAATAAATAAACTCAGGTTTATAAACTGCATACAGATTTCCCATTGTTTCAGAAATTTCAAATTCACCTGAATCAGTTTTAATAAAATGATGCCATTGAGGACTTTTACCTGTTTGAAGTAGACGCCCATAATATTTTATTACTTTTTCTGAAACCTCTTCTTTTGGAATAAGAAAAAATAAAAAAATTAAAGCAATATTAAAAATTGCAGTTCCAAAAGCACATTTGGCTAATTTAGATATAGGATTGAAATGATTTTGTTGCTTAGTTTTATTATTATTTAAACTTTGATTTTGAAAATTTTCACGCTTTTTTAAAATGATTTGACTAAAAACATAATTCTTAGACATTGAATTATAACAAAACAATTCAACTAACAAATTTGTACTTACATCAGTAATTCTAATTTTCTTCGTTCCCGAATTTGCAACTTTACCAAAAGGTCGTAATTCAACAACATCGGCATCAGAAACTTCCCAAGTAAAAGTAACCACATCTCCAACAGAAAACTCAGCATTATCGTAATAAAAAACAGAAATTTTTGGTGTACTATTTATTTGCTGATTTTGCTTCTGAAATGCGTAATCGAGCAATTGATTGTAATGAATTCGACGTGCATCATCAATCAAAACTTCATAAGCTTCTTTAATTTCGATGAAAATAGAACTTGCGTTTGGAGCTTTGTTTACATCAGGATGAAATTGTTTTGAAAGACTACGATATGCCGCCTTAATCTCAATTGAGTTGGCTGATCGGGATATTTTTAAAACTGAATAATAATCTTTCATTAAAAAAAGAAAATGTTATAATAATTTTAATTATTTAAGAAAACATAATATCAAATTATATCACTGATTTTTTGGTTAATCAATATCTTTCAAATCTACTAATTTTATTTTTTTTTACAAAAAACACCAATAACTCATAATGTTTAAACGTATAAATTTAAAATATGATAATGATTTTGATTTAACATTTTTTGTAACCGTAAACAATTCTAAAACCTTTTATTTAACAAAAATGTAATGCTTTTAAAAATAATTGAAAGTAAAAAAACACAAAGTCAAACCTTTACTTTTAAAGAGAATCATAATGAACTATGATTTTCTTTTAAAGAAATTTTCATTCCGTTATAAGTTTACTTTTAATATTTTGATTTCGGTTGGCTGACTAAATCTTATACCGATACTGAAAGTTCAATTTGAAACCATTTTGTGAGCACGTTATTGTAGCTAATTTTTTATTAATATATTTCGAATTTAACTTTTAAAGTACTTCTTTTAAGCAAACTAAACACTTTTAAATATAATAAAAAAAGTGTATTTTTATAAAAGCTAGAGGTTTAATAATGAGTAAAAAACTTTTTTATAAATCGAACTTTTTTCAAAAAAAACACCAATTCCTAAATCGTTAGAATTACAAAATTCATCTTTATTATGAAAAATATAAATTACATAAATAAAATAATTTCACTCTTATTAATCTTTGTAATAATCAGTAGTTGTAATGATTTCACAAATCAAGTTGGAAAAGTAATTAATGCAGAAAAATCAAAATATTATCATTATGGAAATCAAGATAAACATGCCGTCTTTTATTACAGCAACGCATTTCTTGGTGATACTCCGCGAAAAATGGAAAACGTTGACAAAGATACTTTTGAAGTTATTTCTGAAACTTGGGCGAAAGATAAAAACAGTTTTTATTTCAAAAATTTAAAAGTCACAAACGTTGATTATCAAACCTTCAAAGTGGAATCAAAAACACTAAAAAAATTGGATAACACAACTTCAAACTACAGAGAAAATCTACTAAAAGATAAAAACAATGTTTATCGACTTGGTGAAACTTATCTTTTAAAAGATAGCATTAAACTAGAAATTGTAGAAAACGCAGAACCTGAATCTTATGAATTAATTGGAAAACAAGCTGCGAATTTTTGGTCTAAAGATAAAAATCAAGTTTTTTTCAATTATAAAAAATTTGACGGCGATCAAAATAGTTTTGAATTGTTGAGTGATTATTTTGCAAAAGATAAAGACAATCTATATTTTATTGAATTTAATTCGTCTTTAAAAGAGAAAGTGAACACAAATGAACTTAAAGTTCTTAATCCATTTTATATTCGAACCAATTCAAATGTTTACTTTTTTAAAGATAACGAACTTAACAAATTTGCGCTAAATGATTTTAAAACCATTAAAGTTTTCGATTCGAATAAACTTTGGATTAAAGCAGATGATAAATTATATGTGTACGGAGAACTTTATACATTAGACGGACTCGATTATAAAAATTTTGAAAGTTTGAATAATTATTATTTCAGTGATGGAAAAGCAATTTATTATTCGGAGTTTAATTCATTAGAATTAAATAAAGTTACAAATAATGTTTCGTCGTTTTCATCTATTAAGAATTCACCTTACGCAAAAGATCATAAAAATGTCTATTATAAAGATAAAATTATTGTAGATGCTGATCCAAAAACATTTAAATATGATGATGAAAACGAAATTGTTCAAGATGCAAAAGGAGAATTTTCTTTTGATTTGAAACAAAAAAAATATGTTAGAAAACAGAAATAAAATATTCAACTTAAAATCACGTTATCTATTTACTCATTGATTTCAGAAAATAATTTGATTAAAAAAATAAAAGAGAATGAAACTAAAATTAATCTTATTTCTACTAATCATAACTTGTAATTAAGGAAAAGAAATTGGTAATTTCGGGAAATATAAAAAAGATGTCGCACTTGTAACTTCGTTTATGAAATGGTACGGTTTTATTGATGTAAATGGAAAAGAAATCGTTACGGCCGAATATCGAAATTTAGATGATGCAATCAAAGAATTAAATAAATAGAATTATGTTCAAAAAGAAAAAATTAAACAAAATTATTGTTTCAGAAAATTCGTTTAACGATAATGATCCATATAAAATAATAGGTTCAAACATCAGTGTTGTCAATGTTTTACGAGAAGAAGGAACAGATATTGAAGAAATTCACGACGATGCAATGCTTAGTTATTATGTCGATTTTTATTTGGCACAATATAACAATGGTGATTTTTCTCAATTTGTTTGGAATTCAAAATGGGACGAAGAACTTATTGAAAACATAGCAATTGGTCTTGAGAAAATGGGTGCAGAAAAACATTTACAGTTCTTCGAAGAACAATGTGCTAAAGTAGAAAATTTATCAGAAGAAGAATTAGATGCTTTTTTAGATGGTGAATATTTCGGAGAAAATCCAACCAGAGATTTATTAAACAATGATGCTTTTTTTGATATTGATGAAAAACTTATAGAATTAAATTCAAAATGGTTAAAAAATCATCCAGATTTAAAAGTGCATTCTATTGATGATATGTTTGCTGCCATTGAAAAATTTCTAGGTCGTAAAATTGAAAAATATTAAAAATAAAAAAAGAACAAGATGTAAGTAGCTTAAATTTAAACTTATATTTTGTTCCTTTTTTGTATCAATTTAACCAAGCTTTTTAGCGTTAAAACAAAATATCATGAAAATATCAATTCAAGAAATTCGTAAAAAAACAGTTTGGAAAGATTTGAATAAATTATCCATGAAAGGAAAAATTATTGAAAACTTTTTGAATATTCCTTGGCTGATAATATCTTGGATTTTAGCTTACAAAGGTTATTATTTTTTAGCTTTTCTTTTTTCTGTAATTTATTTTCTAACTACTTTGAGACAAGTTCACAATGGCATTCACAATTCATTGGGATTAAATAAAAAAAACACACGTTTGTCTTTATTAATCAATAGTATTTTTATGTCGGTTTCTGCATCTGCCATAAAATTTAATCATTTACGTCATCACAAATACAATCTATCTGAAGAAGATTATGAAGGTATAACGGCAACTATGAAATGGTATCAAGCTATTTTATACGGACCTGTTTTTATGTTTAATATTCATTTAAATACAATAAAAAAAGGCAACTCGATTTACAGAAAACAGTTATTCTTAGAAACAATTTTCATCATTATTTTTGTTTTCATTGCAATCTATTTTAAAATTCATTTTCTGATTTATCACATAATTGTAATGATGTTTTTTGAAGGTTTAATGGCTTTTTTTGCTGTTTGGGCTGTACATCATGACACGGAAGAAAATCCCGAATTTCCAAGAACGCAGCGTGGAGCGGGTTGGAAAAGTTTCATTTCTGCAGATATGTTTTTTCATTTAGAACACCATCTTTTCCCTTCGATTCCAACTCATAATTTGAAAGAGGTTTCAAAAAGATTAGATGATGTTTTTCCTGATTTAGACAAAAAAAACGTGTTTTAAAAAATAATATTATAAAAATTTCACGCATCAAAATTTATACTTTTCGCAACGATGATTTCTTGTACAACAAGTAAAAGCGTGATGAAAAATTGTGCAATAAATCCCATAAAGCTCAATATAGAAAACATAAACGGAAATTAAAAAGGAACTGACCTTTGGAGTCAATTTTATTCTTTAAAAACGAAAAAAAAGACACAACTCAAATAAAAAATCAAGAAAATACTTTTACAAAAATAGCTTTTAATGGAAAAGATGAAATTAGTGTTTTCGTTTTAGAAAATGAAATCAAACTAAAAGCAAAAGTTTATATAGATAATGTTTCCATCAAAAAAAGACATAAACTCATTCCATTGGTACTCATTTATTTCGAAAGTGAAGTCTATAAAATAATGCTTTTCAGCAACACAGAAAATGTATTAACAATTTGTGGATATTCTAGTCATACACTAGTAATTTTATCATGTCTGAAGGAAAAGATGGATATTTTTTACAAACTTTTGAAAAAACATAAACTAAATAAAAGTGCAAATTAACATAAAAATAAATTAAATAAGTAAAATATTAGAATTTTAAATTAATATTAGTAAATTAGTTTAACCAATTTCACTTATAAAAACACAATTATGTTAATTATTTTCGGAACCAAAAATGTTCGTAAAACAATTAAAAGAGGCAACTTTAATTGTCCAAGATGTAACACCCAAAGAATTATTAATCTAAACCAAAACAAGAATTATTTTTCGTTATTTTCTATACCTGTAATTCCTTTAAGAAACAATGGCGATACATTATGCTGCAATGTTTGCAAAACAGAATATATTCCAAATTCAATTTTGGACGAAACACAATATATAGCTTCTACAAGAGATATTGATGGAAAAGATTTTGCAATTGTTGCTCCCGGAAAACGCTTGTTAGATTTGATACTTAATTTGACTTTCTTAATCCTCTTGAATTTTCCATTAGCATATTTGGCTGATTACCTTCCACCCTATTTCAACAACAAATTTGCTTGGGTATTTCTTTCGTTTTGGTGTATCTATTTCTTTATTATGAAACTACTTTTTAAAGGTACAATAGGAAAAAAAATTGTTGGTATAGAAACAATTTCAGCATCAGAAGGTAAGAAAATTTCAGTCTTTAAATATTTTATAAGAAGTATTGTAAAAGTAATTCCATTCATCAATGTTGTTTTACTTTTTAATGATAAGAAAAAAGCTTGTAATGATTTTATAGCAAACACAATTGTAAAAGAAAATTAAAAAATCATGAAAAATAAACTGAAACTCGCTGTTTTTTCGATATTATTTCCATTTATATTATCAATAATATTGAATCAATTGCATTATTTCATACCAAACTCAGCTGATGGAATCGAAAATAGTATAATTGATTCGATTTATTTTATAATGAAATTTTCGCCTTTAGGAACCTTACCTTTTTTTATTTCATTATACAATAACAAAGAATATAGAGCAATTATAGAAAACGAAGAAAAAAACAACATCAATCTAAATGATAATTGGATAAAGCATATTATTATAAGAGTTGGAATTATTTTAGTTATTTGCGGCCTTTTTTTCTCTCTTTCGCTGGTTAGTAGTGGAATCGATACAGGTTACATAATTTTATACGGAATTCTTATAACAATCATAGTTGCAACGATATATTTAGCAATCGAAAGTATTTTTCTAATTACAAAAAAACTTTGGAATAAATTGATTTGTAATATTATACTACTTGCTTTTGTTGCTTATTTAATCGTTTCAATGTCTTAAAAAAATGAAAATGAAAGAAACATGGATAACCTTACTTTTATTTATTAGCGTAAATCTAATCTCAATTGCACAAAATAAATTTCAAGAAATTGATAATTTGATTGCATCAGAATCTATGATTGATGCAAAAACAGCATTAGAAAAACTAGAAACAACTTTAAAGAAAGAAAATAACACATCTGAATATTGGTTGCGAATTTCTAAAGCAAATTATAATATTTTTAAAATTGAAGAAGCTGAAAAGGCTTTAAACAAAGCGATTGAATTAGATAGAAAAAATCCTGTGATTCATTACGAAAAAGGTCGCTTTTTTAATAAAATAGATAAAAACGAACTTGCAAAAGAAAGCTTCTCGCAAGCAATTCTTCTAAAACCTGAATCCAATTATTATTTTTGGAGAGGAATATCAAATCAAAATTTAACTTTAATAAACGATGCCATAAAAGATTATAAAATAGCAATCGAATTGGGTGAAAATACTCCTGAAATTCACTTCAACTATGCAATTATTTTACATCAAAATGGAGATTTTGAAAAATCTTTAAAACATAATAACAAAGCCATTGAGTTAAATCCTGAATATGCAAATGCTTATAAATTTAGAGCGATTACTCATTTAATGTTGTTTGATTTAGATGCAGCATGTGTTGATTCTGAGAAAGCATTTTCAATGGGTATAAATAAATTTGTAAATATTCCTGTAGAAATTTGTAAAGGTTCAAAAAAACAGAAATTAGAATTTATCGGAGGTTTCTGTTTAGCAAATAAACAATATAAAAAAGGAGTTGAAGTTTTTACTAAATTAATTGAATATAACGAAAACTTGACTGCAATGTATCATAATCGCGGTTATTGTTATTTTCAAATTAAAGATTTCAACAATGCCGAAAAAGATTATTTAAAAGCTTTAGAATTACCCAAAGCTGAAGTTGATATGCTTTATGACAATCTAAGTTTATTGTATTTTGACCAAGAAAACTTCACCAAATCTTTAGAATATGCTAGTAAACGAATTGAACTTAATCCTAAAAATCACGTTCCATATATTGATAGAGGTCTAAATTACCGAAAATTAAAAAAATATATTGAGGCTGAAAATGATTTTAACAAATCATTAGAAATTTCTCCTAACTTCTTTCGTGCATTTGGATATCGTGCTTATTTAAATTTAGAATTAGGAAATTTTTTAAAAGCCTATGAAGATGCTTCCAAGGCTGTAGAAATAAACCCAAACTATGATTACGGTTATTTGGTTTTAGGTCAAGCAAAAAAAGAACTGAATATGCCAGATTTTTGTAATGATTTTCAAAAAGCAAAACGATTGGGTAATCCAGAAGCAGATGAAGCAATTTTGAAATTTTGTAAATAAATATATAGATTGAAAATAAAGATTTCATTATAGGTTACTTTCAAAATGACTAAAAGAAATAATTATAAATTAGAAAAAGACAAATTGATATTATATCAGATTATGGTAATATCAAAGGTTTTGTTTTTTTTCTAAAAACGTATAGCCAAAGTAGATCAGATTAACAGTTTGTTCAATTTCTATATGGAATCAAATATTTTAATAAATTAACACTTAAATAAAGAAAATGGGAATATTTAATACATTAAAAAGTTTTTTTTCAATATCAGAAGAAGAAAATAAAGCAACAAAAAACAAAATGAAATTTTTTATGCTTCAAGCGTTAAAAAAAGATGATTTATCAGGTTTTGAAATCGTTTATGGAAAATTAGCAGAAAACAAAGATAATCTGGTTACAAGAAAAACACAATATCATAATTATGCAATAGCCTTTAATCGTCAAACTTCAGAATTGATAATTCTTCCGATTGATCCGAAATTAGCCAGTTGCGGTTGGCCGATTTTTATAAATAATGAAACCCTTAAAAAAGCAGAAACAGTCTTGTTTGGCACTGCATTTTCGTTTGATTTAAAAGATGGAGATAACATCATGTTTGACACGCCGGCACAGAATTATAAAATATCTAAAATTTTAGGTGCTTTGGAAATACCAATTATTCAAGAAAAAGAAGTAAATTCATTTAAAGAATTTTTTAACAAAAATTACAAGAAATAAAACAAACGCTATGAAAAAAATAATATTATTACTAATTCTATTAACAACAAATTATTTTACTTCTTTTGCCCAAGAAACAGTCGTATATCCTTCTGAATACGGAGAATTTGAATTTTCATTATGGTCAAAAATTGTTTTAGAAATAAAAGAAGTAGATAACAAAAAATTAGAATATCGCATTTTATCTTATGATGAATATACAACACCTTATTCGTTCGAAAATCGTGTAGATTTATTTTCATTACGTCCAAAAGAAAACACCATTGAAATTTATTTTATTGGAGCATTCTATAATGATGGAAATGATGATAGTGACTGGAAAACGGTTCTGAAAATTAAAAACAATTTAAAGAAACCGATTAAATATAAAGCAGATATTGTGTATTATTTTAATAATGAATTTGAAAACACAAGTGTTGTTGGAGCGTTTCCTGGTACTGAAACAAGTGAAGTTTGGGCACATAAAATCGATGATATCATATTGTATGATTTTGAATATATGGACTAATTTTTCTGAATTGAAAATCATGAAAAAAATAAAAATCATTTGTTTACTTTTCGTTTTTTCTTTTATATCGTGTGATTTCAATATTAACATGAATCCAGCAGGAAGTCCAGAAGTAAACAATCCATTTTACGTCACTACAGAACCAACACTAGTTAAAAAAATAATGGTTCCGACAGGTACGATTCTATCTTACGAAAAACATTTTTGGAAAGAAGGTGCGCAATCTAAAATGATGAACGAATCAAATTTGGAATTTATTAAGTTACCAGAAGAACGACCTATAATTTGGGGAGGTGTTCCTGTTTATGAAATTTACAAATTTTTCAACCCAGAAATGAACGGTTTTACTGTTTATGCGGACTTTAGCAAATTAGATACGGTTAACATAAATGAATTTATTGGAATTTGGAAAAATTGCAGTGGCGATATTGGCATTGATGTAAAGAATATTGATGATTGGTCTTTTAACAAAGAAAATATTACAGACATTAGCAGTTGTGGAAATCATTATCAACGTTTTTTTAAAGATAATGTAGAACAACAAAAGTTTTTAGATAATTTTTATTTAGCGCTACAAAAAGTTGAAAAATGAAAATAACAAAAAAATCTTATGAAAAAAGCCATATCACTTATATTTATATTGTTATTATTCACTTCATGTGCGACTGTTTTTAGTCATAAAATACAAAATCTAGAAATAAAAAGTCAAGTTGAAAATGCTCAAGTTCAAATTCAAGATAGTACATACAATTTACCTGCAAAAATAGAAGTAAAACGTGGAAAAGGTCCTTTAAGTGTCAAATTCATTACTGATAGTTTACAAACTGAATATTTTGTAGAACCAAAACATACACAAAAATTTCTTTATGGCAACTTACTCTTTACATATTTCGCACCTATTGGTTATGCTGTAGATTATACGAATCATAGAAGATTTTTTTACGGAAAAACGGTTTTTGTAAATAATGATTCAATTCATGTATTATACAACAAAAGGCAGAGTAGAAAAAGATTTGAAACAGAAAAAGGAAATATTTTTTTAAATGTATCGATTCCACTTGTCAATTCATTTTATATACAACCAGAAAATACCTCACCTAAAAAAGAAACTGGAAGATATGGATTTTCTATTGGAGCTGATTATTATTACCAGAAAAATAGATTTATAAATTTCACATATTTATTTACTACAAATTATGAAGCTTCACCTGCCTATTTTTATAATTATGATAATGCGCATGAACATTATAAATCAGATGTATTTATGTTAACTCATAACCATAACTATAAACGATTCAGCTTTGGGTATGGTTTATCATATATAAATTACAGATGGATATTACATGATAATGGCTATTATGATTATCAAAAAGAAATTTATGTTTTGAACGAAAATTTCGATGAAAAACACGGTGCTCTCGGTTTATCATTTCCTGCGTATTTCAAAATTGGTAGATTTATAAATGTTGGATTTATTTATAATCCAACCTTATACACACCAAGTTTACCAAATAAATTTACTTATGAACATGTCTTTTCATTTGATTTAAAATTTAAAATCAGAATCAAGAAATAAAGTTTGGTGATATTTAGAAAAGTAAATTACTCAACGATTAAAATATGAATAAACTACTAAAAATCACAAAAGCAATCTTTATATTTTTTATTCTATGGTTTGTTATTCATACAGTTATTATTTCGATAGATGGTTTAAATGACAAAAAAATTAATGCTGATGTTGCTATAGTTTTAGGTAATAAAGTAAATGTGCAAAAAACGGCTATAGTATACCACCTTCAGCGGATTAAAGTGAGCATAGCGCAACGGCTC
>NZ_RQVQ01000054.1 GCF_003865405.1 Paenimyroides tangerinum
ATCCATTTAATTACACATTCAATCCAAAATTTGGCTATTGATAAAAAACGAGTGAATTTTGCACCGTGAAAAAAGATTTTGATATAAAATATTGCTTTTTGATATGATTAAAATCATATATTAGTTATAAGTGTATCAATTATCTTTGTCCTAAATTAAACGACTTTAGTGAAAAAGTTTATAGTAATATTAGCACTGTTTATGCTTTTTAAGCCTGTTATTCCCGTTGTGGAATATGTGGTGTTTTATGACTATATTAAAAATGAGCTTTGTGTAAATAAAGACAAGCCCGAATTGGGATGTAACGGAAAATGTCATTTGAAAAAAGAATTGGCGAAAGCTTCCGATACTTCTGAAAATGGTAAAGGTAGTAAGCACTTTTCGGTAGAAACAAGTGTTGTTTTCTATCAGGAAATAGAAGAAAATCTTGGTTTAAAACCGCTCTTCTACCTACACAAATCAAAAATAACTTCAAATTATAATTTGTCCTATTCTCATTTAGAGACAAATTCCGTATTCAGACCTCCGATAGTTTAATTCTAAAATGGTGTTGTTATTAGGTATCGATTTCTTCAATATCTAAAACTGAATATGATAAATATTCAGGAAACAACGCTGTACTTTTTTATCAGCAGTAGTATTTCAAAGTAAGAAACGCTTTATGAATCAAATAGCGTAGTAATCTCATATAATTGTTGTTGATACACAATAGTTTTTAATTAAACATTCACTGTAATGAAATTTTTTAATCTTTTTGTAATTGCGACATTGCTTGCAGTTACAAGCTCGTGCACACTTGATAAAACGGATTTTGAAGCCGAAATCAACCGTGACGTTACCGAATATTTTGAATTTAAAGAAGTTACTTCATTCAATAGCGATAATTACAAAATCAGTATTGAAGCTTTAAACGGAACTTTTTATAAAGGATATAATGAAATTCGTTTAACCATTACCAACACCCAAACCAATCAGGCTCTGAATAATTCGGAGGTTACTTTTTTGCCGATACTTACCTATTCCGATAACAACAAAATTTCGTGCCCACACAGGTATCATTTGGTTTATAATTCTGAAGAACAGTTTTATTCAGGATATGTTGTATTTACAAGTATAAGCAACCCAATGGAAAACTGGGACTTATATATCAGTTTTACAGATAGTAATCAAACCCATACGGTTAACAAGTTGGTTACGATTCAGAATCAAACCAATATGAATTTGAATATGACAGAGTTTACAGGTAATGACGGAGAGCAGTATTTTATCGCACTCATTGCACCTCAAAAACCCATGGTTGCAGAAAACGAATTGGTTGCAGGGATTTTTAAATACAACCAGCCTGTTGAACCGGCAGGAGCTTTTCCCGACCCATCACAATGTTCGTACGATGAAGTAGAAAACTATACGTTGTTGTTAGATCCGAGAATGCCCGAACCCTCTATGGGAAATCATTCGTCACCTAACAATGTGGATTTAACCCAACAAGCAGATGGATTATATTACGGAGTAGTTAATTATACAATGACCGGAAACTGGACGTTGAATTTTATGATGTTAAATCAAAACGGAGCACTCATCAAAGGAACAGAAGTACCAACTGATTTCACACCCGGAATCGAAGGAGCAAAAAGTGAACTTCATATTAATATCTTATTCTGATGCTATGCGATATATTACAATTATAGTTTGCTTTTTGGGAATATTTGCCAACGCTCAAAACATTGAAAATGATACATTGACAACAGAATTAGAAGAAATTGAAATAGATGTGGTTGTTAAAAAGAAAATCGAAACCGAAATGAAAATGGCGGTTACAGTTGATGAGTTTCTGGCTTCCTCTGACCAGATAAGTTTCATTAAACGTGGTGCTTATGCTTGGGAACCATTGTTGAACAATATGAGTAGCGAACGTTCGATCATTACCATTGACGGAATGCACGTTTTCGGAGCTTGTACCGATAAGATGGATCCGATTACTTCGTATGTGGAAAGCAATAATCTTTCTACAATCGACATCAAATCAGGTCAGGAAGGCGGTATGCACGGTTCAACAGTTGCAGGAAGTATTGATTTGAAACGGAAAAATACTTCGTTTAGCGAAAAACAAGAATGGAAAGGTGCTTACCAATCAGGATTTGAGTTTAACAACAAGCAGTTTTTCAACCTCGGAAATATCTCTTTTTCGAGTAATAAGTTTGTAGCAGATGGAAGTATTTCGTATCGAAAAGCAGAGAATTATTCTGATGGAAATAACAATGAAGTCAATCATTCGCAATTCAAGAAATTCAATAGTTCGTTAGGATTAGCTTACAAAACAAGTGATTTATCTTCTTTGCGAGTTGATGCTATTTTTGATGTGGCAAAAGATGTGGGTTATCCTGCACTTCCGATGGATTTATGGCTTTCGAGAGCTTTGATTACTTCGGTTGCTTATAAGCAATTATTTGAAGAAGGATTGGTACGGGTTTGGGATTCCAAAATCTATTTCAATGCTATAGAACATTATATGGACGATACCACTCGACCTGAAAATCTGGTTCATATGGATATGCCCGGTTGGAGTACCACCTACGGATTGGTTTCTAAAATCAACCTAAAGAAAGGCAATTATTCTTCTGAAGTACAACTGAATGCGTATGATAATTTATCAATTGCAGAAATGCGAATGTATCCGCAGGACAGAAGCGAAAGAACAATGTTTGCCTATAGTTGGCCTTGGGTTACTACCCAATATGCAGGACTTTCGGTAAATAATTCTTTAGAGGTTACAGAAAATAGTCAGGTTAACTTCGGAGGCTCTTTGGGATTGAATTACAATCATTCTAAATATGTTGACTTCAACTGGATTTTTCATCCGGGAGCATCACAGGAAAAAACAAGATTTTTGCCAAGCCTGTATGCAGGTTACAATGTAGATGTCAAGCAATTTAATTTTTCTGTCGGAGGTGGTTACGGTCATCGTTCACCATCGGTTTCAGAAGGTTATGGCTATTACATTTACAACAGTTTTGACCGTTACGATTACATCGGAAATCCTGATTTGAAAAATGAAATTTCGTATGAAGTTAATGCAAGTGCTGGTTTTAAAAACGAACGATTTAGCCTTCAGGCAAAAGCCAATTATTTTCATATCGAAAATTACATCATCGGAAGAATTTTAAGTATGGGAAGCCCGATGAATTATCAGTCAGTTGGAGTAAAAGGTTATACATCATTGGATTATGCAACGCTTTTCAATTTTTCAGTCAATGCTAAATACGATATAATAGAACATTTGCATTGGAAAGGAACATTGACCTATGCTCGTGGAAAAGACAATAAAGATGGAAACCTTCCTTTTATTCGTCCGTTGAGTTATCAGACTTCATTACAATATCACTACAAAGATTTCGGATTTCAGACATCTATAAATGGTGATTTGGAACAAATCAATTACAGTCCTGAATACGGAGAAGATAAAACACCTTCTTATACCGTTTGGAATTTGTCTGCCGATTATACTTTTTACATCAACAATTTCAGAACGGTAGTTCAGGTAGGAGCCGAAAACATATTGAATGAATATTACAGTACCTATGCCGATTGGGGAAATATCCCAAGAATGGGACGCAATATTTTTACTTCTTTAAAAATCAATTTTTAACTATAAAACAAATTAATATTAATAACTAAATTTTAAAAAAATGAAAAATCTAAAAAAGTACTTATTGTTATCTGCCGTTTCATTGGCATTTGTATCGTGTAGCAGTGATGATGATGCTCCTGTTGCAAACAACGTAACGTTGTCATTTAAAAACACCTTTGGTGATACCGAAATTGTTTTGGGAGGAGCTACTTCTTCAACAGCAAGCGTAAACACTTCAGATGCAGGACAAGTGCACCGCTTTTCCGAATTGAAGTATGTAATCAGTAACATCCGTTTGGTAAAAGCCGATGGTACTGAAGTGCCTTATAATGTAAATGATTTAGATAAAGGAGCAACTGTTGTAAATCACGCAAATCCTTCCACATTAAATTATGTGATGAGTAATATTCCGACTGGAGAATACAAACAAATCAAATTAGGTTTGGGTGTGCGAAGCGATTTGAATACGTTAGATCAAACCAGATTTCCTAATTTCTATGCTACAGCAGGAGCAAATGATACAGAAATGATGTGGGAATGGGGAACCGGATATCGCTTTACTAAAATCGAAGGATTTTACGATACCGATAATAAACAAATGTCTATCCACACAGGAAGTACCGTTGAAGGTTCTGAAGGAAGTTATACGCAAGGAGTTGATGCCTACAGAAATATTGTTCTAGATCTTCCGCAAAACGCTGTAGTAGGAAGTAAAGCACCTAAAATCAATATCAAAGCAGATTTTGATAAATTATTAAGTGGTGCTTATAATACCATTACACTTTCAACAGGAACAGGTATGGGAGACAATGCAACGCCTAATATTCATACAGCTGTTCAAATGGTAAAATTTGTAGATAATATAGGAGGAAACGGTACAACCGATAATAAAGGAATGTTCTCTGTTCTTAACGTAGAAAACTAATTTAGACTTACAAGAGCCGTCTTAAAGACGGCTCCATTAAAAAAATACTTCAAAGAAAATGAAAGTTTTTCTGAAAATTTTACCTATTTTATTTTTGTTGGTATCTTGTAGCAATGATGACTATGAGCCACTGTATACGAATAATCCCGAATTATCAATAAATATTCCTGTTGGATTTCCACAAGTAAACAACTCGTTTTATACAAACAAACCAACAAAATATGGAGTAGCATTAGGAGAAAAACTATTTCACGAAAAACGTTTCAGTGCAGACAATACTATTTCGTGTGCCAGCTGTCATATTCAGTCCAGTGCATTTGCAGATAATAATGTACAGGCAATCGGAATTGAAGGAAGAATTGGGCTTCGTAATACACCGCCTATTCAAAATCTTGCTTTTATGAGGTTTTATAACTGGGACGGAAGTAAATTGAGTTTAGAAAATCAACCGATTGTTCCGATTATCACACACGAGGAAATGGATTCTTCTATTTTGGAAGTTATCGGAAAAATTCAAAACGATGCAGCTTATAAAGAACTTTTTCAAAAAACATTTGGTGATGAAAACATTACACCTGAAAGAATTTACAGAAGTATTGCCCAATATGAATACACGTTGATTTCAGACAATAGTAAATACGATAAAGTAAAACGAAACGAAGCAACATTTACCGAAAACGAAATGCAAGGCTATCAGGTTTTTCAGCAGAAATGTGCCTCTTGTCACAGTACGGAACTCTTTACCGACCAAAGTTTCCGAAACATCGGATTTCCTATAAATACAAATTCTAACGAAGCAGGACGAGCAAGGGTTACCGGAAATATGGACGAATATATGAGTTTTCGTGTACCATCTTTACGCAATGTAGAATACACCGCACCTTATGGAAGTTTCGGACAATTTACTACGCTTAAAGACGTATTGGATTATTTTGATAACGGAGTGATAGAGGCAGACAATCTGGATCCTGTATTTAAAAATAACGGGAATAGAATTCCACTTACCGAACAGGAAAAAGAGCATCTTATTTCATTTATGAAAACATTGAGTGATGTAGAGTTTACAGGTCATTAATATTAAAATTCATTTGAAGTAAACATTAGTTAAACAATCAAAATTTAAGAGATTTAAATATACAGAGTTGTAAAATAAAAACCACTCTGAATGGGATTTTTATGGTTAAAAAAAATTAAAATATAGTAATATGAAAGATTATATCAAATTTGTAAGCTTATCAGTTGTGCTTTTGATTGTTTCCTGCAAAGGAGAAACACAGAAAGAAGAAACGCAACCAACAGAAACAAAAGAAGTGGCTATTTTACCTGAAAATTTAGAAGAGGTAAACTTTGAAATAGACGGAATGACCTGTGCTTTAGGTTGTGCCAAAATGATAGAAAACAAATTAGCAAATGCAAAAGGTGTTGATTCTGCTAAAGTAGATTTTGAAACCAAACTGGCTTACATTTCTTTTGACAAAACACAGCAATCAAAAGAAGAATTACAAAAAAGAATTGAAGCTTTATTGGATGGAAATACTTATAAAGCTTCTGTAATTATAAAAGAATAAAAATCATATGAAAAAAATAATAACATTAGCATTGGTATTATTCTTTAATACCATATCAGCACAGGTAAATATAGATTTCAATACACAGCAATTACCTTCAAACTGGACTACACAAGGAAGTTTTGCTATGAGTAATGCAGCGATACACCCAATTTGCCAGCAAAATTCGTTAATAGGCAGCTTCTTCACTCCTTCTAGTGATTTTTGGTTACAAACAGATACCTACACTTACAATGGCAACGATGTAAATATAAATATGACATACGGTATAAAAGATCTTTATCATGATTTAGGTGTGAGTTCACCTTTTCAGAAACCAGAACTTTTTTTGGAATACGCAGAAGGGAATTCAAATAACTGGATTGAACATGAAGAAATTTCATTAGCAAACATAAACCAATCGCAAACGTGTTTAACTTATAATACAATTATTAGTACTATTGATTTACAGGGATATCAGACAATCAAATATAGATTGGTATATAAATCTCCCGCTCAAACAGGAACATTGTATTTACTTTACTGGTCTTTGGATCAGTTAGAAATAGGTGAAGGATGCGTATCACCGCAGGCTCCACAGGGGCAAGCTCATCAAACACTTCCTCAAGATTCTACTTTAGCTGATGTTGTTGTTACAGGAGCAAATTTAAAATGGTATGCCGATGAAGATTTAACACAACCGCTTAATTCTAATGATGCCTTGGCAGATATAGCTTACTATTGGGTTACACAAACTATAAATGGTTGTGAAAGTGAAGCATTAATGGTAATGGTTCATTTACAAGCTTTGTCTGTAAATGATTTTGATTTTGCTAACTTGAAAGCCTATCCGAATCCTGTAAAAGATATTTTAAACATTTCTTCTGAACAAGAAATTTCAGGAATTGAAATTTTTAATTTATTAGGACAGCGAATAGTAGATAAGAAAATAAATACTAATACAACTTCAATTGATTTATCTGTATTTCCACAAGGAAATTATATTCTAAAGATAAAATCAGGAAACAATCAAAAAACACTTAAAGTGGTAAAACAATAATCTTATATAATACAAATTCACTACTGTTTAGAGTGATTTTGTTTCCCTTTACCAAAATTTGAGTTAGTTTGAAAGCCCTGATTGTGTATAGCATTCAGGGCTTACTTTTTTAGTGAATTCATAAACATAACAATGAAAAGTATTGAAAGTAAAAATAAACCACCTTTTATCAAACCTCAACGAGCAATTAAACTTTTTAAACCTAGAAATTGACAATGAAATGAGCCGTTGTGAAAAAGCTATAGAAATTACGATTAGGTCAAAAGAAAGTTTAAGAATGTTAATTCAAAAATATAGCTTTAAATCCAGAGAAGAAGAAATATATTTTTTCAAAGAGATTAAACCACAGTTTCTGTCAAAATTCATTTATTACAATGCTATTTATAATATTGAAACTAAAAAACCGTATGGAGGTTATCGTATTTTAAAGAAGTATTACAATAATGAATTATCTAAAATCAAAAGATATTTTGATTTTAATTTAGATTTTTACAGATATTACCGGACAGGAAGTACTTACCTTGATTATAAATATTTTGTAAGAGGTCAGTTTGATATAAAATTAGCATTAGAAAGTTATTTTATTGAATGTGATCCTTCCTTTTGCACCTCGCATGATTTCAAAGTAGCAGAAATTATTAGCAATAATATGGTGCAAGATTATTTAATTGAAAAAATAAATTACAAAATTAATAAGAAAAATAGAAGAACAAATCTACCTAGACTTTTTTGGGCTGAAAGCAAAACATCGTTGGTTGAGCTTATTTATGCTTTACATACGCATAAAGCATTTGGCAATGTTGACTTAAAGGTCATAGCTAAAACATTCGAAAAAAATTTTAATATTGAGCTAGGTGATTATTATCATACTTTTATGGAGTTAAAAAACAGAAAAATATGCAAGACAAAATTTATTAACTCACTTCAAGATAGTCTTATAAGAAAGATAGATGAGCAAGACGAAAGGTAAACTTTATAACAATCTTCTACCTTTCTTATTTTTCTTCATTCGGTTAGCAAACTGTTCTTCCTCATAATCTTCTCCCTGTGCATCGGGTAAAAAACTGAACAATCCTAAATCAGAATTAGGCGAATGTTCATTTGAAAGAAATTCAAAAAGATCTTGTCTCGGTAGGTTGTCTATTTCATTTGCTTTGGAAACAGGGCTATCCTGTCTCTTCAATTCAGGTTTGTTGCCGTTGTTCCACCAATCATTGAATACGTTTGCTGAGAGGTTTCTATCTAATTGCGAAGCGTTCCAAACGGTTCGACTTCCGTGGTCTATAAAGGTCATACCGTAAATCCGTCCGCTGTCGTTCCTGCGGACAATGGTATTGATGCCCTGCTCGGTCAATTGCTTTTTAAAATCCGTTTCATTGCTTGTCGTGTGCATAGCTAATTCAATGGTATTCTTTAAAACAGACCTTGCAGGGTTGGTTTTCATTTTTTCTTTGGACTGCTCAAAATGTTTTTGAAGCTGTGCAACCCCTGCTTCTTTTCCGAAAAACGATGCCTTGAACGGATTACTTGTCTTGTTTCCGTTTTCGTCCAATGCAACATAGACCAATCCATTTACAGACTGTCCGTTCCGTTCTCCTTTAACTTCCTCCGCTATGATGTTGAAAAGAGAAAGTAACGCATTGTAGCTACCCATAGTCGAAAAGCTATAATACTTTGGCAGATGCCTTACTACCGAAGCAATCTGACTTTTGATGTCGCCATTTTTATGATTTACAGGCTTGAAAACTTTATTGGCTTGTTTCTGCTCCTGCTCAGTAGCCTTTTGCAGATTGTATTTTGTTTCCAAATCCCGACAGATTGCCATTGAGCGTGGATGGTCGTAATCATCAGGGATTTTCTTACCGTCAATGCCTACGCAGGTCGAAACGATATGGATATGCGTTCGTTCAATGTCCGTATGTTTGAAAACTATATAAGGCTGATTGCCGTAGCCCATACGTTCCATATACTCTTGTGCCATTTCGGTAAACTGCTCATCGCTAACCTTGTCTTTCGGGTCGGGGTTCAATGAAATATGCCGTACCGTCTTTTCCGTTTTGATATTGGCAGATAGGTACGGTTCAAAGCAATTATTAAAATAAGCTACAGAATACCTGCCGTTCATTGTATCGGGTATCTTGTTCAGCAACAAAACCGTTCCGTTTTCCTTATCCACTTTCTGCTGATTGTATAAAATCGCTCCGTACATATTGCTTCCCTTTCCGATTTTTGCAATCATAACTTTACTCTTTTTTCAAATACTTCTCTTCAAATTCCTGGGTCAAACGGATAACTTCCTTCGTGACTTTTACCAATTCTATGGTTTCTTTTTCCAATCTAAAAAGGTATGTTCCTGCTTTTTTCTCCGAAAAATTGCGGTACAATATCTTCACAACCTGATTGTAATTTGTTCCGATTGATCGGAACTGACTAAAAAATCGGGTCAACTTTTCGTGATACTCGATGGCATCCATATCAATTTTAACGGTCTTTACCGTCTTTTGAAAAATGCAAGCTGTGATAAAATGAGCAATTACTTTCATTTCTGACTGGTCAAAAAGGGCAAGAAATTTGACATTGTCCTCTGCATTAAGGTTGATGGAATACCGATTGACGGCAGGGTCAATCTTTGGTTTTCTTCCTGTTTTCCTAATCTGTTTTCTGTTTTTCTCTTCCATAATAATCCATTTTTAATTTTTAATAAACGAGCGACTTCGGAGCCGTTTCCAGCCCCCTGCAAGGGCAAGTGCTTTTGAGGTGCCGAAATTCATTTCGAGGACCTCAAGAGATAACTTGCTCTGAACAGGAGTTCAGAAAAATCCGTTTTGCAAACGGATTGGAGTTAGCCGAAAAAACCGACCGCTTCCGTTTACAAAGTTCGTTAATACTGTCTGAATAACAGCTGTTTACAAACATGACAATGAACGCCAAATAGTGCCACTGACTGCCACGTTTATGCGGATTGGAATCGCTTTTTTTTCCTTTGCTGTGGTTAGTTGGCTGATTGGTTACAGAGTTAGTCAATGGGTTAAATAGATTGTCTGCAATCCATTGGCTTTTTAGCGAATGAAACAGTTAATTGAAAATATGTAAGTATATAAATAGCTAAACAAATGCAATGATATATAGAGCTGACTGTTCAGCTAACTAAACAGCTAATCAGAAACAACATTAAAAACAATAGATATGATACACGAAGACGACAAAAAACAGCAATCCGAAGTGCAGGATTTTTCTTTAGAAAATTTTATTGGCTATGAAAAGAAACAACCTGTACAGGAACAACAGGCAGTAACGAATCGGGACAACTTTACCACAGACGAAAAAACTGCCGAAACAGAAACGGAACATATAAAACCGTCGGCAAGTAACACTAAAAAAACGACTTCAAAGCCAAAGAAACTGACGAAAGAGGATTATTGCGGCCAGTTCTTTAAAATCCCGAACACAACGGCAAGTAAAGGCAAATCCGTCTATGTACGGCAGGAACACCACGAAACATTTAACAGGCTTACAAATAGTATGGGTATCGACAAGCTGACGATTTATGCGTATCTGGACAATATTATCGAATACCACTTTCAGGAGTTCGGGGAATTGATTAGCGAAATCTATGACGAGAAGCACAAGCCGTTGTTCTGACTGCGGTGCGGTGTCGGGTGGTAGTGCGTTTCTCCCTCTTAAAATTATTTTCCAAAACAAAAAAACAGAAAAAAAGAAAGCCATTCAATCAAGGCGGACAAGCGGAAAAACCAAAAGGAAACGGAATAAGTCCCGAAGGGTGGCAGGGCAACACAAAATATTCGGCGAAGCCACCTTTTTTGCCCTGCCATTATGCCGTAGTCTTTTGGTTGGGCGGTGCGATGGCTGTCCGCCTTATCTTTGCTACCTTTTTGTTCTTTTTTGGGTACATTTTAAATATACAATTTAGCCTGTGAACGCCAAATGCTACCTCTGACTGCAACATTGGAAAGTTCTGTATAAGTACCTTATATTTTTGAAGTCTAAATTGATTAGGTATGGAAATAACAGTTTTAGACATTCAAATTTTGAAAGCATTGCATAGGGAAGTTAAGGAAGTTTCCAATTTGATAGCGGAAATGACTACACCCTACAAAGCACTGCAACAGGCAACTAAATGGCTCGATCAACAGGAAGCCTGCCAATTGCTCAACATCAGCAAAAGAACGTTGCAGACGTATAGGGCAAAAGGCATTCTTGGAGCAACGCAAATCAATCGGAAAACCTATTTCAGGTTATCCGAAGTGGA
The DNA here is from genome assembly GCF_003865405.1 of Paenimyroides tangerinum. Lineage (GTDB taxonomy): Bacteria > Bacteroidota > Bacteroidia > Flavobacteriales > Flavobacteriaceae > Flavobacterium > Flavobacterium tangerinum. The sequence continues at coordinate 11,431 of NZ_RQVQ01000054.1, forward strand.
GTTACTGATGCAGGGAGAGCGACCATTAAAAAAGCAAAAGAAATGAAACAGATTGGAAATTCAAACGAAGATATGCTTGCCCTGCTCGAAGCTGTGGTAGGTATCAAAAATGAACTGCTGTATATCAGGGAATATTTTCATCCACTCTTAAAAGGGGAAATCTACCTTTCACGCGAACAGGTTTGCCAGATGCTACACATCAGCAAACGGACGTTGCAACAGTACAGGGATGACGGACTGATACCTTTTATCAAACTTGAACGGAAAATCCTTTTCCGTGAAAGCGATATTATCAAGGTATTGGAAGATAACTATCAGCGTTAGCCGTTAAAAAAGAATGCTTTGAAACTGTAACCGTATCGGTCAATTTAAGATACAGCCCACCGCTCAAAAACGGTGGGCTGTATTGTTTTAAGGAATTGTGATATAATGTTACAGGCCTGCCAAAAAAGACTGCTCCATACCCTTAAATTTATGCGATACTTTTTGCATATCCTTACCAACTTTCTCGTTGAGAATTTTGGCGTAAATCTGAGTGGTGGCAATATTCTTATGCCCTAACATTTTGCTCAAACTCTCCAACGGAACACCCTCGCTTAAAAACAACGTAGCAAACGTGTGACGTGCCAAATGAAAGGTTACCTTCTTTTCTTTTAGGCAGTCGATTTGTTGGGATATTCGCTTTAGGCTGTCATTACAAACTGTATTTGATGGTACAGGAAATACCTTTCCGTTCTTTGAGAACCCTGCATATTTCTCAATAATCATTTTCGGAATATCCAAGAGCATCACGTTTGATGATGTAGCCGTTTTCTTTCTGCGTACAATAATCCACTGGTTGCCGTCAAAGAAATCTTGAAGATTGCTGTTTTTAAGTCCTTTCATATCTGAATAGGAAAGCCCTGTAAAGCAACTGAAAACAAACAAATCTTTAACCAATTCATCTTTCTTTTTCTCGCAGTTGAACGTTACAAGCTGTTCTAATTCGTTCCGTAAAAGATAGCCGCGGTCTTTGTCTTTTTTGGTATTCTTGTACTCGCTGAACGGATTAAAAGCAAGATGCTTTCTGCTCATTGCCAATCGGCAAAGCGTGGTAAATCCAATCATATACAGCCAAATGGTGTTGTGGGTCAAACTTTGGTCATCACGCAGGTAGTAATCAAAGTCCTGTACAAAATCAGGAGTAAGGTCGTTAAAAGATACATCGGAGTAGCCGTATTTTGTATGTGCAAAATTTCGAAGATGTTTCAAAAGTATTTTGTATTTACTGCGTGTGCCGTTTACCCGAAGTCCACTATTAACCTTTTTCTCATAGTCCAATAGGAACTGTTCATAGAATTTGAAAAAGGTCAGTTCTCCGCTTTCCATCCCAAGAACGGCATTTTTAAGTTTAGCACTGTTTACAGCCCCCTCGTTCTTCAGGATTTTGGAATAGCATTCCTCAATACCCGAACGAATTTTGTCAAGTTTGCTGTTTGTGTCTTGGGCTTCTCGGCTTTTACCTAAAACCCTGCCGTACTTCAAATCCCAATTTGTTGCGGAAATATCCAGCTTTGTACTGAATGCAGACTGTTTGCCGTTTACGGTAATCCTGCACATAACCGTGACTTTTCCGTTTTTCTTTGGGGCGTTCTTTTTAAGGTAGAATAATACCTTAAATGTTGATTTTTTTGTCGTTTCCATACTCACAATTCTTAATGATAAAATTAAACCTATGTGAGCTACGGAACAATATGAAAAACTATGCAGAAAGCTGAAATACAGTATTTTAAATGATTGTTTATAATATGTAAAAGTAACGTTTTAGTAACCTTACTTTTGCCAAACCTCGCTTTTTACTGCTTTTTACCTCATTACCAAAAAATCATAAAACGGCTGTAAAGCCTTTATTTACAACCGTTTTGCCTGTTATTAATCTTTGATGTATTTTTACTGAAACTTTATTTTAAATATATGTTGATTACTCAACAAACCGATATAGGGTAATTATTGCGTCGGGGCTCACCTCTTCCCATTTCGAACAGAGAAGTTAAGCCCGATTGCGCAGA
>NZ_RQVQ01000055.1 GCF_003865405.1 Paenimyroides tangerinum
ACTTGCTTTGCTATGCTCACTTTCATCCGCTGCGAGTGGTTCACTTTATCCGTTCTATCCATGAAATCAAAGATTTAAAAAAAATAATCATTCACCAAGCGAATGAGAAGATGGATGAGGAAATTTTAAAAAGGTTTTATAAACTTTATGACTATCCAATTCCCGATCATATTATGCCAATGGTTATAAGTACATTAGGGAACAGTTCTGTAGCGACAGTACCAAGCTTACTATCTATGGTTTTACATGATGAGTTAGAAAACCATAAATTAGAACCAGGTGATGTTATACTCTTAGCATCAGTAGGAGCTGGGATGAATATAAATTCGATCTTGTATAAGATTTAAATAAAAAAAGGCATGTAAAAAAATTACATGCCTTAGATATAAAAACCTTTTGGGTTATTTTCTTCTAACATTAACAGCCATTAGACCTTTTTGTCCGCGCTCAATGTCGAAAGTTACATCATCGTTCTCACGTATGTCTTCCATTAATCCTGAGTTGTGAACAAATACGTCTTCATTACCATTTGTTTGAGAAATAAAACCAAAACCTTTAGTTTCATTGAAAAATTTTACTGTACCTTCTTGCATTCTTGTTATTATTTAATTTATTATTTTTTTAAATCAACTGCTTGGTAACCCTTTGCACCTAATTCTTTTTTATATGTTACTTTATTGTTTTTTTCAAAAGTTTGAGTAAGTTGACCTATATGAAAAAAAACACTTTCACCTGTTTCATCTTCTGTAATAAAACCAAAACCTTTATCACTTATGTAATTTACAATTCCCGTGAAATCATCGTTATGACGTGCTGCAGATTCTTGTGCTTTTTTAGCTTTTGCTAAGTCAGCATCTCTATTCTGAAGATGAGGAGGAACAGCTGTAAAATGGCCATTCACGTCTACGTAAACAATCATATCTTCAAAATTTTTGCCCCTATTGTTGTTCTCTTTACGATCGTCTCTTCTAAGTTGCTTATCTTTGGATCTTTTTATTTTTTTCTTGGTATTTTCTTTTTTAGTAAAAGATTCTGCCATAATTTATCTTATTTGATTATTAATTAAACTTTATTGTATGGCAACAGCCATTTTAAAGCCAATTAGTTTTTGTATACTTTGTAATTCTTTCTTTTCTTGGCGATCACAAAATGAAACCGATGTTCCATGATATCCAGCACGTCCTGTTCGACCTATTCTGTGAACATATGTTTCAGGTACATCTGGTAATTCATAATTAACGACATGTGGTAATTCATTAATGTCAATACCTCTAGCAGCAATATCTGTAGCTATAAGTACTCGTATTTTAGAACTTTTAAAATCATCCAATGCACGTTGTCTTGCATTTTGCGATTTATTACCATGTATTGCAGCTGCATGAATTCCAGACAACAATAAGCTTTTAACTAATTTGTCGGCACCATGTTTAGTTCTTGCAAAAACTAATGAACGATTAATCTTCTTATCATCAAGAATTTGAACAAGCAAATCAAATTTTTCATTCTTCTCTACAAAATAAACGGACTGTTTCACAGTTTCTGCTGTTGAGGATACTGGCGTTACGTTAATTTCTATGGGTTCTTTAAGAATTGACTGAGAAAATTTTCTTATTTCTTGCGGCATTGTTGCCGAGAAAAAAAGTGTTTGCTTTTTTACGGGTACTTTTGTTAGAATCTTTTTAACATCATTTACAAATCCCATATCTAACATACGATCAGCCTCATCAAGTACAAGTATTTCAATATGTGCCAAATCAATGTACCCCTGAGAGATTAAATCCAATAACTTTGGAGCCAACCATTTCGTGTTCAGAAACAGAAGACTAAGTAATAATAAAAAGAAAATAATTTGATTGATCCAATAGACAAAAGGCAGTTGCATCCCATAAGAGAGCGGTATCATTAAAAATATTAATATCGCCAATAGGATAACTCCTACTAAATTAGTGACTTTATTTTGATTTACGATCTTTTCTTCCATTCCTGCTAAGTTCAAATAAAAAATTAAATCTGGCAACATTTGTCGACCAAGCTCTACTTTTAGCAGATGAGAATAGCTATTCCCTCGATGAAGCTATTATTTAGTTTTCTATTCAGTAATCTATGAATTTATGTAGGTAAAAGCTTTAGTGTAAGTATGCAAATCATAAATTAATTCCATAACTGAGAAAATAAAGTATCAATTCTCTTTTTCTTATACAAATAGAAGCGACGAACAAACTATAGCCCCGCCGAGTCATTACGATTTATAGGAATATTATTAATACGTGTTTTCATTTCCGCTATAAAATAATTAAGCAGCCCAAGCAAAATATCATTTTTACTTTTAAAATGATGATACAAAGCTGATTCCGACAAATTGATGTCGGTAGCCAAAGTTTTGATTGTCAGGTTTTTAATTCCAAACGTATCAATCCGAGTAATGATTTAGTTTTCTAATCCATTTATAAACTTCAAACCATAATACTGATACACAAGCAATCCCCGCAGCTGTACCTAATTCTTCAATTTTCAATCCAGTTAGGTGAAAGAAATTAGCGAAAAACTCAACATACAAAATTGCAAACAGCAGGATTAGAGCTAAACCACTAACCACAGCAAATAAATAATTTTTGTTCTTGAAACTTTCAAACAAACTGTAATGGAACGAGCGGTTGGTTAAGCTCAATAAAATATTGGCGAAAATCAAGGTGGTGAAAACCATTGCTCTTGTTTTTTCTTCGTTTCCACCATTCTGAACAGCCCATTGATAGGCAAACAATACACCTGCGGTAATCACCAATCCCTGAATAATACTGATCATCAACTCTTTCCAATTAAGAAATGTGTCAGTCATCCTTCTTGGCTTCTGTAACATGGTATCCTTTTCCATAGGCTCATTTTCGTATACGATAGAACACGTTGGTCCCATAACCAATTCTAAAAAAATAACATGTACAGGAGTAAATATCTGTGGATATATCCAACCTAAAAACAAGGGTAAAGAAACCGTAAGGATAATTGGAATATGAATAGAAATAATATATTGAATGGCTTTTTTAATATTGTCATAAATTCGTCTTCCCGATGCAATTCCGATAATGAGTTTATCCAAATCATCATTGGTAATCACTAAAGCAGCGGCAGCCTTTGCAATCTCTGTGCCTTTACTGCCCATTGCCACACCAATGTGCGCAGCTTTAAGCGCAGGACCGTCATTTACCCCATCACCCAACATAGCCACTACTTCTCCCTTCTTTTTTAAAGCATTAACCACAGCCAGTTTAGCATCTGGAAACATTCTTGTGAACAATACTTTTTCTTCCACACTTTGTAAAAGTTGTTCTTCCGAACATTCCATAATCTCTTTACCTTCAATCACCGCTTCTGTATGCGCAATACCCGCTTGTGTTGCAATACTTTTGGTTGTGTCTTTGTTATCACCAGTGATGACCTTAACTTTAATTCCTGCGTCATAAATATGTTTGAAGACATCCTGAATACCTTTTTTAGGCGGATCATAAAACACAACCAATCCCAGAAATTCAAAGTTGAAATCTTGTTGTCTTTCTGGGAAGTTATTTCCTTCAAAATTTGATGAAGCCACTCCTAAAATACGAAACCCTTGCTGTCCTAACGTTTTAATAATGTTACGAATTTTGTCTTTTTCCGCATCCGAAAGTGATGAAACAGCGAGAATAGCTTCTGGCGCTCCTTTTGCTGCAATAATTCGCTTTTTTGCTTCATTTTCGAAAAGATGAGTCATCATGGGAGGTTTTCCTTCTAACGGATACTCGTGAAACATGGTATAATCCTTTCTTTGATCCGTTTTTTGGGTTTGTTCATAAACGCTGTGCAATGTTTTCTCCATGGGATCAAAAGGCACAGGTTCACTACTCCACATTGCATAGTCAATTAGTTGCGCAAGTTTGTCCTGATTAAACTCTTTTTTTTCATAAATTTTATCTGATTGATAATCGTAAAGATGCTTTAACTGCATCGTGTTTTCGGTAATGGTTCCCGTTTTATCTGTGCAGATAACAGTCGTGCTCCCTAATGTTTCCACAATACTACTTCGCTTAACAATAATTCCCTCACGCATGAGTTTCCAAGCTCCCAGCGCCATAAAAGTAGTGAATGCTACAGGTATTTCTTCAGGCAGCACTGACATAGCTAGTGTTAGTCCATTAAGCAAACTATCCACAAGATTATGGGTGTGATAATAATTGACTACACAAACAATAACGAAGATAATAATCCCCACAATTGCCATTGCTTTTACGAACTTTGTGATTTGAAGCTGTAAAGGTGAAATCTCTTCTTTGATTGTTGCAAGTGATTTACCTATTTTTCCGATTCGCGTCTGCTCTCCAATTTCTTCGACTTTAAAGACTGCAAGCCCAGAAACAGCCAATGTTCCACAATATATCCGTCTATCGTCACTTTCGCTATTCTTAAAAACAGATAAACTCTCTCCTGTTAACGAAGATTCGTTAACTGAAAAATCATTACTGTGAACAATGATACCATCAGCATTAATCATCTTTCCTTCTTCGGTTATACAAAGGTCACCTACTACAATTTCATTTGTCGGAATTTCAACAAGTTGTGCATTTCGAATTACTTTGCTCAACGGTTCATTGAGTTCTTCCAAAGCCTCCAAAGCTTTTTTACTTCGAGTATCTTGATAGAAAGAAATAGCAGAAACCGCAAAAATTGCCAATAACATAAACACAGCTTCTCCATAATCACCTACAATGAAATAGATTACTGAAATTGCAAAAAGCAAGATAAGCATGGGTTCCTTTAATATGTTCAACAACAATTCTAGTCCTGAACTTTTGTGAACACCAGCCATTTTATTATAACCATGTTGTTTTCGTGACGCAGTTACCTCACTATCGTCAAGTCCTTTTAAATGTTCAGGTATATTATATTGCATAATTATGATGATTTAACATTTTAAAAATAGTAATTTTATTGTACTTAAATTAATAAAACATGGGCTTCTTCAACGCTAAAACCACTTGGGCAAATAAAGAGTTTATACTGTTTAAACTTTGTGTTGCCAGTATCTACACCATTGTAGGCAGTTACTTTCATCGTTTTTTTGAAAATTACTACCTACCTCTTTTTGTTTTATTTGGTATTACAATGATTTGGACGGTGACTTTATGGCTAAGGAAAATGAAACATAAAAGCTAAGAGATTTATCGAATCTCTTTTTTTAATTCGTTTACCCATGCTTCCACTTCTTTTTTATCGGTTGCAGATAATTTTGCATTATCGTGAATCAATGTGTAGGAAGTTAATGGCATTTCATCTTTGTTGATGGTTTCTACTACTTCGTCCAACTTGTGCAACTTTTTCTTTATTGTATAAGTATTAAACTCATCGAAATTCAGATGTTTTTTACCATCGCGTATATGATCATCTAACCACCATTTTACTGGCTGTACATTGCTATACCACGGATATGTGGTGTTATTGGAATGACAATCGTAGCAACTTGTTTTTAATAATTGCTGTATTTTGGGAGGAACGCTGTAATGTTCTTCTATAGCATTTTTAGACGCTATAGGATTATTATTTTTTTCTATTCCAAAAAACTGAATAATTACGAGTACTAGCACAATAACTAATGCTAGCGTTTTAAATGTTGATTTTTTCATTTTTACTTTATTTTTGTTAAAACTAATGTTTGGTGTTTTATTCTTCTCCCTTATTTTTCAATGCCATTAACAAGGCATACGCTCCCCTTTCGGCTATTTTTTTATCTTGTAATGTTGCTGCATTTTTAATTTCAAGCCAGCCATTACCCGAGTTTCCGACCTGTACCTCTATCATTTCAAATGTATTTGAGTCTAAAATCTCAAACACATAGTCTTTCCCTTCAAAAGAGACCACACTTTCTTCTGGAAGTGCCTTAGTTTTGTTCTCAGGTACTGTAATTTCTGCATTCATATACATGCCTGGTATTAACTTAGGATCAACCTCTTTTAATTTTGCATAAACCGCTACTGCCCTATCTGCCGAAAAACTTTTACCTATTTGAATGAGTTCTGCCTCATACTTCTTATCAGGTTTACTGTTTGTATAAACGGTTACTGACTGTCCAATTTCAATGGCATCCAAATCTTGTTCAAATACCTTTAATTTTAAATATAAATCAGATAGGTTAATCAATTCTAACAAAACATCATTTGGCGAAATATACTTACCTATATTCACAAAGATGTCTGATACATAGCCGTTGAAAGGGGCGTAAATTGAAATACTCTCACGAATATTAGCTACTGAAACCTTATTGGGATCAATGGTAATTAATTTCAACTTTTGTTCTAAAGAACTCTTGCTAATGAGCAATGTTTTGTAATCAGCTTCCGCTTGTAAGTAGACCTTGTCACTGCTTGCTTTGTTTAGATTTAAATCTTTCTGACGATGGTACTCTGCTTCGGCATTTACTAATTGCGTCTTAGTTGTAAGATAATCTTGTTGCAACTGAATAAACTGGTTGTCTTCTATTACCGCAAGTACTTCTCCTTTTCTAACAAACATTCCTGGCAATAGTTTAGTTGACTTTACATAGCCTCCTAATGCACTACTGATTGAAACTAAGTTCTGTGGTGGAACATTTAGTTCTCCGTTTAGTTTCAAGTTTTTTGTTATAGTTCTTTCTTGTAAAACAACTGTTGATAAATCAAAAGTTTTTAATTCTTCATCTGTTAATTTTAAACTGTTATTGACTTCTTCTAGAACTATTTCTTCTGCTAATTTTTCTTTTTCTCCACAACTTATCAATGTAAAGAAAGCGAGAATGATGATGATATTTTTCATGTTATTTAGAAATAAGATATTGAATGTTTATGATACTTTGATTAAGTAACAGCACACTGTTATAATAATCATTTTTAATTTGAATGGCTTGATTGCTCAACATTACCCAATCTAAATAGTCTATTTCTCCTAGGGTAAATTGTTCTTGAGCTGTTTTAAGTATTAGTTGCGCTCTTGGCAATTGTTTTTGCTCATAACTGTTCACGATTTCTGACTGGGTATTTAATTCCTCTATCGCTTTTTCATACATAGATTCCCATTCTACTTTTTTATAGGCTAATTCGTTTTCTGCAAACAAAACCTTTTGTTCTTCTGCTTTAATTTGAGATTTCTGTCCTCCAAAAAACAAAGGGATACTAATACCTACTTCAAAAGAATTGAATCGATTCTTGTTTAGATCATTAAAGCTTTGATTAAAAAAACCTACAGATAAACTAGGTAACAACTTTGCTTTTTCCAATTTCACATTGGCTTTAGCTAGGTCTACTTCTTGAATAGATTGCTGAAATGATGGGTGACTTCCTAAATCGATATTAGGATCTATTAAAACAGATTCTATCGTTATTTTATTTGCAACAGGCTCATAAGAGATCTCTGTATTCAACATGAGCTGTAACTGAATCTTTGTCAATTCAATTTCAGTAACCAAAGTTTTTAACTGTATAGCGCTATTTTCTCGTTGTAGTTCAGCCGCTGTTTTTTCAAGAACATTACTTGCTCCTTTATCAAAGCGAAGTGTTGCCTTTTCTAAAAACGATTCATACATAGCATCTGAACTTTTTAAAACTCTTTCCTTTTCATGCAATACTAGAATATGATAAAACATTTCGGTAACTGCTTTTTTAATTTCAAGCTTATTAAGATTGGTTGCAATAACTGCTGCATTCCATTCTTCTTTAAGAACTTTTTTCTGTTTATTATATACAGTAGGAAAACTAAATGACTGATTAACTCCAAACTTTTGGTCTGAAGTAGCTGAGTTTATTTGTCCAAATTCAGCTGTAACGTCTGCTTGAGGAAGGTTGGCAGCTGTAGAAATACGTTTCTCTGCATAAGTAGCTAATAACGATTTACTTTTCAGAGTTAAGTTATTATCCATAGCCATTACAAGTGCATCTTCCAATGTTATATTCTGAGAAAATGCTGAAAGATTTACAGTCAAAAATAATAGAAGCACTCCTTTTTTTGAAAGCCTTTTCAATTTAGGCAAATGCAATTTATCAAATAAAACATATAAAATAGGCAACACAAAAAGCGTAAGGAAAGTTGCAATCATTAAACCTCCGATAACAACAGTAGCTAAAGGACGTTGCACTTCTGCACCAGCTCCGTTACTCAATGCCATTGGTAAAAAACCTAATGAAGCTACAAAAGCTGTCATTAAAACGGGGCGTAATCTAGTTCGCGTACCATTGAGAACAATAGTGATTAAATTTGTTTCACCAGATTCCCGTAATCTATTAAACTCAGCAATCAATACAATCCCATTCAATACCGCAACACCAAATAATGCAATAAACCCGATTCCAGCGCTTATACTAAACGGCATACCCCGCAAAGCAAGGAAGAAAACACCTCCAATAGCAGAAAGAGGAATAGCGCTATAAATAATCAAACTTTGTTTGAGCGAGTGGAAAGCGAAATACAACAAAATAAAAATTAGAATTAAGGATACGGGAACTGCTATCATCAATCTGTCTTTTGCTTTATTAAGATTTTCAAAAGCACCGCCATACGTTACATAATAACCTGGTGAAAATTTCAATTGTTTATCCGCTTTAATTTGTAGTTCATCTACTATACTTTGTACATCGCGACCACGCACATTGAAGCCTACTACAATTCGTCTTTTAGCATCTTCACGCTGAATTTGAGCTGGACCATTTTCTATGGAAATTGCCGCTAATTGATATAATGGAATTTGTCCACCATTTGGAATGGGAACTAAGAGATTTCTAATATCGTCAAAATGTTCTCTTTGCTTCTCATCTAAACGCACAATCAAATCAAACCGTTTTTCTCCTTCAAATACCTGTCCTGCGCTTTGCCCTGCAAAAGCAGTATTTACCAATTTATTAATTGTTGAAATATCTAAATTATACTGCGCAATATTAGCGCGGTTGTATTTAATGATAAGCTGTGGCATTCCTGTAATGGGCTCTATATACAAATCCTCTGCCCCTTTTACCGTTTTAATGATTTCTCCAAAACGATGTGCATAAGTAGCTAAACTATCTAAATCTTCTCCAAAAATCTTACAAACAACATCTTGCTTGGCACCTGTCATTAACTCATTGAAACGCATTTGAACAGGAAATTGAAAGCCAGTACTAATTCCCGGAACAGCTTCTAATGATTGACTCATTTTTTCTGCGAGCTCAGGAAAAGTTTTGGCAGAAGTCCATTCTTTTTTATCTTTTAAAATAACCATCATATCACTAGCTTCCATGGGCATTGGATCTGTTGGTACTTCGCCACTTCCAATTTTAGTTACTACCATTTTTACTTCTGGGTATTCAGACTTTAAAATACCCGCAGCTTTTTGCGTATAATCGATTGTGGTTTGAAGATTACTACCTGTTAAAACCTGTGTGTCGACAGCAAAATCTCCCTCTTCTAAAGCGGGTATAAATTCTCCTCCCAAGTTAGACAACGTGAAAATGGCAAACACAAAAAGAGCAAGTACAAGGGCAATAACTGTTTTAGGAAAATGCAATACTTTTTCAAGAGCGTTATGATGAACGCTTTCTACACGTGCCATGGCTTTGTCTGAAAAATTAGGTTTGTGCTTTGTTTTCTTACTTAAAATCAACGAGCTCATCATAGGAATGTACGTTAGAGAAAGAATAAAAGCACCAATCAATGCAAAAGCAACAGTTTGTGCCATGGGTTTAAACATTTTTCCTTCAATACCTTCTAATGAAAAGATGGGTAAATACACTATAAGGATAATAATTTGTCCAAAAACGGCGCTATTAACCATTTTAGATGTAGAAGAACTTACTTCTTCATTCATTTGATTTTGAGAGATTTTGTTTACATCTAAAAATTTCTTTCCATGATAGAGTTGATATAAAACAGCTTCTACAATAATAACAGCTCCATCTACAATTAGTCCAAAATCCAATGCTCCTAAACTCATTAAGTTTCCACTAACTCCAAATAAATTCATCATGATGATTGCAAACAACATCGATAACGGAATAACGGAAGCAACCAACAAACCTGCTCTAAAATTCCCTAAAAACAATACCAAAACAAAGACTACAATTAAAGCACCTTCTGCCAAATTTTTCTCAATCGTTCCAATAGCATTATTTACCATTTTACTACGATCCAAAAATGGCTCTAAAACCACTCCTTCAGGCAAGGTTTTTTTAATCGTTTCAATACGTTCTTTTACATCTTTAATTACCTCATTGCTATTGGCTCCTTTTAACATCATTACAATGGCTCCTGCAACTTCCCCTTTATCATTGTAAGTCATCGCACCATAGCGTGTTGCAAATCCAATTTTCACTTCCGCCACATCTTTCAAAAGCACAGGGATATTATCTGAAGTAGCTGCGATGGATATACTTTCAATATCTTCTGTATTGCCAATAAGTCCTTCACTGCGTATGTAAAGAACCGTAGGACCTTTCTCAATATAGGCTCCACCCGTGTTTTGATTATTATTTTCTAAAGCTGCAAATACATCACTAACTGTTAAGTTCAACGCTTGCAGTTTATTGGCATTTACAGCTATTTCATACTGTTTTAATTTTCCTCCGAAACTGCTTACTTCCGCAACCCCTTTAACGCCTAATAACTGCCTACGAACAATCCAATCTTGAATAGTTCTTAATTCGGTAACGTCGTATTTATCTTCATACCCTTTTTCTGGGCGCAATACATATTGATAAATTTCTCCTAATCCTGTTGATATAGGTCCTAATTCTGGAACACCTACTCCATCAGGGATTTCATTCTGAACCGTTTGAAGTCGTTCCGAAACTTGTTGTCTTGCCCAATAAACATCCGTTTTATCGTCAAAAACGATAGTAACTAATGAGAGACCAAAGCGAGAGAAACTTCTGATTTCTGTAATTCCGTGGATATTGCTATTTGCTAACTCGATAGGAAAAGTCACCAAACGCTCAATATCAGTGGCACCCAATGACGGAGCCACCGTGATTATTTGCACTTGGTTATTCGTAATATCAGGTTGTGCATCAATAGGTAGTTTTGTGGCTTCATAAATACCAAAGCCAATGAGGGCAATCGTAAACAGCCCTATGATGAGTTTGTTCCGAATGGAAAACTCAATAATTTTATGTAACATATTCGTTTTATTAAAAATGAGATAAATGAATTAGAGACGCGATTACATTATAACACATCTAAAAGCATTGTCATTTCAATTAAATACTCGTATACAGCAATTTAGTAGCCTTATGGCAAAACTTTCCGTACAAGTAAATTCAATCGAAAACCCAATAAATAATTAAACGAATTCTGGAGGTTGCCAAATAGAAGAAAGAAGGCTATTTTCTAAGAAAGCATCATCAAAAGAGATTGCTTTTTGGCGTTTACTTTGAAAAGGTTTGTTCTTTATTTCAAAAGTAATAAGAGGATTAAATACAAAACAAACACTCAATACATCAGCCTGTGCTATAAAAGGCAACTTCTGATCTTGTTCATAATCCTCATCATAAGGATGACCTTCTAAATGGTTGTTGTAGTGAATTTCAAGGAAGTCTATAAGAGTTAGCTCTGGGCTTTTATCTTTATGTTCGATATAGTGTTCTACCAATACAGGAAACTTCAACAACTGAGAAAGTTCTGTTGTTGAAATAAGGTAGATTGAAATACAAAATAGTACGAACATCTTTTTCATATAAACAAAATTACATAAAAATAGCTTTGAATTTAAGTGTATGTTCTATTTAAAGTCATACTAAATATAAGTTATACATCTAGCTATAAATTAGGTTAATTATTCCTTTTTCTCTATTGTTTCTTTCATTCTTATCCAAACGATAATACCAGAAAAAAGCGTGATAATTCCGGCAATATGCACTGCCCAAATCAGTCCAAAAAAAGCACCAACAATACCTGCTATTAAAGCGCCTATGGCGTAGCCCATATCACGCCAAAAGCGGTATACACCCAAAGAAGAAGCGCGCCAGCTTGGGTGCGCAGCATCGCTAACAGCTGCCAACAAAGCTGGATAAACCATTGCTGTTCCTAAACCCAAAAGTACAGAACCAATTAAACCAGCAATCAATGGATTAAATAGTTCCAAACCAATAACGATATGACCGAGTACCTGTACAAACATTCCCCAAACAATCAAGGGTTTTCTACCCCATTTGTCGGCTAATGGTCCCGTTACAATTTGCCCAACACCCCATACCACAGGATATACAGCTTTAATCCAACCGACCCCCTCTAAACCCACGCCTAATGAGATAAAAAGTAATGGAAATACACCCCAGGACATTCCATCATTGAGGTTGTTTATCAACCCTGCCTGCGAAATAGAAAAGAGATTTTTGTTTTTGAAGGAAGTTTCTTTGAATATCCACCACAAATTGGGTTTATGTGATTGTTCGCCCGATGTGGTCTTTTGGATCTGATGTGCTTCCAACTCGGCATATCTCCGAGTGTCTCTGATTACGAAAATAGAAAGTAATAAACCTATGATTGTGTAGGCAATTCCGACATAAAAAGGTTGTGGTCGCAGTCCGTAATGCAATGCTAAATAACCCGTTAGTAAAGCAGTCAATCCAACAGCCCCGTAGCCCGCAGCTTCGTTTAGTCCCATTGCCAAACCTCTACTTTTCTTACCTACCAAGTCAATTTTCATATTGACAGTCATAGACCAAGCCAAACCTTGACTTACGCCAAGTAATACATTGGCAAATAGAATCCAATTCCAACTGGGTGCATAAGCCAATAAAAACGGAACGGGAAGCCCAATAATCCAACCCAAAACTAAGACTTTCTTACGAGTATATCGGTCTGCTAAAACACCCGAAATAAGATTGGTAAATGCCTTAACAACACCAAATGCAATAATGAATGAAAAAACAACGACATTTGATTGTATTTTAAATTCTTCGGTACCTATTAATGGCACTACGGTTCGTTCCAAACCAACCATTCCACCCACCATCACATTGACAAGTACCAAAAGGGTAAATTGCTTCCAATTTTCTTTTAATCCTAATTTATTTTGCTCCACTTATGTATTGTTTTCAAGAATGTTTTTAGGTAGTTAATATGGTGTGTTTTTTATTTTTTGAATTGATAGGTTGCATTTACAAAAATATTATTTTCATATAACAACGTAGTTCTTTTTAAAGGTAATCTGCTAATTCGTAGATAACCAACATCCAATTTCAGATTAGTAAAAATGCAGTATTCCAACTGAATTCCAATTCGGTTATGGTCAAAAAAATGCGTCTTGTCTGTGCCGGAAAAGTTTAGCAATAATTCATCATACACTGATAGTTTGACCTGTTCTGTAAAATCGTAACGAAAGCCTAAACGATTTCTAAAACGGGTAATGTTTGATTGGTTATTGTCAAATGCAAAAAACGGCTATAGTATACCACCTTCAGCGGATTAAAGTGAGCATAGCGCAACGGCTCA
>NZ_RQVQ01000056.1 GCF_003865405.1 Paenimyroides tangerinum
CTCGAACCCGCGACCCCATGCGTGACAGGCATGTATTCTAACCAACTGAACTACCAAACCAGAATTCTGTTTTTCAACGTTGCAAAGATAGTAACTTTTCCAGTGTTTACAAGACTTTAGAGCATTATTTTACAATTATTTCTTAAACTACTTAATTTCAATAATTTGCAAAACAAAAGCCTTTAAAAATAAAAAAGCCCTCCAAAAAATTGGAAAGCTTTTCATTGGTCTAACTACTAAACCAGGTACTCGCGTACCTTAACAACACAACTATTTTTGATTCTCCGCGAATCTCGCGGTCTGGACGGGACTCGAACCCGCGACCCCATGCGTGACAGGCATGTATTCTAACCAACTGAACTACCAAACCAAAATTTAAACACTTAAATCTTAACAGATTAAATAAAAATCAAAGAGGGCAAAAAAGCCCCTCGTAACCGAAGGGCTATTTAATCTTAGCGGTCTGGACGGGACTCGAACCCGCGACCCCATGCGTGACAGGCATGTATTCTAACCAACTGAACTACCAAACCAGAGCGTTGTTGTTTTCAACGGTGCAAATATACAACGCATTTTTAATTCTCCAAACATTTTAAGAAAAGAATTTAATCTTTTTTCGAAAGTTTTTTTAAACCTTCTTAACCTCAATAATTTACAAACACAAAAAAAACGAGAAGATTTCTCAACTCGTCTCTATTTCTATATTTCTAGTTCCGATTACAACAAAGCATTGATTGCATCTGCATAAGTTTGCTTTGGAGCAACTCCTACTTGACGACCAACAATTTCTCCGTTTTGGAAAATTAATACCGTAGGAATACTTCTAACTCCGTATTGAGAAGCAAAATCTTGATTTGCATCAACATCTACTTTTCCTACTACTACTTTTCCATCAAAATCACCACTTAATTCTTCAATTACTGGACCTAACATTTTACAAGGACCACACCATTCTGCCCAAAAATCAACTACTACTGGTTTATCTGATTTTAATACTACTTCCTCGAAAGTAGCATCTGTTATTTCTAATGCCATATTAATTATATTTTTTTTATTCGTTCTGAAAAACAAAAATAGGAATTTTTTTAGAAGTACCTCAACAATTCATATAACTTTTATCTATTGAACTACAACTAAATACTATTAATTCAATTTAAAATTAACCTGAATCTGCTCTAAAGCTTCTAATAAATCTGAAGAAATTTCGATTCTGGTATTTCTACTAGGCATCTCCAAGACATTAATTACTTTGTATTCTACTTCAGGCAACACAGGTTCTACATTCATTTGTTCTAAACTTTCCATCGAATCGATATTATCGATATCAATATCAGTCAACATTTTATTTACTACTTCGGTTTCAATTCGTTTTTGAATTTTCTCTAATTCATAAATTTCAAAAGTAACCGGTTTATTTCCTTGATGCTCATCTAAAACCATTCTGATTTTTTCAATCTGATTCGCTTTTAATTCATTTACATCAATATTAATAATCAATTTTTTAGCATAAGTAGGAATTACTTCATTCAACAATTTCATTTCCATAAATTGCAATCTTGGTTCCGAACGTTCGTTGGTATCTTTTTTAACCCATCCTTCTTTTGCCATTACTTTAAAATAAACAAAAGTATTATTCAATAAGAAATGACGGAACTTCAAGAAATCTTCATTAAACAAACGGAATTCCATACTTTCATCATAACCTTCTACGCTAAACATTGCCCAGTCTTTTCCTTTAGCAGAAGTTCTAAACTGAACGTTTGAAATCATACCTCCGAAACTTAAATTTCGTCCAACTAAAGGATTCAAATCTTTTAACTGTTCTAAGTTTACATTACAGAAATATTTCATTTCAAATTTAAAATCATCTAACGGATGCCCGGAAATATAAATCCCAACAACTTCTTTTTCCTTAGCTAATTTCTCCATTGTTGTCCATTCCTCACAACTTGGAATTACAGGTTCTGGAATTTGAACTTCACTAGATTCTCCAAATAAACTTACTTGAGATGAATTTTCATTTTCCTGAAACTTAGAACCATATTTCATCGCTTTTTCCAAAAACGTTATCGCATCACCATCGGTATGAAAATATTGCGCACGATGTGTTTCTTCAAAACAATCAAACCCACCTGCCAAAACTAAATTTTCAAAAGCTCTTTTATTGGCTGCTCGTAAATCGATTCGTTTTGCTAAATCAAATATCGAACGATATCTTCCATCTTTACGATTTTCTACAATCGTATTTACAGCACCTTCTCCTACTCCTTTTATCGCACCAATTCCAAAACGAATTTCGTAATTATCATTTACCGTAAACTTATAATGCGATTCATTTACATCAGGCCCTAAAACTGCCAATCCCATACGACGACATTCTTCCATAAAGAAAGTAACTTGTTTAATATCGTTCATATTGTTTGAAAGCACAGCCGCCATATATTCTGCAGGATAATGCGCTTTGAAATAAGCCGTTTGATAAGCAATCCAAGCATAACACGTTGAATGCGATTTATTGAAGGCATAAGACGCAAACGCTTCCCAGTCTTTCCAAATCTTTTCCAACATTTTCGCATCGTGCCCTTTTGCAGAAGCTTGCTCAACAAATTTAGGTTTCATTTTATCAAGAACTTCCTTTTGTTTTTTACCCATCGCCTTACGAAGTACATCGGCTTCACCTTTTGTAAATCCAGCTAATTTTTGCGACAGAAGCATTACCTGTTCCTGATAAACCGTAATTCCGTAAGTTTCTTTTAAATATTCTTCACAAGCATCCAAGTCGTATGTAATTGGTTCTTCTCCGTTTTTTCTACGAACGAATGAAGGGATATATTCTAACGGACCTGGTCGATACAAGGCATTCATCGCAATTAAATCAGCAAAAACTGTCGGTTTTAATTCACGCATATATTTTTGCATTCCAGGAGATTCGTACTGGAAAACCCCAACCGTTTCTCCACGCTGGAACAATTCATACGTTTTTACATCGTCAATCGGAATTTCTTCCGGATCGATAACAACACCCGTTCTAAATTTTATTAAGGCAACTGTATCTTTAATTAAGGTCAAAGTCTTTAACCCTAAAAAGTCCATCTTTAATAAACCAGCAGATTCTGCAACCGAGTTATCGAACTGCGTTACATATAAATCAGAATCTTTTGCCGTTTGAACCGGAACGAAATTGGTAATATCATCTGGTGTAATAATCACACCACAAGCGTGAATTCCGGTATTACGCATCGAACCTTCAATAATTTTTGCTTGTTGGATTGTTTCAGAAATTAAATCTCCTTGATTAGCTAAATGAATCAACTCTTTAATTCCATCAAATTCATCAGAACGAACTGCTTTTTTAATTTCATCTTCAGACTCAGAAAGAAAACGAGAAATATTCCATTTCCCAGGCATCATTGTAGGAATTAATTTAGCGATACGTTCTGATTCAAAAAGTGGTAAATCCAATACACGAGCCGCATCTTTAATTGAGGATTTCGTTGCCATTTTACCATAAGTGATAATTTGCGCAACTTGTTTTGAGCCGTATTTGTTTATAACATAATCCATAACTCGAGAACGACCTTCATCATCGAAATCGATATCAATATCGGGCATCGACACACGATCTGGATTCAAGAAACGCTCAAAAAGTAAATCATACTTAATCGGATCTAAATTGGTAATTCCTAAACAGTAAGCAACCGCAGAACCCGCTGCAGATCCACGACCAGGCCCAACCGAAACTCCCATAGAACGAGCTTCTGCGATGAAATCTTGTACAATCAAGAAATACCCTGGATAACCTGAATTCTCGATGGTTTTCAATTCAAAATCCAAACGTTCGGTAACTACATCATCAATCACATCATAACGACGTTCTGCACCTTTATATGTTAAATGTCTTAAAAAAGCATTTTCTCCTCTTTTACCTCCATCAGCAATATCTTCTTGATGAACAAACTCTTCTGGAATATCAAAATTGGGTAATAAAATATCTCTATATAAAGAATAGATTTCGATTTTATCTACTACTTCTTGAATATTAATAATCGCATCAGGCAAATCCTTAAATAAAGATTTCATTTCCTCTTGCGTTTTATAATAATATTCTTGATTTGGTAAGCCATATCGATATCCACGACCACGACCGATTGGCGTAGCTTGTTTTTCACCATCTTTTACACACAAAAGAATATCGTGTGCATTGGCGTCTGATTTTTCTAAATAATACGTATTATTTGTCGCAACCAATTTAACATTATGCTTACGCGAAAATGAAATCAATGTTTTGTTTACACGATCTTCATCTTCTTGATTATGACGCATAATCTCAATATATAAATCGTCTTGAAATTGTTCTTTCCACCATAACAAAGCTTCCTCGGCTTGTTTTTCACCAAGATTCAAAATCTTATTAGGCACTTCTCCTTGAAGATTTCCGGTTAAAGCGATTAAATCTTCTTTATATTGCATAATCAACTCTTTATCTATACGCGGAACATAATAAAATCCGTTTATCGAAGCAGCCGAAGCTAATTTTGCAAGATTGTGATAACCTTTTTTATTTTTTGCTAATAAAACAATTTGATAACCATTGTCTTTACGGCTTTTATCTAAGTGGTTTTCACACATAAAAAATTCGCATCCAACAATTGGTTTTATTTCTTTATCTTTTGGTTCTTCACCATTTTCAATCAAAACTTGATTTGCTTTTGCTAGTGATTTATTATAATCCATAATCGCACTAACAAATTTAAATGCACCCATCATATTTCCGTGATCGGTCATTGCGATAGCTGACATTTTTTCTTTAGCCGATTTTTTCACCATCACACCAATGTCCATAGTCGATTGTAAAACCGAAAATTGGGTATGATTGTGAAGGTGCGCAAAAGTTGCATTTTGAAAAGCTTGAAGTTTTTCTTCTGTAATTACATCATCTTCATTGATAAAAACATTAGATTTCTCTAATTGCTTACGAATATCATCCGAAGCTTTTTTTAGATTTATATGTTTTAATCCAATTAACTTAAACGATTCTGGATTACGCTCTTGAAATTCTTTAAAATAAGAATCAGGTTGTTGAACTTCATCTTTTGTGAAATTTCCTTTACGGATTAATTCCAAAAAACAACGTGTAGTCGCTTCCACATCGGCAGTTGCATTATGCGCTTCACCAAATGGAACTCCGAATAAAAATTCGTGCAACTCCGTTAAAGTCGGTAATTTAAAACGTCCTCCTCTACCTCCAGGAATTTTTAATAAATTAGCCGTTACTTCTGTACACGTATCCAAAACTGGCATTTTAGCCATCGGCGAATCCATATTCATACGATAGAATTCACATCCCATAACATTGATATCGAAACCAACATTTTGTCCGACAACAAATTTTGCGCGTGACAAAGCTTCATTAAATTTCACCAAAACATCGTGCAAAGGAATACCTTTTTGCATTGCCAAATCAGTTGAAATTCCGTGAATACGTTCCGAGTCATAAGGAATATCAAATCCTTCTGGTTTTACTAAATAATCTTGATGTTCGATTAAATTTCCGAATTCGTCATGTAACTGCCAAGCAATCTGAATACAACGCGGCCAGTTATCGGTATCGGTTATTGGAGCAGACCAATTTTTAGGTAATCCAGTCGTTTCTGTATCGAAAATTAAGTACATAAGAAATTAATTTATTAAAAGAAGTGACATCAAATTTACAAAAAAATGAACTAACAGGAAACAAAAAAACCACTTCGCTTGAAGTGGTTTATAATATAAAAGTAAAATTTTATTCTACAATTTCAGCCGGAGCTTGTTCTGTAACTTCTCTCAAAGGAATTCTAAAGAAAACACCTTCATCAAGTTTTACATCAACAACAACACCAGCTTCTACACGAGAAGCTTTAACTAAGAAAGTCCCAGAAATAAAGCCTGGCACTTGTTTCTCAACAGGATCTAAAGTCAAGTGTCCTCCTCCTAAATTATAACCAGTTTTATAAACATAAGTTACATTTTCATCAACTATACGATATGTAGCAATATTCGTTTCATTGTTACCAAAATCATAACTTTTTCCAAAACTATAACTTGGTATTGTCATCACTAATGATTCAACACCATCAGTTCCGAAAACACGTAATGTTCCGTCTTTAACTTCTGCTACACTATTATTAGCTCTCCAAAGTTTGTAATTTCTTTGAGCTTGAAATGAAGGGTCGTTAAACTTTACATCATCTTCACATCCTGTGAAACCTAAACCTAAACCTAAAGCTAATGCAACGATTAATATACATTTTTTCATATATAATTTTTCTTTAATGAAAGTCTAAAAAACAAAAATATAATTTTTTAGCTATCAACGCATACTTTTTTTAATAAAAAATTAACTTTAACTAAAAAGTTTTTATTTTTTTTATCCAAGATAAGTATTTTGAAAGTTATTTACAATTTACGAACTAATCCTTTCAGGTTTTCAATTATCATTTCTTCACACATAAACGAATAAAAAAAATCAAATAAATTGATTTTCAAATAGTTATTTTCCATACATTTATATTACCACCCCCTTATTTAAAAAACCATGTCTGAATTTTTTATTTACAAAATTCAAAAAGGAGACTTGTTAAGCAATATTGCTAAGCGAATTGGCATGCACGCAGTTGATCTAGAATTTTTTCACAACTCGAAATGTGGTACAAGTGGTAAAATATACTTCGATAATTTAATTGGATTAAGTTATTTGTTTATACCTGTTAATTATCAATCAGAAGAACAAAAAAGAAAACTTTTGATTAATGAAAGACTAAATTCTCCTTTTAATAAAAATTTCTTTTTTCCTATTTATCACATAAAAGAAATCATCAATACGTTTTCTACACCAGAAATAGAAATATCATATGATTTGAATTTAATTTTCAATGATGAAAGATCTAATAAAATTGTTGCCTTTAAACGAGATAACTTTAAAAAAAGTAATCAAAAAATAGATTCAAAAATGAGTAATCTGGCACTCAAAACAACACAAAGTATTGAACCAATTTCGTTTGTAACAAAGCAAAATGGCACTATTGATCACATTTATAAACCAAACGAATTACTACTTAGATTTTTAGATAAAAAAGAAAAAATTCAAGATTTTTATATTGGCGTTGCAACAGAAAAATATCTAGAAAATTTTGAGAATGATTTAAAAAATGAAGAAAAATTTTCAAAAACAATTATTGGGTCTGTGCTCATCAAAACGTTGTTTCCAAATTTAGACTGGTTTCATAAAAATGAACCTTGGAATGAAATGATTGTATTTTATCCAAACTCATTTCCCATAGAAGTTATTTGTCAAGCGCAGTATAATCATAACGATAAAAACCAAGTAGTCACAACTATCGAAGGAAAATCTGAAAGAAAAAATTTTTCAGATATCATTTCTGGTAAAGAAATCTCTGAAAGTTACGATTTCAATTGTCATACCGAAATTACTTTAGAATACATTACGCAGAAAACAACTAAAAAAATACTGGCAGCTAATTGTACTTTAAAAATAATCAAAGAAAAAGAAATTGCCTATTCTCATGTTTTAAGTCTAACCACAACACTATAAAAATGAAACAAAAACCAACCTCAGCTACTTAAACTTTTACGTCGCTAGCACAGCAATTAAACATTAAAAGTCCAGATCATCTCAAACTTTATCACAACCTTCATTGTGAAGAAAAAGACATTATTAGAGGTGAAAAAACAATGGGAAAAACAATTATTTTACCTGAAGATCCAGATTTTTATACAAAAGACGAAGAAACAAATTCTGAATCAACCTCCGCTTCTCAAAATGAAAATGAAAACTCCATTATTGAGAATGAAAATTCGGACAACGAACATAAGGGCAAATTTTTTGTGATTCAAAAAGGAACTTGTCAATGCAACCAAGGCTTTAAATTTCCGAATTTCAAAGTTACGAGTCATCAAAAACATTATTGGAATAGTCATGAATCTGATAATGATTTTTTGGCAGTTACAGAAGACGATTTGGAATTTAATCCGAAAGTTGAACCTTTTGGAAAATGCAAATTAAAACCAAGTTCTAGTGGTTATTTGCCTTGTGCATTTGCACCAGCAGGCAAGTGGTTAAAAGCGTACGAAAAAGTAAAAATTATGGAAAAAAGTTGCTTGACCGAAATATCTGAATTGATGTGTGCATCTGGCGGAAAAATCACTATTCTAAAACACGGTCAGCAATCAGAATTGGGTAAACGAAATGTAGGCAAAGCAAATGTCCAAGAACAACAAATTCTGAACCCTATAATTGATTTTGATCAATATCGAGAAGAAATTGAAAAATTAGATGAACCTGAAGTTTATTAAAATTTAGAAGTTATGGCAAAAAAAGGAGTTTATAAAATATCTGGTCCTTCTCAACCGAAAATAAATGAGAAAGCGACTTATAAAGTTATTTAATGGTATAAGGATACACCGTTTGATCAACGTGATTTTTCAAAAGTGACCTGGGAACTTTTTAGACAACGAAAAGATGGATCTTTCACTTCTACAAACATAAAGAAAAAAGGAACTGGTATTTTTACCTTTACCAATAATGCTTACGAAAATGTTTATAAAATTGAGGGGTATTTATTCAGTTCGGAAGGAAAAGAACCCATGTCTATCATTGTAAAACCTCAGAAAGCTGAAGTTTCGAAACAAGAAGTTCCAAAAACGAAAGAAGTTTTAGGCGTTACCTTGAGCCACCAAGACGGAAGCAAAATCACCAAGGCGTTGAGCTACATGGATCAATTGCGTGCCGTTGCCAAATTTAAAAATATGGCAGGTGAAAAGGTTACATTTTCACTTTGGGAAGACGATACTAAAGGATCAGGACATAATAAAGAAAATATACTTATTGCTCTTTCAGGTCCAGTTCAAATAGACAGTAAAGGAAATGCACGTTGGGATTTTACTTTATTAAGCACCTATGCCTTATTTGCTATGGCAAGAGAAGATGATAACAAACAACATGAATACTATGTATTGGTTGAATATAATGGAAATTCAAAAGCAAGTGGAAATGTGAATGTAAATGTTGATGAAAATTCATTTATTCCAAAAATTGTAATTAATAAACAAAAAGTAGCAACAAAAACAGAAGCACAGCCCAAACCAGATACAGCAAAAACATCAACAAACAAAAATTCTAAAAACAATAAAACCGATACAAAAGGACTAATCCATTCGATAAGATTTGGAAATAAAGATGGTATTGAAATAAACGGAAGTCCAAAATTTGGAGATACTATATATTTAATAATAAAAGGAGAGAATCTATTATCTAAATTTTATACACTCAAATTATGGGAACATGACTACGTTGGAAAAAATGATTTATTATTTACTATACCACTAATATTTTATGACAACAATGAAATTAAAATACCCATTACTTTAAATCAAACTTTTCAACAAATTGGAGAATATGGTAATAATATGAACAACAAAGATTCGGGTGAATATTCATGGAGAGATAAGCATCAAGAGCTATTTGCTGAAATCATTTTTGATTCTTTGAGTGTTAAATCGAGTGTGATTAATGTAAACATCTACGAAGAATACAAGAAAAATTATGATCAGTCGCCAGCTTTGGTTGATGCGGTAGAGAAAATTGAAAGGAAGAAACCCGTTGCAAATAATTCTAAAGAAAAATGTTATTGCTATCTTCAAGGGATAACAACAACAGCTTGTGAAGGAAAAGGAAACTTAGTGTCTGATCAACATTTTGAAAGTTTATCTAAGGACATTGGCGTTGAAGCAAAAGTTTTTAAAGCAGTTGCTATTGTTGAATCTGGAGGAAGAAAATCTTTTCTTGATTTCAATGGTGAGCAAAAAGCAAAAATTCTTTATGAAAGACATTATATGTATCGTTTTTTAAAAGCTTTTAAAACCAAAGAGGAATTAGAAAATTTGAAAAACAGCTCACCTGATCTTGTACATAACGTAGGTACATACAAAGACCCTAACGCAATTTATGGTACTGAAAAAGAACAATTTAAAAAAATATATGAAGCAAAAAAAATAGATAATGATTCCGCAATAAAAAGTTGTTCATGGGGCAAATTTCAAGTAATGGGTAAATATTATAATTATTTATACGAGTCTCCAGCTGAAATGGAAGAAGCAATGAATATGTGTGAAGTACAACATTTTGCATATTTCAAAGTATATTTAAAAGATGTGGTAGGTTCTGCAATAATAACAGCTATGAAAAATAAAAATTGGGCCAAGATAGCAGAGTTGTATAATGGCCCTGATTATGCAGTCAAAAAATATCATATAAACATGGATAAAGAATATAACAAACTATAATATGAAAAACATCTTATTTTTTTTAACATTATTATTATGTTGCGAAAAAAGCATCGAAAATAATATTGAATCAGAAACCCAATCAAAAGTAAAAAATGACACTTTAGAATTAGTAATTACAGATGATTACTTGTTGAAAATCAATAAAAAAAACAAACAAATAAATTCGATAGATTTTTTTCGTCCTATTAAGCATGAATTGATTGATGAAAAAATATATGCACAAATTTTATACGAAAAAAAAAATATTATAATAAATCTAGAAATAGGGGAAAACGCTAACTATTATGAAGATATTTACTTAACAAAAGTAGAACCCATAAAAATTGAAAAAATGGTAGCAACGTCTATAATAAAAACATCTGAATTTCTGCAAAAAATAGAATGTATTGAAGTTATTAACGAACCAATTTTATCAAGTTATTATAGAACCTTAAATTCTAAAGAAAAAAAATGTACTAAAATTAATATTGATAATAATGAACAGTAATGAAATCAGTTTAATGTTTTAAAAGCAAAATCTTAGATGTTAAAATAAACGAAGAATACAAGAAAAATTATGATCAGTCGCAGTTTTGGTTGATGCCGTAGAGACCGAGAAAAAGAAAGAAAACGGTAAATGTCCGAATTGTGAAAAGGATATAACATTAGAAGAAATTAAAGCTATTTGTACAGGAAAAATAGGAAATAAAGAAATCTGTTTGATAGAGGATGACACATTGATAAAAGAAGCTATTCCATATCTAAATAAATATAGAAAAAAAGTTGCAATAAATACATGCCTTACAAAAGCTCACTTTCTAGCTCAGATAAGTCAAGAGTCAAAGTTTTTTCAAACACAAGAAAGGTTTAAATATACAAAGCCCGAAAGAATGAAAGCATTATTTATATCTTATTTTAACCAATTTGAAAATGATAAAGATAAAGAAGCAAAAAGGTTATCAGAGTTATCATTAGATAAAAAAAATTGGCCTGAAATAGCTAATGCTATTTACGGACCTACACATCCTGAAGGCAAACGTTCTGGTCATAACAATACAGATGGTTGGAGATATAGTGGTAAAGGATTTAAACAAATTACATGGAAAAAAAACTATGAAACATTAGAAAAATATGCAAAGGATAATTTTGGAGTAGAAGTGATATGGGTAGGAGGTGAAAATCCTTATAAATTAAAAAACAATCCTAAAGATGCAATACTATCAGCACTTGCTTATTGGGAAAATAATGAAGTATGGAAAGTTGCTGATGAAATTGAAGATTCCAATGAAAAAACATTAAAAAGATAAGAAGAACAGTAAATGGGGCAACTGCTGGGTGGCAATACGCTAAAAAATATTTTGAAAAAGGAATAGAAGTATTTAAGGTCAACGATTGTAATCCTGTAGAAAGTATCCTTTCCGACGGTAAATGGTACGATCCTGTTAATAATCCTAGACTGACGAAATATAATTATGATGGAAATATAAAACCATCAAGTGGTACATATGGTGAATGTAGAAGATATTCTGATGGCAGAAAAAAATATCACGGAGGTTTTGATTTTTTTGCTATACCTGGTATTGATAAAGTATATGCTTGTTTAAAATCAAATATAGTTGAAGTTAGACGTTCTGATAGTGCAGGTTGGATAATAAGACTGAAGATACAAAATGTTTCTGACTTATTAAAACAAGAAAAAGAAGTTAATTATCAAACTCAGTACACAGACGAATGGAAAGGTAGAGATATAACAGAAAATGATAATGCATATTTTATATATGCACCTGCATAGTGTATTTTTCACTGCAGAAGATGCTAGAAATAATAAAGAGATAGAAGCAGGAACTTCTTTAGGATATGCTGGAGTTTCAGGCACCATTGCAAGTGGAGGGAAAGCGCCACATCTACACTTAGAAGTGGCTACAGTTAAAGACCCTTTCACAGAAGGTAGACAATATAGAACAAACCCAGCCAGATTCGTAAAACTTAATTCATATGACACAAAAGACCAAGATGATGCAGCAAAAAAAAGACATTATTAATAACTGCTTAAAATTAGCTTTACGTTTCTCATTTTTTTTCATTTTTTTCATTTTCTCCTGCAATGGACAAAATAAAAAGGCAGATAAATTAATTGTAGAAAAGGAAAAAACTAATTTTATAGGAAAAGAATTTATAATAGACCAGTACAATTATAAAAATGATTTATTTAATTCTAAAAAATTAGATGTGTTATTTAACAAAGATAATTACAGCTATTTGATTGGTGAGTATTCTGGTACATCTAAAGAAAACTTCAATTGTAAGATACTTGGTTTATTTAGAAATAATAAACATGAGAAATCTTATGCTTTATTTTATGATAAAAATGATGTTCTAAGAGATACACTTAACATTACCAACAAGGATATATCGCTCGATATTTTATTTGAAACCTGAGTTCGATTAATAAATCAAGAAAAATAGTTGGTAAAAAAAAGAAATAG
>NZ_RQVQ01000057.1 GCF_003865405.1 Paenimyroides tangerinum
CTTGTAACCTACTAAAGTGAGAGGATATTTTATGCACTAAATTTATTTAGGACGCTATTGATTTAACATATTCATTATTCAATAATATGAGGAATGAATCTACTTCGGTCATTTGTTATCAAAGAATCACTTTCTCTGAACGAAATTCCACAAGATTCTTGACCTATAATCCAACTTCCGATAATCGAATATCCACTATTGTTTTTTATTAATGAAGCTAATTCCTGATAAATAAACCCTTCTTGTCCATAATCTCCTTGTGTAGATTCAATAATTCGATTGTTACTTATAACTGAAATGTTTGCGCCTTCACGAGATAATAGAGGTTTCTTAACAAAGTTCGGCATCCCTTTTGAATCATTAAAATAAGTTTCTAATAACAATGGATGATTTGGATATAATTCCCAAAGAATAGCTAAAATAGCTTTATTTGATAAAACCATTTTCCAAGAAGGTTCAATCCATTGCGATTCTAAAATATCATTTGTGATATGATGTCCATATTCTTCATTAATCATCCATTCCCATGGATATAATTTAAAAATATCAGTAATTGGCTGATCATTTAAATCAACAAAGTTTGAACCATTCCATCCGATTTCATCAATATACAAAAGTTGGGTTTGAATTCCAGCTTGCATCGCACAATCACGTAAATATTCAACATTTGTTAAATCTTCCAACGATTCTCTGACGCAAGTAAAATGCAAAGTTTCTCCTTTTAAATAAGGTTTAATTTCTTTCCAAGTTTGAATCAACTGTTCATGAACTGAATTGAATTGATCTTTAGAATCTCCGAAATAATTTTGTTTCCAATGCCATTGAACAACACCACATTCAAAAAGTGAAGTTGGTGTATCAGCATTAAATTCAAGTAGTTTTAATTGCTTCTTAATTTCGTCATATGCAAAATCAAAACGGCCATAAATACTTGGCGTTTCATTGTTCCAACTGCGTTCAATATGATGATGAACGTAATTGGGAATGTGGAATAAATGGTATTTTTTATTTTCAATCACATGTTCAACCGCAGCCAAGCACATTTGCCAAAGCTCTGTTGTTGCATTGTAAATTTCATCAGCAAATAAAGGAGAAATACTAAAATAATAATCATCCACCCAATATGGAATTCCATTATCAGAATGATAGCCATACCCAATGCTTTCGACACGATTTTGCCAATTTGTATCTTTAACTAAATGTTTAATTTTCATTATTTACGAACCTGCTTTTGTATTTGAAGATGTAGTTGTAGAAGTTTTTCCAAATCCGCCTCTAGAAACAGCTTTATTGTACGCTTGAGCTTTTGCAGGATTATTCCCTACAACTGATTGTTGATTTAAACCACCACTTGCGTAACCAAGTCCGCCACCCATATGTCTAAACGCCATATACCACAAAAGGGCGCTTCCCATTCCAGAACCACCATTATTGTGTTGTGAATAGTTCTGACTTACTTCAGTATATGGAGCTGTTGAATCTGCTCGCATAAATACTTTTTGCGAAATTTCTTCATTTTCAGCTTTTGGTTTGTTACAAGAAGCCAAAACAGAAGTGATTAAAATCAAAGTAACCGCTTTTGAAGATCTCTTTTTCATAATTATTGAATGGTTACGTAAATAGGAATTTTATCTAGGCTGATTGTACTATCCTGAGCAGTTTCCCAAGTACTTTCTTTTTTCAATGTAACAACCGTATCAACAGCGGTTGCAATTTGTTCGTTGTTGAACCAAATAATTTGTTTGGTAATATGGAAAACGGTATCTCCTTTAGTTTGAGTTGATAAAACTACTTCTCTCGCAGATTTTTTATTTAAGTTTTCTAAATTATCTTCTTTTTCATTATTACCACATGAAATAAGTGTCAATATTGAAGTAATAGCTAATATTTTTTTCATATAATAGGTTTATACAAAGATGCTTAAAATTATTTAAATATTCAAATTCAAATTTATTTATGATTAATCAAAAACTATGATATTCTATAAATATTTAAATTAAGAATTAATCTTGAATATTAATTTTGTTTAAAAAAAATATAATATTAATTT
Organism: Paenimyroides tangerinum; assembly: GCF_003865405.1. Lineage (GTDB taxonomy): Bacteria > Bacteroidota > Bacteroidia > Flavobacteriales > Flavobacteriaceae > Flavobacterium > Flavobacterium tangerinum. The sequence continues at coordinate 2,051 of NZ_RQVQ01000057.1, forward strand.
ATTTCTTAAAAAAATAGATTTATTTTCGCAATCAAATAACCAAACGTCGCAAAAAAAAATATAAAAAACAGTTTTTTGTTATATTTTTATAAAAATTTTTGCAGTAAAAAAAACAACTTACAACACAAAATGACAACTTTAAACAACACAACAAACAACCAATCTATTAAAAAGATTATGGTTGCAAATCGCGGTGAAATCGCAATTCGTGTATTGAGAGCAGCTTCTGAAATGCGTATTCGCACAGTTGCTATTTACACTTTCGAAGATCGTTATTCTTTACATCGTTACAAAGCTGATGAATCTTATCAAATCGGTCCAGATGACCAACCTTTAAAACCTTATTTGGATATTGAAGAAATCATCAAAACTGCAAAAGAAAATGAAGTTGATGCAATTCATCCAGGTTACGGATTTTTAAGTGAGAATGTAACTTTTGCTCGAAGATGTAGAGAAGAAGGTATAATTTTCGTTGGACCGCAACCAGAAGTTATGGAGCAATTAGGAGATAAAATCGCTGCAAAAAAATTAGCTCGTTCTATCGAAGTTCCAGTAATCGAAGATGCAATTCTTTCAATTGACGCTGCTCACGAAGTAACCGATAGAGCAATTGCTATTGGTTTTCCAATTATCTTAAAAGCAGCTGCCGGTGGTGGTGGACGTGGAATGCGTGTTGTTAAATCAGCAGAAGAAGTTTTACCTTCTTTCCTTGAAGCTTCAAACGAAGCATTAAAAGCTTTTGGAGATGGTACCATTTTTATCGAAAAATTCATCGAAAATCCAAAACACATCGAAGTACAATTATTAGCTGATAATTTCGGTAATATTGTACATCTTTTTGAAAGAGATTGCTCAGTTCAACGCCGTTTCCAAAAAGTAGTTGAAATTGCTCCGGCTCCGAATCTTCCAGAAAAAGCAAAACAAGAAGTTTACGATTATGCTATTAAAATTGCTAAAGCCGTAAATTATAATAATGCAGGTACGGTTGAATTTTTAGTTGATAAACATAATAATGTTTATTTTATTGAAGTGAATCCTCGAATTCAGGTTGAACATACCGTTACAGAAGAAATTACAGGAATTGATATAGTTCGTAGTCAAATTTTAATCGCTCAAGGAACCAAACTTTCTGACCCAAGAATTCATATTGAAAATCAAGAAAGTGTAAAAATTAATGGTTTTGCAATTCAATGTCGTATCACAACAGAAGACCCTGCAAACGGTTTTAAACCAGATTATGGAACTTTAATTGCATACAGAAATGCGGGTGGTTTTGGGATCCGTTTAGATGAAGGAAGCGCTTATCAAGGAATGAAAATTTCACCTTTCTTCGATTCGATGATTGTAAAAGTTACCGCAACCGGAAGAACGCTTTCTGGTGCTGCACAGCGTTTACATCGTTCATTGACGGAGTTTCGAGTTCGTGGTGTAACTACAAATATGAACTTTTTAGAGAATGTAATCGGACACGAAGTTTTCAGAAAAGGAGATTGTACCGTTAATTTTATTGACCAACACCCTGAGTTATTTGAAATTTCAAAATTAAAAGACAGTTCAACTAAGATTCTTAAATATTTAGGAAATATTAGTGTAAACGGTCATTCTGATATTAAATCGTATGATGCTTCTAAAGTATTCAGAACACCTGAAATTCCTGCGTTTGACAAATTAAAATCATATCCAAAAGGAAGTAAAGATTTGTTAAATGAATTAGGTCGTGAAGAATTCTTAAAACAAATTAGAAACGATAAAAAAATTCATTTTACAGACACAACTTATCGTGATGCACATCAATCTTTAGTTGCAACTCGTGTGCGATCAAAAGATATTTTAGCAGCCGCTGGTGGTTTTGCTCAAAATAATTCTCAAATGTTCTCTTCTGAAGTTTGGGGAGGAGCTACGTTTGATGTTGCTTTACGTTTCTTACAAGAATGTCCTTGGGAACGTTTGCAAGAATTGAGAAAAGCGATGCCTAACACGTTACTTCAAATGTTATTTAGAGGAAGTAATGCTGTTGGATATTCGGCTTATCCAAGAAATATCGTACAGCAATTCATTGAAAAAGCTTGGGAAAATGGAATTGATATTTTCAGAATTTTCGATTCGTTAAACAATTTAGAATCGATGTTGCCTGCAATCGAATTTGTTTCTAAAAATACACAAGCCATTGCACAGCCTTCTATTTGTTATACAGGTGATTTATTAAGAAAAGATAATAATAAATATAATTTAAATTATTATACAGATTTAGCTAAACGTCTTGAAGATGCAGGTGCTCATATGCTTGCAATTAAAGATATGGCTGGATTATTAAAACCAAATGCTGCCGAAATTTTAATTCCAGCTTTAAGAGAATCAGTTCAAATTCCGATTGCGTTACATACACACGATACAGCAGGAACTCAGATTGCGACTTATTTAAAAGCGATAGAATCTGGAATTGATTCAATTGATTGTGCATTAGCTTCTTTCTCTGGGATTACTTCTCAACCAAATTTAAATTCTATGGCTGCTTTGTTAGAAGGAAACGAACGTGAAAATCCGTTAAACAAACAAAGCTTAAATGAACATAGTAACTATTGGGAAGCTGTGCGTGAATTCTATTATCCTTTTGAATCGGATTTAAAATCAGCAACTGCAGAAGTTTATGATAACGAGATTCCGGGTGGACAATATTCTAATTTACGTCAACAGGCTGAAGGTGTTGGTTTAGGAGATAAATATCAAGTTATTAAAAACAATTATAAAGCAGTTAACGAATTGTTTGGTGATATTGTAAAAGTAACTCCAAGTAGTAAAGTTGTTGGAGATATGGCTTTATTTATGACAGCAAACAGCTTGACTAAAGAAGATGTTTTAGATGAAACCAAAAATTTATCATTTCCAGCCTCTGTAATCGGATTCTTTAAAGGTGATTTAGGTGTTCCTTACGGAGGATTTCCTGAAAAGTTGAGAGGAATTGTTTTACGAAACGAAAGAGAAATTCCTGCTCCGGCTGCTCAAATTTTACCAGATGTTGATTTAGAACTTTCTACACAACAATTCTACAAAAAATTCCCTGGTTCAAATTTCTTGGATTATTTGTCTTATCAAATGTTTCCGAAAGTTTATGAAGAATATTACAACAATAAAGAGAAATATGGTGATTTAAAAGAATTGCCAACTCCGATTTTCTATTATCCGTTGGAATTGAATAAAGAGATGAAAATTTCGTTACATAAAGGAAAAGATATTCATGTTGAATTACTTCATATAGCAAAAGCAAATAGCGAAGGAGTTCGAAGAGTAACTTTTAGATTAAATGGAGGTCAACGTACTGTGAAGATTAAAGATAATTCTATCAAATCACAAAAAGTTGCTCATGAAAAAGTAACGAATCCAGAAATTCATATTGGAGCTCCTTTACAAGGAAGTTTATCAACAATCTTGGTTAAAGAAGGTGATGAAGTTGCTTCTGGAACTGCTTTATTCATCATTGAAGCAATGAAAATGGAAAGTACGGTTTCTGCTCCTAAATCAGGAAAAATTAAACGTGTTGTACTTCCTTCAAATACAATGGTTGACCAAAACGATTTAATCATCGAAATGGAATAAAAAACAAAAAGGAAAATATATATTCAAAAAAATAAGTTCGATCTTTTTCGAACTTATTTTTTTAGTTTACAAATTATGTATTTTAATTCCTGAATTGTCATTATAAATTGCTTTAACAATTCCGTCTGATAATCCAATTTTAGGAACAAAAATCTGTTTTGCGCCACTCCATTTTAGTGCATTTGAATAGATCTGAATTGCAGGAATAATTACATCGGCTCGGTCTGTATTTAAACCTAATTCTGAAATTCGTTGCTCATAGGACATGGTGTTTAATTTTTGCAATTGCTGATTAAGATAAACATTTGTTAATGGCTTATCTTGAGGTTTTCCAGACATTTTAAAAATTTTATTGATATTTCCACCCGATCCAATCAATTGAATATTTGGATAATTTTCAACTGCATTTTTAATCCATTTTTGAATTTCGTTCCAAACGTTTTCGGTAACCATATTATTCAATAATCGAACTGTTCCGTTTTTGAAAGATTTTGAAGTTATTTGCTTTCCGTCTGAAAAAAGTGTAAATTCACTACTTCCACCACCAACATCAACAAATAAATAATTTCCTTCATTTTTAATTATTGAATTTAAATCAGAATTTGCAATAATCAAAGCTTCTTTTTTACCATCAATAATTTCGATATGAATATCGGTTTCTTGCTTAATAGATTTTACAATATCAGTACCATTAAAAGCTTCACGCATAGCAGAAGTTGCACAAGCTGCATATTTCTCCACGCCATAAACTTCCATAAGCAGTTTAAAAGCTTTCATTGCCTTTGTCATTCGTTTGATGTTTTCTTCAGAAATCTCACCAACAGTAAACGCATCTTGACCCAAACGAATTGGCACACGAATTAAATGACTTTTATTGAACTGAATTTTATTATTATCTTCAATTATATTGGTTATCAATAAACGAACTGCATTTGAACCAATATCAATTGCAGCATATTTTTTAATTTGAATCATTAGTCTAAAATTACTTCTATTTTATTTCTATAATAATTATATAATTCTAATTGTGCTCTAAAAATATGATTTTCATCTTTTCTATAAGTATTTGATAAATCTTCAGAATGAATGCGAACTTTTACATTTCCTGACCAATAAATATCAAATGTATCCATCAATTCTTGTTTAATATCTTCTTGATAAATCGGACAAGTAACTTCTACTCTTTCATCAATATTTCGTGTCATAATATCAGCAGAAGAAATAAAAATTGCAGGATTTCCATCATTACCAAACATATAAATTCGAGAATGCTCCAACAGATTATCTACGATACTAATTGCTTCAATATTTTCGCTCATTCCTGGAATTCCTGGAATCAAACAGCATATACCCCGAACAATCAATTGAATTTTAACTCCTGCTCTACTCGCTTCATATAAACGATCAATCATTTTATAGTCAGACAAGCTATTCATCTTCATTTTAATAAAAGCAGGTTTTCTAACATTTGCATTTTCAATTTCCGTTTCAATTAAATTATACAAACGAATTCTAGTAAAATGTGGAGAAACAATCAAATGTTTGTAACGTTGAATTTTATAATTAACTTCGAAGAAATCAAAAACCTTAGAAACTTCTTTCATGATTTTTTGATGTGCAGTCAACAAAGTAACATCGGTATAAAAATTAGAAGTTGATTCATTAAAATTTCCTGTAGAAATAAATCCATATCTACGGATTTTCTTTCCTTCATTACGTTCAATCACACAAACTTTACTGTGAACTTTTAAACCTTTTACGCCAAAAATCAATTTGATTCCTTCAGTTTGCATTAATTCGGCATAATAAATATTACTTGTTTCATCAAAACGAGCACGAAGTTCAATCTGAACAGTAACACTTTTACCATTTTTAGCAGCGTTTATCAGCGAACTAATAATTTGAGAATTATGCGCCAAACGATAAAGTGTGATTTTTATATCCGAAACTTTTGGATCGAGTGCAGCTTCTCTAAGAAAACGAACTAGATAATTAAAAGATTGAAAAGGTGTGTGAACTAAAAAATCTCGTTCTTTGATTTGAGAAAAAAAACTTCCTTCAATATCTAAACCTTCAACTGGTAATGGATAATTATTTTTTGCCTTTAAATCTTTTCGACCTAAATCAGGAAACTTCATATAATCACGTCGATTATGATATTTTCCACCTGGTATTATACTATCAATAGCTTCAATTTCCATCTTATCTAAGAAAAATTGAAGTGTATCTTTTTCCATTTTATTGTCATAAACAAAACGAACAACTTCACCAACACGGCGATCTTTAACGCTATTTGATATTTTTTCTAAAAAACTTTTATGTAAATCTGAATCAAAATCTAATTCTGCATCACGAGTAACTTTAATCATGTGAGCTGAAACGCGCTCATAATTAAAAATTGAAAAAATACTTGACAGATTATAACGAATTACATCATCAAGCATCATAATATATTGTTTTCCGTCAACTTCAGGAAGTACAACAAATCGATTGATGTGATTTGGAATTTCAATTACAGCGTAACGTGTACGTTTAAATTCGGTTTTGGATGAATTGAGATTCTGCTTCATAACCATCTTCACAGCCAAATAACCATGAGCGTCTCTTAGTAAAGGAAATTCTGCTAAATCATTTAAGATAATAGTTACCAAATCGGGACTCACTTCATTGATAAAAAAGTCTTTAATGAAACTATGATGAATTTCATCAACCTCAGTTTCATCAATCATGAATATATTTTGTCTATTCAACTCTTCTTCAATTTTATGAAGAATTTGTAAGCTTTCGCTTTGAAGATTTATGACAATTTCAGTAATTTCTTGTAGTAGTTCAGAAGCAGTTTGTCCGTTATCTAACTTTTTTAATGCATTTTTAGACATCGAAATTCTTCGCACTGAAGCATATCTCACTCTAAAAAACTCATCTAAGTTATTTGAGAAAATTCCTAAAAATCTAAATCTATCTAATAATGGAACAGTTTCATCTGCTGCTTCCTGTAAAACACGTTCATTAAATGCTAACCAACTTTTTTCTCTATCAATATATCTATTGTGATCTTTTTGCTTCATTTTTTAACTGTTTTGGAAATATGGTTTTCACAACCTTACCATCTTGAATCTCATTCCAATCATCTTGTTTGAATTCTAAAAAAACAACACCAGCTGTTGGAACATTTTCAATATAAGTATCTCCAAATTTATTAACAAAATCTGTAATAGCATTGTTATGACAGAAAAGAATTAAGTTATCATGTTGATTATTTATGTTTTTTATGAATTTAGACAAACATTTATAGTCAAAAGTGTACATTGCTTTATCTTGAATAACCAATTCTTCAGGAATCAAAAGATTCTGAGCAACGATTTTTGCAGTATCCAAAGTTCTTCGAGCAGTACTACTCCAAAGTAGAAACTTATTTGGTAAATGATTTTTTAATTTATCAGATATTAAATGAGAATCTGAAATCCCTCGCTTTGTTAGTGGCCTATCATGATCGCGGATTGGCAATTCCCAACTTGACTTTCCATGTCTGATTAATACTAAATTTTTCATTAAGTTAGATTTAAAAATTGTTAGTAATACAATTTCACAAGAAAATTATAATATTGATATACAAATAAATATATAAAAAAAAATTAACATATCAGAAAATTAATTATTTTTTTTAAATCGACATATTTAAACTAATTTTACATAAATTTTTTTAAAATATAATGAAAAAAATCGGAATAGAAATTAAATGGGGTGCCATTATTACTACCTTTTATTGCATTTGGGCCTATATTGAAAACGCAACAGGAAATCATAAAGACTTTAGTAACATTATCATTTTTGGATTATTATTTATTTTAATTCTAATACTTATGTCAATAATGGCATTTTTTGATAAAAAAATAAATTTTTATGATGGAAAATGGGATTTTAAACAAGCTTTTAGATTTGGTTTATTCTTAACAGGAATTACTGCAATGCTAAATCCAATTGCACATTACATCATACATAATTCAATATCTCCAGAATATTTTTCTAATTTAATTGAATATCAAGTTGCAAAAGGAAGAGAAACTAAAGAAGTTTTAGTAAAAACTTATAATTTCGATTCAACAATGTACCAGAACATGCGCGACATTTTGTCATTTGGAATCGTACTTTCTACAGCTTTGGCTTATTTTTTGAAAACTAAAAATTACAAATCTCCAATAAAAGTTGTGGAGTTAAAATCTAAAAAGAAAAAATAATGAATATCAATAATATACCAAATATAAAAAATACAGATAGCGGAAACTTTTTCCTTTTAGCTGGTCCATGTGCAATCGAAAGTGAAGAAATGGCTTTTCAGATTGCAGAACGTTTAGTAAAAATCACAAACGATTTAAAAATCCCTTTTGTATTCAAAGGTTCATTCAAAAAAGCAAACCGCTCACGTGTTGATTCATTTACAGGAATTGGAGATGTAAAAGCTTTAGAAATTTTACAAAAAGTAGGAAAACACTTTAATGTTCCAACGGTAACTGACATACACGAAAGTTCAGATGCAGCTTTAGCAGCTCAATATGTAGATGTTTTACAAATTCCTGCATTTTTAGTACGTCAAACTGATTTAGTAGTTGCTGCTGCAAAAACAGGAAAAGTAGTTAATCTAAAAAAAGGACAATTTATGAGTCCAGAAAGCATGAAACATGCTGTTCAGAAAGTTTTAGATTCTAACAATGAAAACGTTATGGTAACCGACCGCGGAACAATGTTTGGATACCAAGATATGATTGTAGATTTTAGAGGAATTCCTACAATGCAAAATTACGCTACTACAGTTTTAGATATTACTCACTCTTTGCAACAACCAAACCAAGCAAGTGGAGTTACTGGTGGAAGACCCGATTTGATAGAAACTGTTGCAAAAGCTGGTATTGCGGTTGGTGTTGATGGAATATTTATTGAAACACATTTTGATCCTGCGAACGCAAAAAGTGATGGAGCAAATATGTTACATCTAGATTATTTCGAAGATTTAATGACTAAATTAGTTGCAATCAAACAAACGATAAATAAATTTTAATTAGTAGATTCCTACAAACCAATTAATTAAAAAAAGTTTAAAAAAAATGTAGCGAAAAGGCTTGCATTCTTAGAAAACAGCGCTATATTTGCAACCGTAATAACGAAAGGAATTACAATAAGCTAAAAGCTTATGGGGAGATACTCAAGCGGCCAACGAGGACGGACTGTAAATCCGTTGGGAAACCTTCGCAGGTTCGAATCCTGCTCTCCCCACTAGTAATACATTTTGAAAATACTATAAGCTATATGCTTATGGGGAGATACTCAAGCGGCCAACGAGGACGGACTGTAAATCCGTTGGGAAACCTTCGCAGGTTCGAATCCTGCTCTCCCCACAATGTATTACTGAAAATATTTAAAAGTTAGCTATATGCTATGGGGAGATACTCAAGCGGCCAACGAGGACGGACTGTAAATCCGTTGGGAAACCTTCGCAGGTTCGAATCCTGCTCTCCCCACTAGTAATACATTTTGAAAATACTATAAGCTATATGCTTATGGGGAGATACTCAAGCGGCCAACGAGGACGGACTGTAAATCCGTTGGGAAACCTTCGCAGGTTCGAATCCTGCTCTCCCCACTAAAGACTCAATTGAAAAATTGAGTCTTTTTTTATTCACTCAAAAGCTCCGTTTTATAAGATTTTAATGGATCAATTACAAAAGTTGGGGACTAGGCAAAAAGTTTAGATAATCTAAAAAGGAAAAAGGACTTTTCTC
>NZ_RQVQ01000058.1 GCF_003865405.1 Paenimyroides tangerinum
GATAATTAATTATTGCCTTTTGTTTATCGATTGAATAAAAATTTTGGAATAAACTGTTCCATCTTTTTAAATGATTGCTATAAATAACAAAACAAGGCTGTAAATGCAATTGCAAATAACTAAAATGGAAATGTGAATCGTTTGATGAAACTTTATGATAATTAATGGTTATTAAAGTATCGTACTTTTCCAAAGCATTTAAGACATCTACTTGAGGTTGTAACACACAAACAATTGCAGCATAATTTTGTTTATCTACTACTAAGGTGAGTATTTTTAGTTTGCTGTTAACCACAGGTATATAAAACACCAACATAAGTTCATTACTACAAACCGCATTGTATATAAAATTTTGAACAGGTAAAGTCAAGTCTTCAGGCAGGTTTAATGAATTTAAATTTTTCATAATCAACGATTTAAAAAATGAATACATCAAAATTGATTGATTATAACTGGGTATCGAACCATAAAATAAGGTAACGTACCATGATTAGGTGGTAAAAAACATTTTAGGGAACGATTTAGGGAATGGGGAAATGGAAATCTTCTATCTTTTCTTTTGGATTATCACTGAAAGAAAAAACTATAAGTCATAACGACTCATTCATCTTTATCTTTTTGAATACCTCAAAAAGAAACAAAAAAGGTTTTCGACGCAGTCTAAATACGGTCTAAATCGTTTCAAAAGCTAAATTAAAAGAACTCCCTAAGGTCAAACAGCTTTTAATTTTGCGCTTTTTTCAACTTTTAGACACTCGAATTTATACTGTATGTCGGGTTTTAGATTATACTGAATATACTATTAACACTTGCAATGAACTTTTTTATTTTTTTATTACAACGATTTTGGGAATTTGGGAATGGGGAATAAAAAACTTGAATGATTTAAGAAAAAAACTTATATTTGAGTTTATAAAAACTTAGGCTTATGGAAACGATACAAAAGAAGCATTTAGGACGTAACATCAGTCGTATACGAGAAATGAAGGGAATGAAACAAGAAACTTTAGCTGAACTGTTAGGTATTAGCCAACAAAAAATGTCGGTACTTGAAAACACAGCTGATTTGGAAGATGCGAAACTAGATATTATTGCTAAAGCCCTTGAAGTGCCTACCCAAGCCATAAAAGAATATTCAGATGAAAAGATGTTGAATATAATTAACAGTACAATTACTGATAGTCCAATATATAATAACTTTTGTACCTTCAACCCTTTAGACAAGTTGGTTGAGGCATATGATGAGAATAAGAAATTATACGAGCGTTTGTTAGCTGCTGAAAAAGAGAAATTAGCTTACGTAGAGCAACTATTAAAAAAATAGATTTTTGTTTCAAAATCACACTAAATTATAAAAGTGAAAAAATCGGCTATTTATTAAATTAATAGTCGATTTTTCTATTTTTATACATTCTTGTAGAAAATGCAGTTCATGCACTATCTATGCTTTAACTATGGAGTATCTATGGAGCATCTATATAGATTGACCCGTCCTAAAATAACTATACCTATTTTTAATTAAATCCTGTTATAGTTATACATTATTAGATCTTAATCCTAAACTTACTAAACAAGAGAGTTTTGATAATTAAACTCTCTTGTTTAGTATTCTGATAGAATGATTTTCGTCATAAGTACTTTAATAATTCAGAAACTAATTTAAAAACTGTAGTAGTTGATTCCTCAATTGAGGGATTAACATGATTAAAAGAATTATAATTCCGTTTTGCTCGTTCAATAGCAAGTAATTTTCTTTCTTTTCCAGTTTTTTGATCTACACCATCTAATAATTGGAAAAAATCTTCGGTTATTATTTTAGTTTTTAAACCGTCATATTTTAGTTTGTATGGTTTTATTAACTGATTAAGTTTATCATTATAAAGGTTTCTATTCATTCCGCCACCTTGATGATCATTAAAATGTAGTATTAACCAGTATTCAAAAGCTTGGTTCGAATAAGCAACACCAAAACCATAACTTTCTGCAAGAATAATAGCATTATCAAAATCGGTATTACTAAAATCATCTTTATCAAAAACACACCAAACTTGTTCATAATTACCATCATCTGCAATTTGTTTTGCCCTATTTACAAGAGAAATAGTATTATAACCTTCTCCCACTGGTTTAATTGTAGCTGAAGACAACCTAAATTGTGTAAAATAAGATGGTTCTGTATTTTTACCTTCACAAACGATTAATATGGTTGGTTTTTCAGATAGAACAGGTTCTGGTCTTTCAAAGCTTATCCCTTTTCTTCTATTAGCTTTTAACAGCTCTTTATGCCTTATCTTGTCTGCATTTTGTTCGGCTCTTTTATCTTTCATTCTCATACTCTGGCAAGATATTATTAAGATTATCAAAAAAACCTAAAAAAGGAACTGCACCGTACTTTCCTTTAATATAATTTTCTTCAAATGATTCTGACTTTCTTACTTCATCTGATTTAAAATCAGCTAAAGAATATAGCTTAGCCTCTCCAAACTTATTTTTATCAGTGAACCAAATTTGATCACGTCTAAAAAGACCAGAACTTAATAAATTAGTATCGTGAGTGTTGAAAATTAATTGTGCATTTTTTTTATTTAATTCTTTAGAATTAAATATTGAAACAATTTTGCAGACTAAATTAGGGTGAAGCTTTGAGTCTAATTCGTCAACAATTAGAGTATACCCATTTTCAATAACATCCAAAATAGGTCCTGTTAGTGCAAAAAACTTTCTTGTACCTGATGATTCATCATCATCTAATGAAAAGTTAATAATATCAATTTCCTTTTTATTCGCGTCAAATTTTTTGTGCAATGTTAGAATATCTGAAAGGAATTCTCTTTTTTCATCTTTTACCTCTTTAATTATTCTTTCCTTTAATTCTTTTGGCATGTCTTTAGGAAGGTCTTCTATATCAATTTTTTCAAGTTTAATATCTTGAATTCCTAAATCTGCAGCTTTTAATAAATTCAAAATATTTGCTTTTTGATTTGGATCATCAGCTCTACTTAACGTAAACCCTCTATAACCGGATTCATTAAGACCTGAGATAGTCTTTAGTTTTTTAAACCAATCAATCACTTCATTTGAAATTAGATCATTAAATTGTGCTGCAACAGATAATAATAAAGCATTATCTCTAACCAACCCTTCTTTAATTACTGCTTTACCTTTTGTGAAATTTCTAGTATGTGTTTCAAAGTTGTCACCATCTCTATAAAAAAGTTCAATCTCTTTAGTTTTGGGTTTGTAATAAAGCCATTCAGAAATAACGTTAGTTTTATCAACTTCAAATCCATATCGAAACATTACATTGTTATGTGTGAAAACAACTTCAAATTCAGATGGTGAGTTTTCAGTTTCACTACTTAATTTGAAAGGTTCCACATCAATTTCATCACCTTTCTGACTATCTTTTGAACTCGATATAACAAAATATTTCATAAAACCCAAAGCTTCAAAAAACTTACTTTTTCCACTTGCATTTGCACCATAAACAACAGCACTTTTAAGTAGTCTTAAGTTAACATTCTTATCGTTATAAATGTTATCCGACTCACGAGTATCCTTATCATAGTTTGATGCAACAAGACTTAAAGATGCTTTTTCTTTGAATGTTTTAAAATTTTTTACTGTAAAATATAGAAGCATAATAAACGTCTTTTTTGAAATTATTAAGCGAATATACACTTTATTTTACAAGAAATTATAAATTGATAGTTAAATTTAATTTAATAGAATTCATGTGAACACCTTGTTGATTTTATAAATTTATAAAAACATTACGTCAAATTATTTTTTATGTGACATCTACCTGTAAAATCACGCCTAAAACTTATATAAAAATACAATTTGAATTTAATATTCTTTCAAAATAATAAATATTAAAGCCTTCTTGTTACTTTTTGTTTATTTTCTATTAGCGTATTTGAATTATCAACTGTAAAAGTCTTTATAATCTTATTTTCAGTTGCACTTAAAACACTAAGTTTATCTTTATGTTCTTGAATAGTTTTAATGAATACCTTTCCATAATCTGGAATACTTGAACGGTTTATTTTTATTTTCAACTTAGGTTTAATAGCGGCTTGTTGTTCTTTTAATAGCTTCTTGTTGTCAGCTAGAATTTTTTCTCTTCCAAAAAGTAGCGGAACTTTTTCAAGTTCTTGATCCATTAAATCATTGTATTGATGTGTTTTGAATTCAAAATCTTTAATTGTACCCAACACATAGGTTTCTGCACTTTTTCTAAACTGTATTAATGGCTTATTTGAAATACGGTAGCCTTTGTAAAACAAATTTTCATCTTCTAATTTAATCTCATTTTTTTGGAAATGCAGCTTAAAATCAGGAGAAGGTTTACCGTTTTCATAATCGTTTACAATTGCTTTTAAAGCATTTTGAATATTCTTGTAAAAGGCATTTAATGAAGTAATATGTTTTTTTAGCTCTAAAATCTGGTTATCCTTTATGGATTTTACAATATCTTTTGCCTTGATGCCAATCTGACTTCCTTTGTATGCTTGTTGATTGTATCGAAATGAAACCCCACTTAATCCGTTTATATTGAAAGTAGTTTTACATTCAATTCCTTTTTTTGAAAGTTCGGGTTCTAACTGTTCAACATTTTTTAAATAGGATAAAACATGTACCAATTCATCATAAACAAACTGTTTGGTGTCTGAAATATTAGGTGCTTTGTCTAAAAAAACTTTATTTTTAGGCATTTCTTTTTTAGTAAACCGATATCCTTTTTCAGATTCCGAATCGTAAATAATGGTTCTTCCAGGTGTGTAACGAAGTTTAAGTTCCTTTTCAACTTTATCGCAAGCTACTTGCAATCGGTTTTTGATGTAACCGGTATCTAAATTTTTAGATTCAAGATCCACTTTATTAATGATCCAGTGATAATGTTCAACGTCCGTATCATTATGCTTTACCAAGAGGTATTGATTCTTTTCTCGATCGAACTTAATTTCTTGTAACGCAAGATGCATTGCTTTTAAGCTTTTATCTATTCCTAAATTTTCATCTTTATGAAAACTAAAAGCAATATGGAGAACTGGTCTTGAGCTTTTAGGATTGGAATCAGCAATAAAACGCATTTGCTTTGCCATTTCAGTCGATGTTCCCCAAACGTTATTTTGTTCGATTAAAATTGGCTTTTGCTGCAACGGCAAATCTTTTTCATGTTCTTTTAGAACATAAGAAATTGCACCTTTAAATCCTGTTCCTGTATTTGAAAATGCAATCATGGATCGAATATTTTATTTATTTTTTGTAAGAGCTCCATAATAACAGGAAGCTCTTTTTTTTGATGTGCATATCTGGTTAATTGATTTAGATTGTTTGCCAATCCAATCAATGTTTTTCTGTTTAAAACAAATTCTGAAATTTCATTACTTGACTTTGCCCACGCATGTCCTTTTAATAAAAATTGACGGGCTAAGTCGGAAATACTTAAACCATACTTTTCTGCATTTTTTTGAATCTGTTTCTTTTCTAAAGCAGTGACTCTAATCACAATCATTTGATCTCTTGTAATCTCTTTTTTATTCATTTCTAAAGTTTTAAAAAATTAGCGAAGCGTGAAGATTTTTCGCTCCGCAGGACAAGGGTCGGAAATAGGATATGCAATTAGTGAAACGATTTGTATATACATTTCAGCCCCTTGCTCTTACGAAACGTGTTTATAAGCTTATAGTCTTTAATTGATAATTTCTTGAATAGAAATTCAATTTGGTCTTCTCTTAGCAGGTGGTAAAACACTGAAAATTTTAATATTTCGTAATATTCATAAATAGCAATAGTTTATCTTCTACGTTTAAAACCACGTATTTTTTGAGGTGGTTTTTCTGGTTCTTTTCGAAAATGGAGTTCATTCCTTTTCTTTATTTTCTCCATTAAATATTCATTTAAATCCTTATGATTTTTATATAGATTAGAATAATCTTTGGCATTAGGAAAAGATTTTAAAATTGTGTTTTTACAATTTAGTCCAGCTCGATCGTTATCTAAAAACAAGTTGATTTCTGAATAGTTTTTTAAATGAGTTTTAGTTTTATCTAAAAGCGCAATTGAATTCATAACTAGCAAATCTCCTTTATAGATCTTCTGCATTTCTATAAATGATAGTGCGTCTATAAAACCTTCAAATACCACAACTTTTTTGTTATCATCTATTGGATTAAAATTAATTATAGAAATATCTTTTTTCTGAAGGGAACCTTTGTAAAAAGTATTTCTTAATTCCCAACCTTTAGAAATATTTTCAAAACCGATAGCATACAGATTTTTATCATTAATCGTAAAATGTATTTCTTTTATAAAAGGATATACTGTAGAAGACAACCCTCTTTCAAATAAATAATTTTTGAGATTTTCGTTTTGAAGTTCAATTACTTTTTTGATCTGATAATTTGGTATTGCATTTCTTAACTGGTTATTAACCTGCGGTTGAAAAGAAGAAAAATTTTGTTTCTGTACCCATTCCAAAACTTCCTTTAATGAAGTGTTTGAATATTTCAACATAAAATCGGTATTATTTCCGCCAATACCCTCAGAAAAAAGATACCAGAGATTTAATTTTTTATCAAGTTTGAAAGAGGCTTGTGTTTCTGTTCCGAAAGGATTAAGAAACCAAGCTTCTTTCTCATTTTGTTTAGTTGGAAGGTGTCCGAGTTTTTGAAGGACTTCTTCCAACGGAATTGTATTAAATTGCTTACAGTTCATTTGATTATTGTTTAATTGTTGGTATCTTTTTTTTATTTGTAATTACCTAATTACCTTTTTACTGATTTTCAATATTTAAAAAGCAAATAGTAGGAATTACCTATACTTACCTACTTACCCTAATTTTACTATTTTAGGTAAATAGGTAACTATTGAACTATTTTAGTTACCTTAATAATCCATTGATTAATAAACATTAAAGGATTATAGGTAACTAGGTAAATTACTTTTCTGTAATTTTTCTTTTGATGAGATATCCATACACCTGAAGTTTGGGATGTTTTATCCTTTGATATTTTAAACTGGTGAGTGCCTTACCAATTTTTATATTATTCAACCGTAATCCTAACTCATTATTTATGGTAAGCATAATATCGGTTGGAGTTAGAAACTCTTCGATATTTTCAGATTTTTCGAAATGAGCCGAAATAAGTTCTTGTTCCATAGAAACTTGAGCATATTTCTCATTTCGTTTTTCATTCTCGGAGATATCTTTAGCAGTTAATTCGGGATTATAATTTTTTCTAACAAACGCATTGTAATATGCTTGTGCCCAAATTTTATCAATATCTATTTCTTTAGAATATTTAAAGTCGAAAGAATATACTTCAAAAATTAACCAGCGAATACTTCCTGTTTCATCTGTAAGAAAATCGGTGCGGTTGGTGGAACCAACAAATGAGCAAATTCTTTCCAAAAATTCCGCTTTACGTGCATAAGGCAATCTAATATTTGCGCTGCTTTTTGAAATGAACGATTTTAATGTATTTACATCAGATTTTGATAAAACCGCCAACTCATCGAGATTACAAATCAAATTCTTACAAATAGAAATGATACCATCTTTATCTATCGAAATATTTTCGGTGTAATAATTCTCTAATTTTGGTGGAATTAAAAACCGAAGAAATGAAGATTTACCAGAGTTTTGATGAGACGCCAATACCAAAGATTGTTTATTGACGTACCCTTTGGTTAAGGAACACAAAACCGCTCTTGTTAACCATTTTTCAAAATGATAATGAAATGCTTCATCGTCATTTGTTCGAAGATATGAGCTAAGCTGAAGGATATAATCAGTACCGTCCCATTTATCTAAATTTTCAAAATACTCACAAATAGGATTATACTGATTGATTAAATGGCTTCTTACCAAAATTTCCAACTTATTCATATTGATTTCAATTCCAGATTGAGCCAATTCTATAAGCAATGAATTGATGTTTAAAACAGTCCAATTCTTATTATTCTCTTTCAACTGAATTTCTAATTCTAAAGCGATCGTATTTAATCGAATGTTATATTTCTGATTAAGATAATTTATCGCTATGTCGTAAATGGTTTTAGATGGTGTATCGGGCTTATATAAGTTTTCATCTTCTTTCATATCCCAATTATTTTTTTCGGTTATGATTATATTTAAATGACTCTAGTTCAATTTCTTGTACGGTTTTCTTTCTCCCTTTAGATATCCAATCTAGAAGTTCATCTTCAAAAAAATACAGTTTTTTCCCATTCTTGTAACAAGGAATTTTTCTTTGCCTAACAAGCGTGTAAATCGTTGGCTTTGCTTTTCCAATTATCTGGCTTGCTTCTTCTATACCGATTGGAACTCGTTTCTCTTTAGATTGAGGTCGTTGCGTATTCTGAACAATAGATTTAATTTCAGCAATTTCATTAGCTAGGTGTGCTACTGCTTTAGGTAGGTTTTCAAAAGAGATTTCATTTTCATCCATAACTATCATTTTTAATTGTTATGGTGCAAATAAAAAAAGTGTTTTCGCTGTGTACGACGCCACAACAAAAACACTTAAAAAACACTGTTTTTTCTAATCCTTATTAATTAGAAACACGAAAGATCATCATTGATCTTAATAATACCTTTTTGATCATCGTCTTTGAGATGCGTTTTGATACTATTAACTTCAACATCTTTCAATGATTCTGAAAAAGTTATTTTTAAAAATTCTGCAACTTTATCTTGTTTACTTACTTTAAAATAATTCCAGATATTCCAACCAAAATGGTACAAATCAAGCGTTGATAAATCTTTAACTATAATGGGCTTTAAGTTTTCAAAATCTAGCTGTTCAACATATATTGTTACGTTGTTACACAGTTGCATCAAATCTTCATCTGAAGTATATAAAGCAAATTGCTCATGTACGTAGCGAGTAACGGTTTCAATTTTATTCTGCTTTTGATTTATGATAAGATTTTGCTGTTGTTTTCTAATATTTTTAATATTAATATCTGGAATATTCTCTTTTACAAATTCGGGTTCAACAACTACATCGCGCTTTTCATCTGTTAATTTTAGATTACCCTCTTCTGAAATTTGATCTGTAGCTGATTCAGTTGCTTTATTTTTAAACAAGAATTTTAATAAACGAACAACTAATTCATTCAGAAATAAACTTAAAATTGCAAATAACAAAATTCCAAAACCGATAGAAATCCAAAAGAACACGTTAGCAGTGTACGCATCAGCACCTTTTTCTATTAAAATCAATCTTCCAGCTATACCAATCAAAACACAAACCAAAAAAACCGACAGGTACATCACAATATATTCAAAGTATTTTATTTTCATTGCGGTTTGATTTTTAGTGATTCTAATTGGATTGCTTCTGATGCTTTGTTTTTCTTCTCATCTACCACTTTTGCGTATATTTGAGTCGTCTTAACGTTGGTATGTCCCAACATTTTACTAACGGTATAAATATCTGTTCCGTTTGACAATTGTAGAGTTGCAAAAGTATGTCGGAAGCAATGAAACGTTATATTTTTCTTAATATTTGCAGCTTCAATCCATTTTTTAAGAGGTCGTGATATCCAAGAAGGATCTGTTAAATCTTCAAAAATGAGTTGTTCAGGAAGTCGTGGCTCTCCACAAAGTTGAAAAGCCTGCTGAGAAATAGGCATATACTCTACACTCCCTGTTTTTTTCTGTGTAAAATGTAATTTAACAGAACCATCTTCTATACTGATTTCTTTCCAACGGAGTTTCTGAATATCAGAATGTCTTAGACCTGTAAGTGCTGAGAAAAGTGCCGCTCTTTTTAACACTTCTTTTTCGCAATGGGTTTCTGCTAATATATTCAACTCTTCCATGGTCAAATATTCTCGTCTTGAATCTTGCTCAGGAATACCTTTGACTTTTGAAGCAATATCAACAGTTAAATATCCATCAATATAAGCTTGTTTCAATGCAGCTTTAAAAATAGAGAAATAAGTCGAGGCTGTATTTTGAGAAATGGTACCCTTTCTGTTTCCAGCGTACGGAGCCGATAATAAAAAGCGTTTAAAATCTTCAGCCATTCTATTATCTATTTGAGAAAACATTAAAGTATTTCCAACGTAGCTTTTTAAAAATTCTTTCGTTCTCTCCCAATTGATTTGAATAGATTTTGAACTACTCGAGTGTCTTTTCGATGCTGCTTTACTTATGTAAGTGATAAAGTTTTCTTGTCCTCTTTCTTTTTGCTCGACCAATAAATTATCGTTTTCACTATACAGATCAATATTATCATATTCTTTTTGACGAAGTTTTCGAATTCCATCAGCATACAACATGATTTCGCGGTCACTCTCACTTTTACAAACTATAATTCCGTTATCATTGCGTTTAGGTTTATAGTTTTTTGTACCGTTTGAGTCAGTACGAGTAATTTTATTTTTATCCCATTCAACGGTAGTCACTACCCGATTCAAATATTCACGGATTCTTTGAGGAGTTTTTTTACCAGGAACGTGGACTGGATAACTCTCTATGTAAACATACCATTCTTTACGATCTTCTGCTTTTCGAAGGCGTACAGTTACTTTCGTGTTCGATAATTGTTTCATATAAAATTATTTCCGTTATACAAATTCTCAATTTCTATTTTTGGTGCATATACAAATTTTCCAATTTGTCTTGTTGGGATTGAATACTGCCTGATATGCTTGTAAACAGTACTTTCAGAGAGTTGAAATTTTTTTGCTATTTCACCAATAGAATAACAATCTTCTTTTTCAAGACTATACAATTTTTTCTTTGGTTTTTGTTCAACCTCGTTTTGAAACTGGCTAGTAGGAAACATATCTTCCATAATCTTACGATCAATTCTTACAAGTCGAGTTCCCAAATTAATAGCTGGAATTTTCCCTTGACGAATGAGACGATAAATAGTTGTTTTAGCAATACCAAAAAGCACTGTTGCTTCTGAAACAGAAATAAATAACCGATTCTCTGGTATACTATCTACTGATTCTTTAAACTTTTCCTCTTTTTTAAGTTTAGCTATCTTCAATTTATACCCTTTTTTACTGCATTTTTCAGAGCAATAAACAGAAGCTATTCTTTTAGGTGCAAATTGTTCGTTACAAACGACACATTGTTTATTTATTAGTTTCATCCCCCTTTTTTATCAATTAAGGTATCATAAGTATACATAAGAGCCTTTTCATCTCCTTTTATGTTCCGGTACAAATATGGTACAAATATATGATAAAAAACGATTAAAATAACACAAATTTAAAATGAGACAAAAAAGAAAAACCGCTGTAAATATTTCATTTACAGCGGTTTATTACCTAATATTAAGTGATGTTAATCACCAATTATTTTACTTCTTC
>NZ_RQVQ01000059.1 GCF_003865405.1 Paenimyroides tangerinum
ATTGATAGATAAAATTAACTAATAATTAAATTTTCACAGATTTTGAATGCAATGCATTCAATAAGTAACATAAATTGTATGTCATAGCTGGTTTAATTTGTAAAAATATGTGTATCTGTGGGAATTTTATAATGCACTAGGGGTTAATTAATAGTTTACACATTAAAAAAATAAATTACACGACAAATTTTAATAGTAAAGGACTCCATAAAAAAACGGCTTTTCATTTTAGAAAAGCCGTTTTTTTTTATTTAACTACGCACCCATTTAGATACACTTTCTAACAATTGGGGTTTATCTTCAAGGGCAATTTTTGCCACTGCATAGAATTCATTTACCCATTTAATTACGTCATCAAAAGCCTTGTTTTTATCTTGAGTAGCTTGCTGGCTTTCTCCTTTTTCTTGCGCGTAAGTTGCGTAAGCAGATTGCGTGGTAGCTAACTTTGTCAATTGCTCATTTACGTGCGTTGCTGTAATTCTTAAACGGTTTAAAGACGTAAGCCAAGCTGCATTATTTTGAAGAGCGTTGTAAAAAACACTTATCGAATTTAAAACCGAGGCATTACGAACAGGAGCATTGCCTACAAGCTCTAGGTTTTTAACTACATCTGGCTGACCTTTAAAAACAATTTTAGCCTTTTTACGATCGATAGCATAAACAGCAACCAATGCCTCAAAATGAGTGCTAAAATTGGCATAAGCTGTGGTTTCTTCGGCTGTTTCGGTTTTATTGGTACTGTATTTAGCCAATAAAGTATTGTATAAACTTTCGCCTTGTGTAATTGCGGTCGCATCGTAACCATATTCAGCCAATTCAGTGGCTAATATCGTGTCTTTTTTTACATTCTCGAATAATACTCCGTAATTCTGAATGATTTGTGCTTCTGATGATTTTTTTGCCATAATTTTTCTTATTTAGTGATTGATTTTATTTTTTAGCAAACTATTGCGTTACTACGACTTCATCTTGTGTTGCTACGACTTCGTTTTGCGTTGCTACGACTTCGTTTTGTATTACTACGACTTCGTTTTGTGTTGCTACGACTTCGTTTTGTATTGCTACGACTTCGTTTTGTATTGCTACGACTTCGTTTTGTGTTACTACGACTTCGTTTTGCGTTGCTACGACTTGGTTTTGTGTTGCTACGACTTCGTTTTGTATTGCTACGACTCTGTTTTGTGTTGCTACGACTCTGTTTTGTGTTGCTACGACTTCGTTTTGTGTTGCTACGATTTTTTATTTATTTAAATTAACACTTTATTGATAAATTACCAAAAAAATAATTACATTCGCCATTAATCAAACAAAACACTAACAATTGTTCTTTTTTACGAAACTTTCATCTTGATTGTTTTATGGAAGAATAATATTATAACCAATTATTTAAAGACACTTTATAAAGTATGAATGAACACTTCAAAATGGTTTCTGAAGAACAAGTATTAAAAATTAAAGATTATAAAATCAACTCTGAATTTACAGAATTAGATTATAAAGAGGTTTTCTCAATAAAAGAAAATAAAGATAAAATCGAGTTTGTAAAAGATATTTTGGCATTCGCAAATTCTAAAGGTGGCTATATTATTTACGGAGTAAATAATGATTCTAACTGGGTAGGATTAGACGAAAGAAGTGACGAAAAAATAGATGATGCTGATCTTTCAAATATATTCGACAATTTTATTGATGGAGAAATTAATATTTTAACGAATACAGTTGAAATTGATTCAAACTTTTTCTTCATAATTTATATCCACCCAACTACTAAAAATGAAATACTATCATTTAAAAAAGATGGGCAATACGTAAAAAAGAACTGGGGCAATAAACCTGATAAAAATATTACAGTTTTTAGAAAAGGTGATGTTTATTGTAGAAGAGGTAGTAGATCAATCAAGGCTGACAGTCTTTTTTATAAACAAAAAAGTATAAACTTTGGTATAATTGAAAATATTTCAACTCAACCTATTCTATATAATGAATTTATTGGTAGAAAAGAATATTTAACTGATTTAGATAATAAATTAAACCATTCATATAATAGAATTATACAAATTGATGGAATTGGAGGGATTGGAAAAACAACATTTGTTCATCATTATGCATCAAATTTAATTAAAGACCAAGAAAATAGAACTTTTGATTTCATTATTTGGGTTAGTTCTAAAAGAAACAAATATACACCTAACGGCATTAAGGATCTAAGTGAATTTATAGCAAACTATAAAGAGCTTATTCTTGAAATATATGATTTCATTCAAAAAAATAATTTATTAGATGATAATGACCTTGAAGAATCTTTAGAACCTGATGAGATTGTTATAGATTTTTTGTCTAAAAACAAAGTTCTATTGATTATTGATAACTTAGAAACATTAAATGACTCAGAACTAATAGCTTTTTTAGAAAATTCACCACCTACCTTAAAGATTATACTTACAACAAGAGAAACACTTGGTGATTTTTATTTAACTAGAATCAATCTTCACGGCTTTGAAAAAGAAAACGAATTTCCTGAATTTTTAAATTCTCAATATAAAATTTTTACAGGAAAAGACAAACCTGAATTCATTCAATTATATAAAGATAATGTAGAAGAATTATATAATTACACTAAGGGAATGCCTCTTGCTGGTCAATTGATTTGTCATCAAATTGCACACGGAACACCTATACAAAATGTAATTAACAACATTAAGAATGGTAAATCTTATGAAAATATTTTAAGTTTTTGTTTTAAAGGATCTATTGATAAACTTAGTGAAATTGAAAAAACACTATTGTATATTTTTTCATTACCAGAAAAAGAAGAATTTTTAAATCTTGATGATTTGGTTTATATTAGTGATTATACAGCTGACCAAATTGGAATAACAGGCATTCCAAATTTAACAAAAATGTCACTTTGCTATCAAAAATTAGAATCAACTGCAACTATTGGATATTCTATTCCTTTTCTAGCTAAATTATATTCTAAACAATATTTGAATTTAGATAACGAATCTGTTATTTTATCGAATTACGAGAAATTTTTACTAGAGAAAAATAAATTTAATTCAAAAGATATAACTATTTTAAATTTAGTACATCGCTCAAAAGCTAAAAATTTAGTTCAAAAAGTGGCTGCTCAAGAAGCTTTAAAAGCATTAACACTAGCTAATTATGATTATGATTCTGCTATAGAAAATATTAATGAATTAATTGAAAACAATAAAAGCTTTGCATTTTTATATCTAATTAAGGGTAAAATTGAAGAAAACGGTATTTATAGTGACTCATATGAAAGAGCTAAAAAAGAATTTAAAATGGCAACTGAGTTAGATAATTCTTTTTTAGAGGCTTATATAGAATTAGGATATCTTGAATTCAAAAGCAGATTTGGAAAACGAAAAAATGCTAAGGAAATTGTTAATAATAGTATAAATTATTTTTTAAAAGCTTACGCTTTAGACTCAAAAGATCAACGAGTGTGCTTAGGCTTGGCTCAAGCGTACACATATAAAGCAACCAAAACAAATTTCACTTCTAATAAACAAGGAAGGATTGATTTAGCTAAAAAAGCAAATGAATATTTTGAAAAATCTTATCATTTAGATGAAGAACTAACCTCATCCCAGATTCACTCTAATTCAATGGCAGCTTTTAATAATGCTATTAATTATAGAAATAACATTAGAGATAATGAAAAAGCATTAGAAATTTGTGAATTTGGTTTAAAAAACGACCCTAAAAACTATAAATTGTTAGATTTAAAAAATGAATTAATTGAAAAAATTAGAGGTAATGAATTTTCTAAAAATCCAAAACAATACATTGAAGAAAATCTTAAAAATACAAGCTGGAAAATAAAATAACTGGCTAAAATAACTAAACTTTAACTTCCCTCTGCTCCGGCATCTAGCCTAAAACTAACCATAATAACATAAAAATAACCAGCAGTAATTTTAGGATTACTGCTTTTTTATGGACTAAACCATTGTAAAATTCTTGTGTTTGGGGTTTCGTTGTTTTATATAATCTGATAGTTTTAAATGAAAAAAATATAAAAAATATCTACTGCAAATAAATAGTAATCAGTATTTAGTGAACCGTAATTTTTATTTAGTAAATGAAATTTATTTAAATTAAAAAACAGCTTTTCCGTTTTTAGAAGCCGATTTGTGTTTTTATTAACAACGAACAAAGATTAATTTTCTTAATTTTTACCCCAGGTGCATTATCTAATAAATATTAAAAACTTGTTATTCAATTAATTATTTTTTTGACACAGATGCACAGATTTAAATTGATAGATAAAATTAACTAATAATTAAATTTTCACAGATTTTGAATGCAATGCATTCAATATGTTACCTAACTTGTATATCCTACATAGTTTAATGCGTAAAAATCTGTGTATCTGTGGGAATTTTATAATGCACTAGGGGTAAAAATATTTATTTTAATAAGCATTAATTAATCCCATCCAAGAAGTTCCTACAACTAAAAAAATTAGCATTAAAAACAACCCGATTACTAAACCATAAATCCACCAAGCTTTTAAATCTACATAACCACTTCCGAAAAATACAGGAGCTGGTCCATGTCCATAATGGGTTAATGTTCCATACAATGATCCTGTAAAACCAAGCATTAAAGCTAATAGTAAACCTGGAACACCTAATGAAATTCCTACAGCTAATAAAGCAGCATACATTGCAGCAACGTGAGCTGTAGCACTCGCAAACATATAATGACTGAAGAAATAAACACCTAAAATAATTGGGAAAGCATAATGCCAATCCAAACCACCCATTTGTGCTTCAATTAAACTACTAAACCATTTTATAAAACCTAATTCGTTTAATGAACTTGCCATCATAACCAAAACAGCAAACCAAACAATGGTATCCCAAGCTCCTTTTTCTGATTTTACATCTTCCCAAGTTAAAACAGAACTCAATAATAAAATAGCTAAACCTATAAATGCGGTTGTTGTTGCATCGATACTAAATAAATCTCCGGTAATCCATAATCCTAAAAGAATAAAAAATGTAATTAGCATTAAAATTTCAGAACCTTTAAACGGTCCCATTTCTTTTAATTTTTCTGTTGCAATTCTTGGTGCATCAGCAGTCTTTTTTAATTCAGGTGGAAATATTTTATATAAAACCAACGGCATTAATAAAAAAGCAACCAATCCTGGTATAATTGCAGCTTGCGCCCAAGACATCCACGTGATTTTTAATCCCATATCTGCGGCAAATTTCTGACACATTGGATTACTTGCTGTACCAGTTAAAAACATGGCTGATCCAATTAAATTGGCATAATAACAATTCAAGGTTAAAAAAGAACCTAACTTTCGATGTGTTTCTGGCTTTTGCGGATCTGAATCAAAATTCAAAGCCGTTGCTTTCATAATTGGATAAATGATTCCACCACCACGAGCAGTATTACTTGGAATTGCAGGTGCTAAAACCAAATCGGCTAAACCAATTCCGTAGGCTAAACCTAAAGTTGTTTTCCCAAAAACTTTAATAAATAAATAGGCTATTCTATTTCCTAAACCTGTTTTTATAAATCCACGAGCAATAAAAAATGAGATACCGATTAACCAAATTACTTTATCACCGAAACCTTTTAAACTCAACGTAATTGATTTTCCGGGTTCTCCAGGTGCTAACAATTGAAAACCTGCTGTTAAACCAACAGCAATCATACACATGGTTCCCATTGGTGCAGCTTTTAAAATGATTCCGAAAATTGTGGCTACAAATATGGCGAACAAATGCCAAGCTTCTGGCACAACACCTTCTGGAATTGGACAAAACCAAATGGCAGCTCCAACGGCAAACGTAATGGCTAGTTTACCTAAATTAACTTCTTTCATAACTATTTCTTTTTTGATTATAACCTACATTGAAATTGGACAAAACCTAAACTTGAATTGTAATTTTTGGTATTTGGAATATTGGTTTTATAATTATCGAATTGCATTCCCACTTGCAAACGTGCACCATAGTTTTTAAGAAATTCTAAACTAAACATTGGGGTCCAAGTTTGTCTAGGATTTGAATGGATTTTTGTACTTGCATCTAAATATTCGTATCGAAGTGAAAATTCAACAGCTTTAAAACGCGGATGTCCGATTTCATATCTTAAATTCGGAAGTACATAAAAACCGCCTAATAAATAGTCATTTATATTAATTTGAGGAGCATTTTCTTCGCCTAAACTAGCTAATACAGAAGTATATAAAAAATGGTTTGTTGCTTGATAACCTTCTGCTCTAAAATCAACACTCCAATCTTGAGCTAAATTTACTTTGTAGGTAAAATCAAATCCATAAGCGTAAACCTTTTTTAAATTCTCGTCGCCAATTCCACCACTTATACCAACTGTAAAATCATGTTTTTTATCTAAATCAAAAGAAAATCTTCCGGTGTAGTGTTTGCCATCGTTATTATCTAAAGTATTTTTCCCATTTCCGTTAGTTATAGAAACAGCATAATGAAAAGGAACTTTTCCTAAATCAACTTCACCTCCGGCAGACACACCGATTTGAAAACTTTGCCAACCGTTGCTTCCCATCAAATAATAAGCATTAGACCAATCGATAGATTTGATGATATCAACCGCATGAGAATCCTCAATTCCAAATTGAGGCCTAAATTGCCCCGCTTGGATTTGTAATTGTTTGCTTATTGTATATTTTACAAAAGCATTTTCTAGTACACGTGTTTTGGGATCGTTTTTGAAATCAGCTAAATTGATTAAGGTATTCAATTCTAAATTTTCAGAAATTCGAGCAGCTAACGAGACACGCATTCTTTTAATTTCAAATGAATTGTTAACCCCTTTTCCATTGGTGTAATTTAAGCCATTAACATCTACATTATCTTTAAAATTTACTAAATAACGTGCTTGAAAAACACCTCCCAATTTTAACTTAGGAAACGTTTCTTCTTTCTTTTTGGGCTCTACAACATTAACTTCAATCTCTTCAAAAACGGGTTCTTGAGCGTGTAAACAACTTGTAATTAACAAAGCTATTATACCAAATTGAGAACGAAATTTCATGATTAATGCTTTTTAGATTTGAAGAAACTTGCTCGATTGTACTCGTAATTCATACGCGCAATGTTTAAAACAGAAATTCCTTGAGGACATTCAACTTCACATGCTTCTGTATTGGAACAATGACCGAAATCTTCAGCATCCATTTGATGTAACATTTTCAAAACTCGAGAATTTCGTTCTACTTTTCCTTGAGGAAGTTGAGCAAATTGTGAAATTTTTGCTGAAGTGAACAAAGCAGCACTTCCGTTTTTACAAGTAGCTACACAAGCTCCACAACCAATACAAGCTGCAGCATCAAAAGCACTTTCGGCAATTTCGTGCGAAACGGGAATTGAATTAGCTTCTGGTGCTTGACCTGTATTTACAGAAACGTATCCGCCAGCAGAAATGATTCGGTCAAAAGCGGTACGATCAACTTTTAAATCTTTCTTAATCGGAAATCCGGATGCACGAAAAGGTTCTATAAAAATGGTTTCGTTATCTTTAAACTCGCGCATGTGTAACTGACAGGTGGTTGTGTTTTTTAAAGGACCGTGAGCGATTCCATTAATTACCACACCACATTGTCCGCAAATACCTTCTCTACAATCGTGATCAAATTCTACAGGTTCTTCATTTTTTCGAATTAGCTCATCATTCAACGTATCTAACATTTCTAAAAAAGACATGTGCGTATTTACATTATCTAACGTATAATCAACCATACGACCCTGATCTTCACGATTTTTTTGTCGCCATATTTTAAGATTTAATTTCATAAGTTGGTTTATTTATAACTACGAATAGTTGGTTGAACAAATTCAAATGTCAAGTTTTCTTTATTTAAGATAGGTTCTTTATCTAAAGAACCAGGCCATTCCCATGCAGATATAAATTGAAACTCTGCATCATTGCGTTCTGCTTCGCCATCTGGAGTTTGATATTCTTCACGGAAATGTGCTCCACAAGATTCATCTCTGGTTAACGCATCGTAACACATTAAAACTCCAATTTCAAAATAATCTGCCACACGACCTGCTTTTTCTAATTCTGCATTCATTCGGTCTGAATCACCTGTTACATTTACATTCTTATAAAACTCATCGCGTAACTTATTAATGGCATCAATTGCGAATTCTAACCCCTCTTTGTTTCGGGCTAATCCACAATAATCATATAATAGTTTACCTAATTTTTTATGATAATAATCTACGGTTTGATTTCCTTTTATCTGAAGTAATTGATCTAATTTCAATTTCGCTTCCGCTTCTGCCTTATCAAAAGCTTCATGCTTTGTACTAATTTTCCCGACTTTAATTTGATCTGCTAAATAATTTGCAATGGTATAAGGCGCAATGAAATAACCGTCAACCGAAGCTTGAAGTAAGGAATTTGCGCCTAAACGATTGGCACCATGATCTGCAAAATTTGCTTCACCAAGCGCAAATAAACCAGGAATTGTTGTCATCAATTCATAATCAACCCAAAGTCCACCCATAGAAAAATGCGCTGCAGGAGAAATCATCATTGGTTCTTTATAGGCATTGATTCCGGTAATCTTTTCGTACATATTAAAAAGGTTTCCGTATTTCTCGGCTATTTTTGGTTGTCCTTGTTCTTTGATAGCTTTAGAAAAATCTAGATAAACTGCATTCTTCAAAGCTCCAACTCCAAATCCCGCATCAATGCGTTCTTTCGCTGCACGAGATGAGATGTCACGTGGTGCTAGATTTCCAAAAGCAGGATAACGTCGTTCTAAATAATAGTCGCGTTCTTCTTCAGGAATATCATTTGCTATACGTTTTTCTTCAAGATTTTTAGGTACCCAAATTCGACCATCGTTACGAAGCGATTCGGACATTAAAGTCAATTTAGATTGGTAATCTCCAGATTGTGGAAGTGAAGTTGGATGAATTTGTGTCCAACTTGGAGAAGCAAAAAAAGCACCTTTCTTATAGGCACGCCAGATGGCAGAGCCGTTACACCCCATTGCTAAAGTTGACAAATAATATATTTTTCCGAAACCACCCGTTGCCAGCACTACTGCATGGGCAGCATGACGCTCGATGGCACCGGTTTCAAGATTTCTAACAATAACTCCACGAGCTCGATCGTCAATCACTACCAAATCTAACATTTCGTGACTAGCGAATAATTGAACTGTTTTTTTATCGACTTGGCGCATCAAGGCTTGATATGTTCCTAAAAGTAATTGCTGTCCTGTTTGTCCACGTGCATAAAAGGTTCTACTTACTTGAACACCTCCAAACGAACGATTATTTAAATAACCACCATATTCTCTACCAAACGGAACACCTTGAGCTACTGCTTGATCGATCAAGTTCACTGAGCATTCTGCCAGACGATAAACATTAGCTTCACGAGCTCTAAAATCTCCACCTTTAAGTGTATCTACAAACATACGGTAGATACTATCTCCGTCGTTTTTATAATTTTTAGCTGCATTTACACCACCTTGAGCAGCTACAGAATGGGCTCTTCGGGGCGAATCTTGAAAGCAAAATGATTTTACATTGTACCCCATTTCACCTAACGAAGCAGCAACAGAAGCTCCTGCTAATCCGGTTCCGATAACAATTACATCTAATTTTTTACGGTTAGCAGGATTTACAAGTTTTGCCGTTTTTTTATAATTAGACCATTTTTCTTCTAATGGTCCTTGAGGAATTTTAGCATTTAATTTCATCGAAAAAACTATTTAGAAGTGAAAAATATATAGATTGGCATTAAGGCAAATCCTAAACAAATCAGTACAGCATAAGCTACTCCAAGATATTGAACCCAACGAACAAACTTAGGATTGAATAACCCCAATGTTCTAATTCCACTAGAAATTCCGTGAGCTAAGTGATAGCCAAGAGCAATCATAGCAACTACATAGATAGCAACCAACCAGCCTTGTTGAAAAGCTGTAACAACTACGGTATATAAATCTTTATTACCCCACGGATCTAAACCAATTGAACCAAATTTATATACATACCAAAAGTTTTGAAAATGTAGCACAAGAAAAATCAAAATGATAAATCCTAAAATCCCCATATTTCTACTGCTCCATTTACTAGATCTACCGCGTGCATCTTGTTTATAGTTACCTCCTGCTTTTTTATTTTTTGCAGTAATAATCCAAGCATAAACAGCATGTAGTAAAATAGATAAGTATAAAACATAGGAAACTATTTTTATAAAAATATTTCCTGTAAGAAAATGCGAATACCAATTAAAACTTTGCTGTGCCTCGGAGGGTGGAAGAAATAATTGGGTGTTGCCTAAAAAATGAATCAAAAGAAAGAAACATAGAAAAAGTCCGGTTAAAGACATCAGAAGTTTACGAGTTACCGTCATACAAACAAGTAATTAATTAAATATAAATTAAATCATTAAACAACAACATAAAATTACAATAGCAATTTAACATTAATTTTAGACAAAATAAGATTTGGAAGTTTTTTTTCAAAGAAAATTCAAAAAGGATTGATAAAAATCAACCTATATCACAAATAAGCAATACAAAAACAAGGCTATGTAAAATAATAAAGAAAATTTCTTTAAATAGGTTGCTTCTTCGCTGATAAATTATTTGGCTTTATTCAAAATGTTTTTTGAAAAATTATAAAAATCGTCACCAATTTCATCAGCTAGTTTTGTTGAACCATAATGATTTAAATGGTTTGAATCATAATAAATTAAGGTGTCGTTGTAAAATGGAGCATTATCGAAAAAATGCTTCTTAGACAAATCATAGTAAAAAACATTTTTATATTCATTAGCTAGTTTTTTAATCATTAGAATATCTAAAGAATCACGATTATCCTTTTGTAATTTTCCAATTTTGTTAATGTAACCTTTATTAACTTTTAAAATATTTACTTCTTCTTATATTGGGAAGGAATTAATAATAATCAATTTTTTATTATTTTTCAAAAGTATATCAGCTAATTGTCTAATTGGAATATTAAAATCATTAACTGCTATAATAACTAAAGAAACTTTGTCAATATATTGATTCGTCAGGGGTGATAGATTTTTAGCGAATCGTAAATTTTATTTCCTAAACAATCAAAATCAGGAACCTATCGAAATTAAAAATATAGACAAATTATCCTATGCAGAAAAAGGCTTTCTCGTTGCGAATAAAAACAATAAATATGGTTTCGTTGATTCAAACGGAAAATCATAATTCCAATTGAATATGATGATGTACAACCTTTCGATGATTTTGTTGACTTAACCTATCAAGACGTTTTGTTTGGAGTTAAGAAA
>NZ_RQVQ01000006.1 GCF_003865405.1 Paenimyroides tangerinum
ATTAAATTTGAACATCTAAATTCCAGTCAGTTAGCTTTGTATTAATAATCGAATTCAGGTTAGAACTTTTGAGTTTATTTCAAAAAATAAATTTTTTTTTGAAATTGATATCGAAGATGATATTTTAATAACTGACAAGCCAATATTTGTTGAGATTCAGGTTATTGGTGCTGTTGATAATACAGGGTATTTTATTGATAATAAAATTAAAATGTCTATTCGTCCAGAACAAGCTCGTAATGCTCCTAAAGAATATGATGTAAAGATTTGGTATAAAAGACGAAATTCTAAATTTGAATATTTGGATTATAATAAAAATAACAAGTATAAAAGCTACATCAATTTCGGTTTTGAGTTCGAAGATGTAGATTAAAAGCAAAAAAGGAAGTATCCATTTTCGATACTTCCTTTTTAATTAGTTTAGAAATCAAATTTAATTCCTTGAGCTAAAGGTAACTCAGTTCCGTAATTGATTGTATTTGTTTGTCTTCTCATATAAACTTTCCAAGCATCAGAACCAGATTCTCTTCCTCCTCCAGTTTCTTTTTCTCCACCGAAAGCTCCACCAATTTCAGCACCTGAAGTTCCGATGTTTACGTTAGCGATTCCACAGTCAGAACCAGCTTGAGAAAGGAATAATTCAGCTTCTCTTAAGTTGTTTGTAAAGATTGAAGATGATAATCCTTGAGGAACGTTATTTTGCATATCGATAGCTTCTTCGATTGTGCTGTATTTTAAAACGTATAAAATTGGAGCGAAAGTTTCTTCTTGAACGATTTCGAATTCGTTTTTAGCTTCAATAATACAAGGTTTAACGTAGCATCCGCTTTCGTATCCTTCTCCTTCTAAAACGCCACCTTCAACGATGATTTTTCCACCTTCTTTTTTCGCTTTTTCGATTGCGTTTAAGTAATCTGTAACAGCTCCTTTATCGATAAGTGGTCCAACGTGATTGTTCTCGTTTAATGGATTTCCGATGTTTAATTGAGCGTAAGCTTTTTGTAAAGTTTCTATTGTTTTGTCGTAAACACTTTCGTGAACGATTAAACGACGTGTAGAAGTACAACGTTGTCCTGCAGTTCCAACAGCTCCAAAAACAGCTCCAACTAAAACCATTTTTAAATCAGCATGTTCAGAAACGATGATTGCATTGTTTCCTCCTAATTCTAAGATTGTTTTACCGAAACGTTCTGCAACTGTTTTAGATACGTGACGACCAATTCTTGTAGATCCTGTGAAAGAAACTAAAGGAATACGTTTGTCGTTATTCATTAAATCTCCACAAGCGTTTCCTGTAACTAAACAGCTAACTCCTTCTGGAATGTTGTTATCTCTTAATACTTTAGCGATGATGTTTTGGCAAGCAACTGCACATAAAGGTGTTTTTGAAGATGGTTTCCAGATACAAACGTCTCCACAAATCCATGCTAACATCGTATTCCAAGACCAAACTGCTACTGGGAAGTTGAAAGCAGAAATGATTCCAACAATACCAATTGGATGATATTGCTCGTACATTCTGTGCATTGGTCTTTCTGAGTGCATAGTCAATCCGTAAAGCTGACGTGATAAACCAACTGCGAAATCACAGATGTCAATCATTTCTTGAACTTCACCCAAACCTTCTTGTAAACTTTTTCCCATTTCATAAGAAACCAATTTACCTAAAGCATCTTTGTTTTCGCGTAAAGCGTCTCCCATTTGGCGAACTAAGTCACCTCTTTTTGGAGCAGGAACCATTCTCCAAGTTTTGTAAGCTTCAGAAGCTTTAACCATTGCTTGTTCGTAATCGTCAGCAGTTGATGTTCTAACTTTTCCGATTAATTTTCCTGTTGCAGGTGAATATGATTCAATGATTGCACCGTTTGAAAACCAGTCGTTTCCTGTTGAAGTACCTTCGTTAATTTCTTTAAGTCCTAATTTTTGTAATGCTTCTTCTATTCCGAAATCAGCGGCTTGATTTGTCATTTTTCGTTTTTTGATATTAGTTGGGCTAATATACAAATAATTAAAAAAGTAAGCTAAAAATTATTTATTTAATAAAACGTTCGTCAACTTCCATGATGTGCTTGCATTTTGTACAAGTTCTTAACGTTTCTGAACAATAAAAATGTTGAAAATGAGATAAGAAATCAGTTTCTATATTGTTTAATGGAAAGTAAACTTCATGCAATTTGTGATTGCAATGGTCACAAAACCATAATAAACCATCTTTTGCGTTTGAATTATTTCGTTTTCTTTCAACAACTAATCCAACAGAATTTTCAGTTCGTATTGGTGAATGAGGCATTTTTGCAGGCAATAAAAACATATCTCCAGCACCCAATTCTAAAACTTCTTTTCCGTTTTCGGCCTGAACCGCAACTTGAATATTCCCTTCTAACTGATAAAATAATTCCTCTGTTTCGTTGTAATGATAATCTTTTCTTGCATTTGGTCCACCAACAATCATCACAATAAAATCATCAGATTCTACATAAATATTTTTATTCGAAACAGGTGGTTTCAGCAAATGCTTATTGTCTGAAATCCATTGTTGTAAATTAAAAGGCTTTATCAATTTCATATCAAATTATTTTGAACTTATCCAAGATTCAGGATTCATAAAAGTGTCATTTTGTGAAATCACGAATTTAAGCACCGCTTTTCCTTCTTGGTTGTTTGCTACAGTACCAATTCTCTGTTTGGTAGAAACTTTTTGGCCATCGCTTACCGAAATGGAACTTAGATTTTGGTAAATACTAACATATTCCCCATGACGAATGTATACCAATTTGATGTTTCCGATGTTTTGAATTTTGAAAACTTCCCCTTCAAATACAGCACGAACCGTACTTCCAGATTCTGTTGTGATTTCAACTCCACTATTATGAACCGTTACATTTGGCATTCCCGGTAAAGGTTGATCTCCGTATTTCATCGATATAAAACCTTTTTCAACCGGCCAAGGCAAACGACCACGATTTGTTTTAAAACTATTTGACAACGTTTTTTCTTCTGGAGTTAAATCAAATTTTGTAGAACTTACAGGTTTTGCTTTTGCTGGAGTTTCTTTTTTACCCGTCGCTTTTTCTTTTGCTAAACGTTCTCTTTCAGCTTTTTCTTTTGCTTTTCTGTTTGCTTCTGCAATTGCCTTTTGAATAACCGCTTTAATTTCACGGTCAATTTTTTTAGTTTCGGCTTGTTTATCTTTGATTTGCTTTCCGTATTTCTTTTGATCTTTCTTAACTTCAGCTAATAATTGATTTTGAACTTTTTTATCGTCTTCTAAAACTTTACGCTCTTTTTCTTGTTCAACTAAAATCGCTTGTTGTTTAACTTTTTGAATTTCTAAACGTTTCATAAGGTTTTGTAATTCAATCGTTTTTTCTTTGATTTCGTCTCCTTGAGTTTTTCTAAAATTAGCATATTGTTTCATGTATTGCATGCGTTTGTAAGCTTGCAAGAAATTATCTGAAGATAAAATAAATAAAATTCGACTTTGTTCTGAACGTGTTTTGTATGATTTTACAATAGTTTTTGCATAATCTGCCTGAAGAACTTTAAGCTCACGTTTTAATTTATTAGATTTTAGCGTAGCCGTATAAATATCGTCAGATAATACACGATTTTGCTTTTGTGAATTCTTAATTAATTCTGTAGAAAGCTTGATTTTTTTATTCTGATTTGAAATTTCATTAAAGATATTGCGTTCTTTCTTTTTTTCAGAATTCAGCAAAGTTTGCACTTCCTTTATTTCTTTAAGGATTTGCGCTTTTCTGTTTTCTAATTTGCGTTGCTGTTCTTCATAATCTTGCGAAAATGCGGAAATTGATATAAAGAAAGTAACTAGTATTAATAAAATTCGTTGCATTGAATAAAAAGTTTGTCAAATTTAATTAAAATTTATTTCTTTTGAACCATTTGGTATTTTATAAGGAAAAGAAATCTCAGGATTTAAATCAATTTTTCGATAATTGACTTTCAAATTCGTTTCGTCTTTTTGAATCGCACGAATTAATAAATTTAAAGGCAATAAAACCTCGTCTTTGGTTTGATACGATAAATAATCGATAACCAATTTATCTGCCGAACCTTTTTGTTGAATGACTTCTTGTTTCATTCGTGCCAAACCATCTAACACAAAAACCAGTGATAAATCGTCGGTGTTTTTATATAATTTATAAACGCCATCCTCAACTTTAGTCTGTAATTCTTCTTCAGCTAAATTAAAAACCGATGTTCCGATTAATAAATTTTCAATTTGATTATAATCTAAATTGGTTCCTAAAAATTTACTTATGAATTGGAAATCGCCGTCATAAAAAGTACCGTTTAAAATTTCGTAATAACTTACTCTTTTTGGAGTAATTAATATTTTGGCTCCGGTAAACCCGAATTTTTTAATCGTAATTAATATCGTTTCGCCTTTTTTGATTCGAATATCAGCACTAACACTTTCATCAAAACTCTTGTTTTTGAATTCAACGTCAGCGTTTATTTGTATCGTATTGAAATTTTTATTTAAAGCGTAATGGTCATTTACTGCTCGTAAATAAGTCAAATTTTCTTTTTTATCAGATGATTTAATTTCTTCTTTGATTATTAAGGTTTCTCCTGTCAAAGAATCATTAGGAGTTGTATTATCAGTCAGATTTTTCTTGCTTTTACAAGAAAATAAAACGGTGGATAAAACGAAGAATAAAATAGCTTTTTTCATAAGTTAAAATATGCACAAATGTAAACCAAGTTTTATCAAAAACTATTCCTTTTGAATGAAAAAATCCGTTTTCAAATTGAAAACGGATTTTTTTAAATTTATTATTTGAATTGAAAATTATTCTAAAACTGAATAATCACCAATGCTAATATTTGTGAATTTACCATCAAATTTTGCATGATTTCCGACCATTGCGTTGTCTAAATCTGCATTTTTGATTGTAGAATTCGTTTGGATTAAACTATTTTTGATTGTAGCATTTTCAACAATTGAATTATTTCCTAAAGAAACATTTGGTCCAACTGTTGCGTTTTTAATCGTAACATTTTCTCCAATATAACAAGGTTCGATAATTCGAGAATTTTCGATAACTACAGAAGCTGCAACCATATTTTCACCATCTGCATGTAAGAAATTCAACATACGATTGTTTGTGTCAACCGTTACATTTTTGTTTCCGCAATCCATCCATTCATCAACTTTTCCAGGAACAAAACGCAAACCTTTTTGCTTCATATTTTCTAAAGCATCAGTCAACTGATATTCACCACCTTTTTCGATGTTGTTATCAATTAAATATTCTAATTCTGAACGTAAATTCTCAGCCGATTTAAAGAAATAAATTCCAATAATTGCTAAATCAGAAACAAATTCTTTTGGTTTTTCAACGAAATCAACAATTTCATTTTTATCGTTTAATTGAATCACTCCAAAAGCTGAAGGATCTTCAACTGCTTTTACCCAAATCACAGAATCTGCGGTTGCATCTAAAGAGAAATCTGCACGGAATAACGTATCGGCATAAGCCACAACAATCGGTCCTTGCATCGATTCTTTTGCGCATAAAATAGCATGAGCCGTTCCAAGAGCTTCGTTTTGGTAATAAATAGTTCCTTTAGAACCTAATTTTTCTGCAATTGCAATTAAATCTTTTTCAACATCTTTACCGAAACTTTCGTGAATGATGAATGCGATTTCTTCAATCGGTTGATTGATAACTTTTGCAATGTCTTCGACCAAACGGTGAACGATTGGCTTTCCAGCAATTGGAATTAATGGTTTTGGTGTGGTTAATGTATGTGGGCGTAAACGTGAACCGCGTCCGGCCATTGGTACAATAATTTTCATTTGTGTTTCTTTAAATTATTTTAAAATTTCAAAAGTTTTTATGCAATGTAACATGGTTGGTAAATGTTCTTTTTCTGCTTCAATGATAACACGATAATAATGGTCGTTTTGTTTACTCTTCATAATAAAACTGACTACATTAAATCCACTTGCGTCTTGAGTGTGATAATAATAAGAAGGATGTTTCAAAAAGTTGGTTTCTCCATGTCCTAATATTTCTAAACCTCCTATGACTAGTGAAAGTTGTGTTTTTATATCTTCGATCAGAGTTTCGTTTAATTGATTTAGATCTTCATCAGATTTAATCTTAAAAACCGTAAATCGATTAACATTATCTTTACTATAAGCGTGTT
This sequence comes from Paenimyroides tangerinum, assembly GCF_003865405.1. Lineage (GTDB taxonomy): Bacteria > Bacteroidota > Bacteroidia > Flavobacteriales > Flavobacteriaceae > Flavobacterium > Flavobacterium tangerinum. The sequence goes on from NZ_RQVQ01000006.1 coordinate 6,181, forward strand.
CAAAATTTATATTGTTTCTTTGTTCAAACATAGTAAGATACCAATCCGAAGGCGTTTCAAAAGTGTAATTTTCTCCATCATCAATTGTTTTTTCAGTTTCGATTACGTCAAAATTATCTAAATATTGATTAAAATGATTTTGCTTTTCTTTAGAACATGAAGTCAAAAGAAATGCAAAAAATAATAATATAAAGCCAATTTTGATTTTCATCTGAAAAAATTATTTCACGCCAGTGCTTCCAAATCCGCCATCTCCGCGTTCAGTTGTTGATAATTCTTCTACTTCAATCCATTCAGCACGTTCGTGCTTTGCAATCACCATTTGTGCAATGCGTTCACCGTTTTCAACAACAAATGTTTCTTTGGACAAATTAACCAAAATAACTCCAACTTCGCCACGGTAATCTGCGTCAATCGTTCCTGGTGAGTTTAAACAAGTAATTCCTTTTTTCAATGCCAATCCGCTTCTTGGTCGAACTTGAGCTTCGAAACCAATTGGTAATTCTATGAATAATCCTGTTGGAATTAAAGCACGTTCCATTGGTTCGATTAAAATTGGTTCTTGTAAATTTGCACGTAAATCCATTCCTGCAGAAGCTATTGTTTCATAACTTGGTAATGAATGTTGTGATTTATTGATGATATTTATTTTCATTTTTTCAATACAGATTTGATAATTCTTGTAATTATTACCTTTTCATTGAAGTAAATAATTGCTACGAAGATAAGAAGGAATGTGATTCCAATAAAATAATTTTCCCTGAAATTGTAAAAATATATAAATGTAAATAGAGTTGATGTGCCTAAATATAAAAATATACTTTTTTTGTTGTAGGGAATTGGATATGATTTTTGTCCCATTATATATGAGATAAGCATCATTGTTGCATAAGCTAATAATGTAGTAATTGCTGAACCGACTAATCCGATAATTGGAATTAATAAATAATTAAAAACTACCGTTACAATTGCTCCGATAATAGAAATATAGGCTCCGATTTTTGTTTTATCTTGAATCTTGTACCAAACCGATAAATTGGTGTAAATTCCTAACATTAAATTTGCTAAAATTACATACGGAACAATTTCCATTGCAAACCAATAATCTTCTTGCGGAATGTAAAAAGTTTTGATTAAATCAGAGAAAATAACAATTGTAAGCATTGCCAAACTTCCAAAAATTACAAAATATTTCGTAACCGTTGCGTATTTTAATGGCGCATCGTCATTCTTGGCGTAACTAAAAAAGAAAGGTTCAATTCCCATTGAATAAGCGGTTCTAAATAAAATCATAAAAACACCAATTTTATAAATCGCACCATAACTTGCTAAACCTAAATCTTGGAAATTTTCAGGAAGTAATTCTTTTAAAAAAACTTTATCAAATGTTTCATTTACAACAAAAGCCAATCCACCAATCATCACAGGAAAGCTGTAAATAAGCATTTCTTTCCAAAGTATTTTGTTGAATTTTAGTTTTAACTGTAGATAATATTTAGACAAAAGAAGCAACGTGATTCCACTAGCAATCAAATTTGCTAAAAACAAATAACCTACTTGGAAATCGAAATTATAATATGCAGCGATTTTATCTGTTGAATTTTGAAGTAGAAATTTCGGAATTAAATACAATAAAATGACCGTCAATCCAGCGTTTACTACAACATTGGTAATTTTTATAAAACTATATTTTATTGGTCTTTGCTGAGCTCGCAAAATCGCAAAAGGAATGACAACTAAAGTATCTAAAACTAAAATCCAAATTAAATAAGAAACGACAATTGGCGGGATTTCAAAATATAAATCAACGGATTCTTTAAAGAGATAAATCACTCCAAGGAAAATCGCGCAAACAGCCATCAAAAATAAAATGGTATTGTTAATCACTTCGTTCTTATTTTCTTTCTTGTTATAAAATCTGAAAAAAGCCGTCTCCATTCCAAAAGATAGAACGACGTTGAAAAACATCATCCAAGAAAAAATTAAAGTGTAATCTGCATAAGCATCTTTTGGAAGCCAATTGATGTGGTACGGAGCCATTATGAAACCAATCATTTTTGGAACAACAGTGGCAATTCCGTAAATTAATGTTTGCCCAAAAAGTTTTTTATAAACGCTCAAAATTTGTATTTTAGAAATAAAGTGGATTCAAATATTTTTTAAATGTTTTCATCGGAAATTTTAAAAGGGTTGCTCCTGATGAATAAGGTGCAATTTCGTATTTATTATAGCGCAAAATTATTTCATTTTGCGTAACGATGATGTTTTCAGGTAAACTAAATTGATTGTCTTTGAAAATATTCCCGTTTTTATTGATGTTATCCGTTTCGTACAAATTGTTTGAAGTTCTAAAATCTCGTTCAGCAATTTTTTTAAATCCTTCATAATCTAAAAATAAATCTTTCTGTGAAATTTGTTTTCCGTCTTCTAAATTAAAAAACAATGAAATAGTTCCTTCGTTTCCGTGTGCTCCGCCTGTAAACGTATAATAATTTAAAACGATGTTAACGCTTTTGTTTTCAAAAATTTCCGAAGTTCCGTTAACAGAAGCTTCCCACGGCAGAGGTTCGTTTGGAAAAGCTTTTTTAATTTCGTCATAAGAAGCGATGAACGACTTTGCTAAATCATCGTAATTATTGATCTCTTCATTTTCGTTTTCAAACGCAATATGTTTTTTTACATTTTTAAAAACAACTTCATTTATCTCATTTAATTCCTTTTGGTCAGATATGATGGTCGGAATAATTAAATCCACGTAAGTACAATCATCTTTATCACACGGAAGCGTTGTTTTTAGTTCGTATTTTTTGGTTTCAAAATACCAAGTTTCCTTTTTGCTACAACTGAATAATAGTGTTGAAAAACAGATTAGTATAAGTAATTTTCTAGTCATATAATTTTTTGTTAATATGAAACAAATCTATAATATTTCCTTCATAAAAAGTATCTTTGTGTTTATTTTTAAAAAACGTTTTAGTTATGAAATTTAATACGAAAGTAATTCACGGTGGACAACATCACGACCCAAGTACTGGAGCGGTAATGCCACCAATTTATCATACATCAACTTTTGCGCAAAAAAGTCCGGGAGTTCACACAGGTTACGAATATAGTAGAGCAGATAATCCTACAAGAACTGCTTTAGAACACGCTTTAGAAAATATAGAAAACGGAGCGCGTGGTTTGGCTTTTTCATCTGGTTTAGCAGCTATTGATTGTGTTTTACGTTTATTAAAACCAAACGACGAAGTAATTGCGATGGACGATTTATACGGTGGAACATACCGTTTATTTACTCGTTTTTATCAAGATTTAGGAATCAAATTCCATTTCATTAATATGAATGATTTAGAGTTATTCCAATCAAAAATCAATGCAAATACAAAATTAGTTTGGATTGAAACTCCGACGAATCCGTTAATGAAATTAGCAGATATCGAAGCGATTGCTAAAATCACAAAACAAAACAATATTTTATTCGCAGTTGATAATACGTTTGCAACTCCGTATTTACAAAAACCATTAGATTTAGGTGCTGATATTGTAATGCATTCGGCAACTAAATATTTAGGCGGACATTCAGATGTGATTGCTGGAGCTTTAATTATTAAAGATGAAGAATTAGGAAAACAATTACATTTTACACAATTCGCTACGGGTGCAACTTTAGGTCCGCAAGAAAGCTTCTTGGTTTTACGTGGAATCAAAACCTTGCATTTACGAGTAGAACGTCATTGTTTAAACGGACAAAAAGTTGCTGAATATTTAGAGCAACATCCGTTAATTGACCAAGTTTTATATCCAGGATTGCCATCGCATCCACAACACGATTTAGCTAAAAAACAAATGACTAAAGGTTTTGGTGGAATGGTTTCATTTACATTTAAATCTGGAGCTAAAGCAGATGCAATTAAATTCTTAGAAAACTTAAAAGTATTTACATTGGCAGAATCTTTAGGAGGAGTTGAATCTCTTGCAAATCATCCAGCTTTGATGACACATGCTTCAATTCCTGCAGAAAAACGTGCAGAGATTGGTGTTACTGATGACATGGTACGTTTGAGTGTAGGTGTTGAAGATATTGAAGATTTAATTGCTGATATTGAGCAAGCTTTAAAATAATTCAAGTAATAAAGAATAAATTAAAATGTCTCGATTTTCGAGGCATTTTTTGTTTTAGGTCAATTATAATGAAATAAGTTTTTATATTTTCTTGAATAAAATTAATTTTACCTAAAAATTATCTCTTAAGTACATAATGAAAAAAGTAGCGTTATTAATTGTTTTAATTGGAAATGTAGTTTTAGCACAAGAAAGTAAAAATTCGAATAATCAAGTAAAATTGATTAAAAATTCCAAAAGTGTTTTTATGAAAAATAGTCAAGAATATAAATTGAAAGACTATAAGGATGTATTTAATAATCCTGAAGCAATTCTAAACATTAAACAAGCTAGAAGAAATAAAACATTTGCTGAAATTTTAGGCTATGTTGGAGGATTCGGGCTTGGATATGGAATTGGTTCAGCTATTGGAACAAAAAGTTCTGATCCACAAGCAAAATCAAAAAGACAAACAAGTTGGATTATTGCTGGTTCTGGTTTATGTGTGCTAGGAGCTTCGATTCCGTTGAGTATATCTGCATCTAAAAAAATAAAAAAAGCAATAGACATCGAAAATTCTCAAAATGAGAATACTTTATCTGATTCTGAATTAAATGTTATCATTAATGGAAATGGAGTTGGATTTTCTTTATCATTCTAATTTATAAAAAAAAGAAAGCTTATTGGCTTTCTTTTTTGTTATTTCTTGATGCTATCGTGAGCATGTGTTTCGTTCCCGTTATTCCATTCAACTAAAATATCTGTAGCAACTGCAGCGCCGCTTCCAGCTGCAATACTAAGCTGACTACGCCAACCTGCTAAAGTTCCTGCAACATAAATATTATCTGTAACTTTATGGTCGATATTCATTAATTGAATTCTGTTTTTTGATGCAATTGATTTTTGATGTGGAATCACATATTCCATCAAACCTTCAATGTTAAATGCGTTGCTAGAATTGGTTGCAACAACAATTATTTTAGTTTGATAGTTGTTTTTGTTTGTAGTTACCAAAAATAAATCTTTTTGTTTTTCTATTGAAACTACTTTCTCGTTTAATATTTGGTTGATTTGCGGATAAGTTGAAGCTAAATTTTCTAAAGAAGTTTCTAATAATTCACTTCCTAAAGTTCCAGGTGTAATTCCGTAAGCATTGTTAAACAATGCATCTTGTAACATTGAACCCTTTTGATGTGCGATAATTCCAATTTTCTTATCAGCAACAAATTCTTTCTTTTGAGCTGAACCTAAAATTAATGCACACGAAACTCCGGAAACTCCGCCTCCAAAAATTAAAACGTCGTAAATCATTATTTAGATTTTTCTTCGATTGATTTAGACATCTTAAAAATTAATAAGATGCAAACTGCGCATAATAAAGCAACAATAGAAATCAAAGCAACCATACTATCACCTTGAAAAAGATTGCCAAAATCTAAAATCATTGCATTCATAACAATTAAACCGATAATGATTGCTACAGCAATGTAAGTAATGTATTTCATTATAAAAATATGTAAAAGTTGTAATTCGACTACGAAATTACTAAATAAAAAATTAGGCAAATAGCCCTTTAACATTAGAAGCAAATAATTTAACAGCGATAGCTAGTAAGATTACTCCAAATACTTTTCGGATTACACCTAAACCATTACTACCAATTATCTTCTCGATTTTTCCTGATGATTTTAAAACAATATAGACTAAGATAATATTTAAAATAATAGCAATTACAATATTTATGGTTTTAAATTCCGCTTTTAGCGAAAGAATCGTTGTCATAACTCCAGCTCCAGCAATTAAAGGAAACGCTAATGGAACTATTGAAGCAGTATTTGCTTCTTCATCTTTATATAAACGAATACCTAAAATCATTTCTAGAGCTAAGAAAAAAAGCACAAAAGAACCAGCAACTGCAAAAGAATTTACGTCAATTCCGATTAAACTCAGAATGCTTTCTCCAACAAATAAAAACGAAATCATAATTGCTGCTGCTACAATCGAAGCTTTTTCAGATTGAATTTGTCCAACACGCGAACGTAAATCAACAATAATCGGAATGGATCCCACGATGTCGATTACGGCAAATAGAATCATACTAGCTGTAATAATTTCTTTAAAATCTATTCCCATGGCTTTTTTTGTGCAAAGTTATCAATATTTGTTTTTGATTTTACTGATTTTAGATAAATCTACTGAATATTTCGCATAAATTTTTGGATTTCATCTTTACGATTTTAAACTCGGCTATAAAGTTTATACCTTTGCAAATTAATTTTATAGCTAAAGAATATGTTTCAAGTAGGGAAAGCAATTGTTTCTGAAGATGTTTTAGAAAAAGAATTCGTTTGTAATTTGTCGGCTTGTAAAGGACAATGTTGTATTGATGGTGATGCTGGTGCGCCTTTGGATAAAGAAGAAACGGTTATTTTAGATCAGATTTATGATAAAGTAAAACCTTATTTGCGACCAGAAGGAATTGAAGCAATTGAAGCTCAAGGAAAGTGGGTAATTGGGGAAGATGGTGATTTTGAAACTACTTTGATCGAAGGTAAAGAATGTGCTTACGTTATTTTTGACGGAGCTACTGCACTTTGTGCGATTGAACAAGCATACAATGAAGGAATTGTTGAGTGGAAAAAACCAATTTCGTGTCATCTATATCCAATTCGTATTAAAGAATATTCTTCTTTTTCTGCTGTGAATTATAACAAATGGCACATTTGTGATGATGCTTGTACTTTAGGTAAAGAATTAGAAGTTCCGGTTTATAAGTTTTTGAAAGAACCACTAATTCGTAAATATGGACAATCTTGGTACACCGAATTAGAATTGGTTGCTGACGAATGGAACAAACAAAATCACTTTAAAAAGAGAAGCTGATTTTTGTAATCAATCACTGCATCACCTTGTTCTAAAATATCAGCACCGATAATACCGTGAACCGTTTTAGCTTTATAATCGGCTAATGCTGCGTTTACGTGCGAAAGGTCAAAAATTACCAAAGTGATTGCCGTTGATTTCCAAGAACCTAATTTAATTAAATTGTTTTTAGAAACTTGAGTTTCCATTCCAATTGCTCCAGCTCCAGAAGCGGTTGCTTTTGAATTTTGTGCAACAACATTGAAATGATCAATTCCTGAAAAATCAATGCAAGTTGTAGAAGCTCCAGTGTCTAAAATAAAATCACCAACGATTCCGTTTATCGAAGCTTTGATAAGAAGATGTTTGGTGTTAGAGATTTTAAATTTAATTTTTTTATATTTTTCTTGTTTTAGAACAGCTTCTAAATGAGTCATAATTCAATTTTAAAAAGATAAAAATACAACAAACAAATGATATTTACAGATACACATACACATTTATATAGTGAAGAATTTGAAAGCGACCAAGTTGAAATGATGCAACGCGCTATAGAAAATGGTGTTCAAAAATTATTTGTACCATCGATTGATTCTTCATACACAGAAAAAATGTATGATTTAAAAAACAAATATCCAGAAAATGTTCATTTGATGATGGGATTGCATCCTTGTTATGTGAAGCCAGAAACATATTTAGATGAATTGGCTTTTGTGGAGCGTGAATTAGAAAAACATAAATTCGCTGCAATTGGTGAAATTGGTGTTGATATGTATTGGGATAAATCAACATTAGCTATTCAACAAGAAGCTTTTCAAAAGCAAATTCAGTTGGCAAAAAAACATAAACTACCCATTAATATTCATTGTAGAGATGCGTTTGATGAAGTTTTTGAAGTTTTAGAAAAGGAGAAAGGTGATGATTTATTCGGAATTTTTCATTGTTTTTCCGGAAATTTAGAACAAGCTCAGAAAGCCATTTCTTACAATTTGAAATTAGGAATTGGTGGTGTTGTGACTTTCAAAAACGGAAAAGTAGATCAGTTTATAAATCAAATTCCTTTAGAACACATAGTTCTAGAAACTGACTCTCCGTATTTAGCTCCGGCTCCATATCGTGGTAAACGAAACGAAAGTGCTTATGTTGTGCTTGTTGCTGAGAAATTGGCTTCAATTTACGGTTTGTCTTTAGCGGAAATAGCAACGCAAACAAATAAAAATGCACAAGTTGTTTTTGGTGTATAAAATTTTAGTAAATTCAATAATAAATTGTTCTTTTGTGAACTTTAATAAAATATAGAAAAAGGAATGTCAAAATTTGATTCAATTCGTCATTATCACGATTCAGAAGTTCAGGAAGCATTGTCTTCGATTTTAAACCATCCGATGTTTAAATCTTTGATTGCTTTTACATTTCCTGAAAAATCTGAAACTGAATTAAAAGAAATTTTTTCTTCAATAAATAGTATTGATGATTTCCAAAGTAAATTTGTTTACCATTCTTTACAACGTGTTTTGGCTATCTCTTCTGAAGGAGTTACTACTTCTGGTTTTGAAAAATTAGATCCTGATGGCGCATATTTATATATATCAAATCATAGAGATATCTTATTAGATACAAGTTTGCTGAATGTTTTGTTGATGGAACATGGAAAGAAATTAACAGCTTCTGCAATTGGCGATAACTTAGTTAAGAAATCATTTGTTTTAGCACTTGCTAGATTAAATCGAAATTTTTTGGTTAGACGTGGACTTTCTCCTCGCGAACTTTTGATGAGTTCAAAACTAATGTCTGAATTTATTTATCATATGTTATCTGACGAAAAGCGACCAGTGTGGATTGCTCAACGAGAAGGAAGAACAAAAGATGGTAACGACGCAACAAATCCTGGTGTTTTGAAAATGATTGGAATGGCATCTGATGAAAAAGATGTAATGGATTATTTCAAAAAGCTGAAAATTGTTCCCGTTTCTATTTCTTATGAATACGACCCAACGGATAAATTGAAAATGCCACAACTTTTAGCACAATTAAAAGACGAAGTTTATATTAAAGGAAAGAACGAAGATTTCGTTAATATAATGAGTGGACTTTTGGGGCAAAAAAAGCATATTCATATTCATATTGGTGATGTTATCGATTCTGAAATAGATGTAATCAAAGAAGAATTTGATAGTTCTAATAAACAAGTACAGGCTTTAGCGAATGTTTTAGATCGCGAAATAATTTCGAATTATAAATTGTGGCCAACAAATTATATTGCTTATGATGTCGTTCATAAATCAAATAAATTTGAAAATAAATACACAGAAAACGAAAAACAAGTTTTCTTAAAGCGATTAGGTTTGCGTGTCGATAAAGAAAACGAACCTTTACTACAAGGTTTCTTGGCAATGTATTCGAATCCAGTTGTGAATAAAATGAAATATGAAAATGAATCATAAACCTGCTATTTTGCTTATTTATACCGGTGGAACCATTGGTATGATTAAAGATTTTGAAACAGGTGCATTAAAAGCATTTAATTTCGATCAATTGTTAGAACGTATTCCAGAATTACATTTGTTGGATTGTACGATTGATACTTTTTCTTTCGACAATCCAATTGATTCTTCGGATATGAATCCAAATCATTGGGTTACAATTGCTGAGGTTATAGAAACAAATTACGATTCTTTTGATGGTTTCGTGGTTCTTCATGGATCAGATACGATGTCGTATTCTGCTTCTGCTTTGAGTTTCATGCTTGAAAATTTACACAAACCTGTCATTTTTACAGGTTCTCAATTGCCAATTGGAGATTTGCGTACAGATGCAAAAGAAAACTTAATTACTGCGATTCAGGTTGCTTCTTTATGGGAAGATAATCAAGCGGTTATTAAAGAAGTTTGTTTGTATTTTGAATATAAATTATATCGTGGAAACCGAACCACAAAAATAAGTGCCGAACATTTTAGCGCTTTTACTTCACCAAATTTACCACATTTAGCAGAATCTGGAGTTCATCTTAAAGTTAATGAACGTTTGTTAGATGAGTTTTATGGAAATAAACCTTTTGCAATTCATAAAGATATGTTTGCAAACGTTATGATTCTAAAGCTTTTCCCTGGAATTTCGCAACATGTTTTGGAAGCGATTCTGAAAATTGAAAATTTAGAAGGAATCGTTTTGGAAACTTATGGTTCTGGAAATGCTCCAACCGAATGGTGGTTTATTAGTTTGTTGCAAGAAGCAATTTCGAATGGACTTCATGTTGTAAATGTTACTCAATGTTCTGGAGGAAGTGTCAATATGGGGCAATATGAAACCAGTACAGCATTAAAAGAAATAGGTGTTATTTCTGGAAAAGATATAACCACTGAGGCTGCAATTACGAAATTGATGTTTTTATTAGGAAAAAAAATCCCTCAGAATGATTTTAAAACCTATTTCGAAACATCGATATGCGGAGAAATGGAATAGTTTTTTTGCTAAAACCGATTTTTTCTGTTTTCAATTCATTTAAATTAATATTTTTCATTAAATGTTAATTTTTTTTGTTTTTTTATAATTTAGAGTATCTTCACTTTATTAAAATTATCAAAAAAATAACCCAAAAACAAACGTATGGAATTAAGCGAAATTAAATCTTGTATAGAAGTTTACCAAGATTTTATAACACATTGTACCAAAGAGAATTTTGATGATCTTTTCAAAGATGCAGATTATTGTGATTTTATTAGCAAGAATTTTAAAACTTTTCCGACTGAAAATTTAAATTTATTTTTAGGAATTAATAATTCTAAATTAGTTGGCTTTTTAGTAAATGAAAATGTTAATTATACCGATTGGACTGAGTCAACTGAAGTTTTCGAATCAGAATTTATTGCCTTTAGTGCTTTGGGATACAAAACTTTTAAAGAATATTATGAGAAAAAAGCAATTCCTGATTCAGATTGTGCTATTGATGCTTTAGAAGGTTTTGCTCGTATCGAGGCTTGGGCTTCAAAAAAAGAAGAATGGTTTTCAAAACATGTTACTGATAGAACTTTAGTCAAATATTTCGAAATTCCATCAGAAGATTATGCAAATGGTCAAGGAAATTCTTTTAACTTAGGTTTGTTACCAAATAATCAAATTGATCTGATTGTTGGAAATCCATCTGGACTATACGATTTCACAAGACCAGTTCCTCCTTTTGAGCCAAAATTCTAAAAAAATATTTTAAGCCAAATATATCTTTGATATGTTTGGCTTTTTTAACTAATGGATATGAAAAAAATTCTATTTATCTCAATAATTTCTATTTTATTAAATTCTTGTGTTGCTGCATATACTATACCAAAAGAAAGAATCTTCAAGGAGCTTCCAGAATATTCAGAAGCTACTTTAGTAATTGAACCAAATTCTTGTTCAGTTGTTAAACCTAAACAGATTTATTTAAAACCATGTACTTTTACAAAACAAAAAGATTTGAAAAAACTTGCGGCATCAATTGATGAATCTGTAAAATCAGCTGGCGGTAATGCTTATGAAATTAAAAGTTACAGATGGTTAAAATTAGATCAGCATGGAATCCGACACTTTGAAGTTATCTACGACGTTTTAAAGTGCGAATAAGTTTATTTATGTCATAAAGTCATATATTTTAAATTTTGACAGCGATTAACGCATCGGAATGGTTATTGGTATCAAAATGTAAAAAAATGACATTTCTTTGAAAATGTTTTTGAATTTTAATTAATCCATGAATTGGAAACGATTCAATAAATATAATAAGATGACAATAGAAAACAATCACGCAGTTACAGTTAATTATAAATTGCATACCATTGAAGCTAATGGAGAAAAAGTATTTGTAGAAGAAACAACAACAGAAAATCCATTGACTTACTTACATGGAGTTGGAATGATGATTCCTAAATTTGAGCAAGAGTTGTCTGGTTTAACTGTTGGAGATAAAAAATCATTTGTAATTGCTCCTGAAGAAGCTTATGGAGAAATTGATCCAAATGCTATTGCTCAATTGCCATTAGAAATGTTTCAAGAGTCAGGTTTACCACCAGTTGGCGCAATGTTACCTTTAACTGATAATGCTGGAAATGAATTTCGAGCTACAGTTGTAGAAGTTAATGATCAAGCTGTGGTTGCAGATTTAAATCATCCAATGGCAGGAAAAACGTTGAATTTCGATGTTGAAGTAATTGCTACTCGTCCAGCTACCGAAGAAGAATTAGATCATGGACATGCTCATGGAATTGACGGTACACATAGTCACTAAGAAAATTTAAATACAAAAATCAGGATAACTAAATCCTGATTTTTTTTTTTTGGAAATAAAATTTTTATTAAATCGAAAGTGAGTCTTAATTGATAATTTAATATTCAATTTTAATCTAAATTAATTTGAAACAACAACAAACAATTTAAATTATCAATATGTTTTTTTACACATAAACTATTTAATAACAAAAGTAAATTAAAAGGCATATTACAAATGCAATATGCCTTAATAATGTCATAAATGTTTTTTGGTATTTTGTATCTTTTTGGTTCCACAAATATAGAAAGCCAAAATTTAATTCATATCAGGGTTTACCCTGATTTTGCATTTCATTTTTAGTGGTTAAAACAAAAAGACCATTCAATATTGCGAAAACAACCATCCCAATTACATTTTTACATCCAATTTTTTCCATTATTTTAGAACGATGAGATTCAACTGTTTTTACTGTAATAAAAAGATTTTCTGCAATCTCTCTGGTTGATAGTTCTTTACAAATGCATATCAAAACTTCATGTTCGCGTTCAGTAAGAAAAATGTTACTCCAAGGATTTTGGTTTTTTGATTTGCTGCTGTAATATTCGTTTATTAAAAGTTGATTTTCTTCATTCATAAAAACTTTATGATGATAAACCTGTTCAATTGCTTCAAATAATTCGTTTTTATCAGTGTATTTTGGAAGAAAAGCAGAAATACTATATTTAATCATATAACCATACATTACTGAATTAAATAATGATGAAAGTACAATTATACGTAAGTCGATTTCATTTTGATTTATAATATTTAAAACTTCTAAACCTGTCATAGGTTTCATGTTTAAATCAATTAGCGCGACATCAGGTAACTCTTTCGAGTTTTTTAAATATTCTATAAAATCAACTGGATTACTAGATTTAAAAATAACTTTAAAGTTTGGATTAGTTCCTATTAATGAAGCTAATCCTTCAACAAAAAGACAATCATCGTCTAAAAGTGCAATGTTTATAATTTGTTTCATACAGCAATTATTAATTGTGTTCCTTTATTTGGTTTGGATTTTATTTTAAAAGAAGCGTTAATACTACTTAATCGGGTTTCGATTCCGGTTAAACCTAAACCTTTGTTGATGTTTTTTGCATCAAAACCAATTCCATTGTCGCTGATTACCAAAATCACACGATTTTTATAGGTTCTAAAATGAATGCTGAAAACAGTTGCTTTTGAATATTTTAAAGTATTTGTTAGTGATTCCTGAATTACTCTGTAAAGTTGAATTTCAGTTAATTTTGAATCAAATGTAATTCCAGAACGACTTAACAATTCAATTTTAAAATCTTTTGTTCTGTATTTTAAGGATAAATCTTGTAAAGTGAAAATTATTCCAATATTTTCAATTTCTACCGGAAATAAATAATGAGAAATATCACGGTTTTTGTCAATTATTTTTCGAATATCTCCTTTTATTTGTTTCACAAAATCGTCTTGTTCTGTCTCTAAATTGTTTAAATTAAGAATTACAAGGTTTAGTTTGTTACTGATTTGATCATGAAGTTCAGATGCAATTTCTTTTCGTTCTTGATCCTGAACCTTAATAATTGCATTTTTTAGATTTTGTTCGTGCTTTAGTTTTTCATCAAAAAGCGCTGTTTTTTTTTCTACTGCTTTTTTATAACTAACCTTAATTAAGGCAATTATGAAAAACAATAAAATCAAAAATATTATTAAAATGATAAATAACCAAAAAATTACATTTTCTGGACTCTTCCAAGCTTCCATATTTGATAAATTATAATACTAAAGAAAATTGATATGTTTAATGTATTAGCAAACCAAACGATATAAACACGAATATCTTTGAAATTTATTAAAATATTCATGGGTAAATATAACAATGCATTTACGACTAAGAAGAACGGTAAAGCATAGTATATTTTATTTGAAGGATCAAACGCATCTTTGTTTAATTTATCAATTATTATGACAATTGCAGCAATTAATAAAAAGATTGAGTTGATAGATCTCGAATAGGCTTGAAACATATCAAAATTTTGATAATCGATGTTTATTAATTCAAAAATATTAAACGACAACAATATCAAATATCCAATATCAAAAAAATTTCTCAATGAAAAAGTATTTGTTCTTAAAAAGCTGTAAATCAATGTTAGTTCAATGATTGCATACGTGTTTAAAAATATTAGATTACTACCAAATAATCGGGCAGATATGTAACTTAATATTTCTGTACCTAATGAAGCTATTAGTAAATATAATAAGATCCTTTTGGCGCTGTTTATTTTTTTGAAATAAAAAAAACCTATAATTATTCCAATAATTGTGATTATTGGTAATATCAATGAAAAATTGTCTATAAATACAAAATATTTTGCCATTAAAAAGATTAAAAAAAATTGAAATTTTATATTTTTAGTTTTATAAATTTAGTATTTTCTTTTAATAAAACTAACTTTGTTTTATTAAATACAAAAATACATAGAAAAATAATCGTTTAATAGATAAATCATCTAAAAATATTGAATTATTATATTCTAATTTTAGTCTTATTTTTGTGAAATAAAACGGAAAATATGCAAAATTCAAAAGATCCATTACATGGAAAAAAATTAGTTGATATTCTAGAAGAATTAGTTGACTATTATAATGGATTTGAAGGTTTAGGAAATCAAATTCAAATTAAATGTTTTACTCACGATCCGAGTATAAATTCATCCTTGAAATTTCTTAGAAAAACGCCTTGGGCTAGAGAAAAGGTTGAACTTTTATACCTTTATGTTTTAAGACAAAAAGCAAAAGCAAGTAAAACTCAAGAATAAAACCATTGAGTTTTACTTTGTTTTTAATTCTGAAATTCTCCAGAAACATAAAACCAACGGTCGCTTATTTTCTGAAAAACAGAAAGTTCTTGTTGCATTTGTTGGTTTCCATCTTCATCAATGTAAAATGCTTTGAATTCAACTTTGTTTGGAGTTGGTGTCGAAACAATTTCAAGCTTAATCCATTGATTAATTTCGCCCCATTCTTGTAAATCTTCTTTATTATGAAATTTACGTTTTGCTGGTAAAGTGGTATTTATAAGATATTCGCCATTCGGAATAGCAAACGCACTATATCTAGAGCGCATCAGAGCTTCGGCTGTTGGAGCGTTTTTTTCTTTTGTATGATAAGGTTTACAACAATTTTCGTAATTGTTTCCTGAGCAGCAAGGACATTTTAATTCAGACATAAATCAATTGTTTTGTGCAAAAATAACATATTATTTGAATGAGTAAATTTAAAATATAGCTTAGAAAAGGATGTTATGAAATGATGATAATATTTAAAATTGAAAAAAATTAATAGGATTTTTTTAATTCGATTCGTATTTTAGTAAACAATATTTTCAAGTTTAACCAACTAAAAACTTATTAAGATGATTCCAAGAGAACAAGTTGATTCCTTTTTATCAAAACAACCAAAAATTAATGTAAGTAAAACCAATTTAGAAAGCTTTTCAGCACCTTATCAAAATCTAGGATTGATTCTTCTAAATAAACGAAAATCCGAGAAGCAAACTTCGGTTGAATCATTCGTTGAACATTTTGGTAAAGATCACAACTTCAATCCGTGGGATTCTGAAGAAGGAAAGAAATTAGCATTATTGCTTTTCGGTGAGATTAGAGCTCCGTATATTTCTGATATCTGGAACTTGATGAATCAGCTTCCTTTTCAATCTGGGTATTACAGGCGTCCTTTTCGTTTTCCAGTTTCCGATGCGCATACTTCACTAAAACTTCAGATATTATCAAGTTTGTATAATACTGGAGATTCAGGAATTGCAAAGTTGTCAATTAAAGAACAGATTCAATATTCGAGTTATTTTCCCTATCAAGAATTCGGCATTTTTTTAGCTGCAGTTTTAGAGAAGTATCAAAGCGAATATTTTCCATTATTAGAAGAAATTATTTTAGGTGAAGATGAAATAGGTGGTGTTTCAAGAGAAATTATCAAAGGTTTAATGATTTCGGAGAATCCAGAAAATCATCTTTTGGTCGAAAAATTGCTTATAGCGGCTCAGTTACAAGAAGGTTTGAGACAAACTATTTTAGAAACCCTAGATTTTACTTCCATTGTTGCATTAAAGCGATTCATCAAAGTTATTCTTGAAAATAATTTATCACGTTTCAGTAGCGTTGTTCGTGCTGTTGACACATGGTTTGGTTTTGGTTGGGAAGCTCCAAAAGCGGCTACTGTTAAACGTATTTTAGAATTAGCAGATTTGTATTTGAATGACCAATCGCTAGTTGCAGACGCTTTAAAAAGCAAAGACAATTTAGAGGTTTACGTGGCGCTTTGGTCCAAAGGAATTTATAATGTTGAAGAGGCAAATGTTCTGGCTTTTGATTTATTTTTTGATGAAAAAACAGACAAAATTAAAAGATTGGTTTGTATGTTTTTTGTTAACGAAACCAAGCGAACTAGAACTGAAATCGTTGATTATGCCGAAAAACATTTAGGCGAAGATATCGAAATCGATTATTGGATGTTGAATAATTTTCCAAATTTCGAACTTTCTGATTCTTTATTTGAGAAAATGAAAGCTTGTGCTGATTCACTACCAAATGACGGAAAAACTTTCGAAGAGCGCGGTTTTTCTTGGGTGAAATATACCATTAGGCCTAGCTTTTTCTATGAAAAAATTCTGGATAATGCCAAAGAAAATCAATTAATAGAACTTTCTCATGATTTGAGCAAAATTTCTTCGGATGTACGCGAAAAATTTATGCGTAAGATTTTCCCAAATCATTATACCTATAGCTGGTATTATGGAAATTCAAATAAAGACAAAACTGCTGATATTGTTTTAGAAGAAAATTCGTGGAAACGAAATATGGCTCGTCAAGCTATTTCAGACAGAAATGCTTCGGTTGCTGCAACCGGAATTGCTTTGTTCAAAAAAATGGAATTGTTTGATGAAGATTTTGAAATTTTAGAGAATTTATTGAGTCGAAAAGGTAAAGATTTGCGAAAGGCAAGTATTGAAATTTTAGTAACTCAATCTGATGAGCAAGTTCAGAAAAGCACCCAAAAATTAGTAAATTCAGCAAATGTTGATCAACGTTTAGCAGGTTTAGAAATGCTAACAATTTTGGATGAATCAGAACGTTTGGAGTCTTTCGTTTCGGATCAAATTGAAACTTATAAACTGAGAAAATTATCAAAAAATGAACAAGTTTTTATTGATAAACTATCCAAAGTTACTACCGAATATAATTACCTAAATGGTTTCGGTGCCATAAATTATGAACATTTGACACCTTTGGTTTTACCAACCGAAAGATTCAAAAGACCAAAGAAATTATTCGGTTTGATTCCTACTTCAGGATTTTTGTTTAAAGATTTAATTAAAGTTGAGAAAACGGTTAAAGAGGTAAATAAATTGATTGATATTTTCGAACAAAATAAAAATTACGAATATCAATACGAAGGTTATCAAGGTGAAATTGAAACAACCATTTTAAATAATCGTTTAGAGCATACCAACAAAGTCACCGAAGATGATACGACCGAAGAACGCTTGGATAAATTACCCTTAGCAGAACTTTGGAAAGATTGGTATCACAAGTCAAAATTAAATGATTTTGAAATGTTCACTATCGCTCATTTTTGCAGATTACATTATGACGAAAGAGTAAAAAATCCAAAACTTTTTGATTTTAAACAAAATTATTTACCAAAGTTTGAAGGTCTTAATTTCGATAGAGGGAATTATTTTTGGAATAGTAGAACTCGTAAGATTGTTGAAATTATTGAACATTTAACAGAAGCTTATGCTGACAAAAAAATGCTTTTGTCATACAAATTAGATGTATTCGAGGATGTTGTTTTCCATTTTCCTGAAGAATGTAAAACAATCAAATACAATGATGGAAGCTATTATTCTAAAACACATTGGACATCAATTATTTCTAGTTTAACTTACTATATTAATGAGCAAGAAACAAACTATTTAGATTTAGAGCAGAAGTTGAGATTGTGGAATTTGCAACGATATATTTTAGCTCAAGAAATTGCACAACCTGAGAAAATAGAAAAGATTCAAGAAGTTGTTCCTTATTTAGCGAAAGTTTTACATCCTGAAAAACAGAATGATTTAGAATCACCATATCCGACTTTGACCTTGACTTTGTTCAACGAAGGAAAAATTGGAAAAGATGATATGTTGTTCCT
Source organism: Paenimyroides tangerinum (assembly GCF_003865405.1). Taxonomy (GTDB): domain Bacteria; phylum Bacteroidota; class Bacteroidia; order Flavobacteriales; family Flavobacteriaceae; genus Flavobacterium; species Flavobacterium tangerinum. Next base: position 24,617 of record NZ_RQVQ01000006.1, read on the forward strand.
TTCTCTTTTGAATAAAGATTTTTTCTACCTTTTAGATGGCGGACAGAATTATTACACCAAAAGATTAGAAAACTTTGAAATTCCGAAGTTGAACGAAACCCTTAAAAAGAATTTGCTTCAAGTTGAACTTGAACGTGGTGAATTACCTACTGAAGCTTCTATTTACATAAAAAACATGAGTGAAATCGAACGGATGCAATATTTCTTTGAAGTGCTTCAGCGAATGGGAAAAGATAATTTTGACCGCGGTTATTCTTATGGAAGCGATGTTTCTAAAAAATATACTTTCAGCAGAATTTTAAAATTGTGTGAAGCTTCAGATGTCGATACATATAATCAATTTGCAAAAGAATTAAGCGAAAGCAAATTCGACAAAAAACGATTGGTCGAAACTTCTTGTTATGCGACTCAATGGGCAGATTGGATTGGTGATTATCTGAAAATAAAAAGCCTTAAAGAAGCAGTTTGGTGGTTTTTAGCTCATACAACAGATTATATGAATGCCGAAAAGGAAACCATTATTTCTCGATATTCAAATGTTCCAAAAAATGATTTTCAACAGGGTGCGATTGATATTGAATGGTTTCATCGTGTATATTCCAACTTAGGAAAGACAAATTGGAAATTGGTTCACGAAGCAGCGAAATATCTTTCGGACGGTATGGGGTATCGTCGCGTGAAAATATATTCATCTGTGATGTTGGGCGAAATCAAAATTACAGAAACCTTAGCAAAAGTTACAGAGAAACGTGATAAAGACTACGTTATGGCTTTGGGATTAGTTCCGATTAGCAAAGCAAATCCAGAAGCAGATTTGTTGAAACGTTATAATTTGCTGCAAAATTTCCTGAAAGAAAGTAAACAATTCGGTGCGCAAAGAAGAGAAAGTGAAAAAAATGCTGTTGAAATTGGGTTAGATAACTTGGCAAGAAATGCCGGTTATGAAGATAGTATTCGTTTCAGTTGGGCAATGGAAGGTAAAGCGACTCAGAAAATCATGGAGAATTCGTTGCTTTCATTAGATGAAGAAACGTCTGTCGAATTAAAAATCGATGAAGAAGGAAAAGCAGATTTGTTTGTTAGTAAAAATGGTAAAGAACAGAAATCTATTCCTGCAAAATTCAAAAAAGATAAACGTTTAGATGATTTAAAGGAAGGGAAAACTTATTTGAATAAACAGTTTTCTCGTACCAAACAATCGTTAGAAAATGCCATGTTACGTCGTGATTCGTTTTCGATGCATGAATTGTCTAAAATCATGGAGCATCCAATTGTAAAGGCGATGTTGAGTAAATTGGTTTTGATTAATCTGAAAAACAATGATTCTGGTTTTTGGAAAGATGGACAGATTATCAATTTGGATGGAAAGGCAATTAAAATCAAAGAAGATGATGCCTTTGTGATTGCGCATTCGGTTCATTTGTACAATGCGGTTCAATGGGATTTGTATCAGAAATATGTGTTTGATAATGAAATCGTTCAACCCTTCAAACAGATTTTTCGTGAATTATATGTTCCTACAAAAGATGAAATCGAACATAGCAATCGTTCAGAACGCTATCAAGGACATCAAATTCAGCCAAACAAAACTGTTGCATTATTGCGTGGTCGAGGTTGGACGGTGAATTACGAAGAAGGTTTGCAAAAAGTATTTCATAAGGAAGGAATTTGGGTTACACTTTATGCGATGGCAGATTGGTATTCGCCTTCGGATGTCGAAGCTCCAACTTTAGAATATGTTTGTTTTCATTCATTAGATGATAACAAAATAGTTCCCTTGACTGAAATTGACCCTGTTATTTTTAGTGAAGTGATGCGTGATGTGGATTTGGTTGTAAGTGTGGCACATGTTGGTGGAGTTGACCCTGAAGCAAGTCACAGCTCTATGCAAATGCGAGGTGTTTTAGCCAGAGAATCGGCTCGTTTGTTTAAACTTGATAACATTGAGGTTAAAGAACGTCATATTCTTATCAAAGGTAAATTAGGTGAATATTCGATTCATTTGGGTAGTGGTTTGGTAAGTAGAAATGGCTTGCAAATATCAATCATTCCAGTTCATAGTCAACACAGAGGACGAATGTTTTTACCTTTTGTAGATGATGACCCAAAATCAGCAGAAATTATTACCAAAATGCGATTCTTGGCTCAAGATGATAAAATCAAAGATCCTACGATTTTAGCGCAAATCAATAAATAAAATAATAATTTTGAATAGGATTAAACGGTTTGATAAAGCTGTTTAATCCTATTTTAAATAATGGAATATATGTCGATATTAACTTTACAATTAAAACGATTAGGAAAAAAGAAAATTCATCTATTAGAGTTTGAAATCGAAAAGCAACCTCAAACGCTGAAAGAGCTAATTGAACAGTGTGTTAAAAGCGAAGTAAAACGATACAACGAAAAACGTGAAGAAATAAAATTGATGTCTTTTCTTTCGCCAAAGGATATTCAAGAACAATCCGAAACGGGTAAAATTGGTTTTGGCGATCTTGAAAATAGGGAATTAGCTCAAGTTGATGAAGCCATTGCAAATGCGTTGTTGGCTTTTGAAGATGGCTTATATGTTGTCTTTGTGGATGATGAAGAAATTAAATCTTTTGAACAATCAATTGACCTAAAACCAGATTCGGTTATTGCTTTTATCCGATTAACTTTTTTGACTGGTACTTATTGGTAGAGAGTTGCTTTTTTACCTTCTGTTATTTTAATAAATCCCGAACTTCCATAAGCGCAAATCCTAATAAATTTTCACCTTGCCATAAATATGGATTTTTTGCATCTTGATTTTCTGCCGTAAGTCCAATTCCCCAAATGTTATCAACAGGACTTGCTTCTACTAAAATTTGATTTTTAGTGTTTAAGAGAAATGTTTTAAGTTTTTCATTCTGTTTGAATTTATGCAAGTTTCCTTCTACCACAATTTTATATTTGTACGCGTCCCAAACTTCTTGTTTGAAATTCGTAATCTGTCTTCCTAATTCTTTGACTTTTCCTTGCTTTTTAGTGATTAAGATTTCATCGTGAATTTCGATATTATTAAAAAGTTTTGCTTTTTCTGCCATCATATAATGTTCAGCAGTAAAATAGATGATGTCGTTTATTGCAAAATCAGATTCATACCATTGGCTCAAACAAGCTTTAGTAACGTGATTTTTATTTTCTGTATGACCCCAAAAGAATAGTAAATCTAAATTTTCAGCATCATCAAAATGTTTTTTTGTTTGTTCTAAGTCGTGTTTCATAGGTTGGTTTTTAAATATTTAAAATAGAAAATAATATTGAATTTACTAAAAAAAGTACTAGTTATCTCTGTTCTAAATTTCTTGAAATAAAAAAACCGTTCAACTTACGCCAAACGGTTTTCTAATATTTAAAATCGCGTATCGAAACTTCTAAAAGACTACAACGGTATATTACCGTGTTTTCTGTTAGGAGTTGCAACTTCTTTGTTTTCTAACATTTTGAAAGCTTTGATTAACTTTCTACGTGTATCTTGTGGGAAGATTACCTCATCAATAAATCCACGTTGAGCAGCACTATATGGATTAGCAAATTTCTCAGCATATTCTGCTTCTCTTTCTGCTAATTTAGCCGCTGGGTCAGCTGCTTCTGCAATCTCACGTTTAAAGATAATTTCTGATGCTCCTTTAGCTCCCATTACTGCAATTTCTGCACCTGGCCAAGCAAAGTTCATATCAGCTCCAATGTGTTTAGAGTTCATTACGTCATAAGCTCCACCATAAGCTTTACGAGTAATTACTGTTACTTTCGGAACAGTAGCTTCTGATAAAGCGTATAATAATTTAGCTCCGTGAACAATAATTCCGTTCCATTCTTGGTCAGTTCCTGGTAAGAAACCTGGTACATCAACTAATACTAATAATGGAATGTTGAATGCATCACAGAAACGTACGAAACGTGCTGATTTAATAGATGAATTCACATCTAAACATCCAGCTAAGAACATTGGGTTGTTTGCAACGATACCAACTGATTTTCCAGCGACACGAGCAAATCCAACGATGATGTTTTCAGCATAATTTTTGTGAATTTCAAAGAATGAATCTTCATCGATAACGTTGTTGATTACATCGTGCATATCGTAAGGTTTGTTCGCATTATCAGGAACAATTGTATTCAATTGATCGCGTAATTCGTTTCCTAATTCGTATGGTAAATCTTCAACTGTTTCTTGGTTGTTTTGAGGAATGTAACTTAATAAACGTTTTACGTCTTCTAAACATTCAACATCATTTGTAGAAGTTGTATGTGCAACTCCAGATTTTGTAGAATGCGTAGATGCTCCACCTAATTCTTCAGCTGTAACCGTTTCGTTCGTAACCGTTTTAACAACGTTTGGTCCTGTTACAAACATATATGAAGATCCTTCAACCATCATAGTGAAATCGGTCATCGCAGGAGAATAAACTGCTCCACCAGCACAAGGTCCCATAATCGCTGAAATTTGAGGAATAACTCCTGAAGCTTGAACATTACGGAAGAAGATATCTGCATATCCTCCTAACGAACGAACTCCTTCTTGAATACGAGCTCCACCAGAATCGTTTAAACCAATCATTGGCGCACCAACTTTTAATGCCATATCCATTACTTTACAGATTTTCTCTGCGTGTGTTTCAGATAAAGCACCACCGAAAACTGTAAAATCTTGTGCGAAAGCGTAAACTAAACGACCGTTTACTGTTCCGTAACCTGTAATAACTCCATCACCTAAATAATATTCTTTATCTAAGCCGAAATCTTTCGTACGGTGCGTTACAAATGCTCCAATTTCTTCGAAAGATCCTTCGTCAAAGAAGTATTCAATACGCTCACGAGCTGTTAATTTCTTTTTTCCGTGTTGCGATGCAATACGTTTTTCACCTCCGCCTAATTTAGCTTCGGCTAATTTTTTATTTAAAATATCGAATTTTGAATTTGATTCCATTTGTTTTCTTTTTTAGTTTAAGTTTTATGAACTTTAGATTTTCAAACTTTAAACTTTAGACTATAATTTTGTTGGTACGCGTAAAACTTCTTGATCTGCAAAATATTGTTTTAAAGCAATTAAAGCTGCTATTTCAGCTTCTTTTGTTTGAGCTTCTTTAATGATATCTGCGCTGTAGAACTTCTTAACAAAATTTGTATCGAAATCACCAGAAACAAATGCATCGTGTTCAAATACAAAAGTTCCGAATGGTAAAGTTGTACTTACTCCTTCGATTTTATAATCTTGAATTGCTTTTAACATTAATTGAATCGCTTCGTTACGGTCTTTACCGTAAGTGATCAATTTAGACAACATTGGATCGTAATAAATTGGCACATCCATACCTTGTTCAAAACCATTATCAACACGCACACCTTCACCAGTTGGTAAAATGTAAGTTTCTAAATTTCCTACAGATGGTAAGAAATCGTTTAATGGATCTTCTGCATAAACACGTAATTCTAATGCGTGACCTTTGATTTGTAAATCGTCTTGAGTGATTGGTAACACTTCGCCACGAGCTACACGAATTTGCATTTCAACTAAGTCAATTCCTGTAATTAATTCGGTAACAGGGTGCTCTACTTGTAAACGCGTATTCATTTCTAAGAAATAGAAATTTTTATTTTCGTCTAATAAGAATTCAACGGTACCAGCTCCAACGTAATCACAAGATTTAGCAACTTTTACAGCAGCTTCACCCATTGCTTTACGAATTTCTGGAGTTAAAACAGCAGAAGGAGCTTCTTCAACCACTTTTTGGTGACGACGTTGAACCGAACATTCACGTTCGAATAAATACACTACGTTTCCGTGTGTATCTGCCATAACTTGAATTTCGATGTGACGTGGAGATGCAACGAATTTTTCAATGAAAACCGATCCGTCTCCGAAAGCTGAAGTTGCTTCAGAAATTGCACGTTGCATTTGAGATTCGAAATCTTCTTCTTTTTCAACAACACGCATTCCTTTTCCACCTCCACCAGCAGAAGCTTTGATTAAAATTGGGAAACCAACTTCTTTAGCTACTTGTTTCGCTTCATCGATATCTATGATTGCGTGGTCTAAACCAGGAACCATAGGAATATCATATCCTTTTACAGTTTCTTTCGCAGCTAATTTATCTCCCATTACGCGCATTGCGTGCGATTTTGGTCCGATGAAAGTGATATTATTTTTCTCAGCTAATTCAGCAAAAGTTGAATTTTCTGATAAGAATCCATATCCAGGGTGAATTCCATCGACATTTAATTCTTTACAAACTTCGATAATTTTATCTCCTAAAAGGTATGATTGATTTGAAGGCGCTTCACCAATACAAACTGCTTCGTCAGCAAATTTTACGTGAGGCGATTGACGGTCTGCAACCGAATAAACAGCAACGGTTTTGATTCCCATTTTCTTTGCTGTTTTCATTACGCGTAGTGCAATTTCACCACGGTTAGCAACTAATATTTTTTTCATTTGATTATTCGAATTCAATTAATAATTGGCCTTTATCTACAGCTTGTCCTTTTTCAACAGCGATAGATTTAATTACTCCTGAACGTGGTGAATCAAAACTGTTCTCCATTTTCATAGCTTCAAGAATTAACAAGTTGTCTCCTTCTTGAACTTCTTGACCAACCGTAACGTTTATTTCTAAAATTAAACCTGGCATTGGAGCTTTAATAGCATTAACTATTTTAGCTTTTCCAACTTCAAATCCCATTTCTTTAATCAATTGGTCTAATTGATTTGCGATAGAAACTACGTATTCATTATTATTGATAACCACCGTGTATTTCTTGTTTATGAAATCCGATGAAACCACTTCTGCTTTGTATGAAGTGTTGTTGTGCAATAGATGGTAGTTAGCCGCATCTAAAGAAACAGCATCCAATTCTGTAATTTGTTTTTCTGTAATTTCAAAATTATTTGCTTGGTTTACAGAAACTTTAAATGTGTTGTTCATTTTTTTAGGTTAAATTAAAAATGTAAAATTCCTCAAATTTCATAAATTATTTGAATTTTACCTAATCTTATTTTATAAAAATCTAATAATTAAATGATTATAATAATTTTGTTTCAAATGAATTTGGGGAATATTTGAGATTATTACTATAAAATCAATAAATTTTAAGAAATTAATATTGTATGTAAAATTAAAACTTAGAATATACTTTATTTTAATAAAAATTTCATATTTGTTCTTGGAGAGCTTTTTTATAAGTTTCCAATGCTTTTAAGCGTGCTTCCTTATGATCTACAATTCTTTGAATAAATATATTGTTTTGATATTCAGGTAACCATAAATTTATGTATTCGAATTTTGAATCGAATTTTTTCACTTGCTCATCCGGATTAAAAATTCTGAAATACGGAGCCGCATCGCAACCACAACCTGCTGCCCATTGCCAATTTCCGTTATTCAAAGCCAAATCGTAATCGTTTAGTTTTTGAGCAAAATAAGCTTCGCCCCAACGCCAGTCGATTAATAAATGTTTGGTTAAAAAACTTGCAACTAACATTCGTACGCGATTGTGCATAAATCCAGTCTGATTCAATTCACGCATTCCAGCGTCAACCAAAGCATAGCCTGTTTCTCCTTTACACCATTTTTCAAAAAAATTCTCATTGTTTTCCCACGGGATGGCATCGTATTTTGGTTTGAACGAATTCTTTTCAACGTGAGGAAAATGAAATAAAATTTGCATAAAAAAGTCACGCCAAATCAATTGATTCAACCAAGTTTCGTTTGACCTTCTTGCAAAATCGATACATTTTCGAACAGAAATAGTTCCAAAACGAAGCGCTATTCCTAAATGAGTGGTGTGGTTTTTAGCAGGAAAATCTCGATGCTCATTATAATCACCAATAATATCAATTTTTAAAGTTGGTTCTGAAAATTGCATATCTGTTTTAGTAAAACCAATTTCATCTAAAGAAAATTTTCTGAAATCTAACTTTTGAACTAATTGATTTAAATAGCTTTCAGAATCGTAATAGGGTAAACCTTTATCGTTTAAAAGCAATTTCCATTTTTTAGAATATGGCGTAAAAACGGTATAAGGCGTATTATCTGCTTTTAGAATATCATATTTTTCAAATCGGCCTTGATCTTTATACGAATGAAAATCGATAGATTGTGTTTTTAGAAAATTTTCAACTTCAAAATCTCGATGTATTGCTTTTGGTTCGTAATCGTGATTGCAAAAAACTTTTTCTATATTATATTTAGAAACTAATTCTTCAAAAGCTTTAATAGGTGTTTTATAGAAATGTTCAATTCCAGAATTAAATTGAGCTAGTTTTTTATCTATATTTTGCAACGCTTGATGAATGTAATCGACACGGCGATCGTATTTATTTTCAAATCGATTTAAAATCTTCGGATCGAAAATAAAAATAGGTAAAACTTTATATCCAGATGTTAATGCCTGAAAAAAACCGTGATTGTCTTCGATTCGTAAATCACGACGAAACCAAAAAATAGCTATTTTTTCTTTATTCATTTTCGAAATGTTTTTGGATTTGTTTTGTTCTAAATTCAAACAATTGGTCTACTTTTTTCTTAACTACAATACGATGAACAAAATCTCCTAATCTTCCGAAAGGTAATTCATAAGTAATGATGTCTTTCATAAGCACTCCATTTTCCACCTTTTCAAAAGTGTGTAAATGATGCCATTTTTTATATGGTCCTTTGATTTGTATATCGATAAAACTTTTGTTTTTTTCTACTGAAATGATTTTTGTTTTCCATTTTAAAGGAATACGAAAAAGGGGTGAAACCCAATAAGAGATGATTAAATCGGTATGAATTTGTTCTGGGAGATTTGTTGTTAAAGTACGAAAATGCATTTCTGTTGGAGTCAATGAATTGATGTGTTTTGGATTGCTAAAATAATTCCAAACGGAATCAATATCGCTTTTTATGAATTGCTCGTTTTCGAAGGTGTAAATCATTTGATAAAATTAAGCATAAAAAAACTCTTTCCGAAAAAAGAGCTTTTAAAGTTTTACCAAATTCTTACACGTTGATCTGGCTCGATATATAATTTATCTCCTGGTTTTACGTCAAACGCTTCATACCAAGGATCGAAATTTTGTAATGGTACATACGATCGATATATTCCTGGTGCGTGCGGATCTGTTTTTACTTGAGTTTTTACATATTCATCTCTAGATTTTGTTCTCCAAATGGTTGCCCAAGAAATAAAGAAACGTTGTTCTGGAGTAAATCCATCAATCGGTTCTGGTTTACCATTCTTTTCATAAAACAATTTCAAACCTTCATAAGCAGCAGTTACACCACCCAAATCACCAATATTTTCTCCTAAAGTAAAATCGCCATCTACATAAATTCCTTCAAAAGGTTGTAATGCGCTGTATTGCTTAGATAAAGATTTTCCCAAGGCAGTAAACTGATTCAAATCTTGTGGCGTCCACCAATCAACTAAATTACCTTCAGCATTATAACGAGAACCAGAATCATCAAATCCGTGTGAAATTTCGTGACCGATAACAGCTCCGATTCCGCCATAATTCACAGCTTCGTCAGCTTTATAATCATAAAACGGTGGTTGAAGAATCGCTGCAGGGAAAACGATTTCATTGTACATTGGATTGAAATACGCATTTACTTCTTGCGGAGGCATTCCCCATTTCGTTTTGTCAACCGGTTTGCCATATTCAGCGATGTTTTTAGCAGTTTCCCAACGTGAATAATTTAGCATATTTTGATAGTAATTTCCTTTTTCTGGATTTTCTATTGTAAGCTTAGAAAAATCTTCCCATTTGTCTGGATAACCAATTTTAATAGTTAGTTTATCTAATTTTTCTAAAGCTCCTTTTTTAGTTGCAGGTGCCATCCAAGGTAATTTTTGAATACGATTTCTGTAGGCTTGAACAACATTCGCAATCATATCTTGTGCCTTTTTCTTAGCTTCAGCAGGGAAACGTTTTTCTACATAAAGTTTACCAAGAGCTTCACCAACTGTTCCGTTTACAACATCAAGCGCACGTTCTTCAATAGGACGTTGCTCTGTTGCTCCAGAAAGCGTTTTTCCGTAAAATTCCCAATTTGCTTTATCGATATCTGTAGTTAGATAACTAGCCGAATTATTTAAAAGTGTCCATTTTAGATATAATTTTAAATCGTCCATAGATGTATTTTTCAAAATTCCATCTAAAGCTTTCATATATCTAGGTTGTTGAACAATTACTTGATCTAAGTTTTGGAATCCAGCGGTTTTGAAATAAGTTTCCCAATTGATAGCAGGAGTCATTTTTTGAAGATCAGCAACTGTTGTTGGATTGTAAGCCAAACGATCATCACGTTCTTCAACACGAGTAAATCTTGGTTGCGCCATTTGCGTTTCTAAAGCCACAATTTTTTTAGCTGCAACTTTGGCATCAGCTTCTGAGTAGTTTATGTATTGTAACATACGAGCGATATGTTGTTCATAAAGAGCTAGCTTCTCTTTAGAATCTTTATCATCAGAAACGTAGTAATCTCGGTCTGGCATACCAATACTTCCTGGAGAAAGATACACAGTATTTTTGTTTGAATCTTCTGCATCAGCATAAACGTAATTCCCAAAAAAACCTATTCCACCATCTAAAATACTTGCGTTTATCAGCTTGTTTAAATCATCAAGATTTGTAAGCGCATCAATCTTTTGTAAATCTCCTTTAATTGGAGTTGTACCTAATTGATTTCTTTTTTCGGTATCGATATATGATTTATAAACATTAATGGCTTTTCCTTCATCTGTATTATCTGCATAATTATTACTTTCAGCAGCTTCTTTTAAGATTGAAAGAACATCTAAATCTGTATTGTAAGCAAGTTCATTGAAACTTCCCCAAGTTGATTTATCAGCAGGAATTTCAGTTTTGTCAAACCAAGCACCATTTACATAACGATAAAAATCATCACCAGGTTTAGCGGTTTTGTCCATATATTCTAGATTGATTCCATGAATCATATTGTCTTCTGCTTCTTTTTTGTTACAAGATGCCATAATTAAAACACTTGCAAGTAAAGCAGACATCATTAGTTTTTTCATAAAAAATAGTATTTAGATGACTAAGGTAATATAAAAAAGTTAATTCTAAAACTCTTTAATTTTATGATTTTGTCATTTTATTTCATAATTTTTTGATTATTATTATTTTTATTTAATTTTTTTTTATTTATATTTGGATAATACTAACTTATTTATATTATGAAAAGAATTACAATTTTAATTGGAGCTTTAGCATTTGCTATAACTTCAAATGCGCAGAATTTTTATAGTTTTTCGCAATCAACAAGCACTTACGCAGATTTGGATCAACCAATTAACATGAACTTTTCCGAAAATTGGTCTACAGGGTATTATGGTTCTGAACCTATCTCTTTTGATTTTCCAGTTTTTGATCAAGAAATGACTCATTTTTATTTTGATGGAGGTGTTTTTTATTTAACTGATGAAACAAGTTTACCAATTGTTGAATTTGGTCTTTTCGAAACTTCTATACGTGATCGAAATTTCGATGATAGTGACGATGCTTCTTTTTCACCAGTTTCATATCAAGTAGTTGGAACTGCTGGAAATAGAATATTAAAATTTGAAGTAAAAAATGCAGGTTTGTCTTCTGAGCAACCATCAGGTACATCAACTCATTTCTTAAACTATCAAATTTGGCTTTATGAATCTGACAATGCGATTGAATACCATTATGGTTCGCATAATATAACTTCTTTAACAACTTTAAATACTGAAGGGGTATTTCATCCGTATTTATCCATGCTTGCTTTTACAGATGGTATAATTTATAACCGAGGTGCAATTAGTGGAACTTTAGCAAGTCCTGTTTATACTGAATTTGAAGATGATGATGAAGATTTAATTTCGATGAATGGAATAGCAACACCAAATACCGTTTACCGTTTTGAGGTAATTACTTTATCAAATCATGACAAAGAAAAAGTAAATTTTGCGATGTATCCAAATCCAACTTCAGATGTTTTAAATCTTACTTTTTCTGAAAATTTAGATAAAAATTATTCTGTTTATGATTTGCTAGGTCGAGAAGTTTTGAATGGGAAATTTGAAAATACAAGTGAAGCTCAAATCTCTGTTGAAAATCTACAAATTGGAACTTATATTTTAAGAATTGGAGGAACAAATAAGAAATTTATAAAAAAATAATTTGATACTAAAACGCTCATATTTTAACATTTGAGCGTTTTTTATCTTGAATTTAAAAATATTTAATTATGAAAAAAATTACATTATTGTTGATTTTCTTATCAACTTATGCGAATGTTTTTCCTCAGAATTTTTACAGTTTTACACAGAGTTCAGAAAATTATGCAGATTTAACAAATGCAACCTCCCTAAATAATGGCCAATCTTGGTTGTATGATTTATATGGGCCAATACCAAACGCTTTTCCAATTCAGATTTTTGGTAATCAATTATCTGAAATTTACTTTGAAGATAATAATTTCACTTTGACTAATTCAGATGGATCTAACTATACTGTATTAATTCCTTTCCCAGCTTTAGTCTCTGATCGAAATCTGACAGGAATAGGAACTTCATTGTCACCAATTTCATATAAGGTTGACGGTGTAGTTGGAAATCGAATCTTGAAATTAGAAGTTAAAAATGCAGGGCTGGAGAGTGACTTCGATTTAAGTTCTCCAGAAACTTCAACATCAACTCATTTTGTAAATTATCAAATTTGGTTTTATGAAGTAGATAATTCTTTTGAATATCGTTTTGGTTCAAATAATATTACTAATCTATCTACACTGAATCCTGATAGTCGACTTTATTCAGCTTTTTTTTCATTCATTGAAAATGGTGAATTATTTGAATTTAAAAGCGGAGTAGCTGATGCTTCGGTTACTTCTCCAATTTATTCAGAAAGTTATACAGAAGATGATATTCCAGTTTCTTTTACTAGTATGATTCCAGCAAATACTGTTTATCGTTTTGAGGTAATTACTTTATCAAATCATAATAAAGAAAAAGTTGAATTTGCGATGTATCCAAATCCAACTTCAGATGTTTTAAATCTTACTTTCTCTGAAAATTTAGAAAAGAATTATTCTATTTATGATTTATTAGGACGTGAAGTTTTGAAAGGGAAATTTGAAAATACAAGTGAATCTCAAATCGCTGTTGAAAAGCTACAAATTGGAACTTACATTTTAAGAATTGGTGGAACCAATAAAAAGTTTATCAAGAAATAATAAAAAAAAATGCTCAAACATCCGTCTGAGCATTTTTGATTTTTACCAAATTTTCACACGGTCATCTGGATTAATATACAATTTATTATCAGGTTGAACATCAAAAGCTTTATACCAAGATTCAACGTTTTGTAACGGTACATAAGCACGATAAATTCCTGGAGCATGCGGATCTGTTTTTACTTGATTTTTGATTGCTTCATCACGCATTTTTGATCTCCAAATAGTTCCCCAAGAAATAAAGAAACGTTGTTCTGGAGTAAATCCGTCAATATTTTCTGGTCTTCCGTTGTCTTTGTAATACAATTGTAAACCATCGTAAGCAGCATTAACACCACCTAAATCACCGATGTTTTCTCCTAAAGTAAATTTACCATCAACAAAAGTATTAGGTAATGGCTCTAAAGCTGAATATTGATCTGCCAGCGCTCCACCTAATCCTGTAAATTGTTTTAAGTCATCTTCAGTCCACCAGTTTACTAAATTACCGTCAGCATTGTAACGTGAACCGGAATCGTCAAATCCGTGAGAAATTTCGTGCCCGATTACAGCTCCAATTCCACCAAAGTTTACAGCTTCATCAGCTTTGTAATCATAAAATGGTGCTTGAAGAATCGCTGCTGGGAAAACAATTTCATTATTTGTAGGATTGAAATAAGCGTTTACCGTTTGTGGAGACATTCCCCATTTGGTTTTGTCAACTGGTTTTCCATAATCTGCAATGTTTTGTGCAAATCCCCAACGAGAAACAGCTTTCATATTGTCAAAATAAGTTCCTCCGTCTTTAGCAGATTTGATTTCCATTTCTGAATAATCTTTCCACTTATCTGGATAACCAATTTTCACAGTAGATTTGCGAAGTTTTTCAATTGCACCTTTTTTAGTTGCTGGAGTCATCCAAGGTAAATTGTTGATTCTATTTTCAAAAGCTAAGAAAACGTATTCGATCATTTCTTTTGCCTTTTCTTTTGCTTCCGCAGGGAATTTCTCCTCAACATATAATTGTCCTAAAGCTTCCCCAACGGTTCCATTTACAACTTGTAACGCGCGTTCTTCAATCGGACGTTGTGCAACTGCACCTGTTAAAGTTTTGCTATAGAAATCCCAGTTTGCTTGGTCGATTTCTTCTGTTAAAACTCCAGTCGATTTGTTGATTAATGTCCAACGCATATACGCTTTCAAATCTTCAACCGATGATTTAGATAAGATGTTTTGTAAAGTTTCCATATATTTAGGCATAGAAACAATCACTTGGTCAACATCTTTTAAGCCAGCAGCTTTAAAATATTCTTTCCAATTAACCGCAGGAACTAATTTCTCAAGTTCCTTAATAGTCATTGGATTGTAAGTATTTCTTCTGTCGCGACGTGCCACACGATCTAAACGAGATTCTGCCATTTTAGTTTCTAAAGCAACTACTTTCGACGCATCTTTCTTAGCTTGTGCTTCGCTTTCTCCTGTAAATTGCAACATACGAGCTACATGTTCTTCGTATTTTTTCTTTTTATCTTGTGAGTCAGCATCTGTAGAAACATAATAATCACGATCTGGTAAACCAATACTTCCTGGAGAAACGTAAATTACGTTTTTGTTAGAATCCATCGCATCAGCTCCAACATACATTCCAAAGAAGCCGATTCCTCCATCTGGAACCATTTTGTAAATCAAATTAACAACTTCTTTGTTGTTTTTAATTTTGTTGATGTCTTTTAAATACGGTTCAATTGGTGTAATTCCTAATTGATTTCTCATATCTAAATCTAAATAGGTTTCAAAAACATAAACCGCTTTAGCTTGATCTGAATTTGGGTCTAAATTTGGATTGTTTGCCGCTTTCTTTAAAATAGCAAGTGCATCGATATCTGTGTTTTGGCGTAGTTCATCAAAACTTCCCCAACGAGTTCTATCTTCTGGAATTTCAGTATTATCAAACCAAGTTCCGTTTACATATCTAAAAAAGTCATCACCTGGTTTTACGTTTTTGTCCATAAATTCCAAGTTAATTCCGTGGTTTTCATTTTTATTAACTTGTGCGCTCAAATTTGCTGTTGAAAAAATCGCAGCTGCAGCTAATAAGGTTAATCGTTTATTTATTTTCATTGGATGAATATTTTAAATGCATTCTTACAAAAATAACAACTTACTTTAATAAATGTGTTCTTTAAAGAATTTTTAACCTTTTTTAAAAAACGGTTCAGTATTTTTGTGCAAATTTTTATTATGCTTAGTTATTTTAAACGCTATCGTTTTTTTATTATTGGATTTTTTCTTTTATGCGTGGTTATTATGAGTTTGTTTTACAATGCGTTGAAACCAGCAAAGAAATTACCAATTTACACGCCTGCAATGGTAAATCCGGAAATGGTAGATACTTTAGTTCAACATAAGAATAATAAATTAGAGCATAAAATTGCTGCGTTTGAATTTACCAATCAGAATAACGAAAAGGTAACTGAAAAGGATTATGAAAACACCATTTATGTAGCTGATTTCTTTTTTACGACTTGCAAAACCATTTGTCCGATTATGACTGATAATATGGTAAAAATTCAAGAAAAAATTAAAGATATGCCAGATGTGAAAATTTTATCTTTTTCGGTTACTCCAGAGATCGATACTCCAGAAGTTTTACGAAATTATGCTAATGAAAAAGGAGCAATAGACGGAAAATGGAATATGGTTACCGGAGATAAAAAAGATATTTATTATTTGGCACGTCAATCTTTTTTAGCTGTAAAAACTGGCTCAGCAGATGAAATGTACGATATGGTTCATACAGAAAATTTTGTTTTAGTTGATAAAAATGGTCGAATCAGAGGTTTTTATGATGGTTTAAATTATGACAAACCAACGGATGACGATACCAAAAATTTAACTCAATTAATTGAAGATATTAATTGGTTAAGAGAAAATCAATAATCTTTTTCAAAAGAGGAAAGTCCCGAAGATTTTCCTTTTTAAATGCTTATTTTTACAAATTAAATTAAATCTAAATAAAGGGATTATGAAGCTTGATTCTTTGAAAATCAATGAAAAGGCAATAATTACGCAAGTGAATATGGATGTTGTTCCATTGAAATTAATTGAACTTGGTTTTATTGAAGGTAATTTTGTGGAATTATTACATATTGCACCGTTTAACGACCCAATTTATGTCAAAGTAAACGATTCACATATTAGTATTCGAAAAGAATTAGCAAAGGAAATTACCATAGAAATTATTTAACATAATGAAAAATACGATAAAAGTTGCATTAGTCGGAAATCCAAATGTTGGAAAGACATCGGTCTTTAATGCATTAACCGGATTGAACCAACGTGTTGGAAATTACCCTGGAATTACAGTAGAACGAAAAGTAGGTTTTTGTAAAATTGGAAATGAAACAACGGCACAAATTGTTGATTTACCTGGAACATATTCGATAAATCCATCTTCTAAAGATGAAGAAGTTGCTTTGAAAGCGCTTTTTGATTCTAAAAACAATGATTTCCCAGATGTGGTAGTTGTAGTTGCTGAGGTTGAAAATTTAAAACGTAATTTGTTACTTTTTTCACAAATTAAAGACTTAGGTTTTCCTGTAGTTTTGGCTATAAATATGGCTGACCGAATGGAGCTAAAAGGAATTACAATTGATATTTCTGAATTAGAAAAACAATTAGATACTAAAATAGCTTTAATTTCTGTTCGAAAAAATCAAGGAATTAATGAATTGAAACAGTTGATTTTAAACTACCAAACTTTTTCAACACAATCCTTTTTAGATTTAAAGAAAGTTGATGAGCCGCATTTTGAATTAATGGAAAAATTGTATCCAAATCAAAATCCATATAAAGTTTGGTTACATCATTCTCAACAAATTCCTTTTGAAGGAATATCTACCGTTTTAGGTTCGAATTATACCCCAAAAACGGAATCAGAAATTAAACGTATTCAGCAAAGAGAAACGATTAAACGCTATCAATTAATTGGAGAAATTTTAAAGAAAACCTATGTAATTGATGCCTCAAAAGCAACAGATTTACGCGCTAAATTAGATCGAATTTTCACGCATAAAGTTTTTGGATATGTAATTTTCTTTGCGATTATGTTATTGGTTTTTCAAGCCATTTTTGAATGGTCAGCAATTCCGATGGATTTTATTGATGGTAGTTTTGGTTCGTTGTCTGAATGGGCAAAATCAGTGTTGCCTGAAGGAAAATTAGCCGAATTAATTTCTGATGGAATCATTCCTGGAATAGGTGGAGTTGTGATTTTCATTCCTCAAATTGCTATTTTATTTCTTTTCATTGCATTGCTGGAAGAAAGTGGATATATGAGTCGTGTGGTCTTCTTAATGGATAAAATTATGCGACCGTTTGGTTTGAGTGGAAAATCTGTTGTTCCGTTAATTTCTGGTACGGCTTGTTCAATTCCTGCGATTATGTCGGCTCGAAATATCGAAAATTCAAAAGAACGATTAATCACGATGTTGGTAACTCCATTCTCGACTTGTGCTGCCCGAATACCCGTTTACGTAATTATTATTGCTTTAGTAATTCCTGATGAAACTGTTTTTGGAATCTTTAGTTTACAAGCATTAACAATGGCCGGAATGTATTTCTTAGGATTTTTCGTTGCTTTAATCTCAGCTTTTGTAATGAAACGTTTTATCAATGCAAACGAGAAATCGTTCTTCATAATCGAAATGCCTTCGTATAAATTGCCTTTGTTTCAAAATGTATTTTATACCGTTTGGGAAAAAACAAAAGAGTTTGTTGTTGGAGCCGGAAAAATTATTTTAGCACTATCAATTGTGCTTTGGTTTTTAGGAACACACGGTCCGAGTGATACTTTCGGTCAAGCCGAAACGATAATTACTGAAAAGCACATAAACGATAATTTAACCGAAGAAGAATTAGCCGATGAAATTGCTGGTTATCAACTAGAAACTTCGTATATTGGGAAAATCGGACATACGATTCAACCTGTTTTTGCACCACTTGGTTACGATTGGAAGATTAGTATTGCGGTTTTAACTTCGTTTGCTGCTCGTGAAGTTTTCGTTGGAAACTTAGCAACTTTATATAATATTGGAAGTAGCGGAGAAGACGAAGAAAAGATTATTGGAAAAATGCGTGCGCAAGTACGTGAAGATGGTTCACCAATGTTTACCTTAGGAACTGGGGTTTCGTTGTTGTTGTTTTATGCTTTTGCGATGCAATGTATTTCTACGATTGCTATTACAAGAAAAGAAACCAATTCTTGGAAATGGACTTTTGTTCAGGTTGTATTTATGACTGCATTAGCTTATTTTTCTGCGATGTTAGCGTATCA
Organism: Paenimyroides tangerinum; assembly: GCF_003865405.1. Lineage (GTDB taxonomy): Bacteria > Bacteroidota > Bacteroidia > Flavobacteriales > Flavobacteriaceae > Flavobacterium > Flavobacterium tangerinum. The sequence goes on from NZ_RQVQ01000006.1 coordinate 43,160, forward strand.
AATTTTATAAAAAATGAACATTCAAGATATTATAACTTATGTAATTGTGGTTTTGGCTGTAGCTTTTTTGGTTAAGAAATTCTTCTTTAAGAAAAAATCCAAAAAAGGTTGCGGTTCTGATAATAATTGTAAATGTGGATAAAATTTAAATTTAGCCTTCAAGTAAAATTGGAGGCTTTTTTTGTTTAGTAAAACATATTGTTTTTTTTTAATAAATTTATGTTCAACCAATTAACTTATTATGAAACATATTATTTTACTGATACTTATTTTTTTATTTTCAATTAAAATTCAAGGACAACAGACTTTATATTTTGATGCAGATTGGAAAGAAACCACTAAAGAAAAATCTCTTTATTATAGACCAATGCCACTTCAAAAAGTTGGTGAGCTTTTATTGTTAAAAGATTATTACAACAACGGACAGCTACAATTTCAGGCTTATATTTATCCTAATGATGAAAATAAATATGTTGGCGATGCTTTTTGGTTTAATGAAAATGGTTTGGATTCATCACAATCACAAAACATCAATTTAAGTAATCAAAAAGTTTTGACATATTATTATAATGATGGTACGGTTTGGAAAAAAATCTTTTATAATAATTTAGGGACAAAATCTAAAATCATTGTTTTTCAAAATGGGAAAGAATTAACAGTTGGTGAACTTAATGGAGATCATCTATCAGGATTATTCACGCCCTCATCACCTGAAATTTGGTATCAAAATCCATTAAACAAGGATGATTTAATTTATGCGAAATCTGTAAAATCAAGTAATAAGGACTTTCATTACGAAATTATTTTTTGGTTGAATGGCAATAAAGCTAAAGAAAAGTTTGTAAATTTTCCTAACTCAAATACAAAATATTGGGATGAAAAAAAGAATCTAATTTATGAAAGTGAATCAAAATCAAATTTTTCATTATTTATTAATTATTATACTAAAAATGGATTTGCAGTTGGTATGAAATCAAAAAATTCTTCTAAGAATACATCAGAAGGTTTTTTGACAACAGAAACACTCTTTGAATTAGACGGTAAAATATCAAAGATAACTAAGCGTTTGGAACACGATAAAATTGAAGAAATCATTTATAATAACGGAAAAGAAATTGTTTTAAAATTCAAAGACAATAAACCCTTTAGTGGAGATTTTGATTATAAAATCGGAAACTTTCATCGTATTTATAAAATGGTAGATGGATTGATGATTGGAGAATCAATAACTTACGTTACCGAAACCAAAGAAATAGTTGCTAAAGGTGATTATATAAATGGATTGCCTAACAACGGAACTTTTTTTAATGAATTTGAAAATGAATTCACTATTTTTTCCTATAAAAACAAAATTCAAGATGGTCTTCAACAAAAATTCAAATATTATGGTCAACCCGAATTACTTGAAGAATATCAAATGAAAAATGGTAAAATGGAAGGTAATAATCAGAAAAAAAATAATAATGACGAATTCGTAAAAATTGAATATCGTAATGGTTTACCTTACGCTGGGAAAGTTCATGATTTCAATATTGTTTCGTATTATGAAGCTGGAAATTTAATTCGGAAAGATAGTTTAGATTTAAATTTGAGCTCGCTTAAAACAACTGAGCTTTATGAAAACAATAAGCTTGTAAAAAAGATGTGCTTCTTTTTTGAAATCCCTGATAACCCAAAAGGAATTTACGAAGGGAAATATAAAGATGAAAAACCTTTTGACGGGTATTTTCTTGACGAGAATGTTATTGAAGATTTAGAGGATATTCCAGTAGTTAGTTTTTATGATAAAGGGATATTAAAATATAAATACACTACCGATTATCTAAATACGATTGATAATTATATTAAAATAAATCTCGACAAAAAAGCAACATTTATTAATGATAAAATTTATGAAGGCTTTGAATATAACAATTCAAACAGGAATATATTAGTTGGTATAAATTATATAAATAGTGCGCCAAATTATATGGAATTGAATCTTTTTGGGATTCATTATTTCAATAGATTTATTTTTGAAATAGATAAAAACCAATTGACTTTTAAGGAACTACAAAGTGGTGCAACTATAAAAGTAATACGTTCGGATGATGTTAATTTTACTGAAGTTATTGATAAAAATGGCAATGTTTTACAAAACAGTACAAGTTTTTTTGTAAAAGAAGGTGAGCCAAATTCTATTACATCTTATGCTATTGAAAACGGGAAATTAGTTTTTGAATTTATTGATGGAAATTATTTATATGATTTAACTCAAAAATCGGATTTGAAGCTGGATAATCTTACAATGATGATATATTCATATTTTTTGTCCAATTCAAAGCAAAGTTTGGAAACCATTTTTTTTGCTATTTTGAATGAATTTAGAAAAAATGAATTTCAAAAATATAGTGATTTTTTCTCTTCAGAAGAATCATTGACAACCACTAGTAATAGAATCGGAGGTCTTTATTATGATGAAAAAGGGAATCCTAGTGAAGGAGTTATAATTAAAGAATCGAATGATCAATTTGAGGTTAAAGTTTATCGAAATGGAAAACTGACTGAAACTAAAGTTATTAATGATATGAGCCAAATTAGAGCGTATTTTGAGGTATCTTTTTCTCAATAATTTTTTTTATTCTGTTAAGTTCCCAAAGCAACATCTAAAATCATTATAAATCCTAAAATAGAAATTTTGTTTTTAATGTTCATTTTCTCTTCTAAAAAATTCAAATCTGACGTTTTTGCGTTGTTTATCAACTTTTTTTGATGTTTCTTTCATTATATACTGATTGATATTTTTAGTTGGTATTTTTTAAATGTTAATATTTTATCTATATTTTAAAAACAAAATAGTTTTTTTTATTTATTATTCTCTTTTTAATTGATTTTTGCAATTTTTATTTGGAAATGTTATTATTATTATTATTATTGCTCTTGAAGTTTAACATAAAATTAAACTTATGTAGTGTTTAAAGTTTTAATTCTAGACACAAAATTTTAAATGCTTTTCAATTAATAATAACAAGGTTTTATAAACCTTAAAATTTTGAAAATATGAATAAATTCAAGAAAATTACGTTAGGGGTTTTAGGAGCAGCTTTATTAGCTACAGGTTTATATTCTTGTAGTAATGACAATGAGGCAACAGATGTGCAACAGAATGAAAAAAATGCACAAGCTAGAGGTGTATCAAAAGATACTTTTTTAAAAAATTATTACCAAGGTAAAGTTTATAATTTAGGACGAAATGTTGTTTTTTCTAACATAGAAGGTAACTTCAAGTTATCTGAAGTTTTGTTAGATGATGCAAAACAAGTTGGTTATTTAATAGAGGATTTAAATACTAATGAATTGTTATATTTTGCAGATAAAAATTTAAATACTGACGAATTAAATTTTGAAAATATTATAACTGGAGAAAAAGATAAATTAACTAAAATTAGTACAGATTCAGTTTTTGACGAGTCAAAAAAATATGATTTCATTTATGTTGTTAACTTAATTAAAGAAGATAACTATCAATCCTTAGGGTGGATAAAGAGATTTAATATCGATAGATTTTGGAAAAATAACGAAAAAGATTGTAGTTCGTCTTATAGAGTTGGTGATGAAGACTCAATTTATTTTGGAAAATGTGTTCAAGACTGTAGTTTTAGAAGTTATAGATTTTTTATTGCAGGTCCAGAACACCATGCTGGTCAATACCCAACTGGAAGTAACGATTGTTAAAAAATATTTATATGAATAAACTTTTAATATTACTTTTTGTTTCTCTTTTTCAAAATTTGAATGCTCAACCTATTGAACAATTAGATGAATTGGTTGTCATTGATAAAAAAATGAAAAACTTTAAAGTTTCCAAAGGGAAAATGACAAGGAATACTTTATTTAATGCAGATTTTGATAATTATTATTATGTATTAGATAGTTTGCCATATGGTTATTTAGATAAGTTGACATTTTGGTATTCAACTAATTTCCCTGTTTTAGATTTTAATGACGCTGAAAAAGCTAATGTGATTTATGAAAATTGGTGTTCAAGCTGTTTCTTTGATGTAAATATTTATGATTATGAAAATGGTGAATTGACTAAATTGACAGATGAATCAATTGTTATATCACTTGAAAAAACTAAGAAAGTGTTAGTGAAAAAAACGTTTGATTTTTCAAATTATAATTTAGTAGGAACCCAATTTGTTTTATCAATCACGCCTTCAAAAAAGCTGCAAAATTGCCAGAGTTGTGCAACTTATGGAATAACACTTTTTGTTGATGAAAATGAATCAGTGTTTTTAAAAAATAAGAATAAATTTATTAAAGGAAAAGGTTTAAAATACGATTTAGAAGTTCGTTCAAAAAAATATTAACCCAAAAAAGAAAGCTTTTCAGCTTTCTTTTTTTATGTTCCTAAAGAAACATCTAATATCATCATACAGATAAATCCGCCTATAAAACCTAAAGTTGCAAGATCGGAATTATTTCCTTGTTGTGTTTCTGGAACCACTTCTTCGATAACCACAAAAACCATCGCACCCGCAGCAAAAGCTAAGGCATAAGGTAAAATTGGAGTGAAAAATCCAACAGCCAAAGCGCCAACAACAGCAGCAATTGGCTCAACTAAAGCTGAACTTTGTCCGTACATAAAACTTTTGCGTTTGCTCATTCCGGCTCTTCGTAATGGAAAAGCAACTGCCAATCCTTCAGGTAAATTTTGCAAGCCAATTCCGATTGCTAAGGTTAACGAACCTGCAATAGTTGCTTCTGGAATTCCTGCTGCAACTCCGCCAAACAAAACTCCGACAGCCAAACCTTCAGGAATGTTATGAAGCGTAATTGCTAAGGTCAATAAAGTAGTTTTTTGCCAAGGTGTTTTTATTCCTTCTTTTTGATTTTCATCGTGATTAAGATGTAAATGAGGAAGAACTTTATCTAAACCAAAAAGAAAAAGTGCTCCCAACCCAAAACCAATTGCGGCAGGCATTACTTTGGTAAAACCTTCACCCGGACTCATAGAAATCGCAGGTGCTAATAAACTCCAAAAACTTGCTGCAATCATCACACCGCCAGTAAATCCAAGCATTCCATCTAATAATTTTTTAGAAGGATTTCTAACTAAAAAAACGGTTGCTGCGCCTAAAGCTGTCATCGCCCAAGTGAAAACGGTTGCGTGAAAAGCAGCTAAAACAGGATTTATATTCTCAAAATAATTAATTATTTCCTCCATAATTATTGTTTTTTGACTAAGATGTTATTGGCAATTTTATTTGAAATCATAAGTTCAACGTTGTTAACTTCAATTACCATAGAATTGTCAAAGCTTTCTTTTGATTTAATAATAATCGTTTTTCCTAAAGCAATATTCTGACGGTCTAAATATTGAAGGAACTCAGAAGATGTGTCTTTAACTCCAACGCAAATACAAATTTGATTTGCATCCATTTCGTTTAACAGGAATTTTTCTGAAATAAAAACTTCTCCTTTCGCATTCGGAATTGGGTCGCCGTGTGGGTCTTCTTTTGGAAAACCCAAAAAAGCATCTAACTTATTGATTAGTTTTTCTGATTTTATATGTTCTAATTCTTCTGCAACAATATGAACTTCATCCCAAGAAAAGTCCAGTTTCTCAACTAAAAAAACCTCCCAAAGACGATGTTTTCTAATGACCATTTTTGCAGTCATTTTACCTTCTTTAGTAAGCGAAACTCCTTGGTATTTCTGATAATTCATAAAACCTTTTTCACTTAGTTTTTTTATCATATCCGTAACAGAAGAAGCTTTGGTATTCATTTTTTGAGCAATCGCATTTGTGCTGACTCCATTGTCTTCAATTAGAGAAAGATGGTAAATTGCTTTTAAATAATTTTCTTCAGAATGAGTAAGCATATTCTTTTTTTATTACAAATTTAATGTTTTTTAGTATTTGTAAAATTAAATTTTAGATGAATCTAAAAATAAAAATATTTTATAATTTTTTAAAATCGCTTAAGCCTTGAAAAACGGACGCTTTGAAAGCTAAATTGATGTTTTTTAGCGAGTTAAATCTTAAAAAAATGTTATAAATTTTAGTTAAAATTTTGTTATCTAATTGATTATTAATACATTTGCCCTTGTTTAAAAAATACAAGTGTAGGTTAGTTGGTAATTATTATTATCTTTGCCACCTAACAAACAATAAAAATATGGACATTAATGTAATTGTAAAAGAAGCTCATTCTGGAGTAGCTTATTTAGTTATCATACTTTTGTTGATTGCATCATTAAACGCAATCATAGCATTAGCAACTAAAAGAGAATTTGTTGAGAGAGATCGCAAAATTGGATTATTTGCTTTGATTTTTTCTCATATTCAACTTTTATTAGGTTTAATCTTATACTTCGTTTCTCCGCTAGTAGTTAGCCTTGGAAGTGCAATGAAAGATTCAACTTTAAGATTGTATGCTTTAGAACACCCGTTAGTAAATATCATTGCAATTGTTTTAATCACAATTGGATGGTCTAAACATAAAAAGATAGCAGACGGAAATGCGAAATTTAAACCTTTTGCAATTTTCTACACTTTAGGATTGATATTAATTTTATCTAGAATTCCTTGGGCAGTATGGTTTGCATAATTTAAATTAAAGCGTTCTGATTATAGAACGAAGACTTTGGTAAAATTATTAATTTAGTTTGCCAAATTTAAAAGAAACGATTATGAATAAAAAAGTAACGCACATTTTAAGTTTGACAATCTTTTTGCTTGCTGCAATTGGATTTAGTATTTACAATACGCAATTTTCAACAGTTGAACAAGAAGAAAATAATGAAACTAGAGTTAATTCAAGAGAATTAGCATCATTAGCAGTAAACGACACGTCAGATGTACTATTGGAATCAACATCTGAAATAACAGATATAATGTTAATAAATTCAGAACTATTATCATTAGAAAATGAAGTTGAGGTTATAAATGAGAGTGCTAAAACTTCTTATTATCACGATAAGTTCAATGGAAAAAAAACAGCAAGTGGTCAAGTTTTTAATAATGGAAAATATACTGCCGCTCACAAAACTTTGCCTTTCGGTTCTAAATTGAGAGTTACTAACAACGAAAATGACGAATCTGTAATTGTTACTGTTAATGACCGTGGACCTTTTACAAAAGGACGTCATCTAGATCTTTCAAAACAAGCTTTTTTAGACATTACACACAATAAAGGTGCTGGGGTTTTGAATGTAAAAATTGAAGTTTTACCTGAAGACTATGAAGATTCAAAACTTGATTTACAAGAAAGCTTAGATGAATTCATGTTATAAAAAAATATTTTATTTGATTACAATTTTACTACTTTTAGTAGCTTGTAAATCAACAAAAACAAAAGCCTCATTCTATAAAAATGAGGCTTTTGCTTGTTACTATCACGATAAATTCAACGGACGTAAAACTGCTGACGGAAGTGTTTTTTCAAACAACAAACTTACTGCAGCTCATAAAACTTTGCCTTTTGGAACCAAAGTTGAAGTTACAAATCTAGAAAACAACAAAAGTGTTATTGTAATAGTAAACGACCGAGGACCATTCACAAAAGGATTGGAAATTGATTTATCTCGAAAAGCTTTTATGAAAATTACAGACGATTCTAAAAAAGGTAAACTTAAAGTTTCGATTAAAATTCTCTGATTCAACTACCAATTACAAAAGGGATTTGTACTGATGTAAGAATTATAATATTTTATATCACCCGTAACTTCTTCTTCAATCCAATCCGGAAGTTCAATTGTTTCATTTTCATTTTCAAGTTCAACTTCTACAATAATTAGACCTTTGTTTTTGCCTTCAAACACATCAATTTCAAAAGTTTTATTACCATAAATTACGATATGTCTCGTTTTTTCAATGATGAAATCTTCGCATAGTTTTAGAAGTTCGATGGCTTCATCAAACGGAATTTCTTTTTCCCATTCAAAACGAGTCGTTCCTGATAAATTACTTTTTCCTTTTATCGTCAAAAAGCCTTTATTATCCTTAGTTCTAACACGAACGGTTCTCTCAGGAGACGAGTTTAAATATCCTTGATTTATTTTAAATGAAATTTTAGTTTCATTTAAAAAAGTAGTATTTTTAGCCTTGTATTTTCTTTCTATTTCAAGCATGTTGGTTTGTTTTAGAAATTCAAATATCGTTTTAAAAATTCAAATATGAAATTATTTAGAAAGCAAAATAAACCTTCGTCGATTTCCGATATTTTCAACAAATACGTTGTAAATGATCAGGTGCTTTTTTCGAATGATTTTATATTTTTATATGAATTAGTAGCTTTTTTCAGACCCGTAAATTCAAAGAAAACGAAAAGTATAACTCTCGTTGATTTGATCGCACATTTAATTGAAAATGAAAAGCATCGTTATTTATTTGCAGAATACATAATAAATCTATTAAGCGGAAGAAGTTTCAGTCGTATGATTTCAGATGCTGGTATCATCCAAGATTCTGATTTTTTATATGAAATTAGAAAGCGAATTTCATTAAAAATATTACCCTATCAACCAGAAAAAGAAACTTTAGAATATGTTTTAAACCAAGTTTTTTATAAGGAAACTGATTTTATTTGGATTAATAAAATTCCTTATAACGAACTTGTAGAACTTTTTGAAATACTACAATTCTCAGATGTTTTTACAGCTCATAATGTTGAAAAAGGCGCGCTTTCTGAAGTGATGTATGCAATTGGAATCATCACACAACGAATGAGTGGTCGTTCGATGGAATCGAATATCATCAAAATGGTTCCAGAATACAATCATCTCGAAAGTCCTTTCTTGGGATTAGAAAAAGAATTCCTTGAAATTGAAAAACAATTGCGAAATCGCGAGATGGTTTATGTAGATTCCAATGATTTAAATTACAAACAATTAGTTATTCTACATAAACAGTGCGTTGATTTCGTTAGACAAGCTTTCAAAAATAGTTCTCGTTTTGGAATTACGATGAAAGTTAACCAAAGTTTGCTTCGAATAAGACAGCAATTGATTCGTGTAGAAATTTTATTGTCCTTGTTTATAGTTCGTGACGAATCGGATAAGATTAAACAATCGATAAATCTTTCTTTAAAACTTATTGAATATAACTGTTATAAAAACAACGTAAAAAAATTAATCGGAGAAAGTACGCAATTAATTTCATACGAAATCACACAGCATACTGCGAAAACGGGTGAACATTATATCACTGAATCAACAAATGAATATTTTAAAATGTTCAAAGGTGCTTTAGGTGGTGGTTTAATTGTTGGTTTTTTGTGTGTGATTAAGGTTTTGATGTCAAAAACAGAGACCAGCGATTTTGGTTTTGCTTTTTTGTACAGTATGAACTATTCATTTGGTTTTATTTTAATCTATCTTTTTGGTTTTACTTTAGCTACCAAACAGCCGGCAATGACTGCTTCTACTTTGATTAAAGTAATTGAAGAAGGCCTGAAAACGAATGAAAAACCATCTGAAAAACATAAGGCATTCGCACATTTATTTGCTCGATTGTTCCGTTCTCAATTTATCGCTTTTGTTGGTAACGTTATTTTAGCTTTTCCTGTTGCTTTATTGTTGATTTGGTTGATTGATTTATCAACTGGAATTAATATTACGGATACCAAATGGCATACTTTATTGGATGATGTAAGTCCGATTAAATCTGCTGCAATTTTTCACGCATCGATTGCTGGAGTATTTTTGTTTCTTTCTGGAATTATTTCAGGAAACGTTTCTAATAAAAACAAACACAATCAGGTATATTATAGAATACAAGAGAATCCATTTCTGAAACGTAGTTTAGGAGTGGCTAAAACAGCTAAAATAGCTTCTTGGTTAGAACAAAAATGGCCTGGAATTATTTCGAATTTTTGGTTCGGTATTTTTATGGGAAGTACGCATTCTATTGGTATGTTTTTAGGATTAAATCTGGATATTCGTCACATTACTTTTGCTAGTGGAAACATTGCACTCGGAGCTTATGGTGCTGATTTCGCATTGACTTTATCAACCTGGATTTGGTGTATTGTTGGTTTGATTTTAATCGGTTTTTTCAACTTTATTGTCAGTTTTGCCCTTTCATTAGGATTAGCTTTACGTTCTCGTGATATTCCGATATTTGAGGTTTTCTCACTTCAGAAATCGGTTTGGAGCCATTTTAAACAATATCCAATGCGTTTTTTCTTTCCACCAAGAAAATCAAAAAATACTTTATAACTTTGAGAATCTCTTTTTTTGGAGATTCTTTTTTTGTTTTATGATGAACTATCGAAAAATCATACACGTTGACATGGATGCGTTTTATGCTTCTGTAGAACAGCTTGATAATCCTGAATTAAGAGGATTACCAATAGCTGTGGGCGGAAATGAAGTTCGTGGTGTGATTTCGGCAGCGAGTTATGAAGCTCGTAAATTTGGAGTTCGAAGTGCGCTTACAGGTTCAATAGCAATTAAACGTTGTCCGAATTTAATTTTCGTAAAACCAAGATTTGAACGTTATAAAGAAATTTCAAAAATGGTTCATTCCATTTTTTATGAATACACAAATTTAGTTGAACCACTTTCGTTGGACGAAGCCTTTTTGGATGTTACAGAAAATAAAAAAAGTATGAAAAGTGCAAGCTTGATTGCGGAAGAAATTCGTTTAAAAATATTTGAAAAGACTGGATTAACAGCTTCCGCAGGAATTTCTACCAATAAATTTATTGCCAAGATTGCGTCGGATTATAATAAACCAAATGGACAAAAAACGATAAATCCAGAAGAAATTGAATCTTTTATTGAAAGTTTAGAAATAAAAAAGTTCTTTGGAATCGGACAAAAAACAGCAGATAAAATGTATCATTTAGGCATTTTTACTGGCTTGGATTTAAAACAAAAAAACATTGAATTCTTAGAAGAACATTTTGGAAATTCGGCTCAACATTATTATAATATTTCTCGTGGAATTCACAATTCGCCAGTTCAACCCAATCGGATTCCAAAATCGATTGCTGCAGAACGAACTTTTGAAACGAACTTAACTTCCGAGATTTTCTTAAAAGATAAACTAAACTTTATTGCTGAAGAACTTGATTTCCGTTTGAAGAAACGTGGTGTTTCAGGTAAAACGGTTACTTTAAAAATCAAATATAGCGATTTTACGGTTCAAACAAGAAGTGAAACATTACCATATTTTATTTCAAATAAAGAGTTGATTTTGGATGCTTCCTTGAAATTATTATATCAAGATAAGTTGCGTAATTCGGTTCGTTTAATCGGTGTTTCAATGACCAACTTGAATAATAAAGAAACCAAGCCGAAACTCATACAATTGCGATTTAATTTCTAATAAAAAAGCTACTTCAAATGGTGTTTTGAAATAGCTAATTATTTTATTTATTATAATTTGGTTTTGGATATAAATTCATTTGTCTAGAAATCGCATTTTTTCTTCTATTGATGTAACCTGAAGAGTTTTTTGCTTTAAACTTTCTGGGATTCGGAAGAATTGCAGCGATTGCGGCAGCTTCTTTCTTAGATAAATTTTCTGCCTTTTTACCGAACCAATGTTCAGAAGCGGCTTCAATTCCATAAATCCCATTTCCCATTTCAATTGAGTTTAGGTAAACTTCCATAATGCGTTCTTTTCCCCAGATGAATTCAATTAAAACAGTAAAATAAGCTTCAAAACCTTTTCTGATAAAACTACGACCTGGCCAAAGAAATACATTTTTTGCAGTTTGTTGGCTTATCGTACTTCCTCCTTTTACTCGTTTACCTTTCTGATTGTTTTTGTAAGCTTTTTCAATCGCATCGAAATCAAATCCACTGTGTGATGTAAACTTTCCGTCTTCACTTGCGATTACAGCTTTTTGTATGTTAATTGGCATTTCGTCAATACTAATCCAATCGTGTTTCCAAACAACTTTTTCACCAGCTGAAATTTGTTCGAAAGTTCTAATAAACATCAATGGTGTAAAAGGAACGGGTACAAATTTAAAAAGTATTGTAGAACCTATCGAAAGTCCAAAAAACCATAAAATTAATTTAAATATGAATTTGAAAATTTTGCGAATCATCTATTAAATTTTTTAGCAAATATATCTCTTTATTCTTTTCGTTTATCAATTTTTACTTTTTGTGTTTCATACCAGCAAGCTGACGTTTTGATCTATTACAAACCAAATCTTTATGAGTTGTTTTTATATTTTGTAATTTTATTGAAAAAATAAGTTTTATGTTCGATACGATTCTAACAGCACTATTACCAATAACCGTAGTTTTGATACTAGGTTATTTGGCTGGATATCATCAAGATTTTTCAAAAGATCAAGCTGGAGTTTTAAATAAAATGGTCATGTTATATGCGCTACCATTAAGCTTATTTAGTAGTATTGCAACAAGTTCGATGTCGGAAATCCTGAAGGAAAAAGAAATTCTATTGGGTCTTTTTATCGGAATGATTGTTTTTTATTTAGTAGTTTACCTTATTACTAGATTCCTATTTAAGCAAAATAGTCGTCTTTCCGCATTGATTTCTTTAACTATTGCTGGACCCGCAATTCCGTTTGTAGGAGTTCCTGTTTTGGGTGAGTTATACGGTTCAGTAAGTTCAATTCCTATCGCCGTTGGAAGTATTTATATGAATTTATTCCAAGTGCCATTAACTATTATTTTACTGAATTTAGGCGTAAAAAATACCGATGGAACACAATCTAATAGCTTTGCTTCAAATATTATAAATGCTGTTAAACAACCTGTGGTTTGGGCACCAGTTTTAGGATTACTATTCGTTTTGATTGATTTAAAGTTCCCAACAGCACTAATAGATTCTTTTACATTACTTGGTAAATCTACAGGCGGAGTTGCGCTTTTTGCTTCTGGAATTATTTTGTTTTCATATAAAGTAGTTTTTAATAAATCTGTTTTAGCAATTGTGCTTTCAAAAAACATATTAATTCCGTTAGCAATTTGGGGAGTTTCCGTTTTGTTGAATTTTCCATCAAGTGTTTTAAAAGAAACCGTAATTACAATGTCTATCCCAACAGCGTCGGTTGTTATAATGCTTGCGATTCAATATGAAGAAGGGCAACAAACCATTTCTTCAGCTTTGTTTTTGAGTAGCGTTTTGTCAATTTTGACGATGGGCTTTTTTATTTTTTTATTGTCATAATTTTATTAAACAAAAAGACTGAACTCATATTGAATTCAGTCTTTTAAATATTTAAAATAGTTTAATTCTATTCAGCTTTATTTCCTTTTGATTTAATAGCTTTCATTACTAATGGAACTGTTGTGATTAAAACAATTATAATAATAATGTATTCGATATAATGCGTTAAATCCACTTGGTGATTGTCTAATAAATAACGGTAAAGATAATGTCCAGCGAAAATTAAAGAATAAGCCCAAATAAAAGAACTTAATATGTTGTATAACATAAATTTCTTGATTTCCATATTTGCAATTCCAGCAATAATTGGAGCAAATGTTCTGATGATTGGTAAGAAACGTGCAAAGATAATTGCTCTACCACCGTGTTTTTCAAAGAATGCTTTTGATTCAAAAAGGTATTTTTTCTTAAAAATCCAAGAGTCTTCTTTTTGATATAAATAGTTTCCGCTTTTCGCACCGAACCAATATCCAAAAGTGTTTCCTATAATTCCGGCTAATGCAACCAAAGATGCCAAAGCCCAAACGTTCATAAAGTCATTTTCGATATAAACAACTTCTGCCATTAACGCTTTACTGTAAATTCCAGATAAGAAAAGTAAACTATCTCCTGGTAAAAAGAATCCAACTAATAAACCTGTTTCTGCAAAAATGATGAAAAGGATTACATAGATTCCGATTTTGTGACCTGCAATTTCTAAGTTGATGTAAAATTCGGGATTAATTAAATCTGCCCAATTAAAATTCTCCATTTGTTTTTATATGTTTATTCTTGTTCTGTTTGTAATGATTTTCCTTCCCATTTATCAACTGCTGCGGTTGATAATGCATTTCCTAAAACATTCGTCATACTACGAGCCATATCACAGAAGTGGTCGATTGGTAAGATTAAAGCAATTCCTTCTGGAGGAATTCCGAACATTGCACAAGTTGCAACTACTACAATTAATGAAGCTCTTGGAACACCAGCAACTCCTTTACTTGTAAGCATTAAAACCATTAACATCAATAACTGCTTTTCTAATGGCATATCAATTCCGTAAACTTGAGCAATGAAAACACTCGCAAAAGTCATATACATCATACTTCCATCTAAGTTAAACGAATATCCTAAAGGAAGTGTGAACGAAACGATTTTTGGTTGACATCCAAATTTTTCTAATTCTTCAACCATTTTTGGGAAAACCGCCTCACTACTTGTTGTTGTAAATGCAACTAAAAGTGGTGTTTTTATGTGACGTAATAAATCCCATAAACGATTTCCTAATATTAAATAACCAACTACTAGCATTACCACCCATAAAACCAATATTCCTATTGTAAATGCGAGTAAATAATTAGCGTACAAAGCAAAGATTTCAAAACCATAACTTGCAACCGCAGAAGCAACAGCACCTAAAACTCCAAGTGGTGCAAACCACATAATGTAGTTTACCATTTTTAATACTACATGAGCAACAGTATCTAAGGCTTTAGTTAAACTTTCTCCTTGTTTTCCGATTGCTGCAAGTGCAACTCCAAATAAAATTGAGAAAACTACAATCTGTAAAATTTCATTAGTTGCAAAGGCTTCAAAAATACTTTTAGGGAAAATATGTGTTACAAATTGTTCAATTGAAAAGCTTTGTGAATTCTTTAATAAATCAGAAGCGGCTTCTGTTGGATTATCCATCTGAATAGATGTTCCTTTTCCTGGAGCCATTAAGTTTACTAAAAACAAACCAATTAATAAAGAAATTAACGAAGCTGAAATAAACCAAGCCATAGCTTTTCCACCAACTCGACCAACCATTTTCATATCGCCCATTTTTGCAATTCCAACAACCAAAGTTGAAAATACCAATGGAGCAATAATCATTTGTACCAATCGAATGAAAATAGTTCCTAAAAGTTTAATGTTTTTTGAAAAACCAGCGATGTATTCTGGGAATTGGTAATGTACAATTCCTCCGATTGCAACACCAACAACCAATGCAGCTATAATTGCAATAAATAGTTTATTATTACTTTTCACGTTGAAGTATTTTTGAGGCGTGAAAATACTCATTTTTTTTTACTTATAAGTTATGAATGATTCATTAAAATTCGTTTTAAGAATTTTTTAAGAACATTTGCCAATTTACGAGAATGTTGGTTTTATAATCGAATAAATCAATTAGTTTGATTATTTTTATCGCTGTTTAAAAAATTTAATAATGAAAAAATTACTTATTCTAACTTTAAGTATTGCAAGTTTATCTGCAAATGCCCAAAACAAAGTAATGACTAAAGAACTTTTATGGGAATTAGGTAGAGTAAATCCGGTTGGATTATCTGCTGATGGAAAGTTTTTATATTATGCTGTTGGAACTCCAAATATGGCAGAAAATAAAATCAATTCAAAATTTTATCAAGTTACTATTGATGGTAAAAAAGGAAAAGAACTTGAGTCTTTAGAAGGATTGGTTATTGATAAAAATGTTTCTGCTGACGGAAAATTCAAACTTTCAGACGAAGCAGTAAAAATTAATAAAGTTTTAGGTAAAGATTATTATCCTGAAATGACAGAATCTAATGTGTATATTAATGATGGATTGGATTACAGACATTGGGATACTTATAATGATGGAACTTTCAATCACGTTTTCATTACAAATTTAGAAAACAATCAAAAAGTTGATATTTTAGAAGGTGAAGCTTTTAATTCACCACAAAAACCATTTGGTGGAGACCAAGATTATGTTTGGTCACCTGATGGAAAGTCTGTAATTTATGTTTCTAAAAAATTAGAAGGAACGGCTTACGCTTTAAGTACAAATGCAGATTTGTATGAATATAATTTAGAAACAAAGCAAACTACAAACTTAACTCCCGATAATAAAGGTTACGACACACATCCACAGTTTTCGCCAAACGGAGAATTGTCTTGGTTACAAATGAAAAGTGACGGATATGAAGCGGATAAAAACGACATCATTGTTCGTTATATGGGAGCTGATATGAATTTAACTGCAAACTGGGACGGAACTGTCGATAGTTTTGTTTGGAGCGCAAACGGTGAAGAAATTTATTTTACTGCTGCAGTTGATGGAACGATTCAACTTTTTGAAGTTAATTTTCCAGGAAGAAAAAGAATCGCTCCGACAGTTAAACAAATTACAAATGGAAATTTTGATGTAACTAGTATTGTCGGATTTTCTGGTGATAAAGTTATCGTAACTCGTACCGATTTCAATACAGCTACAGAAGTTTATTCGTATGATTTAAAATCAAAAAAATGGAATCAAATTACACACGTAAACGACGCAGCTTATAAAGATATTGCAAAAGTTAAAGTAGAAAAACGTTATGTTACTACAACGGATGGAAAGAAAATGTTGGTTTGGGTAGCTTTACCTCCAAATTTTGACCAAAATAAAAAATATCCAACGTTGTTATATTGCCAAGGTGGACCACAATCTGCGTTAACACAATTTTACTCTTTCCGTTGGAATATTCAATTAATGGCTTCTGAAGGTTATATCGTTGTGATGCCAAATCGTCGAGGAATGCCAGGACACGGAGTTGAATGGAACGAAGCAATTTCTAAAGATTGGGGCGGACAAGTTATGCAAGATTACTTAACTGCAATTGATGAATTAGCAAAAGAACCTTATGTTGATAACGATAAATTAGGTGCAATCGGAGCAAGTTACGGCGGTTATTCGGTTTATTATTTAGCAGGAATTCACGATAACCGTTTCAAATCGTTTATTTCTCATTGTGGAGTTTTTAATTTAGAATCGATGTACGGAACAACAGAAGAAATGTTCTTTACAAACTGGGATTCTGGTGGAGCTTATTGGGACAAAAACAACGAAGCTGCTCAAAAAACATATAGAGATTTCAATCCGAAAAACAACGTTGATAAATGGAATACACCAATTTTAGTTTTCCATGGAGGAAATGATTTCCGAGTACCAATCGGGCAAGGACAAGAAGCTTTTCAAGCTGCACAATTACAAGGAATCAAATCTCGTTTTGTTTATCTTCCAGAAGAAAATCACTGGGTTTTAAAACCTCAAAATGCACAAATCTGGCAAGGTGAATTTTTCCGTTGGTTAGACGAAACTTTAAAACAAAAATAATTTAATAAAAAAGGAATCTGTGAAAGTAGATTCCTTTTTTGTTAATTAACGAAAGTTATATTGTAACAATTGTTATCTTTATGCGCCTTATTATAAAAATAAAATTCAAATTATAATGTTTAAACTGAAATTAAAACCAATCGTTGCAGCTTTAATTATTGCTTTAGGTGTTTCTGGAAATGCTTTTGCTCAAGATAATTTAGTGAACGCTGTGAAAAATAATCAAAGTAATCAGAGTAAAGAATTATTCACTTTTACAGATGTTATTAATTTAGAAAATACTCCAGTAAAAGACCAAGGTTCATCTGGAACGTGTTGGTCATATTCTGGAAATTCTTTTATTGAATCAGAAATGATTCGTAAAGGAAAAAAACCGGTTGAGTTAGCTCAGATTTATACAGCGCGTAATGCGTATATCGAAAAAGGAAAAATGTATGTAAAAATGCATGGAAATGTTGAGCTTGGAGAAGGAGGACAGTTTCATGATGTTATGAATACTTATAAAAAATACGGAGCAGTTCCACGTGAAGTTTATACAGGTTTAAGTGAAGGACAAACAAGAAACAACTTTTCTGAAATGTCTAAAATGAACGAAGCTATTTTAGGTTCAATCATTAAAAACGATAAGTTATCTGATAATTGGTTAGATGCTTACACAGCAGTTATTGATACGTACTTAGGTCAAGCTCCTGCTGAATTTATGTACGAAGGGAAAAAATACACACCTAAAACTTTCGCTGACCAAGTGGTTGGAATCAATCCAGATGATTATGTAGAAATTTCATCGTTCAAAGAATACCCATATTATTCAAAATTCGTTTTATTAGTTCCAGATAACTGGTCTTTTGATTTGGTTTACAATGTAAAAATGAACGAATTGGTTGATGTTGTTGATAATGCTTTAAAAGAAGGTTACACAGTTGCTTGGGCTGGTGACGTTTCTGAAAAAGGTTTCAGTTGGAAAAATGGTGTAGCTTACGTTCCGGAAATTGATTTTAGTGTAATGACTCCAGAGCAAAAAGCAGACATGTTCAACGGACCAAAAGCTGAGAAAAAAGTTACTGAAGACGATCGTCAAAAAGCGTTTGATAACTACGAAACAACAGATGATCACGGAATGCACATCGTTGGAATTGCTAAAGATCAAAACGGAAAAGAATATTATATCGTAAAGAATTCTTGGGGATTATCTAACGACTACAAAGGTTATTTATATATGACAAAAGAATTTATGAAATATAAAGCAACTGCAATTATGGTGAACAAGAATGCTGTTCCAAAAGCAATTGCTAAAAAATTATCATTGTAATATTGAAATAATGATTTGAAAAAGAGATGTATTTGCATCTCTTTTTTAATTTTGTAAAAAATAAAAATATGAGTAAAGATTCATTAAATATAGTTAAAGACTCGATTATAATAAAAGACACGATAACTCTACAAGGTCAAAAGGAAGTTCTCTTGAATGCAGTTAAGCCAGAAAATGTAAAAGATGGAGTTGTTGAACAAGTAAGTCAAATTTCTGAAGGATTCCAGATTATGATTTTGCGATTGATAAATTCAATTCCTAAAATTGTGGGAATGATTATTCTTTTAATCATTGGTTTTTTTATTATTAGAACCATTTTAGGAGTCATTCGTAGACGCTTTGAAAAACGAAATGTCGATAAATCATTAAGAGGTTTTTTAATGTCAATCATTCAATTTGTTTTGTACGTTGTTTTAATTTTGATGATTGTGCAAAATTTAGGATTAGAAACAACTGCAATTCTAGGAGCTTTGTCAGGTGTGGTTTTAGCAGTTGGTTTGGCCTTACAAGGGTCACTTTCTAATTTTGCAGGAGGTGTTTTGATTCTTTTATTCCGTCCGTTCGAAGTCGGTGATTATATCGAAAATGCTTCGGGAACTGATGGTACAGTTGACAAAATCGATTTACTTTACACCTCATTAACAACTTCAAGCGGAATAAAAGTTTTTAGTCCGAATGGAGCTTTGGCAAATTCTGTAATAAAAAATTATTCAAAAATCACAAGTCGTCGTTTTGAATATAACATCGGAATCGGTTACGAAGATAATATTAAAACAGCTCGCTCCATTATTTTTAATGTTTTAACTAGCGATGAACGTGTTTTACAAGGTCCAGTTCCTGAGGTTTTTGTGAACGAATTGGCAGATAGTTCTGTAAATTTAACCATTCGAGCTTGGACTTTAAAAGAAGATTATTGGGCTACAAGAAATAATCTTCAAGAAGAAATTAAAAATGCGTTAGATAAAGCAGGAATTTCAATTCCGTATCCGCAACGAGAAATGCATATAATATCTGAAAAAGATAAAGAATAGAATTAAAGCTTCCTGATTTTTAGGAAGCTTTTGTTTTTTTGTGATATAAATATTAAATTAGTTTAACCAACCCAAAAAGTAAACATGGAAATTCAAATTTCACCAGGATTTAAAAAACAAGCACAAAGAGCTATTTTATCTATCGTTCTTTTTATAGTAAGTTTTATTCTTTTAACTCTTTTAGGTTTAGCAGTTGTTGCATTCTTTGTTTTTCTAGCTTTTAAGATTCTGATTTTCATGGGAAATTTTATTGGAATGTTACTTGCGGTTGGTCTGGTTGGTTCTGCAATAGTTTTATTGATTTTTCTGTTTAAATTTATTTTTCAAAAATCTAGTAATTCAACTGAAGGGATGCATCAAATATATACGTCTCAACATCCAAAATTTTTTAAGATGATTCACGAAATTGCTGATGAGGTTGGTACTGATTTTCCTAAAAAAGTATTTCTAACCGATCAACTAAATGCATCTGTTTTTTACGATTCTTCTTTTTGGAGTATGATCTTTCCAGTTCGTAAGAATTTAATGATTGGCTATGCCTTGGTTAATGTTTCTACAGAACAAGAATTAAAAGGAATTTTAGCTCATGAATTTGGTCATTTTTCTCAACGAAGTATGAAGATTGGAAGTTATGTTTACAATTGCAATCGAATTATTTTTAGTTTGGTTTTCGAAAATAGTTCGTTTGAAGAAAATGTAAATAAATTCTCAAACGGTCATATTCTTTTTAAACTTACGGTTGGTTTTTCTATTTATATCATTCGTGGTTTTCAGTTCGTATTAAAGCAATTTTATATTTTCTTAAATAAAAGCAATTTGTCATTGTCTAGAGAAATGGAGTTTCATGCCGATGCAGTTGCTACAAACATTGTAGGTTCTCAAGTGATGATTGATTCTTTGGCTCGAATGGATTTGTCTGATCGTGCTTATGGATCTGCAAATGCGTTTACAAATTCTAAATATTCTGAAGGTTTCAGACTTTGTAATTTTTATGATGTTCAAACTTATGTTCTTAATATAATTGCCAGAAAAGATAAGCATAATTTTAACGAACATTTACCTAAGGTAACTTTAGACGAATTGCGTTTACAAAATAAAAGTAGATTGAATATTAAAGACCAATGGGCTTCACATCCAACAATGGAAGAGCGAATTGAAAGTATTCAACGATTGAATATTCAAACGGTTAATAATTCATTAGAACCAGCTAAGTTTTTGTTTGAAAAACCAAACGAAATTGAATTGAAATTAACTAAGTTGATTTATCCTGAACATGAATTGACGGATTTAAAAGAACTTTCATCAACAGAAGAGAAAGATATGTATGATGATTTTTTAAAATCGGTTTCATTTAATGAAATTTATAACGGATATTATGATAACAAAAATCCGTTAACTGAAATTTCAAAAGTTATAGATGTTGATTCATCGGTTACTTTAAAAAGTTTGTTTTCTGATGAGGAGGTTGCTTTAGGGGCAAAATATTTGTCGCTTAATCAAGATTACAAAGATGTTGAATATTTAGCTTTCCAAAAGCATAAGATTAAAACTTTTGATTTTGATGGAATTAAATATCGAAAAAAAAATGCCGAAAATCTTTTAAAAAATTTAGATAAGGAGCTTTTAGATTTAAAAAATCAAATAGAAAGTCACGATGATTTAATTTATAGTTTCTTTTATCATAAAGCCCAAGATAAAGGTTTGTTTCTCGAATGGGATTCTATATATAAAACTTATATAACAATGGATAAGCTTTATGATTTGGGGTATAAAAAAGCAGTTAAATTTGAAGAGGTTTTAGTTTTTATGAATAAACAATCATCGATTCCTGTGATTCAAGAAAATTTGAAAATAATGAAACCTTTTGAAGAAGTTTTTAAAACACATTTAAAAGAATTGGTTGCTACAGATTTGTTTCAAAATGATATTAATGAAGAAAGGCGAAAATTAATTATTAATTATATAGATAATGATGAAGCTTATTTACGAAACGAACAATGGAATGATCCAGCTTTGAATTTACTTTTCGATTGTTTACGAAATATCTCTTACATACATTCCGATTTGATTTTTACAGCTAAAAAAAATCTATTAGATTTTCAAGCTAATCAATTAAAATAAAAAAATCCACTCCTAAATTTCGAGTGGATTTTTGTTTATAAATGTTCGATAACATAATCTTTATAAAAATCTTCAATTTCTTCGAAGATGCGTAATAATTGTTGTGGATCATCTTCGGTAACCAAACGCTGACGATGTGCTTTGAAACCGTGAATGCCTTTAAAGTAATTCGTATAATGACGACGCATTTCCACAATTCCCAAACGTTCACCTTTCCATTCCATCGACCAAATTAAATGGTTTTTGGCAGCTTCTAAACGGTCTTTCATCGTTGGTGGAGCCAATAATTCACCTGTTTTTTCGTAATGTTTAATTTCATTAAAAATCCAAGGATAACCAATCGCCGCACGTCCAATCATCATGCCATCTAAACCAAAACGTTCACGGTATTCTTTTGCTTTTTGAGGTGAATCGATATCTCCGTTTCCAAAAATGGGAATATGAATTCTTGGGTTGTTTTTAATACGTTCAATATGCGTCCAGTCCGAATGTCCTTTGTACATCTGCGCTCTCGTTCTTGCATGAACTGTTAACGCTTGCACACCAACATCTTGTAAACGTTCAGCAACTTCATCAATATTAATCGATTCTTCATCCCAACCTAAACGAGTTTTAACCGTAACCGGTAAATGCGTACTTTTAATAACAGCTTCCGTTAAACGTATCATTAAATCGATATCTTTTAAAACGCCAGCTCCAGCTCCTTTGCTAACCACTTTTTTAACTGGGCAACCAAAGTTGATGTCAACCAAATCTGGCTGAACCGTTTCAACGATTTTAGCCGAAAGTGCCATCGCTTCTTCATCACCACCGAAAATTTGAATTCCAACTGGACGCTCGTAATCAAAAATATCCAATTTCATTCTGCTTTTCATCGCGTCACGAATCAATCCTTCCGAAGAAATAAATTCAGAATACATCAAGTCTGCACCATGTGCTTTGCAAAGTCTTCTAAAAGGCGGATCGCTAACATCTTCCATCGGAGCTAATAACAACGGATGGTCAGGTAATTCAATATTTCCTATTTTGATCATGAAGATAAATTTTGTGCAAAATTACTATATTATTTTTAGGTGTGAAAATATTGTGTTTTTCTTAAGATAGATTAACTTCTATTTTTATTAGAAATTGTATCTTTATTTAAATTAAATATTGAAAAAGATGTCAAACATAGATTATATTTTTGAAGAGAAAGCTGCTGATATCGGTAACTTTTTAGTAGGTAGATTGTTGCCTTTTCGTCAAAAGCGAAACATAGGTCCGTTTGTTTTCATCGATCACATGGGGCCGAAAAAATTACAAGCAGGCGAAAATTTAGATGTAGCTCCACATCCGCATATTGGTTTGTCAACCTTAACTTTTTTGTTTGAAGGTGCTATTCAGCATAAAGACAGTTTAGGAAACGATTTAATGATTGAACCAGGCGCCGTAAATTGGATGACGGCTGGTAACGGTGTGGTACATTCAGAACGAACGCCAAATCATTTACGAGAAGTAGAAAAATCAGTTCACGGATTGCAGATTTGGATTGCATTACCAAAGCATTTAGAAAACATCGATCCGAGTTTCGTACATGTCGAAGCTAATGATTTACCAACTTGGACAGAAAATGCTGTTGATTTTAAATTAATCGCAGGTGAATTTGATGGTAAAAAATCAGGAGTTCCTGTTTATAGTAAATTATATATGATCGAACTAAAAGCAAACGCAGATCAAACCATTAATTTACACGATCGTTTATATGGTGAAAGTGGTTTGTATATTTTAGAAGGTGAAGTTTCTAGTAACGGAAACGCATTTGGACCAAAACAAATTCTAATTACTAAAGATGCATATTTGTGCACATTTGACATCAAAGCCGGTTCAACCATTTATTTGTTTGGAGGCGAACCTTTTGAAGAAGAGCATTTTATTTTCTGGAATTTTGTTTCGTCTAGTCGTGAAACCATTGAAGAAGCAAAAGAACGTTGGCAAAAGCAAGAGTTTCCTAAGGTTCCTGGTGAAACCGAATTTGTTCCATTGCCTAATAACCCATTTAAAAAAGATTAATTATGGAAAAAGTACACGCAAAAATTGGTGTTCAAAAATATAAAACAACTATTAAAGGAAAAAATCTTGAATTCATTGCTGACCAATCAGAAAGCGAAGGCGGAATGAATTTAGGACCAAGTCCAAAAGAACTTTTAGCAGGTTCGTTGGCGGGTTGTGTTGCGATGACGGTTCGTATGTACGCCGATCGTAGCAATTGGCCATTAGAAGAAGTTTTGGTTGATGTCGAAATCGATACAGAAACAACTCCAGGAACTACGATTTTTAAGAAAAAAGTTGAGTTTAAAGGCGATTTAACTGAAGAACAATTAAAACGCTTACATTTAATTGCTCAGAAATGTCCAATTAATAAAATACTTCAAAATCCAATAGTTGTAGAATCTTAAGTTTTAAAAAATTTTCGACTTTTGACTTTCGATTATTTGAAGCCGATCCAGCTTTCCGCTATATCTTTTGCTTTCTGAAAAAAGCAAAAGGATGCCGCTGCAATCTGGGCTAAAAAAGTAAGCCTGCAAATATTGAATGGTTTCTTGTGAATTTACATATTTAAGTAAAACTCCGTCAGAGTTCTAAACTCTGACGGAGTTTTAAATTGTTTTTTAGTTTTCAAATCAAAATTATTTTGTTGCTTCATAAAAAAAGCTATAATACTAAGTAACTTTAAATTATATTTGCAAATTAGAGGTGTTCTGTAGAGACATCGCGTTAGGGATAGTAGTGGAAAGCCCACAATGAGGAGTTTACGACGAGTGAGGACTTGAAACGGATAGCCCGACCTGAAAGGGAACGCACAAAAACTGATAAATTTGAAGATGAAAAAAATACGTAATTTTTGTATTATTGCGCATATCGACCACGGGAAAAGTACCTTGGCTGATAGACTTTTAGATGCAACACAAACTGTTACAGCTCGTGAAGCGCAAGCACAGCTTTTGGATAGTATGGATTTGGAGCGTGAACGTGGAATTACCATTAAGTCACACGCTATCCAGATGGAATATAAATACAAAGGGGAAGAATATATTCTGAACCTGATTGATACTCCGGGTCACGTGGATTTCTCTTACGAGGTTTCGCGTTCTATCGCTGCTTGTGAAGGTGCTTTGTTGATTGTTGATGCGGCTCAAAGTATTCAAGCGCAAACGATTTCGAACTTATATTTGGCTTTAGAGAATGATTTGGAAATTATTCCAGTTTTAAATAAAGTTGATTTACCGTCTGCAAACCCAGAAGAGGTAAGCGATGATATTGTTGAATTATTAGGTTGTAAATTAGAAGATATTATTCACGCTTCGGGTAAAACTGGTTTTGGTGTAGATAAGATTTTAGAAGCAATTGTTGAGCGTGTTCCTGCGCCGAAAGGTAATCCAGACGAACCGTTGCAAGCTTTGATTTTTGATTCGGTTTATAATCCATTCCGTGGAGTTGAGGTTATTTTCCGTGTAATTAACGGACAAATCAAAAAAGGTCAGAAAATTAAATTTATGGCTACGGACCACGAATATTTTGCTGATGAAATTGGTACTTTGAAATTAAATCAAGTTGCTAAACAAGTGATTTCTGCTGGAGATGTTGGTTATTTGATTTCTGGAATTAAAGAAGCAAAAGAAGTAAAAGTAGGTGATACGATCACAGATGCGGTTGTGCCTACTACAAATATGATTTCTGGTTTCGAAGATGTGAAACCAATGGTATTTGCTGGTATTTATCCGGTTGATACAGAAGATTACGAAGATTTACGTTCTTCGATGGAAAAATTACAATTGAATGACGCATCGTTGGTTTTCCAAGCAGAAAGTTCAGCAGCTTTAGGATTTGGTTTCCGTTGTGGATTCTTAGGAATGTTGCACATGGAAATTATTCAAGAGCGTTTAGAGCGTGAGTTTAATATGACGGTGATTACAACGGTTCCTAACGTTTCGTACTTTGCGTACACGAAGAAAGACCCTGATACTCCAATGATTGTTAATAACCCATCTGATTTGCCAGAACCGTCAAAATTAGACCGTGTTGAAGAACCTTATATCAAGGCAACAATCATTACCAAATCTGATTTTGTTGGTAACGTAATGAGTTTGTGTATTGAAAAACGTGGAGTTATTACCAATCAAACGTATTTGACGCCAGAGCGTGTGGAATTGAATTTTGATATGCCGTTAGCTGAGATCGTTTTTGATTTCTATGACCGTTTAAAAACGGTTTCTAAAGGTTATGCTTCGTTTGATTATCATCCAATTGGAATGCGTACTTCTAAATTAGTTCGTTTAGATGTTTTATTAAACGCGCAACCAGTTGATGCACTTTCTGCGTTAATTCACGAAAGTAGTGCGTATCATATTGGTAAAAAGATGTGCGAGAAATTAAAAGAATTAATCCCACGTCAACAGTTTGATATTCCAATTCAGGCTGCAATCGGAGCTAAAGTAATTGCTCGTGAAACTATCAAAGCTTTACGTAAAGACGTTACCGCAAAATGTTATGGAGGAGATATTTCTCGTAAACGTAAATTACTTGAAAAACAGAAAAAAGGTAAAAAGCGTATGCGTCAAGTAGGAAATGTTGAAATTCCACAAGAAGCTTTTATGGCTGTACTTAAATTAAACGATTAATTTTTTCGCGATATATATTTTAAAACCGTTCATTTTTATGAGCGGTTTTTTTTGTTGATTTTTGTTTTAGAATTGTTATATTGAATTTTATTTAATGTTTATGAAGTCTTATTTATTATTTCTCGGATTTGTATTTTCTATTTTAGTTTTTTCTAGTTGTGCTAAAAAAAATGTTTTACGTGAATATCTTACAAACGATAGTATTTCAATGTGGGATATGCCAATAATGGAGTTACAGATTATCGATAATGATTCATTGTATTTTGAACGAACTATTAGTTTTATGTTTCATAAAGATTTGACTTGTGAAGTTTTTAATTTGGGTATGAAAGATAGGCATGCACGTAGAATCGGACCAAAAGTGAATGTTACAGGAAAATGTAATAGATGGGAGATGTTAAATGATTCAGTTATTAAAATGAATTGTGATGAAACGTTTGTTGTAAAAATAATCAATAGAGATACAGTTTATCTATTTGATACTTTAGGTGTAAAAAAACATGAAATGTACCGTGTTTTTAAACCTTGGGAAATTAACCAAGAATCGGTTGAGATTCGAGATAAGTTAATTGAATCTGGAGAATATTTGAGTCCTTATTTATATTATTAATTAAGAAATTCTAAGTAGAGATTATATAATAAAATCCTTAATCATCACGTTTAAGAACCTTTATTTTTCCAAATAAAACCATCTAAAAAATAATTGGTTTAATTGTAATAATGATACTAATTAAAAGGGGTTATTAGAATATCACCAAATTCCCATTTCGTTACAAATCCAATAGTTATGAAAAGTAAAATTATCAATTCTATATAAATAAATGCGTAAAACAAGATTATTCTATATGTAAAACCCAATTTTGAATAGTCGTTTCTAAAAGCGTTAAAATAGCCATAAATAGTGTATAAGAAAATTAGAGACGCAATTATATATTGAATGGCTTTATCCGCTGAACTGCTGATATCAATAAATAAATCAAAATAAAAAAGAATAATAGCGAAAGTTGATAATAGCAAAATCCCTAATAATATCATTGCAGCAATAATGATGTGTTCGCTTAAATTTAGTTTTTTTCGTCTAAATATAATATAGCTGTTTATTGCAGCGAATGGAACGAAAATGAAAATTACTATTTTACTTTTTTGAGCAAAAATATATTCCATTTTTTGACTGGCTTCATTTAAATTCGATATATCTTTAACATATCTCCTTCCTTGTTCTATAAGTATTTCATTGTAATAATGTTTGAGAAATAACATCAAACCAATGGTTAATAAAATCAGTAAAAATACATTATAATAAGGTTTTCGCTTTCCCGAAATATAATCGAGTGCTGCTTTTCCAGGACGTAACAATGCCTGTTTTGCTGTATATAATATACCTTTTTCAATATGAAATGTTCCGTGCAAAACATCGTGGAAGATAAAATTTTTAAATGTAATACGGTGCGTATCGGCTTTTTGTCCGCAAGACGAACAATATTTATCTGTTAGTTTTTTTCCACAATTAAGGCATTTTTTATTCATCATTTATTTATGTTTTTTGCAAAATTACTTTTAACGTTGTGTTGTTTTAAAGTTTTGTTTTTAACAAAAATATCACAAATAATTTACAAATAAATAGTTTAGTTTATTTTTGTGTAAAATTTTAATAATAAATAATTGTGTGTTTTGATTTTTTTAGATATGATTTTAAGAACCTTTATTTTTCCAAATAAAACCATCTAAAATATAATGCGTAAACTGTGGCAATGCCAAAAGTGGAACCCATAAAAACTGCCAAAAATCTGGAATGTAAAACGATTGGTTCAATTGAATGTGTTCTTCCCAAACGGTAATTTCCCAAATGAATTCTTCGGCAACAGCCAATAATAAAAGAATTAAAATAAAGCCAATAGCTTTTCCGACTAGGTTCTGAAATTTAAAACTAAACTTTTTGCTTGGTGCATTTTCAACTTCTCTAAAATACACCAAAGCCATATACGGAATTCCGTGTGAAATGACATTAAAAGCTGTAAAGATGAGTTCGTTATTGTAATAAACAATACTTAAATACCACGAAATATATGTTCCTAAAATCAACAAGGTTTTGGGTTCGTTGATGCTTTTTGTTTTTATGAATTTATAAAGTTGTTGCACGATATAACATCCAAAAATGATGAAATAAACAACGTTTAAATAACTCAGAATTTGTGGTTGTGAAGCTTGAATAAATTCGTTTTGCACAAACCAATTAAAGTTTCTATCCGGACTTAAAAACCAAAACAACATCGGGTAAACCGTTGCATTGTAAATCACAATTTTATCAAATATAACCGTAAATTTGGTTTTCATTTCGTTTCGTGCATACAAACGCATAAAACCGTATTGCTGACGAATGAAATGAAAAACAGCAATGTATGCGAGTAACGACCAAAAGAAATCTTTTCCGATTGTAAATGCAATCGTGCCAATTAGGAAACAAACGGCTGGAATTCCTAAATATAATTTTTTGTGTTTCTTGAATTCAGACGGAACCAAATAGGTTTTGAAAATCGATGAATAAACGTGCGCAACATCAATACAAACAATTAAAATCAACCAGGTTAAAAACGAAAATTGATTTTGAATATGTGTGATTTCCTTCTGAAATAAAACCACGATTAATGCGATTACAAAGGGCGGAGCCAAGATAAATAGCAAATCGGTCTTTTTTTTATGTATCCAAGGTTGTTTCATCTATTAGTTTTTTTGCTGCGTTGATTCCTTGATGGAAAGCTTCTTCAAAAATTGAAATTCCGCTTAAATCACTATGCGCAAAATATATGTTTTTGGTGTTTTGTGAAGCTTGTTTTAATTTTTCGGAAAAGATAAAATTCGGAAATGGAGAAATCATTCCGTGTCCTTTTTTGTGAATTTCAATCGATTCTATTTCATCTGTGATTCCGTAATGTGCTTTTTCTAAATCTGATAAAATGATGCTTTTCCAATATTCATCTGATTTTGAATACAGATTTCGTCTTTCTGTCAATAAATCTTTTTCAGACAGAGCTGCATAATACGTCAATACAAAAGGAGGTTTGTATTGATGCAAATGCTGATGTTGATTGTAAATATATCCCAATCCAAAACCGTTGTGAATAACATTATCCCAACTCAATGGCGCACCTTCGCTTAACGGAATTTTTTTCACAACAATGGTTGCGGTCAACCACGGTGCATATTCAAAATCAGCAACGACATCTTTTCTGTTTTTAATCAGGTATTTATTTACAAATTGCGGAGTTGCCACGATAACTTGATTTGCAATTATGGTTTTAGATTCGTTTGTTTTTGAATCGTAAACCAAAAGATGCACTTTGTTTTCCATTTCTTCAATCTGATAAACAAGTTCGTTTTTTAGCTGTTTACCTTTGGAATATTTGGCTAACTTTTCAACTAAAAACTGATTTCCTTCAGGCCAAGTCAACACATTGTGATTGCTATTTTTTCTTCCGCAGAAATAATGTAATCCAGCCCAAGCTGAAACTTTTTTAACTCCAATTCCGTAATCGTCTTTACAACAATAATTCAAATAAATATTTAAATGTTCGTTGTTTAAGTCATTTTGAATTAGCCACTCGGCTAACGTAATTTTATCTAAATTGGTAAACTGTTCGTCTTTTGAAGCTTTGTTTATTGGAATGTCAAAAGCAAATAAATTGTCGTTTCCTTTAATTGTTTTTAGTTCGGAAATTAATTCGTCAAACTTTTCAAAAGCTCTTAAATCTTCTTCATTTAATGCGTATTTAGGAATGATTCCTTCTTGCCAATAGTTTTTAATAAATAAGCGTTCGTGTGGGTCAAAACACAAATAAGCTTCATTGAAAATCGGATTCTCATCTTCGAAATGTGTGATGATATTTTCTTGATTTAAGAATGAAATCAATTCGGTATCGGTAGGATTTGGAAGTGGAAGATAATGCGCACCAAACGGATATTTGCTGTGTGAATTTTCTCCTGCAGACGAATTTCCACCAACTTCATTTTCTAATTCAATGACTTTAAAATCGTTGATTCCATTTTTAGAAAGATAACGAGCTGCCGATAAACCTGAAATTCCACCGCCAATAATCACTATGTTTTCGTTTATTGTTTTCGTAGGTTTCGGAAAATCAGAAGTTCGTAACCGATGTCCAAGAATATGATTGGTTCCGGTGATTTTGAATATTAGTTTTTCGACAGAATTTGTACACGATTGAATAAACGGAATCGCTGCTAATGAAAGCAACGTTGTTTTGATAAAATCGCGACGATTCCATTTATAATTTGCTCCATTCTTCATCGAAATAGCGTACTAAAGATTGGTTGTCTAATCGGTTGATTTCAATATCGCTTGCTTTCATATCATCTGGAAAATCGGTATAATCACTTAATTTATGATTATAGAATTTCAAATTTTCTAGCTTCCTTTTTGGATATTGAAAATTGATGCTGTTGTTTGGTGAAACAATTGCAAATCCCCATTCGCCAAATGACGGTACATAAGTGTGATAAGGTGTGATGTTCGGATAAATGGAAGCAATGGTTTCGTGAATACACCAAAACGATTTTGGCGCATAATACGGCGATGTAGTTTGAACGCTGATTACTGTTTTATCGGTCATACTTTCGTATAACGATTTGTAAAAATAAGTTGAATATAATTTTCCTAAACTGTAATTGGATGGATCGGGAAAATCGATGATGATTACATCATATTTCTCTTTGTTGTTTTTTACCCAAACAAAAGCATCTTCATTGAAAATGGTAACCTTTTTGTCGTTTAACGAATTTTTATTGTAATCAGTTAAAACTTCATTTGTCTGAAATAGTTTGGTCATTCCTTCATCTAAATCTACTAAAGTAATTTTTTCTACATCTTTGTATTTTAAGACTTCTCGAACGGCTAAGCCATCTCCGCCACCTAAAACCAAAACATTCTTTACAGAAGGTGCGGTTGACATTGCTGGGTGAACCAGCAAATCGTGATAACGATATTCGTCTTTGGTATTGAATTGTAAATTGTTGTTTAGATACAATTGATATTGTCCGCGGTCTTCCGTTAAAATAATACGTTGATAAGGTGTGCTGTGTTTGTAAATAATGTTGCTTTGGTACAGATTTTTTTCTGTATAACTTAAAATGTCATTTGAATAAAACGCAGCAGCTATCAAAGCCGCTAAACTAAAGAAAGCTTTTGCGTAAAGTGATTTTGGGTTTTTAACTTCCTTGCGTAAGAAAATACAAAGTGCAATCCCGACGCAAACATTGATAATTCCAAAAAATAGTGATGTGCCGATAACGCCAAGTTTCGGAATGAAATAAATAGGAAATAGAACCGAAGCTAATAAGGCTCCGATATAATCGAATGTGAAAACATCAGAAACTAAATCTCTAAAGTTTACACGGTTTTTTAAGATGTTCATCAAAATCGGAATTTCCATTCCAGTCAAACAGCCTGTAATAAATACAATAAAATATAAAATAAACTGAAAATGAGCAGCTTCTTGGAATAATAAAAATAAAAGAACGGAACTCAATCCGCCAATAATTCCAATTAAAAGTTCAATTTCAATGAATCTATCTATTAAGTTCTTTTTGACAAATTTTGCCATAAATGAACCGACACCCATCGAAAAAAGATAGGTTCCAATAATAAATGAAAATTGCTTTACCGAATCGCCAAGTAAATAACTTGCAAGT
The DNA here is from genome assembly GCF_003865405.1 of Paenimyroides tangerinum. Lineage (GTDB taxonomy): Bacteria > Bacteroidota > Bacteroidia > Flavobacteriales > Flavobacteriaceae > Flavobacterium > Flavobacterium tangerinum. Next base: position 75,231 of record NZ_RQVQ01000006.1, read on the forward strand.
GCGCCGGCTACTAATTCGTAAATTAATCCACAAGTGGCAACAATAAATACAGATAGAAATAAAAAATACTGTAATTTTTTGTCTTTATCCATGAAGTGCTGCGCTAATTATAATCGAAATGCCAATAATAAATGCCGCGAAAACAATTGCTAAAGCTATGTTTTTATTTTCAACGATTTCTTTCCAAGAGTTTTCTGGAGTTAACTTTTCTACGATTAAATAAGCGATTAATAAAATTACGATTCCAACTAATGAATAAACTACTGAGTTGGTTAATCCGTTTAAAATTTGTGTCATATTGATTTTATTTATGTGAGCCAGAGCTGCTGTATGTTCTGTAAACATAATGACTTCTGCTTCCGGTGTAAGTTGCGTTTTCTAGTTGTTTGTTTTCGATATTTGAATTGCAATTGTAATTGGATACAAAGAAAAAATTTACAGTTACATATGCTGCAATAATTCCAATTCCTAAATAAATTATAGTATTATGGTTGTGTTTTAATAACGCGTTGAATGTTTGTGTTTCTTTGATTTTCAAATTGTTTTTGACGGTTTCAAAATAAATATAACCGATGAAAATACAAATTCCAATAAAAATATATAACCAAATTTGAGTAACTCCGCCAACTGTGATTTTGTAATCAATTGCGTATTTCTGATTTGAATCGGTTCCGATTTCATTGTAAGTAAAAACCAGATGATAATTGCCTTCATTTAAATTACAAAATGTAATTTGATTTCCAGAAGCTTGATTACTTGAGTTAAAGAAATGAATGAAATTTCCGCCTCTCAAATGTTCGTTTGTTTTTTCGTTAACTAACGAAACAGCTACATTAATATCTTTTTTATCAACTTCAGAAATAAAATCAAGTTTTAGTTTCTGATCGTTTCCTGTTATTTTAAAGGTGTTGGTTACAATTTCGTTTACATGTTGATTCTTTTCAATATAAGCTGAATAATTGTAAGAATTTACATTGTTGTAGTTCAATGCAAAATGCAAAATCCCCATGATGAAACTCACAAGAGCAAAAAACAAAGCAATGTTTTTTATGACATTGTTTTTTAAATATTTTTCTTCTCTAAGTTTAGAAAATAACGACTTAAAAGCTGGATTGTTTATATAGTTTCCTTCAAAGGCTTCTGTTTTTTCATCGTATTTTTCAACAGAAATGAATTTTGTGTCGTCATATTCACCGCTGTAGGTTCTTAAATAAGCTTCTGTTGTAATGTTATTGAAGAAAATTCCTTGAGCAGAATCTGTTACTGCATATTGAAAGAAATCAAAAACATAAGTTGTTTTATTTCGTTTGAACGGTTTTCCTTCATTGACATCGTTTGAGATTGTAGAAAAGTCAAATTCTTTTAAATATGAATTAAAATCGCTTCCGTGAGATAAGAAAAATAAATTTCCGTCATAATCAACAACAATGTATTCGTTCCATTTTGTGTTGTCGGATGTGTCTTTTTTTGTGCTGATACCAACAACATGATATGTTTTTGATTGAAAAACAATTTTTTCACCAATAAAAGTGTAATTATTGTCAATTTCATTTTTAAATCGTCCAATGTTAGTTAAAACACCGTTGTTTATACTTGCAACAGAAAGACAAAAGGGGCAACTAAAACTTACAGGTTGAAGTTTAGTATGAGGAATCTCGGTAGTTTTACTACAAGTTGGACACGTATAATTTTTCATTACCTATAAACATTAGTTTCATTAAGGACTTTTGCTTCAAAATAGTTTTTGAAAGCATTGGCTAAGATTTCAACTTTTTCGGAATTATCTTTTAAATAATTGCATAAATAAATATCCAAAGTCAATTGGTTGAATTCAGGCCAAGTATGAATACAAATGTGTGATTCCATTAAGCAAATTGCAGCTGTAAAACCATTTGAATCAAAAGTGTGTTTTGAAATTCCAACTATTTCAAGATTGTGTTCTTTAATGATTTTAATTGCAAATTCTTCAAATGCAGTCAGATTTGTAACTTTCTCAGAATTCGAAACTTCTAAAGTTAGCAACTTATGTAATCCAGGTGAATAGTTATTGTGCATTTTCAAATAGTGGTCATTTGGTTTAGCACAAAGATTGTAAAAAAATGTTAAAAAAGAAAATAAAAAAATCCTTAACCGTGAGATTAAGGATTCTGAAGAGCGGAAGACGAGGCTCGAACTCGCGACAACCAGCTTGGAAGGCTGGAGCTCTACCAACTGAGCTACTTCCGCATGTGATATTTTTTAAAAACTATTATCAAAGTTTTGGAGCGGAAGACGAGGCTCGAACTCGCGACAACCAGCTTGGAAGGCTGGAGCTCTACCAACTGAGCTACTTCCGCATTTAACTATTTTTGAATCTTAGTTCTGATTTTGTGATTGCAAATATAGAGATAAATTAATATTTCACGCAATAATTTTTTTAATTTTTTCTGATGTTTCAATGCTTGTTAGTCTAATTTTTTTTGAATCAAATGTTTAGGGGTTGATTTTTTTTATTTTGATTAAATTTGTTAATATAAAATTAACGTATTTTTAGTTCGGTATTTGCCGAACTAATGCTATTTTTGTAAAAATTTGTTTAAATGGAAGATGTTTTAGAGCTTGAACTTTATAAAGAAGTTACAGCTCATTATGAAAAATATTACAAGCTTCAGCCGTTAACAGCCAAGGTTTATTCTTTTTTTATTTTCAATAACTGTCAAGATGGATTGACTTTTGATTTTCTAGTTGATACTTTTCAGGTTAGTAAAAGTTCAATGTCGCATAGTATTAATACGCTTATTGAGTTGAATTTTATTGAAGATTTTAAAAACGAGAATGAACGTAAACGCCATTTTAGAATTAATAAAAAACTTTTTTTAATGCGATTATTGGATGTTGAAGAACGTTTGATTAGCGAAAGAAATGTTTACTTAAAACTTAAAGATTACAAAATGACTAATTCAAACCAAATGTTCAAACCCGAAACGTTTGATTTATACATTGAGCATTTAGCTGAAGTTACAACATCAATAGAGAATACAATTCAAAACTTAAATATATATATCAGTAAAAATGAAAATTAATACAAAAACGCTATTGTTGCTAATTGGTGCAACTTCGATAGTTGCTTGTTCAAAAAAAGAAGAAGCTAAACAAGCTCCAAAGCCAGCTTTAGATGTAGTAGAAACGGTTGTTAGAGATGTTACTGGATATCAGTCTTTTCCTGCTGTCATCGAAGGAAAGATTAATAATGACGTTCGTGCTAAAATTCAAGGATATATAAAAGAAGTTTTAGTTCACGAAGGTCAATCTGTTTCTAAAGGACAAATCTTATTTCGCTTAGAAACCAATGTGCTAAATGATAATGCTGCTGCTGCAAAAGCAAGTATTTCTGCTGCTCAAGCTTCGGTTAGTGCTGCTCAAGTTGAGGTAAATAAATTAATTCCGCTTGTTGAAAAGAAAATCATTGCTTCAGTTCAATTAGAAACAGCAAAAGCAAATTTAGCTTCAGCAAAAAGTATGTTGGCTCAAGCGCAAGCAAATTATCAAAGTATAAATGCAAATATAGATTATGGAGTTGTTCGTAGTCCAGTTAACGGAGTTGTAGGAACGCTTCCTTTTAAACTTGGAAGTTTGGTTGGTCCTAATGATTCACAACCTTTAACTACGGTTTCTGATGTAAGTACGGTTTATGCAAACTTTGCAATGAACGAAAAAGAATATTTTAAATTCTTAAATGATACGCCAGGTCAATCTCTTAGTGAAAAAATCAAAAATATACCACAAATCGAATTGCAATTAGCCGACGGCAGTTTATATCCTCAAAAAGGGAAAATGGAAACCGCTTCAGGTCAAGTGGATCAAGCAACAGGAACGGTTCAGTTTCGTGTGGCTTTCCCTAATCCGAACAAAATTCTTAGTAATGGAAATAGTGGAAGTATTCGTTTACCAAGAACTTATACGCAAGTTTTAGTGATTCCAGAAGTTGCTTCTTACGAACAACAAGGTAAAATCAATGTTTATAAAGTGAAAAATGACACAGCTTATTCATCGGTTGTAAATGTAATTGATCGTGTAGATAATATGATTATTGTTAGCGATGGTGCAAAAGAAGGCGAAGTTATTGTGGTAAGCGGAATTGGAACTTTACGTGATAAAACTGCAATTCAGCCTAAAAAAGTAGCTTTCGATTCTATTGTTAATTCAATCAAACCTATTTTCTAAAATAATAAAAGATGTTAAAAACCTTTATTGAAAGACCTGTATTATCTACAGTTATTTCCATCTTAATTGTCATTTTAGGACTTTTAGGATTATCAGCTTTACCCATAACTCAATATCCAGATATCGCTCCGCCATCGGTTCAGGTTGCTGCTTCGTATCCAGGTGCAAATGCACAAACGGTTCTTGAAAGTGTAATTGTACCAATCGAAGAGCAAATTAATGGTGTTGAAGGAATGGATTATATTACATCAACCGCAAGTAACGATGGTTCTGCTTCGATTCAAGTCGTTTTTAAACAAGGAATTGATCCTGATATTGCATCGGTAAACGTTCAAAATCGTGTGGCTCGTGCTACGCCTTTGTTACCTACAGAAGTTACTAGAACTGGTGTTACCACTCAGAAACAACAAACGAGTTCATTGATGTTCTTGTCTTTTTATTCTGAGAATGAAAATTATGATGCAACTTTTGTTCAAAATTATTTGAACATTAATGTTATTCCCGAACTAAAAAGGATTAATGGAGTAGGAGATGCTTCTGTTTTTGGAGCGAAAAACTACGCAATGCGTGTTTGGTTAGATCCTGCTAAAATGGCTTCTTATGGTTTAATTCCTTCTGATGTTTCTGCTGCAATTAATGAGCAATCCTTAGAAGCTGCTGCAGGACAATTAGGAGAAAATTCGGGAGAAACATTCCAATATATTATTAAATATAGCGGTAAATATAAAACGCAACAACAATATGAAGATATTGTAATTAAAGCTTTAGAAGGAGGTCAAGTTCTTCGTTTAAAAGATGTTGCAGAAATTGAATTAGGTGCCCAAACGTATGGTGGTTTTTCTGAATTAAATGGTTTCCCTGCCGTAGCAATGGCTATTTATCAAACGCCAGGTTCAAATGCACAGGAGATTATTGTGAATATCAAGAAAGAATTAGATAAAATCGAAAAGAACTTACCTAATGGAATCAAATACAAAATCAATCTTGATTCGAATGAATTTCTAGAAGCTTCTATAGATAAAGTAGTTACTACATTGATCGAAGCCTTTATTTTGGTTTTCTTCGTGGTTTATATTTTCTTACAAGATTTTAGATCTACATTGGTTCCGTTAATTGCGGTTCCAGTTTCAATTGTTGGTACGTTCTTCTTCCTGAATTTATTCGGATTCTCATTAAACTTATTAACGCTATTTGCATTGGTGCTGGCCATCGGAATTGTTGTTGATGATGCCATTGTTGTGGTTGAAGCCGTTCACGCCAAGATGGAGGAAACAGGAGAAGATGCTCGAACAGCGACCAATAACGCAATGAGCGAAATTTCTGGTGCGATCGTTTCGATTACATTGGTTATGTGTGCCGTTTTTATTCCGGTAACCTTTATATCCGGACCAACCGGAGTTTTCTATAAACAGTTTGGGGTTACGTTGATTGTTGCGATTGCAATTTCTGCAGTTAACGCTTTAACTTTAAGTCCAGCTTTATGTGCTTTGTTCTTAAAATCACATCATCACGAAGAAGGTAAAAAACGTAATTTCATTCAGCGATTCTTTGATGCATTCAACAATTCGTTTAATGCAATGACCAATAAATATGGAAATTCATTTAAGTTTTTGTTCAAGCACAAATGGATTTCGTTTGCTATTTTAATCGCTTGTTTAGGATTGACATTCTATGCTAGTAAATCAATGCCTGCTGGATTTGTACCAAGTGAAGACCGTGGTTTCGTTATGGGAAATATCGAATTGCCTGCTGGTGCTTCTGTTGACCGTGTAAATCAATTAGGTGAGAAATTCTCTTTACAAGCACGCCAAATTCCGGGAATTGAGACGGTAACTGTTATTTCAGGTAGAAGTATTATTTCAGGATCAGGTTCTAACTATGGTTTTATGTTGATTAAATTAAAACCTTTTGCTGATCGTACAACACCAGAATTGGCAACAGACGCTGTGATTGGTCAATTATTTGGTTTAGCAGGAAAAGATTTTCCAGACGCAAAAATGATTTTCTTCCAACCGCCAAGTATTCAAGGATTTGGTACATCGGCTGGTTTTGAAATGAAATTGTTAGATAAATCAGGTGGGAACTTAAAAGATTTCGATAAAACAACACAAGAGTTTTTAGGAGCTTTAATGCAACGCCCAGAAATTATGTATGCGCAGACGTCGTTAAATACAAACTACGCGCAATACGAAATTAAATTAGATATTGCTCGTGCCAAACAATCTGGTGTTTCTGTAAGTAGTATTTTCTCAACTTTACAAGGTTATGTTGGAGGAAATTATGTAAGTGATTTTACTCGTTTTGGAAAACAATATCGCGTAATGTTACAAACGCTTCCAGGTGATCGTAAAGATGTTTCGAGCTTAAATGGAATGTTTGTGAAAACAGCTTCTGGTGCAATGGCGCCATTGAGTCAGTTTGTGAGTTTAGAAAAAGTTTATGGTCCGCAATCGGTGAATCGTTTTAACTTATTTACTTCAGCAAATATAAACGGTGCTCCAAAACCAGGTTATTCATCTGGTGATGCTATTAATGCAGTTCTTGAAGTTGCAGATCAAAAATTATCTAACAGTTACGGGATTGATTTTACGGGATTAACTCGTGAGGAAATCAATGCTGGTTCGCAAACCATTTTGATTTTTGCATTGTGTATTATTTTCGTTTACTTCATTTTAGCTGCGCAATACGAAAGTTATATGTTGCCATTTGCGGTAATCTTATCTTTACCTGCCGGAATTATGGGAGCATTTATTTCTCAGAAAATAGCCGGACTTGAAAATAATATTTACTTCCAAATTGCCCTCGTGATGCTGGTTGGGTTACTCGCCAAGAATGCCATTCTTATTGTTGAGTTCGCATTACAAAGTAGAAAAAATGGGAACGGTGTAGTTCAAGCTGCCATAGAAGGAGCAAAAGCGCGTTTGCGTCCAATTTTAATGACATCTTTTGCCTTTATTTTAGGATTAATGCCACTTGTTTTTGCTTCTGGAGTTGGTGTTGTTGGTAACCGTTCTATTGCAACAGGTGCTGCTTTTGGATTGTTAATCGGAACGATTTTAGGTGTTTTCTTAATTCCTGTGTTGTTCGTGATTTTCCAAAATATTCAAGAGAAAATCACACCTGCGAAATTTAAAAAATCTATTGAAGAATAATTATGAAATTGATATATAGAACAGCTTCATTAGCATTGGTCGCAATTACATTACAATCTTGTATTGCAACTAAAAAATACGAACGTCCGGAAATCACAATCGAAGAAAATTTCCGAACAGAAAATATTGCAACCGATAGTCTTTCGATGGCAAGTTTACCATGGAATGAAGTTTTTACCGATTCGAAATTGCAAGAATACATTACTTACGGATTAGATAACAATATGGATATTCGTACTGCAATTCAAAATATCGAAGCAGCTGAAGCTTATGCAACCCAAGGTAAAATGGGATATTATCCTACGTTGAATATTGGAGCAAATTACACACATTCTGTAAATTCAATTAATACGCAATTTGGTCGAATTTTAGGTCAACGTCAACGATTAGATCAGTTTGATATTACGGCAAATTTAGGTTGGGAAGCCGATATTTGGGGTAAAATTACGAGCCAAAAGAATGCATTAAAAGCTTCGTTTTTACAAAGTGTGACTGCGCATCAAGCGGTAAAAACACAATTGATAAGTAGTATTGCAACAAGTTATTATCAACTATTAGCTTTAGACGAACAAAAGAAATTTACAGAAGAAACGATCATCAATAGAACCAATAGTTTAGCAACCAATATGGCGCTAAAAGAAGCAGGTGTGGTTACGGAAGTTGCTGTTCGTCAAACGGAAGCGCAATTAATCAACGCAAAAGGTTTATTGCTGGATATCGAAAACAATATTAAATTACAAGAAAATATTTTGTGTTTGTTGTTGGGTGATATGCCACACGCAATTGAACGTTCAACTTTAGCAGAACAGAATCTTTCGATCGATCCTAAAATCGGAGTTCCTGCGCAGTTGTTAGCCAATCGTCCAGATGTTGCTGCGGCTGAGTTTGCGGTTATGAATGCGTTTGAAATGACCAATGTTGCACGTGCAGCTTTTTATCCGACTTTAAGAATCACTGCTGCAGGTGGTTTGCAATCGGTTGATGCTTCAAAACTTTTCGATCCAACATCATTTTTTGCAAATATTGTAGGTGGATTGGCAGCTCCGATTTTCAATCGTGGACAAATTCGTACCGATTATAAAGTGAGTCAAACCAATCAAGAAAAGGCTTTGATAAATTATCAAAAAGCGATTTACACAGCTTCAAAAGAAGTTTCTGATGCGTTATATACCTACGAAGCTATGGATAAAAAGATTGTGTTAAAAGAACAAGAAGCGGCAAATTATTTAAAGGCAGTTGAATATTCTACTGAGTTGTTAAATAATGGTATGGCAAGTTATATCGAAGTGTTAACTGCAAACGAAAGTGCCTTAAATGCACAGTTGAGCATTGCAACAACGAAATATACAAAGTTGGCTGCTGCCGTTCAGTTATATAAGGCTTTAGGAGGCGGAGTTCAATAACTAAAGCACAGTTTAAATATCAAAACCTGTAAGATTTTTCTTGCAGGTTTTTTTTTTGTAGCTATTTCCAGCTTTTCGCTAAATCTTTTATTCCACTTCGTTTCATAAAAGGATACCGCTGCAATCTGGGCTATTAAGTGGATTTCGTTCTTGTGATTTTGTTATGTTTTTTGATTTTATTTTTTAAAAATCTTTTTGCTTAATTTTACAAATCAAAACTAAGTTTTATAATGCAGGTCAAAATCTCATCAATCTTAAAAACATTATTTTTTAACCAAGTTTGGACAATTCCGAATACCGAGAATAAAATCTACTTGACTTTCGATGATGGGCCAATTCCTGTTGTTACGCCTTGGGTTTTAGAAACCTTGAAAAGATATCAAATCAAAGCTACATTTTTTTGTATTGGTGATAATGTAAGAAAATATCCAGAAGTTTTTAAACAGATTATCTCCGAAGGACATCAGATTGCCAATCACTCGTTTAATCATCTGAATGGTTGGAAAACGGATTCGAAAAAGTACATTGAAAATGTGATTGAGGCTGAAAATGAAATTTCTAAACATACAAATTCATCAAAAAAATTATTTCGACCGCCTTACGGAAAAATAAAACCCAACCAATCGTATAAACTACGAAAGTTGGGTTTTAAAATTATTATGTGGGATATTATCAGTAAAGACTATGATGTGAATTTACTTCCAGAAAACTGTGAATTAAATGTAATTCAGAATATTAGTTCGGGTAGTATAATCATTTATCATGACAGCAAAAAAGCATCGAAAAATCTTTCGGGTAGTTTGCCTTCGGTAATCGAAAAATTACAAAAAGCAGGATATACTTTCGGTCTGCTTAGTTAAAAGCTTTTGCAATCATTATTAATGAAGCTTTATCTGTAATTCCAGACTGTCTCCAAACCATTGCTCCATTTTTATAAACCATTAAGGTTGGTGCAGATTTGATTCGAAGTGCTTCGGTTAATTCTTTATTTTTTTGAATGTCAATTTTAATGATGACCAATTTCTCTCCCATTTCTAAAGCGATTTCTTCGATAATAGAATGCATCTCAATACATTCTGGATTGTTATCTGCAGAAAAGTGTATTAAAACGGGTGTATTTGTATTTATTAAATCTCCGAATTTCGACATAAGTTGATTCTTAATTTGTTTTACAAAATTACGCTTTTTGACGAATTACCGTTTATTTATCTTGTTTTTTTTAGTTCGATAACCGTAATTTCTGGGTTAATACCAACACGTCCCGCAAAAGCGTGAAAACCAAAACCGCGATTTACATAAATATAGTTTTTGGCTTTTTGGTATAATCCTGCCCATTGCGGATAAACATATTTAACCGGACTCCATTGGAAGTATCCTGGAATTTCTATTCCAAATTGCATTCCGTGTGTATGACCTGATAATGTAAGTCCATAATTCATTGGGTTTTCAACAACTTCAGCTTCCCAATGTGATGGGTCGTGTGTAAGTAAAATCTTAAATGTTTCAGGGTTTAAACCTTCACTGGCTAAAGGTAAATCACCCGCTTTTTTAAATTTTAATCCCCAGTTTTCAACACCAACTAAATTGATTATTTCGTTGTCTTTTGTAAAAGTAACGTTTTCGTTTAGTAACAATCTCCAACCAACTTTGGCGTGACTATTTTTGATTTCTTCAAAGTTTTTTTGTTTGGCTTGTACAGAATCAAATTTCACATATTCACCATAATCGTGATTTCCTAAAATGGAATAATTACCAAATGGATGTTTTTTAATTTTCGATAAAATAGAAATCCAAGGATTCATTTCTTCGGCCAAACTATTGACTAAATCGCCTGTAAAAACAAAAACGTCTGAATCTTGTTCGTTTATCAAATCCACGGCATATTGAATTTTTTCAGCATCGTCTAAACTTCCGCTATGTATGTCCGAAATTTGAGTGATTTTGAAACCGTCGAAAGCTTCTGGTAAGTCATCGAAATAAATAGTCTGTTTGATTACTTTAAAATTATATTTTCCTTTTGCCATTCCGTAAATAATCGAAAGGAAAGGAATTGCTGCTATTCCTAATGCAACTTGAGAAACAAATTTTCTGCGTTCAGGTAAAAAAGTAGTTGTTTCTGTTCCTGCAATTTTTTTTCCAATTCCAAAGAAAACTCGAAGAATATCTTGAATTAACATCGGAACAGAAAGTATTAATTTTGGTAAAACAATCAACAAAACAATACTCATCAAAAACATACTTTTATGAGATTGCCCTTTAGAAAAATTGGTGTTGTAAAAATTGTATCCAATATATAAATACAACAAAAAAGTAATTATAAAATAAAGAATAGTAAAAGTTTTACTTCTGTTTAAGGAACTAAAAGCGATGTAACTATAATATTCTAAAAATAATAAAATGATTATTGGGATTGCAAAACGCATTTTCTTTTGAATTTTGAATCAAAAATAAATCATATCTAATTCACGTACTTGTTTTTTGTTTTTTATTTAACAAGAAACTTCTTTACAAGCACAAATTTAAATTATTTGGGCAAAACCTTCCACTGCGTTCCAGGTCGGGCTGTCCGCACTCGCTTTTTCCAAATTAAAAATTTGCAAAAGAGCTCAAACAAAGCTTCCATCCCTTTTGCGAGCTTCTGCAAATATTCATGCTTTATTTAAAAAAAAGAACAAACAACTTCCACAAATCTCCCCATATTGATTATTTCTGAAAAAAAGATCTCAAAATCGCAACAAAAAACAGATTCGATGTATCTTTTTTTAGAGCCAATAAAGGGTTATGAGCTGTTAAGACAAACACATAAAATACGATATAAAGTAATAGATGATGCTCCAGAGGTCTTTTTTTAACACTTTTTTATGATTAGCTACGTAAAACTACTACAATTTTTTAACTTTTTGCTATTTTTTAGGAAGTAGTAGATGACTTTAATAATTTTATTCCAAATATTTAAACAATCACTTAAAAAAATGTAATTATGGCAGAGAACAATGCAAGAGCTGTTTTAAAATTCAATGGAGGAAACGCTCAAAAAGTACTTAAATTAAACTACAATGTTGATCGTGCAGTAGATGTTTCAGGACGCGTAGCTTCAGATCCATCAAATGCAATTATCAGAATCACAGTTGAAGCAAACGAAAAATCAGAGATTTTAGAAAGCTTGTTAAACGGAAAGTACAAACCAACTACAGGAGAAGTAACCTTTAACAAATCACACGAAGAAGGAACTTTGATTAATTTAAACTGGGAAAACGGTTATGTGATTCAGCATTCAGTAGATTTCGATGCAATTGACTCAAACAGTATGTTTATCAGTTTTGTGATAAGTGCAGAAAAAATTAATTACGGCGGCGGAGCTTACGAAGGCATCTGGCCAAACGAGTAATGATTCAAGGAGCGCTTTTATGCGCTCCTTTTTCTTTTTAGCTGATAAAATCAACCTTTTTAAGAGTATGTTATTGAGAATTATAGAACCTCAAATAAAATATTTAACAAAATTACATCGTATTAAAAATCAAATAATTAACTTTAGTTAGTTTCATAAAACTTAATAAACACATATCAAAAAATAAATTTCATTTTTTTAGTGAACCAACCGCTATTAATCGAATCAAATAAGAAAGCATATGTTACAAGGAACTCAAAACCAAAAAAGCAATGCAGATTTAATGAACGACAACGAAATGTTCGGAATCTCGCATTTAACCAAGTTGACCATCGTAGTTGAAGGCAAACAAATCAAGAGTTATAAACATTTTGAATTATCGCAATCAGCCACAGGACATCACGAATTTTCATTGACTCTAGATTATGATTCGCTTGGAGAACCAGAAGATCATCATTTAGAAAACGCTCAAAAATATTTAGGACAACGTATTTTGGTAACTTTCAAATATAAGAATATTCCCAACGGACCTGAGCGACATTTTATTGGAGTAGTGACCAAAATTGGATTATCACGCGAACATCGCAATATGGGCGATTTAATATTTTCTGGTTACAGTCCAACTATTTTGTTAGACAAAGCACTTCATGTTCAAAGCTTTGGAGGCGATATGGCCGTGTCGTTAAATTATGTTGCCAATACCGTTTTAAGACAAGCCTTAGACGAACAAAATTATCCCATTTTCACAAATTCAGATTTTGGAAATGTAGGTTATAGTTGTCAATACAACGAAACACATTACAATTATTTAGCTCGACTTGCAGAAACCCACGGTCAGCAGTTTTTCTATGATGGTTATACCGTTAAATTCGGAAAGTTGACCAATCCCGAGAAAGCCATTGAATTGTATTATGGTAAAAATGTTGACCAAATCGAAATTTCTATCAAAACCTTACATGTAAATCCGAGATATTTTGGCTATAACAGCAGCGATGACGAACCGTTGAAAACCAACGAAAGCGATATAAAACACGTTTCTTCATTAGGAAAGATAGCTTATCAAATTTCACAAAAAACATTCAAAGCACCTTCCTATCAGGCAGCACCGATAAAAGCGCGAACATCAGTTGATGTGCAACAATCTCAAAACAGCACAGCAGGAAGCGCAGCAGTAGAAACATTTGTAACCACAGGACGAACCAGTGTTCCGTTTTTGTTTCCAGGTTGTGTGGTTGACATGCAATTGCTAAAACCCGGAACCAAACAAAAAACGTATTTCACCCGATTGATGATAACCAAGATTGAACATACAGTAGATAAACTGGGAACTTATGTTGGGCGGTTTGAAGCCGTTGGAAACGACACCGGTTATTTACCACGACCAGAATTCACAGAAGTAAAAGCCGAAGCTCAATTTGGAACTGTTGTAAGTAATGAAGATAAAATGGGACGCGTAAAAGTGCATTTTCCGTGGCAACGAGGTAGTGAAAACACCGATTGGGTTCGTGTGTTGACACCCGATGCGGGAAGCAGTAAACTGGTAAACAAAAACCGAGGATTTGTATTCATTCCTGAAGTAGGTGACCAAGTAATGGTTGGTTTCATCCACGGACATCCAGACCGACCTTATGTAATGGGAGGTTTATTCCATGGGAAAATTGGACTAGGCGGACAACAAGAAAACCATCTAAAAACCATCATCACACGTAGTGGTTGCACCATCCAGATTGATGATACCGAAAACAAAGGAAGCATCACCATCCACGACCCAAGCGGTAACAAATGGTATATGGATGGGGCTGGAAACATTGATGTTACTGCACCAAAAAACATTTCGTTGAATGCAGGTGAGAACGTATCAATTACAGCTGGAGTAAATATAACGTCTTCTGCTGGTGTTAATATTTCTGAATCGGCAGGAGTTAATCATACAACTTTTGCAGGAGCGATGATGACTCAAAACGCAGTTGCTGATTATTCATTATTGGCAGCTAATATTACCGAGATTGCAAATGGAGAGAAATCATCTCGAGCAAAAAATTTAAAAGAAAGTGCCCAAAATAAAGATGTGATAGTAGAAGGCGATAATAATTGGAATACTCAAAATGAGTTTAATAACAATTCGGGTGAAAAGTCTAAAAATCAATAATCATGGCAGGAGGAACTATTACAAGAATTGCGTTAGGTAAATCAACAACTGTTGTAGAAGAAAATTTTGAAGGTTTTTATCAAAAACTAACTATGTCTTCAGGTGGGATTTCTAATTTTAATGCAAAGAAAACAAATCATAATACACCCAAAGAAGAAGAATTAAAAGAAGGATATTTTATTAAAGGTTATTGGAGTTCAGATTCCGAAGGTAGAGTGAGAATTAATGAAGCCTATTTAGGCGATATTGTTTATTTCACAATAGAAACGCGTAATATAAAAGATGATAAGTTCATCGCAACTAGATTAGTTGATAGTAATTATAATGAGAGGCATCAAGGTAAAGATAAATCAATTGAACTTGGTAATGATGATAAGGGTTATCGTCTTATTAATTATCGTAAAGTATCTAAGAATAAAGTTGTAATAAAGATAACTTTAAGTGAATCTGGAATTTTAAGTGATTTAATTGATAAAGAAGATGATAGAACTGTAGAACTTTATTTTGCATGTAGTTACGCTAGTCAAAATGTAAAATTACCATTAGGTTACAAAGACTACTTAAAAACCTCAAAATTAAATATTCCTTTAATTATTTATCAACGTGCATTTGCACCTTGGTATAAATTTGGAAGTCTTTATGGTATATTGCCAAATTCATTTTATGGAGATAATCGAAGCTTTTCTTTGCTTGAAAATACTGTTGAAGGTGCAAAAAATGCTAAAGCGAATAATAAAGTGTCTTCAAGATTATACCACGAAATAAAAATTGTCTATCCCTTTGTAGGGATTGATGAAAAAAATGTCAAATCATATGCAAGTGAAACAGAAGGGGCGGTTATGATGATAGGGCCTGAAGATACAGCACATGAAAAACCGTATTCTGAACAATTTTTTGATGGAGATCAACTTATTATGCGAGTTTTAGGGCAAGATCCATTAGTAATCCCTGCTCCTAATATAGATTGTAAACTAGACCTTCAATTTAGGTTAGATAAGTCGACAAATATTTTAAATATAGTAGGACAAGTCTTTTACAAAGCTTTTCCAGCATATGAAGCATATATTGAAGACGATGCGGGTACCAAATTGTTTTTACACACTTTCGGACCACTACATGAAGAGTTATTAGCATGGGAACTTATGGATTTAGGCGAATTGGTATATTCTCCATACAATTGGATGAATAATCAACGAAAAAGTTCCAAAAAACCTTTAATGTTAGATAATCCGAATTATGATTATATTCAACCTGTCGAAATGAGTATTAAACTAAAAAGAGTAAACGGAACGCTTTTGTTTGATGAAACTCTAATAAAAGCTAAAGATGTTTTTAGAGTTAAGCCTAATGTAGAAATAATAATAGAAGATAAAAAGCAATCACGGAATTTATTGCAAAGTATTTTTCAAACTGCTTCTCTTTCTGGGCGAGGAAGTTTAGGACTGCATTTTACTGATTCAGGTAAGGAATATGTAAAACAAGCAGGTGGAAATTTAAATAAAGGGTTAAATAAAGTAAAGGCTACGTATAAAGCTACCGATTATAAAGATATAACAATTGACGCATGGAACAAAATACATTTAAAAAGACCAGCTTCAGAAGACTTGGATTTAGTAGAATAGCAATAATTTTTTCTTTGTTTTTTTTGTATTCTTGTAACATGATGGATGGAGAAATTTATTACATTCCTGAAGGATTAACGGGAGATATTGTTGTACTATTTGAAAGAGAAGATGGTTTGCCTAGAGAATGGAAAACGATTATATAGAATTCCTCCATCTGGAGTACTAAAAACTCAATTTAAAACAAATACTGGTTCTGTTTTTTTAAAATCAACAGAAAATGAAAAAGAAAGAACAAACGAAAAATATAGAACTTTCAACGAAAAATTCGAATTTTATTATGTTGATGAAAACGGTAATCCTATAAAAAAATTGAACTATCCCATTTATACATCCGATAGAGAATTCATAAAACCAAATGATTATAATGTATTTGGTGTTCAGGTAATTATTGGTCAAGGTAACAATGAATTTTATAGTTTTAAAAAAATAATTCTTTATAAAGATACTACTGACCTTAATTTTATAGATTATCTTGAAGATAAAAGTCTTGAAAAATTTTACAAAATACATTATTGGGATACGTTTGATGTACGAAAAGATAGCGTACCAGTAGGTTTTAATTGGGATGATTACAGAAAACTTGTGAAATAAACCAGCTTGTGGACAAGAATATCCTATGCCTGAAATATTTTCTAAAGTAGGTGATGTTATACTTTTTGCAATCGATGAATTACCTGATGGAACTACAAAAACATTTAAAGTAATAAAAATACGTACAACAACGGCATTTAAGTCGATTGAAGGCATAAATCAATTAAAGAAGACGATTTATACAGAATCGATAGATTTAGATACAAATACACTAAACTCTTTTTCTTATCATGTTGAAAGTGTTGAACATTTTTATAAAATTAAAAACAATGCTACCCAAATTTATATAGATGAAATAGTTTTTGAAATTCCAATTGAAAGAGGAACGAGAATGATAATGTTCAATTACTTGAAAAAAGGAATCAAATTTGGAACTAAGGTTGCTGATGTATTTGATAAGATTCAAGTATATAAAGAAATGATAAATATGATACCCGAACTTAGTGATAATAAAAAATTTAATATGCCCTCGTTATCTACATTAGTTGGATTGTATTCTTTTATACCTGGTGCTCAAATGCTTGCGTTTGGCTTAGGTTTAGCAGAAGTAATTATTAAAGACCAATTAGCAGAGGTTGATTATGTTATTGAGCAAAGCATGTGGGTAAATTGGCAAAATGTTAAAACCAAAGGGCTTGAAGCTGACAAAAAATTTGTAAACAACGATGGTTGGGCAGAAACAAAAAGTTTTCTATATTTTTCGGTAAGTAATAACTTATTAGACCAAATTTTAAAAGGAAATATTATGAATATTGATGATTTAAAAGATCAAGTACATGGTGAATCTGACACCAAAACACATACCATATTTACTTACAGGGTTGAAGAAAATGAGATTGATGATTTTTATGATGTTGTAGATTGTATATTTTTAAACGAATAAAAAGTTATGAAAAAAATGTTAATCGTAATTGCTGTAGGCTTTGTAACTATTGTTAGTTGCCAGCAAAAACCTTATTTTAAAGAAGTTGTTTCAGAAAAAAGTGTAACAATAACCATGCGCGAAGTAGAAGGTCAAAAAAAATATATTTTAAATATACCTATTGAATTTGAACTAAATCTAAATCAAACTGATATTAAGGATGTCGGTATTTATTATAACAAAGATTCAAAGAGGGTTCAGGAACTATTTGAATATTTAGTGTACAACGGAGATACAAACAAAGTTTTATTTGCTATAGAAGATTTAGGATATGGCAGCTACCCAAACAGTATTTATGTGGTTGATGGTTTGCATGAGTTAACCGATATTCAAGCCAAAGAATTACTAGAAAAATATGCTGTTAAAAAATCACTTTTCGAACTAAAAAACAAAAGAGATACCATAGAAGTAATTTCATATAAAAAGTTTAGAGCTGACCATCCAGATTTTATAAATAAAATGAGAGAAAAACCAGATACATTAAAACTAAGTATTGGTTTTAGTAAAGGCAGAGAAGAAGTTTTTGCAGAGCAAATTAAATGGTAATTTTTTGTTAAAAGTTAGATTCAAAAAACGAATCTAACTTTTTTATTTTAAGAAAGTTGCGATTTTTTTAGTAACTTCAATGAAGTGTTTTTTGAAGAGTTTTGAGATAGGAAATTGAAGTAGAAATTCTGAATTCACTACTCAAGCGGTAACAAATGGTATATGGTGCTGGAAATATCGATGTTACTGCACCAGAAAATATTTATATAAATGCTGGAAAAGATATAAATATAACGGCAGGTGAAAATTTAAATGTTAATGTAGGAAACGATATGAAAACAAATGTGGGGAATGACCACACCGTAGATATTACAAATGATCATAAGTTTAATTCTAAAAACTATAAACAAACAATTAATGAAGATAAGACAATAACCATAATTGGAGATTTAAATGAAACAACATCTACAACTACTCATAAAGCTAAATATGGTGATATTCTTATCCAAAGTTCTGGGGTAGCAAAAGTTCTTGGAAAGATTGATGCAAAAGTAAATAAAGGATAATTATTGATGTATTGAAGTAAGTATAATTACCGTTATTATTATGTGTTTTCTCATTTTTATGATTTTATGAATATTAAAATAGGCAATTACTTTTATTAACAAAGAGCTATATAAGCTTTTTTTAAAGTTCTATAATCTCTATTTTTTGACTTTCATCTCATGCAATATCTATAAAAGAGAAAATTAACTGTATTTACCTTCACTTACTGCAATTGCAATAAGTGTGATACTAATAATCCTTGCGCCAATTATCCTTCTATTAGTACCAATAGAAGCAAATAACTCACATATTTGATATTTATAAAAGTAAAAACAATGTTTATTAAATCAATGAAATATATTTTATTCTGTTTCTTTTTTATGCAAGTATCATGTCAAGAGAATAAAGAAAATAAAAACACAAAGGAAAAAACGATAACAAAATACGAATGGACAGAAGGTACTTCACCGCATTAGGTTACCCAATGGAAGTATATAAGGGCGGTATGGAATATGAAGGTAATGGCTGGGTGGGTTTAAGTTTTGGGATGATTCCTGGAATTCATGGTTGGGGTTCAATTAATAATGGAATGAGTAGTGGTTTTAAAGGTTTACCTACTCGTTTAGATTTTATATGGATGTCTTATACAGAAAATCAATTTTATCAGATAAAAGCTGATATAGATACGGAGAAGATAAGGGAATATTTTAGCGAAGGATATAAAATAAAGGGAGCAAGTGGAAAGATTCAACACCTAAATTATGATGTAGTTTGTGTAGGTATGGCACCAGGTGGGGTAGTAGTAGTTTGGATAGCAGGAGTAGGTTGGCAAAAAGAAATAGGAAGATATCAGGGAGAAAAAGTAACCATTTCAGAATCTGAAATAGCTAAATTAGACAGTTACGAAAATAGATTTTGGAGAGAAGATTATATAAATATGGTTTTCAATAATGGTAAAATAATTCCCGAAAAAGTAAAAAAAGAAAACGAAGGAAAACCTATCCCATTTGGGATATGGGATGTCTATAGAACTCGATTTAGCTGGAAACCCGTCTTTGAATTGCCTGAAAATTCAATATTAAATCCATTAACAGATGTAGGAATGAGTATGATCAATGGAGAGTGGGAGCAATTAGATGGAGCAGTTCAACCTTTATCTGATTATGAATGGAGAGCAATGCCTACAAAAATAGGTTTTGTTTATAAGAACCTGAAAGGAGAATTATTTGGAGGGAATTGTGAAATTAATGAAAAGTCGAGTCTTGAAGTTTTTCAAAAAGTTTTTGGAGATGATCCTACTAGCACCAAAGCAGAGTTGGTAATAAAAGTAAATGAAGCAAATAGTTATTTTACGGTGAAGCTAAAAGGAGAAAACGGAAAAGAAGCATTTATAAAAACGGATAATCTAGAAGTTTTTTAAATTTAAAAAATTATGAAAAAAACATATGTATATAATACTGGCAATTATTCAGATCCAAAAGATGAATTAGAAATTGAGGTAGGTGTTTTTTTTGACGGTACTCTTAATAATCTTAAAAATACAGAACTTCGACAAAAGTATAAAGACCATGAAAACAAAATGGAAAGTACTGATACTGACGAAGAGATTTTAAGAAAAGAAAAGGCAATAGAGGCTTCAACAAAAGCACAAGAAAAAGAATATAAAAAATTAAAAAACAAAGACAACCCCGATGTAGGAAACGAGTACGAACAATACCTTAAAGCTATACATAGAAGCTATATGGACAAAATGGGTGTTGACAATAGCTTTAGTAACGATTTTACCAATGTAGCTAGAAAATACATGTTCGCCGATATGGAATTATATTCCATTTATATTGAAGGTATTGGTACAGTAGGTGATGATAAAAAAAATAGAAAAGATGATGGAGCTAGTTTTAAATACGAAAAAACAAAAACCGATAATTTTTTAGATTACAACAATTCGCAAGTGTCGTTTTACGTTTGGCAAATAAAAATTATGCAAAATGAAGTTGAAAAATATTATCATTAAAAGCTTTTATATTTTATTGATTTCATTAATTTATGGATGTGCTGTGTGCAAGGATGCTAACATGAATTTATATAAAAAGAATAATAGCGATTTTACTCCACTTATTGAATTTCTTTCAGGAAACGAAGAGATTAGACTTTTTGGTTCAGGCATTACAAGTGATTATTTTAAAAGTAGATACAAAAAAACAATAGACGGTCAAATTGTAAAAAAATCATTTGACTTATTTGATACAGATAACAAAGGAAATAAATTTATTTATAAAACGTATCCAGAAGAATTATATTCGGCATTTCTTTTTGGAAAATTTCAAAATATCAGCGAACATACTATTGTAGTTTATGGAACAATTGCTGATTCATACATACAAGTACAATATCCAGAAAAAAGTAGAGATACCATCAAAGTTATAAACATAGAAGTTTGTAATAATAATTTTCATGGAAAAATGCAAATAACCGATAAATCAGCTAAAAGCTTATATACAACCAAATTTAAATTAGGTACTGGTTATTGGAAAGACTACCATTTTGTAGAAGAAACGAATGAATACCCAATAAAAGTAGAAGGAAAAGTTAAAAACAATTTCAAATTTGGAGAATGGAAATATTATAACAAAGAAGGCAACATTGACAGCGTCAGAATCTATACATTAAAAGATTCTGTAGATGTGCGTTTTCCCCATTGTATTTTTAATAAAACAGAACCTTGTTATTGAATTAAATCAAATTTTATTCAAAAATTTTAAACGACGTGTCAACTACGCAAGATAAACAACAGAATGCACGAAAGTCACATAAAATTTACAGAAAACATCCAGGTACTTTTAGCAAATGAAAATATAAAAATAAAAAATTTACGCCTCAATATTTTCCAAATGACAATTGTTCTGATGGTGTTTTTCAAAAGAATACTAAGAGATACAACACTATCCTAAGACGAATGAAAAAATCTTTAGAAATTGGATTGATTTATTTGATACTCACAAAGAAATTCCGCCCATTACTGGACCAAAATATTAAAGAAGAAAACAATGAAAAACAAAAAGTATTTTTATTATAGGTAGTATAACAACTATTATTATCGTTATAATCATAGATACATGCCATGATTATAATAATTATAAAATTATCCGTAACCAAAATGTTGAAAATACACCTAATTATTATGTGGAATTTAAGAGAAGTTCAGGAAATCATAAAGACGCCGAAGAAATGGAACATATTGTTGAAGGAGATGGACTGCAATATAAAGGAAGATGTAAATACAATTAACTTGGAGAAAAACAGAAAAAAATAATTGATAATGAGTAAACTACAGTTTTTTTACATTTTGTGTATTATCATTTTAGTTGATCAAAAGATAAGTGCGCAAAATATTACAATTCTAAAAGATTCGGTACATATTTCCAATCAATATTATGTACTTGAAGAAATGAATTTAAGTATTAAAAATAAAAATATTTATAAAATTTTACAGCAAAAATATAATCTTTTTGACGGTAATTATTTTAAAGATCCAATTAATAGACTTACAGCAAAAAAAGAAAAATTAATCAATTTAAGCGAAGATTTAAATAGACATCAATATGGATTCGAATCTTACGAAATTTTATATATTGATTCTAAATATTTAGCATTATCAATTAGCATTCAAGTATTTGGAAGCCCTTGGGAAGATAGTGAATATTATTTTTTCGATTTAGAAAAAGATACAAATATTGGAAATTCTTTATTTAAAAATCGAAAAAAGCTTCTGCTAGAATGTAATAAAAAATTAATAAATCAAGAAAATATTCGTCTAAATTTAGAGACCTCTGATTTATCGAACTACATATTAGTTTTTGATTCAAATAGAAAGTTTAATGAAATTATTTTTGTTTTCAAAGATTTAAATAATTATTCAGTTAGCGGAAATCAAAAATATGAAGTTTCATTTACGAGAATTGAAATCGAGAATTTTATTGCATCAA
Organism: Paenimyroides tangerinum; assembly: GCF_003865405.1. Lineage (GTDB taxonomy): Bacteria > Bacteroidota > Bacteroidia > Flavobacteriales > Flavobacteriaceae > Flavobacterium > Flavobacterium tangerinum. The sequence goes on from NZ_RQVQ01000006.1 coordinate 97,682, forward strand.
AATATAGAAATACAAATATTTTTAAATTTTAGTTTTGATGATTTTGAAGAAATAGAAACAACCTATAAAATAATCTTGTTGTATAATGCACTACAGGTTTCTTTATCTTTTATAAAATTCACGAAAAATTTCCAGATAGAGTTGTTGCTTATCTAAATCTTGCGGATAGTTATTGGGAAATAGGACAGGAAGATTTAGCTAAAGATAATTATCAAAAATATATTGAACTAATGAAACTTCAAAAGAAAGATTTGAATAAAATACCTAAATATGTTTGGGGAAGAACTAAGTAACTTTATTTTTATCCTGAATTTTTGGCAATAATAGTTTTAGTCAATAAAAACCCGAAACATGTTAATGAAATTGAAGAAAAAAATTGGCGCAAAAACATCATTATAATATTCGTATTTACCTTTTCATTAGTATCTAGTCAAGCTTTTTACGTTACAGGAAATCTTGATAATGACAATCTAATTGATAGTCTTAATGTTCAAAAAAACGAATAAAAAGTTTTTAATTCAAGATATGAGAATAGCTACAAAACTACTCGTTAATAAACAATCAATTATGAAAATAAATAAAAAACTTCTGTATATTTTATTCTTTTTATGGATTCAAATTGTATCTGCGCAAACTTCGGTTTATTATAAAAATGACGTAATCGGTCAGTTACATAATTCTACTGAAATTTACGAATGTGAAGATTGTTATTATCTAGAAGAAATGATTTTGTTCAATACAAAAATTAATATACAAATTCCTGTTACAGCTCAAAATGAAAAAATTGAAATACTCTATAAATATAATTTAATCGAAAAAGAGAATGAAACGATACTAGAATTTAGTTCTGTTTATACAGGTGATTTTTTCTTGATTTATTTCATGAAATTTGAAAACGAAATTTATATTAATAAGCTACTTCGATTTCAAAGGTCAATTTATAAAAAAGAACTTGCTCCCGACGATTTCGATTATCTTCCTGCAACTGAAATTTGTAAACTGGATTCTATTATTAAAATAAAAGACGTACTTCCTATGTTAGATTTTTTAAATTCAAATTTTGATAATTGCCTTCAATGTCCATTAGAAGTAAGTATTGATGAATGTATTGAAAATGAAAATAAAAAATATGAATGGTGATTTTCTTATTTTAAAAATTTAGGGTAAGTCATTTTATTTAATCTTCGTATTTTTGAAAATTATAAGAAATAATTATGTCACAAAAACGCCTTTTTTTACTAGATGCATACGCATTGATTTTCAGAGGATATTACGCCCTGATAAAAAATCCTAGAATCAATTCAAAAGGAATGGATACTTCTGCTATTCTTGGATTTATGAATTCTCTGTTGGATGTTATCAAAAGAGAGCGTCCAGATTATTTGGCGGTTGCATTTGATAAAGGTGGAAGCGATTTTAGAAACGAACTTTTTCCTGAATATAAAGCCAATCGTGACGAAACGCCAGATGCAATTAAAATTGCAATTCCGTATATTCATCAGTTGTTACAAGCAATGCATATTCCGATTATTGAAGTAGCAGGAATTGAAGCTGATGATTTAATTGGAACTCTATCTAAACAAGCCGAAAAAGAAGGTTTTCAAGTTTTTATGGTTACGCCAGATAAAGATTATGCGCAGTTGGTTTCAGAAAACATCTTTATGTACAAACCAGCTCGTATGGGTAATGGAATTGAAATTTGGGGAATTGAAGAAGTGAAAGCTAAATTCGAAATCGAACGTCCAGAACAAGTGATAGATTACTTGGGAATGATGGGCGATGCTGTGGATAATATTCCTGGATTACCTGGTGTTGGCGAAAAAACAGCTAAGAAATTATTGGCTGAATATGGGTCAATGGAAAATCTTTTAGCGAATACCCACCAGCTAAAAGGAAAAATGAAAGAAAAAATTGAAGCTGCTAAAGAGCAAGGTTTGCTTTCAAAAAAATTAGCTACCATTTTATTAGATTGCCCAGTTACGTTTGATGCTGAAGCTTATAAATTAGATAAACCGGATGTTGAACAAACTGAAGCTTTGTTTATGGAGTTGGAATTCAGACGTATGAAAGAGCAATTCGATAAATTGTTTTCTGATGAGGTTGAAGTTCAAGAAGTGGTTCCGACTTCTGTTGGAAAACCTAAAAAAGCAGACGACCAAATTTCATTGTTTGAAGTTGGTGATTCTGAAGAAAAAATTACAGATGAAGGTTATTATGCGACTTTAGCAACCACTTCACATTTTTATCAATATGTGGAAGGAGCTTTTCCTACCAAACTTTTCGTTAAAACTTTATTAGAACAAAAAGAAGTTTGTTTTGATACCGAAACTACGGGCTTAGATGCGAATAATGCCGAGTTAGTCGGAATCGCATTTTCATATGAAAAAGGAAGTGCATATTATATTCCTTTCCCTGAAAGTCGTGAAGAAGCTCAAGAATTAATTGAAATTTTACGTCCGTTTTTTGAAAGCGAAAACATCGTTAAAATCGGACAAAATTTAAAATACGACATCAAGGTTTTAAAGAAATACAATATAGATGTAAAAGGATTTATTTTCGATACGATGATTGCACATTATTTGATAAATCCTGATATGCGTCATAACATGGATGTTTTGGCAGAAACGTATTTGAAATATAGTCCAAAACCAATTGAAGATTTAATTGGTAAAAAAGGTAAAGGACAAAAAACGATGCGTGAGGTTGCCTTGGAAGATATAAAAGAATACGCAGGTGAAGATGCGGATATTACTTTTCAATTAAAAGAGATTTTCGCTCCAAGGTTAGAACAATCGCAAACTAAAGAATTGTTTGATACGATTGAAGTTCCGTTGGTTTCTGTTTTGGCTGATATGGAAGCAGAAGGAATTCGTTTAGACATTCCTTATTTAAACGCGCTTTCCGAAGAACTAACTATTGAAGCGAACACATTAGAAACTCGAATTTTCGAAACCGCGGGTGAGGTTTTTAACTTAGCTTCTCCAAAACAATTGGGTGAAATCCTTTTTGATAAATTAAAAATTGGAGGTTCAAAACCTAAAAAAACCAAAACGGGACAATATGCAACTGGAGAAGAAATTCTTAGTGACTTGGTAAACGAGCATCAAATTGTAAAAGATATTTTAGAATGGCGTCAGATTGTGAAGTTGAAAAATACGTATGTAGATGCGTTGCCTTTACAGGTTGATGTACGTACAAATCGTGTACATACGGATTATATGCAAGCTGTTGCGGCTACAGGACGTTTGAGTTCAAATAACCCAAACTTGCAAAACATTCCAGTTCGTACTGAACGTGGACAAAAAGTACGTAAAGCGTTTGTTGCACGAGACGAGAATCACGTCTTGGTTTCTGCCGATTATTCTCAAATAGAATTGCGTATTATTGCAGCCTTAAGTGGTGAACCAAATATGATAGAATCGTTTCAGCGTAACGAAGATATTCATAAATCAACCGCTGCAAAAGTTTTCAATGTTACGTTAAATGAGGTTACTCGTGAACAACGTAGCCACGCAAAAACGGTGAACTTTGGAATTATATACGGAGTTTCTGCTTTTGGATTAAGTCAGCAAACGAATTTAACTCGTTCTGAAAGTAAAGAATTAATTGATGCGTATTATGCTACCTATCCAAAATTGAAAAGTTATATTCAAGATCAAATCACTTTTGCTCAAGATTACGGATATGTGCAAACGGTTTCTGGTCGTCGTCGTTATTTAAAAGACATTCATTCGGGTAATGCAATGGTGCGAAGTGGTGCCGAACGAAATGCGGTAAATGCACCAATTCAAGGTTCGGCTGCAGATATTATCAAAATTGCAATGATTAATATTCACAAACGTTTGAAAGCTGAAAATTGGAAATCAAAAATGTTACTTCAAGTACACGATGAGTTGGTATTTGATGTTCCTAAAGATGAATTGGAAGCTATTAAACCAATGATAAAACAAGAAATGGAAAATGCTTTTAAATTGATTGTTCCATTAGAAGTAGAAATAGGTGTAGGAAACGATTGGTTGGCTGCGCATTAAAATATTTATTTTAAAACCTCATGATATTTAGATTTCATCGGGTTTTATTTTGAGCTTGTAAAAATCACTGATTACAGGGGTTTTTTTACATTAAAAAAAGGAGATTTTTGCATCAAAAAAAGTTATGAAAAAGATTTTATTATCAGCTTTAATATTTTCAACATTAGCATTTGTTTCTTGTAATGATTCAGATGACAACAATACAGGAGTTGACACATCAGGAATTTATTTACCAACAAAATTTGAATCGGAAGAAAATGTACAAACTTTTGTATATGATTCAGAAAATCGTTTAATTGAAAGTAAAGACATTGAAGACGACGGCTCTCGTACAAATATAGTAACTTTTGTTTATACTAATGGGCAATTGGTTTCTGCAAAAGAGGTAACCACTGAAGTTGGAAATGATCAAACGTATGTTTCAACTGAAGATTATACCTTTACATATCAGAATAATGAAGTAACAGTTGTAAATGTTTATACATCAAACTGGAGCAATAGTACCCAAACTTCAGTTTATACAATCGATTCGAATGGAAAATTACAGTCAGGTAACGGCTTAACTGTTACATATGATTCTAAAGGAAATGTAACTAAACTTGTTGAAGATGACTTTGAGAATACATACACCTATGATAATCAAAACGGAATGTTTAAAAACGTAAATACTCCACAGTGGGCATTTTATTTAGTGTTAGAGGAGTTTCATATTTTTGATATAAATAATGTAACTAAATTAACGTATAAGGACTCTGAAGATGCAGAAGAAGATTTTTCAAATATTTCCTATCAGTACAATTCGGCTAATTATCCTGTAAAAATGAATGTGATAGGGTCTGAAAACTTTTCGAATTCAATTACAATTGAATATTTAAAAAAATAGTTTTAAAACTCGTCTTTTTTGACGAGTTTTTTAATGCTGATTTTTGAAAATAAAAGTCAATAGGGAGTAAAAGTTAATTTGAGATATAGTTATCAACAAAATAATGAACCAACAAATTTGGTTAGTTAAAATTTATTTGTACTTTTGCACTCCCTTTATTGGGAATGGAATGTTTAATTAAAATATATTTATTGTGGAAAGTTTAAGCTACAAAACAGTATCGACAAACAAAGCAACTGCTCATAAAGAGTGGGTTATTGTTGACGCTGAAGGTCATAACTTAGGACGTCTTGCAACTAAAGTAGCAATGTTACTTAGAGGTAAATACAAGCCAAGTTATACACCTCACGTGGACTGTGGGGATAATGTGATTATTATCAACGCAGAAAAGATCAACTTAACTGGTAACAAATTGGAGGATAAAACTTATATCCGTCACACAGGTTACCCAGGTGGTCAAAGAGAATTAACAGCTAAAGTAATGCAACAAAAAAACCCTGCATTATTAGTAGAAAAAGCTGTAAAAGGAATGTTGCCTAAAAACAAATTAGGAGCACAATTATTCCGTAATTTAAATGTAAATGTAGGTTCTGAGCACAAACATGCTGCACAACAACCTAAAGCCGTTAATTTAAACGATCTTAAGTAATGGGAGTTATTCACAAAATCGGAAGAAGAAAAACTGCAGTAGCTCGTGTTTATGTTACTGAAGGAACTGGTAACATCACAGTTAACAAAAAAGAGTTCACAACTTATTTCCCAACTGCAACTTTACAATACAAAGTAATGCAACCATTAACAATGACTGAAAATGGAGCTAACTTTGACGTTAAAGTAAATGTTTATGGTGGTGGAACAACTGGTCAAGCAGAAGCTGTTCGTATGGCAATTGCTAGAGCAATGTGTGAAGTTGATGCAGAAAACAGAGCAATCTTAAAACCAGAAGGATTATTAACGCGTGACCCTCGTATGGTTGAGCGTAAGAAATTCGGTCAGAAGAAAGCTCGTAAGAGATTCCAATTCTCTAAACGTTAATATTTATTATTATTTATTAAAAAAATCTAAGTTTTTGTTGCACGCCTGCTGAGGCAGGAGGTAGTTTAGCATCTAAATGAAGCCTAATGCATAAAGTTATCAACCTTAAGCTGTGGAACATTGCTAATCACAAGAACGTAAACTATTACAAAAATGGCAAACAAAGTAGAAGTAAAAGAATTACTAGAAGCAGGTGTACATTTCGGACACATGACTAGAAAATGGGATCCAAACATGGCTCCTTACATCTATATGGAACGTAATGGAATTCACATTATCAATCTATATAAAACAGCAGCAAAAATCGAAGAGGCTAATGAGGCTTTAAAGAAAATCGCTGCATCAGGTCGTAAAGTATTATTCGTAGCGACTAAAAAACAAGCAAAAGATATCGTTGCTGAAAAAGCAGCAGCAGCTAACATGCCTTACATCACTGAAAGATGGCCAGGTGGTATGTTAACTAACTTCGTAACTATCCGTAAAGCTGTTAAAAAAATGGCTTCTATTGATCGTATGAAAAAAGACGGTACATTCATGACTCTTTCTAAAAAAGAGCGTTTACAAGTTGACCGTTTACGTGCTAAATTAGAGAAAAACTTAGGTTCTATCGCTGATATGACACGTTTACCAGCTGCATTGTTTGTAGTAGATATCAAAGCTGAACATATCGCAGTAAAAGAAGCTCAAAAATTAAACATTCCAGTGTTTGCAATGGTTGATACTAACTCTGATCCACGTCAGGTTGATTATGTTATTCCAGCAAATGACGATGCTTCTAAATCAATTGATAAAGTATTATCTTTAGTTACTTCTGCTATCGTTGAAGGAAATTCTGAAAGAAAATCTGAGAAAGAAGAAACTGCTAAAGTTGAAGTAAAAGCAACTACTGAGGAGTAATCCTTAACAGTATCTTAAAGTCGTTATGCTGATGGTTTCATATTTTTGAGTCATCCATAACGGCTTTTTTTAATTTATAAATAATCACAATTAAAATCTATATACAATGGCAAATATTAGTGCTGCAGATGTAAATAAATTGAGACAAACTACAGGTGCCGGAATGATGGACTGTAAAAAAGCTTTAGTTGAAGCTGAAGGAGATTTCGATAAAGCAATTGAAGTTTTACGTAAAAAAGGTCAAAAAGTTGCTGCTAACCGTTCAGATAGAGATTCTTCTGAAGGTGCTGCTGTAGCTGTTATTAATGCTGACAAAACTGTTGGTTTAGTAATGACTTTAAACTGTGAAACTGATTTCGTAGGTAAAAACGAAGGTTTCGTTGCTTTAGCTAACGAATTAGCTAACAAAGCAATCAACTTTGCTTCTAAAGACGAATTTTTAGCTTCTGCTTATAATGATGCAATGACTGTTGCTGAAAAATTAGTTGAGCAAACTGGAGTTATCGGTGAGAAAATTGAAATCGGTGGTTTTGAAAAATTAGAAGGAGCTTATATTGGTTCTTACGTTCACGTTAATAAAATCGCTGCAATCACTGCTTTATCTAAAGCATTTGACAAAGCTGAAACTTTAGCGAAAGACGTTTCTATGCAAGTTGCTTCAATGGGTGCTGAGACTTTATCTTACAAAGATTTTGATCCTGCATTCGTTGCTTCTGAAACTGAAGCTCGTATTGCGGCTATCGTTAAAGATAACGAAGAATTATCTCGTTTAGGAAAAACATTGAAAAACGTACCTCAATTTATTTCTTTCTCTCAAATTACTGAAGAGGTTTTAGCTAAAGCTGAAGAAGCTGCTAAAGCTGAATTAAAAGCAGAAGGAAAACCAGAGCAAATTTGGGATAAAATTTTACCAGGTAAAATGGCTCGTTTCATTTCTGACAATACAACATTAGATCAAGAAAAATGTTTATTAGACCAAAATTTTATTAAAGACGAAGCTAAAAAAGTAGCTGATTACGTTAAAGAATTTGGTGTAGAAATCACTGGATTTAAACGTGTTTCTTTAGGTTAATCTTTAGATTCAAAATATTAAAAACCCAAATCTTTTAGATTTGGGTTTTTTGTTTGCAAAAAAAACACATTGTTTATTGTTTTATTGTTAATTTTACTATATTGCTACATCAAAACCTAAACAATTATAATATTATGAAAAAAATTATTTATTCTATCTTAACATTATCATTAATCCTTTCAGGTTCATTGTCTGTAACTTCTTGTGGTGGTGATGATAGCACAACTGAAGTTACTCCAAATCCAAATCCAAACCCTAATCCAGAAGATAATGAACCACAAACTCAAGAATTAGTTGTTACTGCAAGTGCTACTTCTGCTTATCTTGGTGACACTATTACATTATCCGCAACTTTAGATGGTGCAGCGGTTACAAGTGGAGTTACATATTATGTTGATGATGTTGCTATTTCTGGAAATACAATTACTTCAAATACAGCAGCAGTAATGTTAGTTAGCGCAAAATATCAGAACATAACCAGCGATTATGTTTCTGTTTCATTTGCTGAAAATCCTTTTTTAACCATTGAGGGAGAAGGTAATTTTATTTATAACGGCACAACATATGAAATTAACGCCGGATATATTGATTTATTAGGATATCGTCCAGACGGAATCGGTGGCGCAACTATTGTATGGGCACAATATGGTTGGAATGGAAATAATCCCGACTCGGCAACAAATTTTGTAGCTGTTACATTCGATACTCCTGCAACTTTTGTTAATGGGCAAGTTACCGATTATGAGTACCCAAGTGTTGATAATAATATCTATAAATCAATTGGTTTTGCAACTTTAAACGGAGTTGATGTTATTGCTAATGAATATACTGGAGGAGAAGGAACTGTAATTTACAATTCTTTTAATGTAGAAGCTAACCCTGTTACAGCTGATTTTAATATTCAAATAACAGGTACACACAATGTCTCATTTATCTATAGCGGTGATGTATCTACCACTGATAGTGCAAGTGCAAGAATGGCAAAAGTCAGAAAATTTAACACTCCAACGAAAGAACTTAAAACCAATACAGATATAATAACAATATTAAAAAGTAAAGTTTCAAAACAATAATTTATTTCAAACCCAAATCATCCGATTTGGGTTTTTTCTTTTTTAATTTCGTAGCTTTGATAGTATTATTCAATTAATGTATTTTTCATGAAGTTTTTTAACAATCTTCTTTTTCGTGTTATTCTTGCAATTTTATTAGGAATCGTCATTGGAAGTTTTGCTAACGCAACTTTTGTTGGTGTTTTTGTAACTATAAATTCGCTTTTCAGTCAGTTTTTAGGATTTATTATCCCTTTGATAATAGTTGGTTTAATCATTCCTTCAATTGGAAATTTAGGGAGTCAAGCGGGTAAGATGGTTGGAATAACTGCTTTAATTGCTTACGGATCAACATTATTTGCAGGTTTTCTTTCATACGGAACAAGTATGACATTCTTTCCGAGTTTGCTACAAAATCAAACATTAAGTCAAGTTGCAGAAGAAGAAGCTATAAAACCTTTCTTTGAAATTGCGATTCCACCATTTATGGATGTTATGTCGGCGTTAATATTTGCTTTTATTGTTGGAATTGGCCTGGCTAAAATTCATAATTCTGTTTTGCTTCAAGCAAGTTTAGAGTTCGAAAAAATCATTAATATGATTATCGAAAAGGTAATTATTCCTTTTTTACCTATTTTCATTTTCGGAATATTTTTGAATATGACACATTCAGGTCAAGCTTTTGTAATCTTAAATGTATTTGCAAAGATTATCATCGTTATATTTATTCTGCATATTGTAGTGCTTTTAATTCAGTTTATTATTGCAGGCTTAATAGCTGGAAAAAATCCTTTTACAAGCTTAAAATTGATGCTTCCTGCGTATTTTACAGCTTTAGGAACACAATCTTCTGCGGCAACGATTCCGGTAACTTTAAAGCAAGTTCAAAAAATTGGAGTTTCGGATTCTATAGCTAAATTGGTTGTTCCGCTCTGTGCAACGATTCATCTTTCAGGAAGTACTTTGAAAATTGTAGCTTGTTGTATTGCTTTGATGATGATTCAAGGAATGCCTATTGATTTCTTTTCTTTTTCTGGTTTTATTCTGATGTTGGGTGTTGCAATGGTAGCTGCTCCTGGTGTTCCTGGAGGTGCAATTATGGCTGCGATTGGTATTATTGGAACAATGTTGGGTTTTGATGCGCAAAATCAAGCATTAATGATTGCTTTGTATATTGCGATGGATAGTTTTGGAACAGCTGGAAATGTTACCGGTGATGGAGCTATCGCAATTGCAATGGATAAATTTTTTAAAGAGAAATAATTATGAAAAGATGTAGTTGGGTTTCAAATGATGCATTGTATATAAAATATCATGATGAAGAATGGGGAAAACCTGTTTTTGATGATGCTGTGTTGTTTGAGTTTTTATTATTAGAATCATTTCAGGCGGGTTTAAGTTGGATCACGATTCTGAAGAAAAGAGACAATTTCAGACAAGCTTTTGATAGTTTTGATTATAAAAAGATTTCAAAATACAATCAAGAGAAAGTTGAAGAACTACTTTTAAATGAAGGAATAATTCGTCATCGTGGAAAAATCGAAGCAGCAATAAATAACGCAAATTTATTTCAAGATATTCAAATTGAATTTGGAAGTTTTTCCAATTATCTTTGGGCTTTCGTAAATCAAACACCTGTTTTGAACGCTTTTGAAACTTTAAAAGACGTTCCGCCTAAAACAGAATTGTCGGATCAAATTGCGAAAGATTTGAAAAAACGTGGTTTTAAATTTATGGGTTCAACTACGGTTTATGCTTTTATGCAGGCTGTTGGTTTAGTAAATGATCACGTTTCGGATTGTTTTTGTTTTAAAAAGGAATAATTTTGGAATTAACTAAAAAGCAAATTGTTTATATCATTCTTGGTGGTTTGTTTATCACAAACGCTATTGTTGCTGAATTAATTGGAGGTAAACTTATTGAAATTGGACCTTTCATCTTGAGCGTTGGTATTTTACCTTGGCCAATTGTTTTTGTCGCAACAGATTTGATTAATGAACACTTTGGAAAAGCTGGTGTCAAAAAACTTACTTTCCTAACAACCGGATTAATAATCTACAGCTTCATTGTTTTGTTTTTTGCCATGATAATTCCGGCATCTGGAGTTTCTGCTGTTACTAACGATGCTTTTAATCAAGTTTTTGGACAAAGCATGTGGATTATTGTCGCAAGTGTAATTGCATTTGTAATATCTCAGCTTTTGGATGTGAGATTGTTTCATTTTTTCAATCGCTTAACTCAAGGAAAACACATTTGGTTACGTAGCACAGGATCGACTGTTATTTCTCAATTGTTTGATAGTTTTATCGTTTCAGGAATTGCTTTTTGGATGACTGGTAAAGTTTCTACTTTAGACTATATTAATATGGCTGGTACAGGTTATAGTTTTAAATTGGTCTTGGCAATTGCTTTAACTCCACTAATCTATCTCGGTCATCACTTGATTAAGAAGTATTTAAAAGAAGATATTAAATGATATAATCTATTGTTAGCGACCCTTTTTTGAGGTCGTTTTTTTTTAGATGTATCGATTTTGTCTTTTTTTCTGTTTCTTGTCTTCGTAGTCGTTTTATATATTGAATCTTATGTTAATTAGTATTACTTTTGTTTTTAAAAGTGTTATTTTTAAAAAAATATATTTATTTTTTAACATTTTATAATTTTTTTTTATACATTTGAACTCAAATGATAAAAGAAAAAGTTATGAAAAAAATTTTACTATTCTCAATGCTAGGATTTGCATTGAATATGAATGCACAAACTGTTGTTTTTGAAGAGGACTTTGGTGTGGTAACTGCTAATACAAATATTGCGGATCATACTGATTTTGAAAACGGAACACCTATTGTTTTTACAGGAAATGCAACTATTAGAATTTCAACACCTTCAGAAGGATATGTTGGTGCTTCTGGCGAGGGTTGTGTTTTTATTGGAGCAGCAACACCTCAACAAAGTATAACAATCGAAGGAATTAATACCGTTGATTTTACAGACTTAGCATTATCATTAGGTCATTATAAAGGAACAAATGCTGGAAGTAATGAATTGCTGATTGATGTAAGCGAGGATGGAACAGCATGGACTGGACTGACTTACACAAGACCAACTGGAGCAGGTACTTCTAATTGGATTTTAATTGAACCGACTGGAACAATTCCCGCAACAGCTAATTTACGTATCCGTTTCAGCAATCCATCAGATTCAAATGTTGGATTTAGAATTGATGACGTTAAATTAACTGGAGTTGATCCTACTGCGAATACTAAAAATGAGATGAAAGATAAATTTAAAGTTTATCCTAATCCAGTTTCTGATGGTATGGTTTATATCACTAACCAAAACAATGACGACCTTAATGTTAAAATATATGATATTACAGGTAAAATGTTGAAAAACGTAAAAGCTACAGACAAAGTTTCTATCGATGGTTTTGCAACAGGAATATACTTAATGAAAATCGAATCAAACGGACAGTCTATTACTAAAAAAATAGTTGTTAAATAATATTTATTTGGTGGTTAATAATGGTTGAAAAGAGTTAGCGGGTTGGTGCTAACTCTTTTCTTTTTTATCTATATGTTTCTAATATTTCCATAAAAGCTTCACGAGGTGTTTCAAAGAAGCCAAGTTGTTCTAAATATTCGTTATAAACTTGACCATCAACCAAAACAAAATCTTTTGATTTTAAGTAATTAACCAAAAAATCAAAACCTATTTTCGAAGCGTTTGATACTATAGAAAACATACTTTCTCCACAGAAAATCCTACCTACAACAATTCCGTATAAACCACCAACTAATTCTCCATCTTGCCAAACTTCTACAGATAAAGCTTTTCCTAACTTATGTAAATTACTGTAAGCTTCAATGATTTCATCGGTAATCCAAGTGCCGTTTTGTCCTGCACGTTTTATTTGCTGACAATTGAGAATTACCGATTCAAAATCTTGATTAATGCTACAATTGAAGATGTTTCTATTAATAAGATTTCGAACACTTTTCTTTGGTTTATAAACACTTAAAGGTAAAACCATTCGATATTCAGGTGCGTACCAAGTTATAGGTTCGCATTCTTCATACCACGGAAAAATACCGCTGTTATAAGCCAAAAGTAAACGCTCTGTAGATAAGTCGCCTCCAAAAGCTAAAATCCCAGATTCGTGAGCTTCTGAAACGGGTGGAAAATAAATTTCGTTTGATAAAATATACATAAAAAATCCTGATTTGTAAAAATCAGGATAAAGGTATTAATTAAAACGGTAAATCGTCTGGTTCTTCATTGTTTCCAAAATCTGGAGCTGGAGGGAATCCACCTGGATTTTGATTGAAGTTGTTTTGTGGCGCTTGATTAAACCCACCTTGTTGTGGTTGACCATACGCTTGTTGCGGTGCTTGGTTGAATCCACCTTGAGGCTGACCGTACGCTTGTTGTGGTGCTTGGTTATATCCTCCTTGAGGTTGTCCATAACCTTGTGGAGCTCCATAAGCTGGTTGCCCTTGAGGTGCTTGTTGTGATGGACGGTCGATTCTCCAACCTTGAATTGAATTAAAATAACGTGTTTCTCCTTGTGGATTTGTCCATTCTCTTCCTCTCAAATTAATTGAAACACGAACAGGTTCTCCAATTTGGAAACCATTTAATAAATCACATTTATCTTGTGTAAATTCTACCAAAATATGTTGTGGATATTGTTCTTCTGTTGTAACAACAATTTCTCTTTTTCTGAAACTAGCACTCACTTGTTGAGGCTCTCCAATCATTTTTACTCTTCCTGAAACTTCCATCTTCTAATTCTTATTTTGTATTGATACTATTATTTTCCAAGCGTCTAAAACCTTATCGTTATCTAAAAGTTCTTTCGCTTTTTTGTATATTTCTTCTGTGTTGTTGCTATCTAAAAGGGATTTAATCTCTTGATTATCATTTAAAAAAGCAGAAACTTCTTCGATTGTAGGAATGTGTTCAATGTTTCCTAATTTTCCTAAATCGTTTCCTACAAATATATCACTTTTTTTAACTTCATCAGGAACAGAATCAACACCAATTCCTAAAGTTGTTAATGGTTTTTCAACCTCAAACATTCCAGCATTTGCTCTCGTGTACCAATTGCCACCCATACGTGCAACTAAGTCAATTTTTGCTTGGTCGATAGCTCCATTTTCGTTTAAGATATGTTCGTGAATATGTATTTTAACCACTTCGCAAATCACTAAATTTCCTGCACCACCTTCTGTTCCTAACGGTACAATTTGATTTACTTTACATTCTAATTGAACCGGACTTTCGGCAACACGATACGGCTTTATAACATCAGACTTTACTTTTGTTAAACCTGCTTTTACAAATTCGTCAACACCATCACCATATTCCGTACTAGCTAAAGAAATTTGTTGTACAATGTCATAATTAACAATGTTTATCACAACTTCTTTGGTTGCTTCTGCGTTAATTAAAGTATGTTTTATGGTGTTGTTTCTTACTCTTCGTGCAGGAGAAAAAATCAATATCGGCGGATTAGAACTAAAAATATTGAAAAAACTAAAAGGAGATAAATTTGCATTTCCGTCTTCGTCTATTGTACTTGCTAAAGCGATAGGACGCGGACCAACAGCTGCTTGTAAATACGCTTGAACCTGTACAGGAGTTAATTCTTTTGGTGTAATACTTAACATATTTGAGATAATTCGGTTTGTAACAAATATAAAAATATGAATTGAGTTTTTAGTGTTTTTATTCTGAAATAAAATCCACAAAATATACTATCTTTAAATTTTAAATGCCATTTATGTTTTCGAAAAGAAGAATTTATTTACGTTGGTTTATCATTATTAGTTCGTTTCTTATTTTAACGTTGATTCTTTGGAATACCTATTTGTTATTTCAAACATATAAAGAAGAAGAACGAGATAAAATGGAAATTTGGTCTTCAGCTTACCAAGGAATTAATAGCGCTAATGACGAAACCGATATTTCATTTCAATTGATGGTTCTAAGTATGAATACGACTATTCCAATTGTTCAAACTTCTGAGAAGGATAGCATTATGAATGTGTCTAATGTCGAAGATTATGTACAAGGTGATAATGTCGCAAAAAAAGATTTACTAGAACGACTGAAGGCAGAGAACGAACCTATAGTTATTGAGCATCCAAGCGGAAATCAATATTTATATTATGGAAATTCGTCTTTGGTTACCAAATTAAAATATTATCCGTTAGCCTTAATTGCGATTTTGGTTTTGTTTGGCGGAGTTATTTTAAGTTATTTTAAAGCAAGTCGTGTTTCTGCACAGAATAAACTTTGGGCAGGAATGGCTAAAGAAACTGCACATCAAATCGGTACACCTTTGTCGTCTTTGTTGGGCTGGGTTGAAATTATGCGTTTAGATAATGTTGATGAACAAACGATTACTGAAATTGAGAAAGATGTTTACCGCTTACAAACCATTGCTGACCGTTTTTCAAAAATTGGTTCCGACCCTATTTTAGTTCCGCTGAATGTGATTGCTGAAACAGAAAAATCGTATGAGTATTTAAAATCTCGTGCTTCTAAACAAATCGAATTCTATTACCAAACCAATGCAGAAGAAGTGATTATTCCTTTAAACGATGTACTTCATAGTTGGACCATTGAAAACTTAGTCAAAAATGCCATAGATGCGATTAAAGGAAAAGGAGCAATTTTTATTAATATAAAGAATACCGAAAAATATATTTACATCAATGTAATTGATTCAGGAAAAGGGATTCCAAAAAATCTTTTTAGAAAAATCTTTGAACCTGGATTTTCAACTAAAAAACGTGGTTGGGGATTGGGACTTTCATTAACTAAACGAATTGTTGAAGAATATCATAATGGAATAATTCGTGTAGTAAAATCGGAAATCGGAAAAGGAACAACGATTCAAATTGCCTACAAAAAACAAAAATAATGGTTTATTCAGTTAGTTTATATTCATCATTTTGATGTTCAAATAATATTAAATTAAAATCAGGTTCAATTATAATATAATTAGTTTCAACTGTATTCCAACTTTTAAAAACTAATACATTCTTATAAATAGTATTCTTGTAGAGAAAATCTTGTGTGAAATTTAAAAAAGTAGAAACTGAAGAATTATAAGATGCAATTGTTGTTACATCTTGTAGTTCTTGATTTATTAAATAGTAAGATTGGTGGTAATTATTTGCATTGTCAAAAAAATGCACTTCAAATAATCCATTATTCATGCAACTTCTAATATTTAATTTGATTGTTTTATCAGTACCGTCGATATAAATATTATTAGTAGATTGTTCACACCAATCAGAATAACAACCTTCGTCATTGGAAGCTCTAATATCTTCCTGAAAAAGATTTGTGGGTTCAAATGTGAATGTGACTTCAGATGTGTTATTTTTTAAATATTTTTTTTGAACTTGTTCAGAAACCTGATTGATTTTTTTATCTTGAAGTGAAAGGTAATAACTTTCGTCATTTGTTCTCAAACAATTAACGCAGGAAGTTAAGGTTATTGTGAGAATTATTGTAGTTGTAATTAACGATAGGTTTTTAAATAATTGCATGTTTTATTTTTTGTAAAGAAAGAGTTTTTTAAGAACAAAAAAAATAAAAACTACCTACAAAAAAACCTCTAAGTAATTAAATACAAAGAGGTTTTTTTGTTATAAATGCGATGCGATTAATGCTGCTGTTGCAGCAAATTCTTCATTAGATAATGAAACTTTATTTTTAAATTGAATGTCTTGCATTTCTTGTAACGGAATTAAATGTACGTGAACGTGAGGTACTTCTAAACCAATTACAGACATTCCGATGCGTTTTGCAGGAATACTCTTTTCTAACGCTTTGGCTACTTTGTATGAAAACGCCATTAACTTTGCGTAAAGCGCTTCATCCATATCAAAAATCTTATCAATTTCTTGCTTTGGAACACATAAAGTATGTCCTTTAGCATTGGGATTGATGTCTAAAAAAGCAATGAAATTTTCGTCCTCTGCTACTTTGTAACAAGGAATTTCTCCGCTGATTATTTTTGTGAAGATTGATGCCATAACTTAGTCTCTAGAAATTTCTAAAACTTCGAATTTTAAAACTCCATTTGGAACGTTGATTTCTGCAATCTCTCCAAGTGATTTTCCTAATAAACCTTTTCCAATAGGAGAGGTAACTGATATTTTTCCAGATTTTAAATCTGCTTCACTTTCTGCAACTAACGTATAAGTCATTTCCATTCCGTTTGCTTGATTTTTAATCTTTACTTTAGATAAAACTAAAACTTTTGAAACATCTAATTGGCTTTCGTCGATTAAACGCGCATTAGCTAAAATTTCATCCATCTTAGCAATTTTCATTTCTAATAAACCTTGAGCTTCTTTAGCTGCATCATATTCTGCATTCTCAGATAAGTCACCTTTATCTCTAGCATCTGCAATAGCTTGCGACGCTTTTGGACGCTCGATACTTTTTAATTGATCGATTTCGTCACGTAACTTTTTAAGCCCTTCCGCTGTGTAATAAGAAACCTTACTCATAATTTTACGTCATTTTTATAAAATAGAAAAAATCCCAACAAACGGGATTTTGTTTACTTTGATAATATATGTTATTAATTTTCGTTTTTACTCTATAGGTCAAAGTTAATTAATTAAATTTGTTTTCCAAATCTTTAATCATGAAAAAGCTAATTCTTTTCTTTTCAGTAGCTTTATTAATTATAAGTTGTTCGAAAGATGATGTCCGTACAAGAAATCCGTTCCTACCAGATTATGCTGTAAACTTTCAAATTAATATGAATTTACCTTCATATACACAATTGCAATACCCAGGAAATGCCATGATAATTTATGGTTATGGAATCAATGGAATTATTGTTTTGAACACAGGTTCTGGTTATATTGCTTATGAAGCAACGTGTTCTAACCATGAAATTTTAGGCTGTTCTGCGTTAACTTTGAATGGCGTTGAAGCAAGTTGTGGTTGCGACGAATTAGTTTATAATTTGTATCTAGGAATTGCAGATGCTCCTTATCCATTGAAACCGTATCGTGTCGTTACAAACGGTTCGATGTTGACTATTTATAATTAAGGCAAATAAAAAATCCAACTGTGAAGTTGGATTTTTTATAGTTTAAAATTTCAATGAAATTCCACCTAAAATATTAAACATAGCTTGTGGATAATATCCTGCACCTTCAATTGTCTTTGTTGTGTTAGGATTACTCCAATTATCATCATAAGTGTAATAATATCCGTTTGAAATATATTTTACATTAAAGATGTTGTTTACCATCAAATTGAAATCAATTGAAGAAAACCATTTTTTAGTTTTTAGACTATAATTGAATACCAAATCATTTGTGAAATATGAATCAAGTTTTGAATAATCAGAATCGGTATTTCCCATATATTGTTCACCAACAAATTTGGTTAATAAGCTAATTGAAAAATCTTCTTTTACTAAATAAGTAAACGCATTCGAAGCAACTAAGTTTGGAGAAAAAGCAATGTTTGTATTTCCTAAGTTTTGAACTTCACCGTCGATATGTGCTTTAAAATCGATATTCTTGTTTGAGCTTAAAGTAATGCTTGGTGCCCAAATAAATTTATTGGTAATCGCCCAAGATCCGTCAATTTCAATTCCCAAACGATAACTGTCTCCGCTGTTTTCACGCATTGGTGCGCCAACATCATTTAATGCGCCCGTTAAAACCAATTGATTTTTATAGCGCATATAATATCCGTTTATATTTACTTGAAGTTTTTCGTTGCTTAATTTCCAACCCAATTCAAAATCGTTTAAACGTTCTGGTTTTGGAGCTCCAGATTTATAATCGGTTCGGTTTGGTTCGCGATTCGCTCTAGCAAAAGAGAAATACGTTTGCTGACTTTCGTTAATCAAATAGGTTAAACCTGCTTTCGGATTGAAGAAATTAAACGTGTCATCAACAAATCCAGTTTCTTCTCCATTAGCTTTGTAATGTACATTTCGCAATTGTAAATCACCAAATAAAATCCATTTATCCTTTAACGTATAAGTTGCTTTAGCAAATATATTAGCATCTGTTTTTGTTGCTTGGTCAAAATAATATTGTTGCTCATAGCTGTATTTGACAGGCGCATCAACCCAAAGAATTTTTCCATAATGATCACCTTCATACTTATTTGCAGCTCCTCCAAAGATGAAATCTAAATTTCCTTTTCTATAATTTGAAGAAAATGTAAAGCCATAAAAATTATTCTTTAAGAATTTCTGTCTGATGATGTCCGATTTAGAAACTTCCTTATTATCAACAAAAGCATTTTCTAAACCGTAATCCGCTAAATTTTGGTTGACTTTATAATTTTCGTAATATCCAATTCCGGTGGTTAAATGCAATGCAAAATTGGTGTTCCAATGTGTGTTCCAACGTTGATTCCAATGCAATTGATAATGATTCTGATCGTAATTATCGTTTTCATTATCATAAAAGCGAATGTTTCCTTGAGCATCGATATATTCGCCCGAAGTATTATACGTTCTGTCGTTTTCAAGTTTGTCTTTGTCTTCTAAACCGTTCCATGCCTGATACGTTTTCTGTGTTCCACCAAATGCCAAAGCTTTAATTAAGGTTTTGCCATCAATAAAAGCACCTTGTAAAAAATACGATTTTAAATCTGATTTCGCACGATCTATATAACCATCAGAATTGATATTTGATAACCTTCCTGAAATTTCAAAAGCGTTATTCATTAATCCAGTAGAAAATTTAACGGTATGTTTTCGCGTATTATAACTTCCAAAAGAATTTGAAATTTCGCCTGAACTTTTTTCAGAGAATGCATCGGTTAATAAATTTAAACTCGCACCGAAAGCTCCAGATCCATTGGTTGATGTTCCAACACCGCGTTGCAATTGCAGGTTTTCTAACGAAGATGCAAAGTCGGGCATATTTACCCAAAAAGAACCGTGTGATTCAGAATCGTTATACGGAATTCCGTTTAAAGTCACATTAACTTGAGTTGCATCGCTTCCGCGGACGCGAATTCCAGTGTAACCAACTCCATTTCCTGCATCGGTTGTTGTAACTACAGAAGGCATAAAATTCATTAAAACCGGAATGTCTTGACCTAGGTTTTTCTTAGCGATTTCTTCTTTAGATAAATTAGAAAAAGCCATTGGTGTTTTCTTGTTGGCACGAACGGCCTGAATTAAAACTTCATCTAAAGTTTCATAAGAAACCGAATCTTTAGGTTGTTCGGTTTGAGCATTAACATTTGCGGATAATAAAGTTCCAGTAAGTGTAAATAACAAAAAGTTTGTTTTCATTCGTAAAAATTCTTTTACAAATAAAAGGGGCGTTATTTTGTTTGATTAATAATATAGATATATAAATATGCGACCTTTCGCGTGCACTCGAAAAGTCTGTAATTTCCCTTGGCAGCATTACCTGCCCAGGTTCATTGGGTATGATCTCAGCCGTAATTGGCACCCCTTTGAGACGTGGCAAATATAATTCTTTTTTTATAAGAACAGTAGTTGTTTTGTAAATATTAAATTAGGCTACTTTTCGTTTTCTTAATCTGAAATATATTATCCATAAAGCTATTGGAGTCATAATGTATTTAAAAATATCAGTTCCTAAAAAATAGTCAATGATTGCACCAATTCCACCGAGTGCAATTACCACAAAAAACATAATTAAGTATTTGAAAAATGGTAACATAGATTTTGTTATTTTAAAAGTTTAAAACCATTTTTTGATTTTATTTCTTAGTTCATATAAATTGATTTTATGAACACAGAATGTTAAAATTATAAAAAATATTGAATAAATACCAGGAAAAACAAATGATTTTAAATCTGAATAAAAATTTTGAGTAGTCATCAAAAAAGATAAAAATATAAACACAGTTCCAAATGAACTCATGGTTGTTTTGTTCCACCAATTATGTTTTTGAAAATAATAATTAAAAACCAATAAAAGTAATAGCATTGGAATAGCAAATAAAATTCCAATTATTATAAATAAAAAGTAAGCAGTGAAAAAATCTTTGATTTCAAACCGTGTGGCTTCAGTGGATATTAAAAGAAATGTAATTATAATTATCGGACTTAACATCAAAGTTCCAAACCAAGCAAACGTAATTCTCATGTCATTTTTCATTATTCTAAAACTTAAAATTTCTATTTTGCTTTTTCTCCGAATTAACTTTCTTATCGTTTAATCGTTTACGAATTACCGATTTTGGAATTTTAGTCGCAATACGTTTTTTGGCAACAATCAATGCATTTTCTAATAAATAGAAAAAACGTTTGGTTACGAGTTCTTTGTTTTTAAGTTGACTTCGAGTTTCGTCACATTCTAAAATTAAAATTCCTTCTTTATTAATTCGGTTAGCTAATTTTTCACGAATAAGGATTAACTGATTTTCGGATAACCCCGAACTGGTTATGCTGTTCCAATTTAAAATAACTTTGGTTGAAACCTTATTCACGTTTTGCCCGCCAGCACCCGAACTTCGAACGGCTTTAAAATCTAATTCGGTATGTAATTGTGTTTTATTCATTGTTTTCTAATCCATAAACTAAAGTGTAATTTTCAAAACTCTCAAAATGCAAATGGAAATTTTTGTTGAAATTTAATTGCTTTGAATCAATATGAGCCGTAAGTATTTCAGAATTCAAATTGAATGGATACACGTGCATATCTTGTTTAAAACTCAAACTTCGTGAATTACACATTTTATATAAAGCTTCTTTGGCGCCCCAAATTACACTTAACTGCTCAATGTATTGATTTTGTTTATCTAAATAATCAAATTCAGAATCGATAAATTTATCAGCAATTCGAATAATCTTTTCACGATTCATTTCTAAATCAATTCCAACATTTTCATTACTTATAATAATTGCCGAAAACCCAAACGAATGCGTGATTGAAATGTGTTTTCCGTCTTTTAAATTCGGTTTGCCGTTTTCATCATAAATCAAATCAAAATCAGAATATCCAGCTTGTTTCAATAAATGTCGAACACTCAAAAATCCGCACTGATGGGTTTTAGAAAGCATTTTTTCTAATCGTGCTAAACTAACATCTCTAAGCGGAGTTTCTTTAAATATGGTGTCAAAATCTTCAGTGATTTTCCAAACGTAAATATTGGTTGAATTATTTAGTTCAATTTTTTTGTAAAAAGGCATTGTTTTGTTGACTTTGTTGAATGTTAAATCTCTTAACGCTTTATTAAGAATCTAATTTAGTGCAATTAAAAAGGAATTCACTAAATTTGCTTAAAATTTTGTTTACACAAATATAAGATAAACTATGAATAAAGAAGTAATTCCTTACGTTCCTTATAAAGTTAAAGATATTTCATTAGCTGCTTGGGGAAGAAAAGAAATCGAATTAGCTGAAGCTGAAATGCCAGGTTTAATGGCTTTAAGAGCTGAATATAAAGATGAGCAACCTTTAAAAGGAGCTCGTATTGCTGGATGTTTACACATGACGATTCAGACAGCAGTTTTAATTGAAACATTAAAAGCTTTAGGAGCTGAGGTAACTTGGTCTTCTTGTAATATTTTCTCAACTCAAGACCAAGCTGCTGCAGCAATTGCTGAAGCAGGAATTCAAGTTTATGCTTGGAAAGGTTTAGATGAAGAATCTTTTGATTGGTGTATTGAACAAACTTTGTTCTTCGGTGAAGACCGTCAGCCATTAAACATGATTTTAGATGATGGTGGAGATTTAACAAATATGGTTATTGACCGTTATCCAGAATTAGTTGCTGGAATCAAAGGATTATCTGAAGAAACTACAACTGGAGTTCACCGTTTATACGAGCGCGTTAAAGCTGGAACTTTACCAATGCCTGCAATCAATGTAAATGATTCTGTTACAAAATCTAAATTCGATAACAAATACGGATGTAAAGAATCTGCTGTAGATGCAATTCGTCGTGCTACAGATTTAATGTTAGCTGGAAAACGTGTTGTTGTTTGTGGATACGGTGACGTAGGAAAAGGAACTGCTGCTTCTTTCCGTGGAGCTGGTTCTATTGTAACAGTTACAGAAATTGATCCAATTTGTGCTTTACAAGCTGCAATGGACGGTTTCGAAGTTAAAAAATTAGATACTGTTGTTGGAAATGCTGATATCATCATCACAACTACAGGAAATAAAGATATCGTTGTTGGTCGTCACTTCGAGAAAATGAAAGACAAAACCGTTGTTTGTAACATCGGTCACTTCGATAATGAAATCGATATGGCTTGGTTAAACGCAACTTACGGAGCTTCTAAAAAAGAAGTTAAACCACAAGTTGATATTTACAATGTAAACGGAAAAGATATCATTATCTTAGCTGAAGGACGTTTAGTAAACTTAGGTTGTGCTACAGGTCACCCATCTTTTGTAATGTCGAATTCATTTACTAACCAAACATTAGCTCAAATTGAATTATGGAAAAATTCGGCTAATTATGAGAATGATGTTTATATGTTACCAAAACATTTAGATGAAAAAGTTGCTGCTTTACACTTAGCTAAATTAGGTGTTGAATTAGAAACTTTATCTGAAGGACAAGCTGCATATATTGGAGTTGAGGTTCAAGGACCATTCAAACCAGAATATTACAGATACTAATTTTTAGTTTTAAAATATCAAAAGGCAATTCGAAAGAGTTGCCTTTTTTGTTTGAGATATTTTTGTAAAAGTGATATTTTGTTAAGAAAGTTAATTGAAATATATTTGAAACCTAAAAGTTTTCCAACCACTATGTTTAATCTCAAAAAATACTATTTCGATGGAATCGATAAACAAGGAAATGCTTTAATCTTGTATTATGCAGAATTAAAATTATTTGGTTTCAAAATTCCTTATTCATCTTTCATTTTGTCTTTAGATGAAACTACAGAAGAAATAAGTAAACTAAGAAAATCAATTATTGGTTTAAATAATTCATCATTTTCAAATTCAAGCCTAAAAATTTCTGGAAATTGGGATACTCAATCTCATTCGATTTCTGAGGTTTTATGGCAAGAAAATAATTCTAAAATCAATTGGAATTGCATCGTTCCCAAAGCTGAATTTGAAGTAGAAATAAATAATCAAATGTTTTCGGGATTGGGTTATTCTGAGATTTTAGAAATGAATTTTGTTCCGTGGAAAATGCCAATTTCAACTTTAAAATGGGGTAGATTTCTTTCAGAAAACCATACCATTATTTGGATTGAATGGATTGGAAAACAGCCATTAAAAAAAGTATTTTGGAACGGAAAATTAATTGAAGATGTGGACATCAGTGATAATGAAATACATTTCAAAAATCAAAATACAAAATTACTCTTTGAAAATCCTATCTCTATCAAAGACGAAAAACTATTGCAAATTGCAGATTCATATCCATTCTTAAAAATATTTTTCAAGAATAAATTTCTTAATTCTAGAGAAATGAAATTTAAAAGCCAATCAACACTTATAAATCCAGAAAACTCTGAAAATGGTTTTTCGCTTTACGAAACAGTCTTATGGGAAATTTAAAAATATTTCTACAAAAATTCATTTACGCATTTGTTTTTTGTGCGATTCTTCCTGTATTTTTAGTTTTCTGGACTTCAAAAACAGAATCATTAATTCAACTTCCTGTTCCTGATTTTCCAATTCTATCCATCGGATTGTCAATTGTTGGATTTGTTTTGATAATTGGTGCAATGCTTAATCTTTGGTTCAAAGGAAAAGGTTTGCCAATGAATGGATTTCCTCCAAAAAACTATGTAAGTTCGGGATTGTACGGTTTATTTCATCATCCAATTTATGTCGGAGCTGTTTTTGTTTCATTTGGCGTAAGTATGTATTTTCAATCAGCTTCATGCTTTTGGTTGATTTCTCCTATTTTTATTCTTTTGATTTTAGCTTACGTAAATGGATTTGAAAACGAGATAATTTCTAAAAGTTTTAATCATCAAACGCATAGAACATTTTTTGATTTTCCTGAAAACAATCAAAATAAATTAAGTCTAAAAAATAGATTGTTGCTTTATGTTTGGATATTTTTGCCTTGGATTTTAATCTACCAAAGTTTCATATTTCTTGGAACTCCTAATGATGCCATTTCCACTAAAATAGTTTTAGATAATTTCATTCCTTTTTATGATTTTAGCGTAATTCCTTATATTCTCGCTTATCCAATCATCGGATTGATTCCTTTTTTGATTCAAACCAATCAAGTTTGTCGCAAATTTATATTTGACACAATTACTGGTATGTGCATCATTTTCTATTGTTATCTAGTTTTTCCTTTTATTGTAGAATATCATTCTATAGATAACGTAAATCACTTCACAAATTTGATTATTACGGGAAGAACATTAGATGGAGAAACAGCTGCACTTCCGTCTTTTCATGTTTTTTGGGCTTTGATTTTTTTGAAATATTTTTCAATTCGATTTCCAAATTTTAAATTCTTAGGTTGGATTATTTCAATTTTAATTATACTAAGTTGTTTGACAACTTTTAATCATACTATTTTAGATGTTCTTTTTGGAGTTCTTGCTTTTTATATGGTAGATAAACGTATTAAGATTTATCAAAAAGTATTAGCTTTTTGCGAACGAATTTCAAACTCTTGGAAGGAATGGCGAATAGGAAAAATCAGAATTATTAACCATGGGATTTACGCTGCATTGGGTGGAATTGCTGGATTTTTGATAATGGGAATTTGCTTGCCAGATAATCTTTATATTATTTATTTAATTGGAATTTCAGGATTTATTGGGGCTGGACTTTGGGCACAATTTGTTGAAGGTTCACCTGCACTTTTACGTCCTTATGGATATTACGGAAGTATAATTGGTGTTTTTATTACGATTGTTTTTATAGCCATATTTTCGGATTTTAGCTTTTTTTATTTGCTAGGAATCGCTTCTTTGGCAGCTAGTCCGATTCAGTTTTTTGGACGTTTTAGATGTTTGGTTCAAGGTTGTTGTCATGGAAAACCAACTACAAATACTTTAGGAATTTGTTTTAATCATCCAAAATCAAGAGTGAATAAAATTGCTGGTTGGGCAGGTAAGAATTTGTTTCCAACTCAATTTTATTCTATTGCTTCTAATTTCTTGACTTTTTTCATTTTGATTAGATTAGTTAGCTTAGGTTTACCTGTTACTTTTATTACAGGAATATATCTTATTTTAAATGGAAGTTTTCGTTTTGTGGAAGAATCTTTAAGAGGAGAACCTCAAACGCCCTATTTTTCAGGAATGCGAGTTTATCAATGGTTGGCTTTAATCTCTATCGTGGTTGGTATCATTTTTACTTGTTTCGAAAGTGAGCCTTTTCATCTAGTTGCTATGAATTGGAATTTGGTATTGAATTCATTATTTTATGGTTTCATTATTCTGTTTGCTTATGGTATAGATTTTCCTGAAAGTAACAAACGATTTTCAAGATTAACTCAGTAATATGATTTAAAGCCGAAAGAATTTCTTTCGGCTTTTTTTTAATTATTAATAATTTGTTTAATTGACCTTTCGAGCTGTTTTTTTTAAAGTATTATGATTATAATCATCTTTTTAAGTGTTTCAAAGTGTTAAATTTGGTTAAAATTAAATTGATAATTATGAAAAAAGTAATTTTAGCAGTAATCGCTTTAACTGCATTCGCTGCAAACGCACAAGATGGATTTAAAGGTAAATGGTTTTTAATGGGACAAGTAAATTTTTCCTCAACAGTAACCCCAAAAACTGATTTAACAGCAAAAACAACGACTTCTTCTTTTACAGTTCTGCCAGCTGTTGGTACTTTTATAGCTCCGACAACTGCAGTTGGATTAGCAATAGGTTATACTGGTGAATCTGCAAAAGCGGACGGAGGAGATAAAGTAAATGGTGGTACTTTTATTGTACAACCTTTAGCTAGAAAATATTGGGGAGTTACAGATAACTTTTTGTTATTTGGTGAAGCAGCAGTTCCATTAAAATTTGCTAAATACGGTGAAGCTAAAGCTTCTTCAGTTGGTGTAAATGTTGGTGTTGGTATGGATTATTTCATAACTGGTAATTGGTCTGTTGAGGCAAAACTAGGAGTTTTAGGTTGGGAAAGTGCTAAACCTAAAGGTGGAGATGCAACAACAACTTTCGGATTAGATGTTAATTCTGGATTACTTAATGGTCTTTCGTTAGGAGTTAAATACGTATTTTAATTCTCTTTAAATTAAAAAATAAGCTTATACTTTATATTATTATTACAGAATTTAAGTATTTAAAAAGGTTTGACTTTATGAGTTAGACCTTTTTTTGTATATTTAAAACAAAACCATTTGATATGCCAAAATTTATACTTATTTTTTTTACTTTGTTTATTATTCAGATGAATTCTCAAGTTTTGAATGGAAAAATTATTGATTCTAATACAAAGCTACCTTTAGAAAGCGCTTCTG